>JBEKOL010000001.1:0-209676 GCA_049521775.1 Syntrophales bacterium
TCTTTTGGACCGTGGACTCATGATTATCCCTCCCTTTTGGAAGTCGATGCTCGGTAACATCGATTTATGAGTCAACGATCTCTTTTATTCACCTCCTTGGGTAACATTTAATGTGAGGCAATTCGGCTGAATATAATTGAAATATTTTTCTGTTTATTATAAGCAATATTGGGACCATTGGAAAGTTGAGGGACAAGGGGGACAGAAGGCAATGAAAGTCTTCAACATAGATTTAGACAGAAGTGAACTTACAGTAATAGAACTTCTCAAGGGTATCTTATTTATGATTATACTCGTAATCTTGGCGGAGTTGGGTATGAGTTACTACATAACAAAATCATTTAACGTCATGATCAAACACGATTTGATGTATTTTGCCAAAGCGGAACAAATTTATTATGCCGAAAATAATGAATATCTTGGTGCGGTGGGTGACTATGTGCTAGGTGGAAATCCGCCGTCGGGCACGCTCATACGGTCGAATTTCTTATTCAGTCCCTCCAACGGTGTGAGGATTGAAATTATCTCCGGTAATGGAAAGCAACCCCTGACATCTGTGTTTAAAGCAGAAAGCAGTCATGACATTGCAGATGTTAAATATGAATATGATTTTTCAAGTGCTCAGGTAATCGAGAAGGAGAAATAAACCATGAACAAACATCAGAGACAATTAAAAAATTTCTTGATTGATAAAGATATTCAGTTGAGGATTATCGTAAATGTTTTATTGTATCTGACATTCACCATAATTGTTATGCTCTCCTTCTTGTTTTATCCCTTTGCCTTAGATATGACCCTTTCTAATGATTTAGAAGTACAATTTAAAGCGGCATATGCATTCCTGATTCTTCTCCAAAGAGTGATACCTGCCGTCATCGTCCTATTTATTTTATTTGGCACTCATATGGTTTTCGTTACCCATAGGATCTGTGGGCCTTTGGAAAATTTTTCTCAAACGTTAGAAAAACTTGCCCAGGGTGATTTGACACGGAGGGTGATTTTACGCAGGGATGACTACTTCAAGAAAAAAAGTACGCAAATCAATCAAATGATTGACGGATTTTCAAGCATAGTCAATAAATTGATTGAAGATCATCAGGCGTTGATCCAAACTTTGGACACTGCTATAGGGCATATAGAAGATCTTAACACAGAGGAAAAATTGAGATCTTCCTTAGAAGCCATCCGGCAGGGCGCACATAATTTGGAAAATAGCCTGTCTCAATTCAAGATATGAAATGGTTTGAGCCAGTAGGAGTCATTTCTTTCTTGTTCCTCCCCCTATATATAAGTTACCGAAGATCTCCTTCCCTTGAAGACATAGGAAGGTATTAGAGGGTATTATTCACCTATAACTTTATGGTGGTCCCACCGGGACTTGAACCCGAGTTTCCGGCGTGAGAGGCCAGCGTCCTAACCACTAGACGATGGGACCGCAGACGACATAATTGGAGGGTGACTTATTAGTCAATCAGCCCTGAAATGTCAAGGTCAAAATCAATTTCTACTATTAATGAACGCAATTGCTTTTCTTATGCGTTTAATGGCTTTCTCTTTGCCGAGGGTGATCATAACTTCATCAACGCCAGGGCTTACGGTTTTCCCCGTCAGTGCGACTCGTAGTGGCTGGGCAATCACCTTGAGACTTACGCCCCTCTCTCCGGCAACGGCACGTAGAAAATTTTCCATGCCCTTCTTCGTAAAATCCTGGAGCGAGGGAAGCCGTTCAGATATGGCAGCCAAGTGATCCACAATCCCTTTATTGAGATATTTATCCGCCGCCTCCTTGTCATAGACAATATCATCCGTGAAGTAAAACAGGCTTGCATCGGCAAGCTCCGCCATGGTCTTTGATCTCGTTTTCAGGTCATTAGCGACACGTTTCAGAAGATCGCGGTCTGAAGTATCAACACCCAGGTTCTGCCAGAATGGCCTAGTCTCCTGCACGAGCCTTTCGGATTCGCATTCCTTGATGTAGTGCTGATTCAGCCAGATAAGTTTTTCCGGATTAAATACAGCAGCGGATTTTCCGACGGACTCAAGGGTAAAAATTCGGATTAGTTCATCTAAAGAAAATATCTCCTGGTCCCCGTAAGACCAGCCGAGCCTGACGAGATAATTCACCACGGCCTCGGGCAGATAGCCCATTTCCTTGTAGGCCATGACCGATGTCGCCCCATGACGTTTGCTCAGGCGCGCCTTATCCGAGCCCATGATCATGGAAACGTGTGCGAATTGAGGAATATTATATCCCAGCGCCTCATAGAGAAGGATCTGCCTGGGCGTATTGTTCAGATGGTCATCTCCCCTGATCACGTGGGTTATCTCCATCCGGGCGTCGTCCACGACGACGGCAAGGTTGTATGTAGGGTAGCCGTCGCTTCTTTCTATGACTAGGTCATCGAGTTCCTCGTTATTGAATGTTATCATCCCCTTAATCAGGTCATTTACTACGGTCACGCCCGTGTCAGGGCACCTGAAGCGCACCACGGCGTAGACCGACCTAGGAAGGTTCTTGTCCCGGCACGTGCCGTCATACTTTGGCTTTCTCCCCTCCGCGAGCGCCTTCTTCCTTTTGCCTTCCAGCTCTTCAGGAGTACATACGCAGCAATAGGCCTTGCCTTCATTGAGGAGCCTTCTTGCCATTTCTCTATGGATATCTACACGTTGTGCCTGAAAAAACGGTCCTTCATCCCAGTTGAGCCCCAGCCATGTCAGAGCATCGAGAATCGCTTTTGTTGATTCCTCCGTCGAACGAACCTGATCGGTATCCTCAATCCGGAGAATAAATTTCCCGCCCTCGTGCCTGGCATAAAGCCAGGAAAAAAGAGCTGTTCTCGCCCCGCCGATATGCAAAAAACCTGTCGGAGACGGGGCGAAGCGGGTTCTGACATTTTCCTTTTCAGTCATTATATTTAACCGTATCCATCTCTTTGATGACCTTCTTATAGGGCTGCAACTTTCGCTTGTCAAGCCGGATTTCTAAGGGTAAAATTATACTTGACAATCAGGCCATTTTATAATCTACTTCGCACCTTACAGCAACAGCTCATCGCATGCCTGGGATACATTTTACGAATAGAATCCGACGCATATAATTAAAGAAGTGCAGTGAAAATAATTATCAATAACATCCCCGATGAGGGATTAAAAATATCGCTGCATAAGGACGGCGACTGGTTTCGGGATCTCCTCCCTGAGAAGGAAAAAAACGATTTTTCCATCCAGGGGATTGATGTTTTCTGCAAGGCTAAAAGGATCCGTGAGACCGTGTTTATCGATGGGAATATGGAAACCACCGTTGCTGCAAACTGCTGCCGGTGTCTGGAAGTAACCCATCTGCCCATAAAGATTAGTTTTCGTTACACGTTTGTCCCGGATAAGAACGTGTCGAAGCAGGAAGACGAACTGAGTGCGGAGGACCTTGAATACGGGTATTATCAGGATGATGTAATAGACCTCGATAATCTCATATTTGAACAGGTCATGCTGCAGATTCCCATCAAGGTTCTTTGTACAGACGCCTGCAAAGGTCTATGTGCACATTGCGGAATGAATCTCAACACGGCAAGCTGTGGCTGCCATGCCGAGTTCATCGATGAAAGGCTGGCAGTTCTAAAAAAACTCAGAGTAGTAGAAAACAAGAAAATTTAATATAGAGGAAGAGAATTATGCCAAATCCAGTAAAACGACATTCGAGAACAAGGAGAAACAAGAGGAGGTCGCACGATTTTCTCAAGCCTTCACTTGCCACTGCGTGCCCACAGTGCAGTGAACCGAAGCTTGCTCATCACGTCTGCCCGAATTGCGGAACTTATAAGGGCCGGCAGGTCATTCCGACAGAAAAGATGTCTTAAGGCTTGCGCCGGCAACAAGACATCCACAGCAGATGGATTTTTAAAGATTCCGCGTCTACGGCGCGGTCTTTATTTGTGCGATACGGTGTCATAAATTAGTTTATGCATGGAGGAGGAAGTATTGATGAAACTCGAGGATAGAGTCATAGAGATTATAGTGCAGCGCCTGGATGTCACAAAAGAAGAATGTGTGCCGGAAGCATCCTTCATAGATGATCTGGGAGCCGATTCCCTTGACTTGGTTGAACTGATCATGGAAATGGAAGAAAATTTCGGATTGCAAATCTCCGATGAAGAGCTGGAAAAAATCCGCACGATAAAAGACGTGATCGAATTCCTCAAGAAAAAAGGGGTTACATAATATTAATACGTCGCGAAGGAAACAATCCTCTTTGAAAAGAAGAATCGTTATAACCGGAATCGGTGCGGTCACGCCTCTTGGCAATTCTGCCCGGGATACGTGGAAGGCAATCTGCAGGGGACAATCGGGAATCGGGAGAATAACAAAATTCGATGCCGCCGGACATAAGACACAGATCGCCGGGGAACTGAAGAACTTTGATCCCCTAAATTATGTGAGCAATAAAGAGCTTCGCAAGCTCGATAACTTTATTGTCTACGCCCTGGCAGCCGCTGGGATGGCTGTGTCGGATGCGAAACTGCGCATTAGTGAAACGAATGCAGAACGGGTGGGAGTAATTATCGGATCGGCAATCGGCGGTCTTGGAACTATGGAGAGAGCGAAAGTAGCAATACTCAGTGGCGGCCCCAGAAAAATGTCCCCCTTTTCCATCCCGGCCGTCCTTGCAAATCTTGCCGCAGGTCATGTATCGATCAGATGCGGAGCTAAAGGCCCGATAAGTTGTCCCACCACTGCCTGCTCTTCCGGCACAAATGCCGTAGGGGACGCCATGAGGATCATCAGCGGCGGTTATGCAGATGTCATGATCGCCGGAGGCACTGACGCCGCTATTACACCCTTAGGTGTGGGCGGCTTCAACGCAATGAGGGCCATATCCATAAGAAATGACGAGCCCGAGAAAGCGAGTCGTCCCTTTGACAAAGAGAGGGATGGCTTTGTTATGGGAGAAGGCTCCGGTGTTTTGATCCTGGAGGAACTGGCTTCAGCTCTTAGGAGAGGCTCCAGGATATATGCGGAAGTGGTCGGCTACGGATCGACGAGTGATGCCTACCACATGGCGATACCTCCTCCCGGACATGAAGGAGCGGCCAGATGCATGTCAGCCGCCCTGAAAGACGCCCGTATGAAACCAGCCGACATCGATTACATAAATGCGCATGGCACATCGACGCCTCCGAACGACCTCTATGAAACACAGGCCATTAAAAAGGTCTTTGGCAAACATGCCCCAAATCTTGCTGTTAGCTCTACAAAATCCATGACCGGTCATCTCCTGGGAGCCGCAGGCGCCGTGGAGGCCATTATATCGGCGATGTCTATTTATAAAGGCATTATTCCACCGACTATCAATCTGGATAACCCTGACCCCGATTGTGATCTCGATTATGTTCCCCACAAGGCGCGGAAGAAAAATATCGATACGGCCATGTCGAACACATTCGGTTTCGGCGGAGTCAACGCTGTCCTGATATTCAGGAAATCAGATAAACTTTGATAAAATGGGCCAGATAATCATAGGTAGCGACCACGCGGGGTTCCCTTTAAAAGAAGTTGTCAAACAGCACCTTGCTGAAATGGGATACGACGTGACGGACGCCGGGACTGACAGTCCGGCCAACGTGGATTATCCGGACTTCGGTTCCATTGTGGCGCAAAGAGTATCTGCCGGGGAGTTTAACCGGGGCATCCTCGTATGCGGTTCCGGTGTCGGTATGAGTATTGTCGCAAACAAATTCCCTGGCGTGAGAGCGGCGCTGTGCCTCGATGAAGAGACGGCCCGCATGAGCAGGCTGCACAATGACGCAAACATCCTCGTTCTTGCGGGTAGGCGAACGGAGGAGGAAGCGGCAAAATCAATTGTCCACTTGTGGTTGAATACGGAATTTGAAGGCGGCCGCCATCAGAGAAGGCTCGATAAAATCGGGGATATCGGAAAGCGACTTTACAAATAAGAATTAGTGACTATATATATTCGATAGAGTACAGAGAGGCTGACAGAAAATGGCTAAGACGGGACGTTCAAAGCCGGAAGTCCCCCGACGGAAAAAGCGCAGACCGGAATGGGACGAATATTTCATGGATATTGCTGATCTCGTCTCGAAACGTTCCACATGCCTAAGACGGAGAGTTGGTTCTGTTATTGTGAAGGATCGTAGACTACTCGCCACGGGCTACAATGGCGCCCCCTCCGGTCTTCAGCACTGCCTGGATGTCGGCTGTTTACGCGAACAACTGGGTGTTCCTTCCGGTGAGCGTCATGAACTCTGCCGCGGACTTCACGCAGAGCAGAATGCCATCATTCAGGCCGCACTCCACGGAGTAAGTGTAAACGGTTCCTCACTCTACTGCACTAACCACCCGTGCATCATATGCGCCAAGATGATCATCAACGCAGGCGTAGTCACGGTGGTTGTAAAGGCAGAGTATGGGGATAAGCTGGCGGAAGATATATTGAAGGAGGCCGGTGTCACGGTGTATCGGTTATGAAGTGTCCTTTCTGTGCAAATGCAGAAAACAAGGTTATTGACTCCCGGATAAGCAAGGATGGAGATGCCATAAGGAGAAGACGGGAATGCATCGCCTGCGGAAAACGTTTTACGACCTACGAATTTGTGGAAGAAGTTCTTCCGATGGTGGTCAAGAAGGATGGACGCAGAGAACCGTTTGACAGAACGAAAATACGCTCCGGCATTAAGAGGGCCTGTGAAAAACGCCCCATAAGCACTGATGCAATCGAAAGCATCGTGGATAGAATCGAGAGGCACTGTCAGGAGTATCAGGATAAAGAAATCCCCTCATCGGCCATTGGCGAGCAGGTCATGAAAGAGCTCCAAATTTTGGACGACGTTGCCTATGTCCGGTTCGCGTCGGTATACAGGGAGTTTCGCGACGTCAGTGATTTTATGGAAGGACTGAAGGATCTCCTCAACGTAAAAAAAGATGAACACAGATGACTGATCAAGAAAGTTATCGACGGCAAATTTAAACGGTCATGTTTACAGGGATTATAGAAGACTTAGGAACAGTCAACAGGATGTCGAGGAAAGGAGAAGACGGCCTTCTCATTGTCGATACATCCATGAATTTGGGTGACATAAATATCGGCGACAGCATTTCCGTCAGCGGTGCCTGTCTCACGGTAGTGGAGAAAGGAGACAAGCGATTCTCCGCGGACGTGTCCGCGGAAACCCTGGCC
Source organism: Syntrophales bacterium (assembly GCA_049521775.1). Lineage (GTDB taxonomy): Bacteria > Desulfobacterota > Syntrophia > Syntrophales > UBA2185 > Fen-1135. The sequence continues at coordinate 7,196 of JBEKOL010000001.1, forward strand.
AGGACAAATCTTAAAGCGCTAAAGTCAGGCGATAAGGTGAACCTGGAAAAATCCCTGCGGCTGAACGGTTTCTTGGGAGGACACATGGTCCTTGGCCATGTGGACGGCATAGGAAAGATTCAAGAGAAAGTGAATAAGGCAAATTCAATCCAGTTCATTGTGGAAATCGACCCAGAATTAGGCCGGTACATCGTAGAAAAGGGATCCGTCGCCGTCGACGGTATAAGTCTGACGGTAAATCGTTGTGAAAAAAACAGATTTTATGTTAATATAATTCCGCATACGGTCCGGAACACGACTTTAGGATTTAAGAAAACGGCCGATACGGTTAATATTGAAACGGATATAATCGGAAAATATGTGGAGAAATTCCTCAATCCCGACAAAGGGATTAACTTGAGTTTCCTTGCGGAGCATGGATTCTTGAAATGAATCGCCATTCCTTTCGCACAGGGTCATGGGAATTTCTAGAGCAACGGAGCATTTGGAACTAAATTATTGAAGGTGGAAAGATGGGTATAAGTACAATAAAAGAGGCCATTGTAGATATCAAGAGCGGCAGAATGGTCATCCTGGTTGATGATGAGGACAGAGAAAATGAGGGCGACCTCTGCATGGCGGCAGAATTTGTTACGCCTGAGGCAATTAACTTCATGGCAAAATACGGCAGGGGGCTTGTATGCCTGTCCCTGAGTGAAGATCTTGCCGATAAACTTAACCTCCACCCCATGGTGGTGGATAATCGATCCTGCTTCGGCACCGCCTTTACGGTGTCTATAGAAGCGAAGCGCGGAGTGACGACCGGAATTTCCGCAGCCGACAGGGCAACGACAATAAGAACGGCCGTAGCAGATGACGTTACGCCTGACGACATCGTAAGCCCGGGGCATATTTTTCCCATACGCGCAAAAAAAGGCGGAGTGCTGGTGAGAACAGGTCAGACCGAAGGCTCCGTGGATCTCGCGCGGTTGGCCGGGCTGAAACCTGCGGGCGTAATATGTGAAATTATGAAGGACGACGGCAGCATGGCCAGAATCCCTGATCTAGAAATCTTCGCCAAGGAACATGATCTCAAGATAGTGACCATCTCCGATCTCATCCAGTTTAGGATGCAGCATGAATCCCTGATCAGGAGGGCTGCCGCTGCAACAGTTCCCACCCTTTACGGAGGTCAATTCAAAGTCATCGTTTACGAAAATGACGTGGATGATATGAAACATGTTGCTCTGTTGAAGGGAGATATTGAACCGGACGACGAGGTCCTGGTGAGGGTTCATTCGGAATGCCTTACCGGTGATGTCTTCGGATCGGAGAGGTGCGACTGCGGCTCCCAGCTTCACAGAGCCATGGAAATGGTGGATGAGGCGGGGAAAGGTATTATTGTATATATGCATCAAGAAGGCAGGGGTATCGGCCTCGTTAATAAAATCAAGGCCTACGAATTGCAGGAACGTGGAAAAGACACTGTTGAAGCCAATATATCCCTCGGTTTCAAGGCGGATTTACGTGATTACGGTATCGGCGCACAGATACTTGCAGATCTGGGTGTCAAGAAGATGAAACTGATGACCAATAATCCCAAGAAGATTGTGGGCCTGGAAGGGTACGGTTTAACCGTTACCGATCGCGTCCCCATCGAAATAAAACCAAACGAGAGTAACATCAAATATCTGAAGACAAAAAAGAAAAAGATGGGCCATTTGTTGGAGATATAGTTTTTTTATTATAGCGCGCGGACATGAACTGAAGGTCAGGTTCCAGGATTACACGAGGGAGAGGAGAATATGCCAAGAACCATAGAAGGAAAGCTTGTAGCCAAGGGAATGAAGTTTGGCATTGTCGCCAGTCGATTCAACGATTTTATCTGCGGAAGACTGATTGACGGCGCTGTTGATGCGCTTACCAGGGCAGGCGCGGAAGAGAAGGACATTCTTATTTATAAGGTTCCCGGTGCATTTGAATTACCCGCTATGGCCAAAAAGCTGGCAAAGGCTGCGAAATTTGACGCCGTGATTTGCCTTGGTGCAGTGATCAGGGGGGCGACACCCCATTTTGAATACATCAGCGCCGAGGTGACCAAAGGGATAGCGAGCGTCGGTCTGGAGGCGGAGGTGCCTGTAGCCTTCGGCGTATTGACCACAGACACCATCGAACAGGCAATTGAAAGGGCGGGAGCCAAAGCGGGAAACAAGGGCTGGGATGCCGCCATGTCGGCCATCGAAATGGTGGATCTCTTCAGAAAATTATAGCCTGAGACCTTCTGAAATTTTTATCTGATGTCATTTCGAGAAAGAGTGAGCGAAGACTGTCACCGCGACGGCAGTGAGCGGGTGCGGCGATCGAAATGACAAGGCAACATTTTTTCAAGGCTGTTATGTCTCGTCTTTTATTTTCCGCAGACCCGTCATGAACGGCGTCTGATGCAACAGATCCAGAGGAATTAATGCATCAAAGGAGAAAGGCAAGAGAGATTGCCTTACAAGTTCTTTACGAGCTGGATGTTTTAGATATCGATGCCGCTGAGGCTATTGCGATTTTCTGGAATTATTTTGGTGCGCCGGAAGAGTCCAGAAAATTTTCTTCCCTCTTGATAGAAGGCGCTTGCGATAAGAAAGAGGAAATAGACAGTCTCATAAGCAGTTGTTCCGATAACTGGTCACTCGCGCGGATGTCGAGGGTCGACAGGAATATCCTCCGCATGGCCGTCTACGAGCTCTTATACTGTCCGGACATACCCCCCAAAGTCACGCTTAACGAAGCTATAGATTTAGGCAAATTGTATGGCTCTGAAAATTCCGGCTCTTTCATAAACGGTATTCTCGATGCCATATATCTGAAATTGTACAAAGAAGAAGCAGGTCCAAATATAAACGGACTCACCGGCAGTTCTCATTCATGATGATATTATCCTTAAGTGTTGACGACAGGCGTTGAAGAAGGGGTATCCTTGAGCATTTTGGAGGCTGGATGATTTATGGAAAAAAAGTACAAGCCCCGGGAACTTGAAAAGAAATGGCAAAAAATCTGGGAAGACAGTGGTATTTTTAAGGTCACAGAGGATCCTGACAAGAAGAAATACTACCTCCTGGAGATGTTTCCGTATCCCTCCGGTAAAATTCATATGGGCCATGTGAGGAACTACACCATCGGCGATGTAGTGGCGCGCTACAAGCGGATGAACGGATACAACGTCCTGCATCCTATGGGCTGGGATTCCTTCGGCATGCCTGCGGAAAACGCCGCCATCGACAATAAGATTCACCCGGCAACATGGACAAATCAAAACATCGCCTATATGAAAAAACAGCTCAAGGAGATGGGATTCAGCTATGACTGGGACAGAGAGCTTTCCACGTGTGAGCCGGAATATTACCGCTGGGAACAACTATTTTTTCTCTGGATGTACGAGAAGGGGCTTGCCTACAAAAAAAGTTCCATTGTGAACTGGTGCCCTGACTGTAAAACGGTGCTGGCAAATGAACAGGTGGAGGCCGGTCTGTGCTGGAGATGCTCTAAAGAGGTGGAAGAGAAATATCTCGACCAGTGGTTTTTCCGCATCACTGATTACGTTGATGAGCTTCTCGATTATTGCGATAGACTTCCCGGATGGCCTGAACGGGTCATCACTATGCAGAAGAACTGGATAGGCAAGAGTTTTGGATGCGAGATACTCTTCCCCATGGCAGAGGGCAATGATGTAATCAAAGTCTTTACGACACGGCAGGACACCGTATACGGGGCCACATTCATGCTCGTCGCCGCCGAACTCCCCCTCGTCATCGATCTGACCAAGGGGACGCCGGTTGAGAAAGAAGTCAGAGAGTTCGTTGACAAGGTCAAGAAGCAAGACAAGTTGATGAGGACTTCGGAATACTACGATAAGGAAGGCATATTCCTGGATGCCTACTGCCTTAATCCCGTGACTAAAAAGAGGATGCCCATCTTCGCCGCAAACTTCGTTGTTGCGGAGTACGGAACAGGCTGTGTCATGGCAGTTCCAACGCATGACCAGCGTGACTTTGAATTCGCGAAGAAGTATAATCTGCCCCTCATCGTGGTCATACAGCCACCTAACAAGTCCCTCAATGTCCACACCATGACGGAAGCCTACGTGGATGAAGGCATGCTCATCAATTCGGGACAATTCAACGGCATGGAAAACATGAAGGCCCTCGATGCAATCGCAGAATATCTGGAATCCATAGGCCGGGGCAAGAAGACCATACAGTACCGTTTGCGAGACTGGGGTATTTCGCGTCAGCGCTACTGGGGGGCTCCCATTCCCATCATCTACTGCGCTAAATGCGGCACGGTGCCGGTGCCGGAAAATGATCTTCCCGTAGTATTGCCCAGAGACGTGGAATTAACGGGAGATGGCGGGTCGCCCCTCGGGAAGTACAAGGCGTTCGCGGAAACGCGATGCCCCAAGTGCGGCAATGCTGCAAAGCGCGAAACTGATACGATGGACACGTTCGTAGAATCCTCCTGGTATTTTGACCGGTTCTGCTCTCCCCAGTGCGCGGAGAAACCTGGTCTTGACTGTAAAAAGGTCCTCTACTGGATGCCGGTAGATCAGTATATCGGCGGGATTGAACACGCCATACTACATCTTCTCTATTCGCGTTTCTATACGAAGATGTTGAGAGACTTTGGCGTTCTTGACTTTGACGAGCCTTTCACCAATCTCCTGACTCAGGGCATGGTCTGCAAGGAGACGGCGCATTGCAGGGAGCACGGTTATCTGTTTCCCGATGAGGTGAAAGACGATAAATGCACACAGTGCGAGACCGCCATCACTATCGGCAAATCGGAAAAGATGTCCAAATCCTTAAAGAACGTCGTCGATCCCGATCACCTCATCAAACAATACGGCGCCGACACGGCAAGGATGTTCTGCCTTTTTGCAGCGCCCCCAGAGAAGGACCTCGAGTGGAGCGATCAGGGGGTTGAGGGATCGTTCCGTTTTCTCAACAGGGCGTGGCGGATTGTTATGGACTACCTCGATGACATCGAGACTGTTAGGTCCGCAAGCGGAGGTGAGACGCTCGAAGGCGAACTGAAAAACCTGAGGCGAAAAACTCACCAGACAATCAGGAGAGTGACCCGTGATATCGAGGACCGTTTTCATTTTAATACGGCCATAAGCGCAGTCATGGAACTCGTCAATGCCCTGTACCTGATTGAGAGGCCGGCAAAGGAAGATACTATCGCACTGTCCATCATCAGAGAGACCATCGAGACGATAATAATATTGTTAGCGCCCATTGTTCCTCACATAACTGCGGAGCTCTGGAGGGCATTGGGTTATGAAGGCAGTCTGGCTGACGTTCCCTGGCTGGCGTATGATCACGAGGTTGCCGCAGAAGAGGAAATAACCATAGTCATTCAGGTAAACGGCAAGGTAAGGAGCAGGATGGTCGTACCCGTAGATGAGGACGGCGAGAAGATCAAGGCCCTCGCTCTCAGTGATGAGAAGATTATCAATTTCATATCTGGCAAGAAGGTAGTGAGAGAAATATATGTCCCCAAGAAGCTCGTCAATATCGTCGTTCAGTGACAACGGAATAGAAGTTATTTCCCGCGCAGGACGTCTATTGCTTCGTTGCCGCGGAATAATGGTTGTCGCGGTTTTCCTGTCAGTCGTTCTCGTCGCAGGCTGCGGTTATCGCTTCAGCCCCGGCGGAGAATATATCGACAAAAAAATACGAACGGTATTCATCGACAATTTTGCCAACAAGACAAGTGAGGCCAATGTCGAAAATACCATCAGGAATCATTTTATCGATCAATTTATCATAGGAGGTAGGTTCGCGCTGGTCGACCGACGCGAAACGGCGGATGCAGTCTTCAAGGGCAGTGTAAACAGCATCGTAACCTCCCCTATCTCTTACCAGAGTACAGGCCTGGCGGCAGGAGAACGCCTGACAGTGGGAATGGAACTTGTCTTTGAAGAACAAGACACCCACAAGCTTATCTGGAATGACAAAAATTTTTCGGCAATCCAGGACTACACCTTCACTGACCTGAATACCAGGAATACAAACCGGAGCAATGCCCTCATCAAGCTGTCAAATGATGCAGCTGAGAAGGCATACCGGTTAATGATGTCAGGCTTTTGACAGGGATTGTTCTGAAAGAAGAATGTGAGGGAATTACCCCTGAAGGGCGTTTACCTTTTTGGTTAACCTCGAAATCTTTCGCGAAGCCGTCTTTTTATGAAATACGCCCTTGGAAGCTGCCTTGGCGATGGCAGGTGCGGCAGCAGCAAGAGCAGTTTCCGAACTCTTCTTATCCTTCGTTTCAGTGGCTGTTATTACAGATTTTATTTGCGTCTTTATCCTGGATTTTACCGACGTGTTTCTCAGACGTCTCTTCTCGTTCTGCCTGCTTCTTTTTTCCGCGGATTTATGCGTGGCCAAAGACTCTCCTCCTTTGATTGTTGTTAATCTTGTTATTTGCGGGAATTTCTAGCTGAAATCACGGCGCCTGTCAAGTCCAAAGTGGTCATGAACACCTTTTTTGCTTCTAATATAGTTGACTTTTTCCCCACGCCGCCCATAAGATAGCGGGCAAATAATTCTCTTTTGCCGTGCAGAAAGGGCGATGGTGGTCATATACGAAGACTTACGAAAGGGGGCCCCATGGGAACCGAAGTAACAAGAATTCTATCTGAGGCAAAGCGGCAGGGGCGTGCTGTGCTTACGGAGGTAGATAGCAAGGAAGTGCTCGCGGCTTACGGCATCCCGGTCAGAACGGGTCTGGTGGCGATCAATCCGGAATCAGCGGTGGAGATAGCCGGTAAGTTAGGATACCCTGTAGTGATGAAGATCGTATCTCCTGATATCCCACACAAGTCTGATGTAGGCGGAGTGAGGGTAAACCTTAGTTCAGCGGAAGCCGTTCGGTCCGCATTCACCGATATCGTGAGAAAAGCGAGACTGGAAAAGCCGAAAGCGGACATCCAAGGGGTGCTGATCTATCAGATGGTGCCCGAAGGAGTGGAGCTGGTCATAGGGGCCACTTTCAGCCGCCAGTTCGGTCATGCTGTGATGTTCGGCCTGGGAGGGATCTTTGTTGAGGCTGCGATGGATATAGTCTTCAGACTGGTTCCCTTGACACGGGAAGATTCCCTCCACATGATTTGTGAGATCAGAGGCAGAAAAATTCTTGGCAATTTCCGCGGGAAACCCGCGGTAAACCTTAATGCCGTAGCTGACATCATAGAAAAGCTCTCGGCCCTTGTCACCGATCACCCGGAGATCCTTGAAGTTGATCTGAACCCTGTCATCGCATCCCAAGCGAGCGCCATCGTCGTTGATGCCCGTATGGCCCTTGGCGAACCGAAAAAAATTGCCGATACGATATACTCTTCGGAAGAAATCGTCACAGGCATGAAGAGAATTTTTTTGCCGGCGGGGATAGCCATCATCGGGGCGTCGGGCGATCCGTTAAAGCTGGGATACTCAACGGTAAAGAATATCATTGATGGCGGCTACCAAGGAAATATTTATCCCATAAATCCCAAAGCGGATGAGATACTGGGACTGAAATGCTATAGGAGTGTCCAGGAGATTCCCGGCAAGGTTGATGTCGCTGTGATCGTGATCCCGGCGAAAAATGTTGCAGATGCAGTCACGGCGTTAGGAGAAAAGGGGGTGGCTGGAGCCATCGTGATCTCCTCGGGCTTTGCCGAAATCGGCAATAACGAGCTCCAGAGGGAGCTCGTTATAACAGCGGCGAAGAGCGGGGTTCGAATACTCGGGCCAAATATATTCGGTATATATTATACTCCGGCGGATCTCTGCGCGACTTTCTGCACGCCCTACACAGAGAAAGGCCCAACGGCCCTATCATGTCAGAGCGGAGGTGTAGGCATGGCCATTATCGGCTACAGCCGCTCCAACAGGATGGGCGTCTCGGCCATTGTCGGCGTGGGAAACAAGTGCGACGTGGATGAGGATGATCTGATCGAGTTCTTCGGCCAGGACCAGAATACGAAAGTGATTGCCATGCACGTGGAAGACATAAAGGACGGTGTCGCCTTTGTGAGGGCAGCCGGGAAGATAAGCCGGCAGAAACCCATTATTGCACTCAAGGCCGGCGCCACTTCGTCAGGAGAAAGAGCGGCCTTCTCCCACACAGGAGCTCTGGCGGGAGACGACAGGATCTACAGCGCTGCCTTCGCAAAAGCGGGGATCATCAGGGTTTCCAATCTCGAAGACCTTCTGGATTGTGCCAGGAGCTTGGGAAAAATGCCGATCCCAAAAGGGGAAAACGTGTTGATTGTTACGGGTGCTGGAGGCTTGGGCGTGCTTCTGGCAGATGCGTGCAGCAAACATCAGCTTGAGCTCATGCAATTGGAAAAAGATTTGGATCAAGCCTTCAGAAAATTTATTCCGCCCTTCGGCGCCACAGGAAACCCCGTGGATATCACGGGCGGCGAGCCGCCGGAAACGTATGAAGCCACAATCCGGCTCGCCCTTGAAGACGACCGTGTCGATGCCCTGATCCTCGGCTACTGGCATACCCTGATTACGCCACCTATGGCCTTTGCCCAAACTGTGATTAGGGCAAAGAAGGCAGCGGAGGCACTGAAAGCGCCGAAACCAATTGTTGCATCCCTGTCGGGTGATGTAGAGGTGGAACGTGCTGCCTCACTTCTGGAAATAAACGGTGTTCCTGCTTTTGCCTATTCTTCGGAAAAAGCCGCGATGGTGCTCGGCGCCCTTTACCGGTGGGCGAGGATGGCAGGCAGGATCAGGCCCCACTTGTAGCGAAGCAACAAAGACAAAAAAAGAGCACTGCTCCTCAATGGAGAGTGCTCTTTTTGCCTCATACTAAATATGCAGAATGTCAGTGTGCCTTCTTTTCCTCACCGGAAATCACGAGCGTGACTTCCTCTTCCATTTCATTCAACCAATATGCCTTGAACATGGGCAAGTCTCATTGAATCAAAACCTCAGCGCCATTCCTGCGAGATAAGTAATGTCTGCCTCGGCTTTGTTCAAGCCTCCCTTGACGCCGAAATCGATATCCAGATTCTCTCTTATGGAATATATAAGTCCGCCTAATATAAATGCAGGATTAGTATCAGACGACTTCTCTGTATTTCGCTCCGCACCGATGTCGGCAACCAACTTCAACTTATTCATAATTTTAAACTCACCAGCCAGAGACGCGTGCCAGATGTCTTCTCTCTCATCTACCGTATTTTCATTTCTCTTATAGCCAAGGTTCAAGTGAAACGCCCACGGGTCTATGAGCTTTGTGGTAATAAAATACAGCGTACCCGTCGCCTTTCCCGTCCCAAGATCCTTGTCCTTGTCGCCTGCGGGTAGCGTTATCCCCGGCTTGATAGCGAAGCTCAAGCCGTCTTTTTCAAAGAAACGCCACTTGACTTCTACGGATATATCGGCAATGCCGCTAACATCAGATGCAGTCGCATCGCTTACGTCCGTCTTTTTCCACTGGTAGGGAAGAGTCAAGATCAGATCAATATTTTGTCAATAACGCCGTAAGTGAGGGCTGCTTTCAGTTCGCTGTCTCTCTCCTTTGCCATTATATTGGTACCGCTGTATGCGCCTGACTTTTCTGTTTCATAACCAGTTTCACCGTTCAGCTCGAACAGAAAGTTCCCCTTCCTTTGTGTGCCTGTATCGTCGGTAATGAGAGGGTGTGCGGCATAACTCAACGTCAAAAATACGTGGGTCACAATTATAATGCACAATATCGCTCTTATGGTTTTCATAACAAAATGGATGGTATTAGAAATTACTATTGATTAGATTTGCATAATTCTCCGTTAGAACCATGTTCGTATATGGAGCAAACCTCCAGCAGGCTATAGCAAGCGCAGGACCCACAAAGGCAGTACGTCAACTATTCACATCATCTGGCTTCCGGTCATGACGGTGAAACAGGTAATGAGAATGGATATGGATGTGGGCATGATTCCCGTGGTAATGAACATGCTCATGGATGAGATTAACTCTCAATAGCAGGTCCTCATCCTGCAATATCTCATCGGCTGTCCCGATTTTTTCGACGCGGTGATCTTCAGAAAGGACGGCAACACGGCACCTGAGTTCACTGATAAGTGACAAGTCGTGGGTGGCAATGACGAGGGTTTTTCCTGCGTCATTGAGGAGAATCATCAATTCTATCAGGAAGCTTTTTGTTCTCGGATCAAGACCGTTCATCGGCTCATCAAGCAGGAGAAGACGCGGGTTCATGGTAAGAATAGAACCGATGGCCACCCTCTTTTTTTCACCTCCCGATAACATGTAGGAGGGCCGATCTTTAAGATGAGAGATCTCTAACATTGCCATAATCTCCCTAACACGCCCCGAAGCCTCCTCCTGACAAAGACCCAACTGGAGCGGACCAAACATCAGTTCATCAAAAACGGTCGGACAGAAAAGGTGTACGTCAGAATCCTGAAAGACATAACCCACGCTGCTCCTGAAATATTTCACAAATGTCCTGTCGCGGAGCGAACCCTCGGAAACATCTTTTCCCTGGAAATACACTCTGCCTGAGAGGGGATATATCAAGCCGTTCATGATGTGCAGGAGCGTCGACTTACCGCACCCGTTAGAACCGATGACCGCAAATATTTCACCTTCAGAAATACCCATGCTCACCCGGGATAAAGCCGGGATATTATCATGATAGGCATAGCTTACATCATCAATTCGGATAATATCTGCCATCTAATCCTCACATCCATAAAAGGAATATCCAGGCAAGCAAGAAAAAGCAGCCGGAAAACAGGTCCACCGCAGTCAACTCACCGATATCGGACAGCCTTACCTCTTCAGCAAAGCCTCTCGCCACCATTGCTCTGAATACTTCCTCATACCGGGACATGGACTTTCTGAACATATGAGCAATTCTCCCGGCGACCCAGATCCTGGCTTCGTCATCTCTTAACATCCCCACAAGCCTGCTTTTTCTGGCAAAGTACATACCCTCTATTGTTTTGGCAAAAATAAAAATGTACTTGTACGAGAGAGTAATGACGAGCAGTAAGGCTTGAGGAACGCGGAAAACTTGAAGTGCCTTGATAATCCTGTGAAACGGTGTAGTATAGATGACTAAGAGAGAAATGGCAAGAGAGTTCATCATTCTCAGGCAGAGCATCATCACTCCATCAACCCCCTGCCTTGTGAGGCCTATCTCTTCGGGGATATGGTAAATTAGGAATTCATAAGGCTTTGACAAATGGATAACAGGCAGAATCAATTCTCCCGGTGTTACTACGTTAAAGGCGGAGGGGAAGACGACTAGAAATCCAAAAACAAAGGTCAAACCGAATATTTTTTTATAGAATCGCGCGATGTTTATCCGTGACGAGGCAACTAGGAGAAAGACAAACAGGACAATTACCGCCTCGGGGAATAGATGCCTTTTCAAGCTGACAATAACAACAAAGAAGATGAGAAAAATAACCTTTACCCTTGGATCAAGCTTCTGGAAAAAACCTTTCCCTGATTCCTGACCTACGTTTAAATACCCTGTCCTAATCATCTTCGACAGACGTCCTATTCCCTTCTCGATATACGAAGGCCTTAATGTACCCCTTTCGCCTGCATCATGTGCCTGCGCGGGTGTACACAAAAGAAAGTCCGGAATCTTATTTCTCATGTTTAAACAGCAGCCTTGATATTACGTATATCATGATGCAGGCAAGGATGATCCCGATAAAAGCGGACACAATATAAGAAACAATTCTTGTGGAAAGTACCGCGCCTTCTCCCCCGAAGCTGTAGTCCCGTATGGGGGCCACCCAGATGTCCGCTGTTTTCTTTAAACCCCCGGGAATATATCCCAGCAGCTTTTCGAGGGCGTCTACACCCCACTCACCCCAGGCTCCTTCAGCACCGAATTTTTCCGGCAGGATAACTCCCAGAGGAGACAAGACGGCCATCACGAAAAGCCCCAGCCACAGTTTTCTCTCAAATCTTTTCACGGGAAGCATCTCTCATTGCATAAATGAGCGTTGACTCATTCTTCAGAAAATATTTCAAAAGCACAACCGTCATGACGCCCTCGATAATGCTGAAAAGGAACAGATGTTCAATAGCCATAGCAGGAATGGCAATGGACAGGGGATACGGTGCATACAGCGGCATGCCGTCAGGACCGGAAGCAATGATAGGCTGAATGCCGAACATGAAAGCGGCACAGAAGGCGGCAGCAGCAAGTCCGAGATAACCTGAAAGGAAAGCCGCCGCGAAGATCCTTACTCTATTCTGCGAGGGTCCTTTGATCAAATTGAATGTCCAATAGGCAACAAAAGGCATGACAACGGCCATATTAAAACAGTTGGCGCCTATGGCCGTGATGCCGCCGTCACCAAAGACGAAAGCCTGTATAATCAAGACCACGGAGACGGCAATGACAGCTGTCCAAGGGCCTAGGAGCAAGGCGATAATACCCGCACCAACGGCATGCCCCGTCGTCCCTCCGGGAACAGGAATATTGAACATCTGAACGAGAAAGGAGAATGCGGCGGCCATGGCCAGGTAAGGAACATGTTTGGCTGAGAGCTCCTTCTTAATCTTTTTCAGGGCTATCCCCCAGACTGCCATTGACGCCCCATAAAGGGGAATATATGTTTGGGGACTGAGATAACCGTCGGGAATATGCATACCAACCACCATAGTTTGATTGTGTTATGAACATGCGTTTCGTGCTACGCATGCACAAAAAAACAATACGGACTGCCCTATACCTCTCTCCCGGATCTCCATCTGGGGAGTATTATGGCGTCAGCAACCATCTGCGCTTCGTGCAACTTTTCTTGTCTCAGCTCTTGCCTCATCAAATCCAGCAATGCCTCCGAGCGATGCGTATATTTTCTTTCGTGATGAGTACGGCGAATTTATTGAATAGAGACTTTTATAACGACACCGCTAATCTCACTATTTCCGACATCTACTACGATGGTGCTATTCTTATTTGTTTTGTAACACAATTTGACGCTTTCGTCAAGAAAAGAGTTTGACATAAACTGAAGATTTCGACTTCAAAGGATGTATTGCTGTTGCCAGTGCCAATGATCTTGATAGCATCCTTGAGCTGGATTCTGGTCAATATTTGCATATAGCTCATTGACATTGGAGGCTTCCCTCTGGCGATAGGGGCAGTACATGTTGAAAATCTCGACAATAACCACCTTCGCTCTTATATGTGGAATCTTGAATGATCCAAAACCGGAAAGGCCAAGATAATTCTTGTCAGCAGAATCTCTTGGTGCGGAGAGCGTTATGTCCGGCAGCATTCCGCCCACTGTTGGCGACCAATCCCAGTCCATTTCTATAAAATTACTTCACCCATTCATATCTGTCAAAGATATGATTTCCCTCTGGAATGTCAAGGTGTTGACAAATTATCGCCTCAAATGATAAATAGATACAATCTATAGCAAAACAACTATTATTACGGCAGCAGATTATGACAGAGCTTTCATCAAAAGTGGAATCACTGGAAAAGATACTAAGTGATATGCGAAGTGTCCTTATCGCCTACTCCGGCGGTACGGACAGTACCTTCCTACTCAAAATTGCGGCAAACGTTTTGGGTGACAAGGCCATAGCCGTCACCGCAAGTTCGGAAACATACACACCACAGGAACTCCGGGAGGCCAAGAAGAACGCGGAAGTAATCGGCGCACAGCACATTATTGTGTATACAGATGAACTTAATGATCCGAATTTCTCGTCCAACCCCCCGGATAGATGCTACTACTGCAAGAGGGAGCTTTTCACCAAGCTTACCGAACTGGCAAAGCGGCACCGTTTGAACAGTATAATAGATGGTTCAACGCGCGACGATGAAATGGATTTCCGTCCGGGAATGAGAGCGGTTGCGGAGTTCGGCATCAAGAGCCCGCTTAAGGATGCAGGTTTCACAAAAGAAGACATCAGGACCCTATCGAAGGAAATGAATCTCCCTACGTGGGACAAGCCGCCGTTGCCCTGTCTATCAACGAGGTTTCCATACGGCACTCAAATCACAAAAGAGAAGGTCCTGCGTGTCGGTCGTGCGGAAGAGTTCCTCGCAGGTTTCGGAATTCGGCAATTGAGAGTCAGGGACCACGGCAATATTGCCAGAATAGAGGTGCTGCGCGCGGACATGCCTATATTTCTTGATGAGGAGATATCAAATGTGATTGTGGAAAAATTCAAGGCCCTGGGATATTCATATATCGCTCTGGATATTCAGGGATACAGGATGGGCAGCATGAATGAACCCTTGAAGGAAGAGGGCTAAAGATGGACAGAGAAAAGATCAGGAAACTCCTGGAAAACGTTAGAACCGGAAAAATGGTGATCGATGACGCACTGAGGGCTTTATTGTATTTTCCCTACCATGATTTAGGTGACGCCAAAATCGACACTCACAGGGATTTGCGGAGGGGTTTTTCGGAAGTGATATTGTGCCGGGGAAAAACCATCGAACAAATCAGCAGAATTGAAGAAAGCCTCTCACCGGAGACGAACTTCACCATGGCAACCAAAGCCGATCCTTGTAGTCACCGCCGAGACCTCTGATGTGCCAATCGCGGAGGAGGCGGCAGTTACGGCAGAAATCATGGGGAATGCCGTAGATAGGGTCTATGACATCGGTGTTGCCAGAGTGCACAGACTTTTCGACAGCAGAGAAAGGCTGTTCAATGCCAACGTCATAGTAGTAGTGGCCGGCATGGAAGGGGCACTGGCAAGCACAATAGGCGTGTTTGTCCATTGTCCTGTGGCCTCCGTACCGACCAGTGTGGGCTGCGGCGCCAGTTTCGAAGGCCTTGCCGCGTTGCTGTCCATGCTGAACTGTTGTTCACCGGAATCGCTAACTGCGAACATTGATAACGGATTCGGGGCTGGATACTTTGCAAGTCTTATAAACCATATGGGTGAGGAACAATGAGAATAGCCTATTTCGACTGTTTCTCGGGCGTTAGCGGAGATATGATACTGGGAGCGCTGATTGACGCCGGAGCTGATTTGCATGAGCTTGAATCGGAGCTGAGCAAACTTAAAATATCCGGATTCACCGTGAAAGCCGAAAAAACAACAAGAATGGGGCTCTCAGGAACCAGGTTTTTTGTCGATGCAGATGATAGCCACGCCGAAAGGCATCTTACAGACATTGAAAAAATCATGGATAAGAGTGACCTTAGCGATGAAATCAAGGCGAAAGCCAAGGCAATCTTTCACGACCTCGCTCACGTTGAAGCAAAGATCCACAACACCAATCCCGGAGACGTTCATTTTCATGAGATCGGCGGGCTGGATTCCATTGTTGACGTTGTTGGCTCTCTCGTAATCATGAAGATGCTGGGCATCGAAACTGTGTACGCCTCCAGGATTCCCGTGGGGACGGGATTCGTTGAATGCGACCATGGCGTCCTGCCTCTTCCCGCACCCGCTACCCTCGAGTTGCTTAAGGGCATACCCGTATATGCGAGCAGCATCGAGAAAGAACTTGTCACACCGACAGGGATTGCGATTCTCAAACACGTGGTGCAAAACTTCGGTACCATCCCGGAGATGAAAATTGAAAACGCCGGCTATGGCGCCGGAAGCAGGGATTTGAAAATACCTAATCTGCTGCGGGTCTGGATAGGTGAGTACGATGTAAAGCCGGAATACGAGGAAGACGAGGTCATCCTCATCGAAACTAATATCGACAACATGAATCCCGAGATTCTCGGCTACGCCCTGGAAAGACTCCTGGAAAGAGGCGCCCTTGACGTTTTCATGACGCCCGTCTTCATGAAGAAGAACAGGCCGGGGACGTTGGTCAGCATATTGATTACACCGGATAAATTGAATGAGGCACTTTCCGTAGTCTTCGCGGAAACGACTTCCCTCGGGGTTAGATTCCAGCGTCTGACAAGAAGAAAACTCCCGAGAGAGCTGATCACTGTGGAGACTTCATTTGGGCCCGTGAGGGTAAAGGTTAGCCATACGGGCATGGAGAAAAGGATTTTATCCCCGGAATACGAAGACTGCCGGGAGATCGCAATAAGAAAGGGGATTCCCCTGAGGAAGGTGTACGAGGAAGCCCAGGCAGCTGCAGAAAAAATATCCGACAAATCTTAGATTGACCCCCGGCAAAGGCCGGTACCCGTTCATCTCAGCCCGCCAGGATACTCGAGACCCGCACTGAACCCCGTCGCGCCACGTCCTGCCCAGAAAAATGTGTTCTTACAATCCATGGCTGCACCTAACAGTGGCTTGATATGATATTTACCTTCCAACTGGAAATGACTGTCTTGTTTCCGGTATATTGCCCGACAACCGCGCTTATAATAACCTATGATGACGGATTCTAGCTTTCACGAGGATATTGACGAGGAGGCGGAAATGTTATTGCAAGCGCTATTTTCGTTTTGATGCTTTTTCTTGTTTCTGCCCCACCGGACAGGATTTCATACAGTTCCAGCAGAAATATTGGAAACCTATGAAACCGGCCTGATACATGCGCCAGAAATTCACGTCCTTGACCATCTTCTTGTTTTCCTCAGGTGTGCCATCAGCGAACTTTGACCAGAAGCGGATGCTGTTGCCTATACCGTAAGGCTGCGAGTTGCGGAGGCATTTTGCCACGTCTGTCCTGTTCTCTTCATTAAGAGCCCCGGCAGGGCATTGCTCGACACAAATATCGCAGTGAACACAGAGATCCTCTGTACACGGGGCGTCGGACGGAATCTCCAAATCGGTCAGTATTGCCGTAAATATTACGCGCGTTCCGAGTTTAGGATGGATGACGAGGTTGTGCCTGCCGAAGACCCCCAGACCGGCCGCAATCGCCGCATGCCTGAGTGAGACATCACCGATGGAACCCATGGTTTCCATGCTCATCTCTAGGGGATAGGAAGCGGGAGCGGCCATCGCCGTCGCTCCGAATTCCCTCTCGAGAAAACGGCTGATTCCATAGTTGCACGACCGCGAAAATGCCATTACATCCATTCTGCCGCTCATGGCCACCTGCATATTCAAACTCTCGCAGCTTGATGGTTCCTTGTATGCCATGACCGCGATCGATTTTACACCGGGAAAAATGGTGTCGAGCTTCGGCGAGCGGGGACTCTGGTAATCACCAGCAGCGGCTATTCCCACATCGTCAACCCCATGGTTCAATGCAAATTCCTTAATTCTTTTTTTCATTTTAGCACTCCTCTCTCTATACACAAATTTTTTCTACAAAAAATTTATCGTGCCTTATCTTTCTTCCATATTCCGTTCGCGATGCTGCAAAGGACTTCCGCCCCTTCTTCTCCAAGCAGATTTAGGGTTTTTTCTTGTGCGTCTTCCCACACTTCATGCACCTTTCCCAAAAGCTCCTCTCCTGTGCGAGTAATTTTTAAAAATTTTCTTCTTTCTTCCTTGCCGGTTACGATATTGAGCCATCCCCTTTTTTTCATGCGCTCTATATTTCTGCTAGCTGTTGATTTTTCCATCTTCAGCCGTCGACACAGGGCATCATATCCGACTTCCCCGGCGAGATGGAGAAAGACCAGTATGCTTATCTGATTGAGCTTGACACCGAACGGGCTTAACGCTGAATCATAGATGTTGGTCACCATGCGGCTGAGCAGCCGTATCCGTACGGCAATACACTGCTGCGACATACTTTTTATCAGCGATAATCTGTCAACGGATTTCTTCATAAGACGCTATCCATGGTGTAGTTGTATATACAACTATAATAGGAGAAATATCTTGTCAACCTTTTTGTGAAGAAAAAAAGCGCAGGTGCACAATTGCTGTCGTAAATAGATTTTTCATCATATACAACGGAGCGCATATCCGCCTCACACGAAGAATGCTGTATGATATGTATTTTCCCTCAAGTTGCTCTTCCTAAATTTCTCCGATTCATGTATATTTTAGCCAATACTCATGGTGGCGAAGAATAGTTCTGATATACCCGATTATGCAATTTGGCTAAGTCCGGCTAAGGAGGAAAGGATGGCTGCAATATTCGAAGAAACTGCAATTAATGGTATGACAATGCGCAACAGGTTGATAAGGTCCGCCACATGGGAGGGTATGTGCGATCATGACGGCAGGCCTACGGAGAATCTCATCACCTTATATCGCGACCTGGCACGAGGAGGTATCGGCCTCATAATTACGAGCTATGCGTATGTACGGCCGGACGGCAAGAGTTTGCCAGGGCAGATGGGTATATATACCGACGGCTTGGCGGATCCTTTTAAACGCATGGCAAAGGCTGTGCACGATACGGGGGGGAAAATAGCAGTCCAGATAGTGCACGGCGGCGGCCAGACAGACACAAAGACCGCTGGCCGCAAGCCCTTTGCCCCTTCAGCAGCCAAGGTTGAACAGTTTCCCGAGATGCCTGAGGAACTCACGAAGGATGAAATCAATCAGATTGTGGCGGCGTTCGGGAAGGCTGCTTGTCGCGCAAAGGCATGGGGATTTGACGCCGTGCAACTGCATGGCGCCCACGGCTTCCTGATCAACCAGTTCCTTTCCCCTCTCACCAACCGCCGTAACGACGAATACGGCGGCAGCATGGAAAATCGCGTGCGGTTTCTCCTCGAGGTCTACCGCGAGGTCCGGAAGACCGTCGGCGCGGACTATCCTGTACTCATCAAGCTGAACGCCGCAGATTTTATAGAGGGGGGACTGGAAATTGAGGACTCAATCTACGCAGCCAGGAGGCTTACGGAAGCGGGCATCGATGCCATAGAAGTCTCTGCCGGCACCCCGTCGTCCGGTGGAAAAAGCCCGGTGCGCACGAAAATAACAAAACCTGAGAGAGAAGCGTATAATCTTGAAATGGCCCGTCGAATCAAAAGGGTACTCGACTGTCCGGTAATAGTAGTGGGTGGATTCAGATCATATGAAGTCGTCGAGAAAACCATCCGGGATGATGGTATGGATTATATCGCCTTGGCCAGGCCGCTCATCTGGGAGCCCGGTCTGGCCAAGCGCTGGCTGCAAGGCGACCGGAGACCGGCCAGGTGCATTTCGTGCAATAACTGCTTCACAGGCGGACTCGAAGAAGGCGGCATCTATTGCGCAACCAAAAAAAAAGAGAACGAAAAAGCAGCAAGGCCCTAAGAACTTCTATATCCGGGAGGAAGGCCTATGAATCTGGAAAGTAAACCCATTCTTGTCACCGATTTAAGTTCGGGGATCGGCAGAGAGACGGCCCTCCTTGCTTGCCCGGGAAAGGTGCAGGGTTATATTGACATATTTCGAAGGCGAGGCAGCCAGGAAAGAGGTCCTCAAAGAATGTCTGAATCATGGTGAGGATGCGAAGGCATATCCTGAAAGATTATTTGCAGGTGTGAGCCGATTCGTCAGGCGACATCTCTCCGACCTTTTATTTGCGCTGCATAGCAATTACCATGTTGCAACAGTTCTTCTTATTCGCACAGCGTCGCCGTAAGGATAATCATTGGGAAGAAATTTCAATTCTATGTAACCGTGCTTGGTGAAAAAAATTCTGCACTGCCTTTGCCTTTCAGCGTCTCTAAAACGACAAATGAAACATTAGATTTAATCAGGTATTTTTCCATCGCCTCCAATAAGAGCTTTCCCGCGCCTATGCTTCTGTACGCAGGAAGTACGACAATAGAATAGATTCTTCCCTTATGTTTACCATTTCTCAACTTGTTCCTTAAGGCGATGCCAAATCTGACAGAGGAGTTATTATCTCTCAGGAGGAAGAATGAGGCATTCGGCGAAGATATAAGATATCGCAGTTGCGACTGAGAGAAGCAATCATTCATTTTGAATATGCGCCTTTCGGGGTCATATATTTGACCGGAATTCTTCTTGGAAGCCCTGTTAATATTCGACATGGAGTTAGATATTGTTTTCGCACATACGACAGACCTTTTTGAGTTTTTGTTCACGAGCTGCGCAGAATCAGTACACATTAGAAGGCTATTTAATTTCCGAAAATGCCGGAACCTCCGCAGTCCATTATATTCTGGATATTCGTCCATGCATCTTCTTATGCACACTCACGGCAGAACTTACGTGCATGATATGAAATGAGGCTGAGACATCGGGGAAGAGGTCATTGTATGATGACGATCCCCGCCAGAGTGCCTTTGGAAATCTCTTCCGGTTTGGCATTACTGCCTATAGGGTAGATGTCCCACCCAATTGCAGCGGCCATTTTGTAAACATCAATGCCTACGGCTTCCATGGAAGGCCGAGAGCGGAGAGATATCCTGCACCGCTTCCCCTCCATGGCCTGACAGCTTTCCTGCTGACTGCAGAATGTGTGCCTGCAGGAACCGGCGGCGAAGCCGAAAGCTAGGTAGTGGCCATCGTAAAAAGCCATAGATTCGATCTCATTGACGATGTCAAATATTTTCCGATATGCTGCCTCTCTTTCCTTGATCGTGGCCTTGTCTCTGACTATCACTTCGGGCGGAATATCGAGGGTAAAAAAGACCGCCCATTGGAACCCTTTCAATATGTCCCGCAGCTCTACCGGTTTCAGTGTGTGGGGCGGGCAGTGCACACTGGTGCCGTATCCAAAACACCGCGGTATCTGACATTTCAGCACAATTCTTTCATCCACGGTAATCTCTTTTACGCTTACAATTGTGGATCGGGTGGCGCCCAATTCCACGGCCGTTGCCTTATACCTCTCCAAGTCCTCGGGCAGCCGTGATGCATTCATATCGACGGTTATCCTGTCTATTTTTTCGCCCATCTCATTCCCCCTTTGAAGCCTCTTGATCAATATCCGATTAATTTCTTGTCTTTTACAAAGTGAAATATAGAGTGGCTCATCATGTATGTCAATATCATTCGACTGCAGGATGTGGGGAGCAATGACGCAATGCGCGAGGGAATGCACCAATAAAAAAGCCCCGGTGAAAAATATCACCGGGGCTTCGCTTATTTCTGACCATGCCGCCATATCAAATGGCTTATGCTTATGCTTATGCAGGCATTCCCAAACGGATTTTCTATTTGCAGCTCATGCAGACCGCGAGTTCCTTTAGCGGAGTACCGGTCTTTTCGCTTATGTACTTTAATTGGTCAATCGGGGCAAAATACCTGCCGCATTTATCGCAAGCCTGCATCTTAAAGGTACGTCCCCAAATCTTTCGTTTGCCGTCCATTGCCTCCATCAGAATATGCTCCGTTGGGCAGATATACGCGCATGCACCGCATCCGATACAGGCTTTGGAATCCTCCACAAATGGGGGGCCAACTTTTTTGTCCTTGCCTCTGCCGGACAAACCAATGGCACTCACACCCACAACATCTTCACAGGCCTTTACACAAAGTCTGCATAGTACGCATTTCCCTTTGTCTGTTTCAGGATGAAAGGCGGGTTGCGGTTCAATGCCCATCTCTTTAGCCATATCCTTAAGCACGTCGGACTCAGGACACCTTGCCATGAGAAGCTGCATGACGAGACGCCGGACATTCATAACCCTTTCGGATTTTGTTTCAACAACGATACCTTCATCAACAGGATAAAGGCATGACGTCACGATCCTCGTTCTTTTGCCTTTCTTGACCTCAACTACACAGAGGCGGCATGCTCCTGATGGAGCAACTGACTCATGACAGCACAGGGTTGGAATCACTATGCCATTATTACGGGCAACCTGAAGTACTGTTGCACCTTCCTTAGCCTCAACCTTCTTACCATCTATGATAAAGTTTACCATTTCCCCTACCTTCATTCTATGCTTATTGCTTCAAATTTACAGCTTTCTCTACAGACACCGCACTTGATACATACTTTTTGATCAATCACATGTGGCTTCTTCTTTTGACCAGTTATGCAAACAGTGGGACACTTCTTGGCGCAAACACCGCATCCCGTGCATTTTTTTGCATTGATCTTGAAACTGATCAGGGCCCTGCAGACACCGGCAGGACATTTTTTGTCCTTAACATGAGCGACATACTCATTACGGAAATACTTGAGGGTACTCAAAACCGGATTCGCAGCCGTGCTGCCCAAGGCGCACAAGGCACCATCGACGATTCCCTGGGACATGGACTCCAGAAGTTCAACGTCACCCGGCTTTCCCTTGCCTTCGCAGATATCATGCAGGATTTCATTCATCCTGTGAACCCCTTCCCGGCAAGGAACACACTTACCGCAGGATTCAAATTCGAGGAAATCGATGAAATACCTCGCTATATCGACCATGCAGGTGCTTTCATCCATGACAATCATACCACCCGAACCCATCATGGAGCCGGCTTCCCACAGAGAATCAAAATCCACGGAAATATCTATGAGACTTGTGGGCAGGCATCCGCCTGACGGACCACCGGTCTGGACCGCCTTGTACTTCTTGCCGCCGGGGATCCCGCCGCCGATTTCATAGATGATATCTCTCAAAGGTATCCCCATGGGCACCTCAACCAACCCGATATTATTTATCTTGCCGACGACGGAAAAGACCTTTGTTCCTGAATTATTCTTGCAGCCGATGCTGGAAAACCACTTCGCGCCCCTGCTGATAATAGCCGGAACATTGGCCCAAGTTTCCACATTATTCAAATTGGAAGGCCTGTCCCACAGTCCATGCTCAACTGTATGTATATATTTTGCTCTCGGCTCGCCGGCTTTGCCTTCCAGAGAAGTCATCAAGGCCGTTGATTCACCGCAAACGAATGCGCCAGCGCCCTTGCCGATTTTAAGATCAAAATCAAACCCTGTATTGAGAATATTCTTTCCGAGGAAACCATATTCTCTCGCCTGGTTAATTGCCCTCTGCAGATTGGCGACGGCTAGGGGATACTCGTTTCTTACATAAATAAATCCCTGGCCGGAACCGATGGCGTATGCGCCAATAATCATTCCCTCGATGACACTATGAGGATCACCTTCCATAACGCTTCTATCCATGTAAGCTCCGGGGTCTCCTTCATCGCCATTGCAGATCACGTATTTAATGTCTCCATGTGCGCGTCTGCAAGTCTGCCACTTCACGCCGGCGGGGAATCCTCCACCTCCGCGGCCTCTCAGCCCTGAGGCAATGATCTCCTCAACGATCTCGTCCGGTTTCATTTTCGTGAGGGCCTTAAAAAGGCTGATGTAACCGCCCTTGGCGATGTATTCGTCTATACTCTCAGGATTGATCATCCCGCAATTTCTGGTTGCCAACTTTAACTGTTTCTTGTAGAATTTGACATCCCCTATCTTTGGAACATCTGCCAGATCTTTCGGAACGGCACCCTTAAAATAGGGCTTCTTTTCATTCAGACAGATGAAGTCTTCCTCATCCATTCTGTAAGTGGGTTTGTTGCCATTCATGGCACCTTTTACAATCTGGTCGATAACTTCCGGTACCTTCTTGGCGGTCATTTTGCTGTATGCCAGACGTGGCTTGTTCGGTTGCAGGACATCCACAAGGGGCTCTATGCAATCCATCCCCATAGCTCCCGTTTTGCTAAGGACAAAATCCAGCTTCCTTTTCTTTATCTCTGCCTCCAGGGCATTGTAAACTTCCTGCGCCCCCGAGGCAATCCCACTCGTCGCCATTCCGACCATGATTTTCGTTTTTGATGGGATGATAGATTCCAGCCCTCTTTTCGCTGCCTTGTTTAAATCTTCAAGTGTATTGATCTTACTCACTTTTCCACCCCTATTATTTATAATTTGTCAAAATCTTAGGAATTTGGTCCTGCGTTAAATTAGGATGAATGTTACCGCTTATTCGCGCGACAGGGGCCAGACTGCAACATCCGAGACATCTGACCTCTTCGAGGGTAAACTTTTTATCTTTCGTCGTTTCGCCACAAGAAATCTTCAGATCTCTCTCCATCCTGTCCATCAGATTGGCCGCCCCCTGAACGTGACACGCCGTCCCGGCGCACACCTCAATCAGGTTCCGGCCCCGAGGCTTGAGGCTGAAGGCGTTGTAAAATGTTGCAATCTCATAAATCCTGGTAAGGGGCACCTCCATCTGCTTACTAATAGAGGAAAGTGCTTCCTTTGGTAGATATCTGAATTCTTCCTGGACATCCTGAAGAATGGCTATCATTGCCGTCTTATCACCATCGTATTTCTTTATGATGTCTTTAACCGATTTCTGCTTGGTCTTCGCTGTCTTCATACCTCAATCACCTTATCCCGTATAATTAGCACCTTAACTTGTCATATCCGACCATGATTTTGAATTCTTAATCCTCTCCAACACTTTATTGTATTCAAGCATTGCCATTCTCTTGAAAATCTGAATCTGATCCGGTGTGAGATGCCTGAACCGTCCCTGAGGCTTTAGGTAGTCTTCCACGGGCCTGAGCTTCTTGGGCATCTCAATGGTCATTTTGTATTTCCCGTTTTCCACCTCGTACAGCGGGAACACACCGGTCTCCACGGCGAGACGGCCCATCTTGATACATGCATCCGACGGACACCGCCATCCTGTCGGGCAGACGGCCAGACAGTGGATAAAGGCAGGACCGTTCACTTTTTTTGCTTTTTTGACTTTATCCATAAAATCAAATGGGTAGCTGTGGCAAGCCGTGGCCACATAGGGCACCTTGTGGGCCACCATGATCTCGGCCATGTTCTTCTTCCACGTAGTGTTTCCAACGCTTTCCTTGCCCGCTGGTCTCGTCGTCGTTGATGCCCCATAGGGCGTTGCGCCGGAGCGCTGAATACCCGTGTTCATGTAGGCTTCATTGTCGTAGACGATATAGATCATATTGTGACCGCGCTCCATGGCTCCGGAAATGGCCTGGAAACCGATGTCAAAGGACCCTCCATCACCTCCGATGGAAACCACCTTTATATCCCTGTCAGCGATTTTCCCCTTCCTGCGGAGGGCTTTCAAGGCGGACTCAACACCGGCACCCACCGAAGCGGAATTGGGAAACGCCACATGCACCCACGGAAGCTTCCACGCCGTCGTCGGATAAGGGGTAGCAGTAACCTCCATACATCCCGTAGCATTGGTCACCACCGTATCTTTACCCAAAGCCTTTGCCATCAGGCGGATTGCTAATGCTTCACCGCAACCCTGGCAGGCGCGATGTCCTGAACTGTAATATTCCTCTTTATCAACCAGCTTTGGGGCAAACAAATCAAAATTTTCTACAATACTCTTCATGATTATCCCCTCACTCCATAAATTTCATATGCTCTTTCGGGTTTAGCCTTGGCTGCCTTCTTGAACATTTTTATAAAGTCTTCGACCCGTACATCGCGACCACCGAGGCCGATGATATCGTTCGTAATCACGGGACGATCCGGCTCATCATAAAGGACGGATTTCACCTCGGCACAGACGGGAGCAGCAGCACCGCCAGACATAACAGCCCGGTCTATAACAACCAGATTCTTGATTCCTTTCACTGCCTTTTTCAATTCATCCGCAGGAAATGGTCTGTAAAGCTTCAGGTCTAACAGTCCGGCCTTGAACCCTTCTTTGCGCAACTCATCAATGGCAACCTGCGCTGTTTCACCCATGGACCCCATGGTAAGCATGAGTATATCGGCATCATCCGCCTTATAGGACATGACGGGTTCATACTTCCGGCCGAACATCTTCTCCCATTCTTTCCATATTTCAAGGATGACCTTCTTCGAATTGATGAGCGCCTCATCATTGGCCTTTTTTGCCTCGTTATAGATATCCGGGAGTGCCAGGGTTCCCATGGACACGACATTGTCCGGATGCAAAGCCGCATAGGGCTTGCGCGGCGGGAGAAACTTGTCTACTTCCTCCTGATCCGGCATTATCATCGCCTCCACCACGTGGGTAAGCTGGAAACCGTCCAGATTTATAAGCACCGGCAGCATAACATCCGCATGCTCACCGATCTTGAAGGCCTGGATGCACATATCGACGGTTTCCTGACCATTCGACGCGAACATTGAAATCCAACCCAGATCCCTCACACACATGTAATCGCTGTGATCGTTCCAGATGTTGATAGGACCCGATATCGCCCTGTTGCCAAGGCACATGATAACAGGGAGCCTCATGGACGGCACGACCGGAACGATTTCATACATATACAGCAGTCCCTGTGAACTTGTCGCCGTAAAGACGCGGGCGCCCGCTGCCGACGCTCCGGTACAGGCGCTCAGCGCCGAATGTTCGGATTCCACAGCTATATATTCGCAGTCAAGATGCCCGTCGGCAACAATTTCTGCCAGGTGTTCAGGTATATGTGTGTTAGGCGTGATGGGATAAGCAGCAATGACATCGGGTCTGCATAAAGCGACCGCTTCTGCCGCGGCCAGAGCAATTTCCATTCCAATTCGTTTCGACATAACGTATCCCTCCTCAGTCCTCTACCATCTTTATGGCGCGTGGCCAGCATTCGTGGTAGCAAATGCCGCAGCCCTTGCAGTAATTCAGATCTGCCATAAAGAACCCTTCCGCGTCTTCGGTTATGCACGCTTCAGGACAGAACAGATAGCAGACGCCGCACTTGATGCATTTCGTATTATCCCAGATAGGCTTCTGTGCCCTCCAGCCACCGGTCAAATATGACCGTGAGCTTCCAGGTTTGAATATCATGAGCCCCGGATTTGTATCTTGCCAGGTTTCTGGCCACTTTTTCTCTGTCATATGATACCTCAACACTCATTCACTTATTAGTTAAATTTGACTTCGTCGTATGCCCGTTTCATGGCCGCGAGATTTTTGTTGGCGATCCTGCCGAACCTATGATCCACCGGCTCTTTCACTGATTCAAGCTTAACAGCATTCGTGCACTTGATCAGCGCCCCAAGCATGGTCGTATTCGTAATCGGAACGCCAAGCTCCTTCCACGCAATGGATGACCCATCGACTGTAGCGATCTTACCCTTGAATTTTGTGATTTCCGCAATTTCTTTTGCTGTTTTTGCTGTGTTAACAATTAGTACGCCTTCTGGTTTCAGTCCGTCGGCAACATTAACCATGCCGATGAGACTCTCATCAAGGACAACCACCACGTCCGGATTGTAAATCTGAGATCTGACCTTTATGTGGTGATCATCAATCCGGTTGAATGCAGCAACCGGCGCCCCTCTTCTCTCAGGTCCGAAACTCGGAAAACCTTGAGCATACTTGCCCTCTCCGATGGCGGTCAATGCGAGTAATTCAACTGACGTTACCGCTCCCTGACCACCTCTTCCATGCCATCTGACTTCTATCATTGGAAAATCTCCCAGATTGGATTGATGTAGAAAAGCTGTTAAAGACTTAAAGACGATGAACAAAAACGACGTCCGGCTACCTATTACAAAATTCCGTCCCTGTCAAGTATTTTTTTGTCAATTATTTTTTGGCTAAATTTCCGATAAGGGTTTTCAGAGACCTCTACGGTATTCCATGGACTTAGACAATGTCATCCTGTCCATGTACTTAAGATCACCGCCGACAGGCACACCGAGGGCGATCCTGGTTACCCTGATGCCCAAAGGCTTGACAGATTTGTTAATGAGAAGGGCAGTTGCTTCACCCTGGACGCTTGGATTTGTTGCCACAATTATTTCTTCCGCCCCGTTCTCCGCTATCCTTTTCAAAAGTTCCCGTAATTTCAAATGATCCGGTCCAATACCGTCCAGTGGCGAGAGTGCTCCATGGAGTACATGATAGGTTCCTTTGAAGCTCCCGCTTTCTTCTATGGCAATGAGAGAGTCAGGCTCTTCGACAACACATATAAGATTCTTGTCTCGCGATGGGTCCATGCATATTTCACAGAGCCGCCCCTCGGCAAGATTGAAGCACACGGAGCAGAAGCGTATCTTCTGCTTTACCTCCAATATGCTCTGTGCAAGTCTTCTTGCATCTTCCTCGGATGCACGCAGGATAAATGTGGCCAACCTCGTGGCTGTCTTTTCCCCTATGCCAGGTAATTTCCCGAGTTCTCCGATCAGACGTTTTATAGGAAGGGCGTAACCTGTCATCTTTAAACACACTACATCAGACCGGGGATATTGAAGCCGCCGGTAATCTTAGACATTTCTGCCGTCGCCATTTCCTGGGCCTTG
Organism: Syntrophales bacterium; assembly: GCA_049521775.1. Lineage (GTDB taxonomy): Bacteria > Desulfobacterota > Syntrophia > Syntrophales > UBA2185 > Fen-1135. The sequence goes on from JBEKOL010000001.1 coordinate 35,168, forward strand.
CGAATACCTTCATTAACTGCCGCCATGATAAGGTCTTGAAGCATATCGACATCTTCCGGATTGACAACCTCTTTGTCGATTTTAAGAGACAGGATCTCAAATTTTCCGTTTACTATGACGGTTACCATGCCTCCTCCGGCTGTCGCTTCAACAGTCTTGGATTCCAGCTCCGCCTGAATGCTGGCTATTTTTTCTTGCATCTTCTTTGCCTGTTTCATGATATTTCCAAAATTCTGTGTCAATTAAATACCTCCTATGTGGGAGTTTCAAAGAACTCGATATTCGTTATGGACGCTTTCGCAAAATGTCTTTCTCAACGTACCTTACGATTTCACAGAATCGTCATTACCGCCTCTGGTTGTAACCTCACGCACAACAGCGCCATCAAAAACATCCAGAACCTTTTGCAGAAGCGGATGGTTGAGAGCATCCCGCCTTGCATCATTGTTCTTATTGTTACTTGTGACACTATTGTGATTCTTATTATGCTGGCTGTACTGCTCCGTGTCCAAAGATTCAATTATGACGGTAACATCATCGCCAAAGTACGCTTTCGATATCTCCGTAAGGCGATCCTTCTGAGTCTTTTCTGTTATGTCATCTAAAAAAATATAGCCTTTATGGAAGCCGATGCTAAGACACCTGTTTTCGTATCCGAGAAATACGCCGGGCTCAATCTTGGAAAACAGTGGGTAACTCTGTTTTTTTACAAAGCCCTTTAAGTCTTCCCATATATCCTCCATGATTTTACCTTCGGCCGTATCATATCCACTGTGGACTTGGTCGACCATTCCCGACTGAGCGACTTTGAAGAGTTCCTGTTCTTGGGAATGAACCGCGCCTGTTTCCCGTAATTCGTACGTTGACGGCTTAACCTGGACAGTCTCTCCTGAAATCAGTCTCTTTTCCAGGTCTTCCATGCGGGAAAGCCATTTATCGATTGGTATCATCGGCTCCAGATAGGCCATTCTGACGAGGATCGTCTCAAGGTTTATGCGCGGATTCTGACTTCTTTTTACATTTTCCTCTTCTGCCATCAACATATCCAATAGGCGCTGGACGGTCTCCTGCGAAACGCCGTCCGTCTGCATGGCAAGGCTGCCCACATCTTCATCTCCCAGATCCAAGAGGTCGTGATCTTTTCCAACAATCTTGGTGAGTAGTAAATTCCTGAAATGACCGATGAGCATCTGATAAAAGTATTTCATATCAAGGCCGGCATAATAACCTTCTTCAATGATCTTTAAGCAAAGGCCGGCATTTCTTTCAAACACTGCTTTGGACAGCCTGAAAAGAAAACGCCTGTCCGTCAGTCCCAGTATCTCCTCCACATCCTGATCCCGGATTTCGAAGCCTGCATAAGATATTAGCTGATCCAAGATGCTCTGCGCGTCTCTCAGACTTCCATCGCCGGCTTCAGCAACCCATGTCAGACCCTTCTCACTTATTTGAACACCTTCCTTTTCGGAGATTCGTCGCAGGCTATCCTTGATCTGTTTCAGCGATATCCTTCTGAATTCAAAGCACTGGCATCGGGATAGTATAGTCGCCGGTATTTTTTGGATCTCCGTCGTGGCAAAGACGAAGATTACGTGCGCTGGCGGCTCTTCCAACGTCTTTAAAAGGGCGTTGAATGCCTCCCTAGTCAACATATGCACTTCATCAATTATGTAAAGCTTGTAGCGAGATGACAGCGGAGAAAATTTGACATTCTCTCTAAGCTCTCTTATCTCATCTATGCCTCTGTTAGATGCGCCGTCAATCTCACGGACATCCATGGCTATGCCTTCCGTGATCTCCCGGCAATTGGTACATTCATTACACGGTGTTTCTGTAGGCCCTTTTTCACAATTCAGGGCTTTGGCCAATATCCGTGCTACCGTTGTCTTCCCTACGCCGCGGGGTCCGCTAAAAATGAATGCGTGGGCTATGCGACCCTGATGAATGGCATTCCTCAAGGTCTTCACCGCATGGTCTTGCCCCACTACCTCGTCAAAGTTTTGAGGTCTGCACTTTCTGGCCAAAACAAGGTATTCCACTCGCTGCTCCTCACAAGCGGGATTACGATTAAATCTGAGACCCTCCGGCACATTTAATTCGTTCAGGGTCAATTCGACTAAGGCCTTTCCCGCGGTGTTGCCTTGGAAAAGGCCAAGTCTCATTGAGATAGCCAGGCTTACCCGCAGCACACGTCGGCAATTGCTACCGTTGCTTCCTTCCGGACCTGGCGGGGTTTACAACCCTCCATTGCACGGGACCCGGCTATCATATTGAGGGATCAGAGGACAGGGGATAGGAATAAGAGATGAATTAACCTGTTTTCGATCTCTGTCGCCTAATCCTGTTTCCTGACCTCTATTCCCTGATCCCTATTCCCCAATGCTGGCGGAGAGAGGGGGATTCGAACCCCCGGTACACCTTTGTGGGTATACACACGATTTCCAGTCGTGCCCCTTCGGCCTCTCGGGCATCTCTCCGTATTGGGGATCAGGGATTAGGGATTAGGGTTCGGAAAAAATTTGACTCATCCCTATTCCCTGATCCCCAATGCTGGCGGAGAGAGGGGGATTCGAACCCCCGTGAGAGCTTTTGGCCCTCAAATCGATTTCGAGTCGATCCCGTTACGACCACTTCGGTATCTCTCCACAGGATTCATTCTGATTCCGAATTGATTTTTGATGTTATCCTCTTCTCATGAAAAAATCTACTCAAAATTTCGGCGCAGGCATCCCTCTTTACACCATCGGTTACTTCCACGGTATGATTTAATCTCTTATCGTGAAGGAGCCTGTAAAGGGAAACAACACCGCCGTTTTTGGGGTCCCCTGCGCCAAATACGACTCTCTGTATCCGCGCCTGTACGATTGCCCCTGCACACATGATACATGGTTCCAGTGTCACGTACAGTGTAGTATCGATGAGGCGATAATTATCCAGTCTCCTGGCTGCCTCGCGGATAGCAAGAATTTCTGCATGAGCTGAAGGATCATTGATCGTAATAGAACTGTTATGTGACATTGCTAATATCTCGCCGCCAAGCGTTACCACAGCGCCTACAGGAACCTCCCCTTTTTGAAAGGCCAAGGAGGCTTGCTCAAGGGCAAGGGTCATAAATTTTTCATCAATAGAATCCATATGCCACCAATCCTGAGAATGTTACGCGAGACTTCTTTTGCACTTTAACAAATAGTTGATTTTTATATACTCGTTGACGTATTATCCGAACAAGAAAAGGCAGCCCCTCGATGCCGTCAAAAAGAATATTGATCATATCCATACTGATATCTCTTACCAGTCACGTGGCCATGTTGTATGTGACTGGCTTTATAGACTTTCGTGGGAAAGCCCGCAAGGATGATGTTTTAGTCGTCACCTTGAAAGAACCAACGGCAAATAAAGACAAAATCACAGAAGAAGAAAAGGCTGACAAGCCCGTCCATCAGGTCGAAGAACAAGTCCGCAGCCGCCGCGTAAAAAAAGAAGAGACCGTTGACCTCGGCAGCATTGACATCAAATATACATTTTACCTTAAAAGGATAAAGAAAAAAATAGAAGACATATGGATATATCCCCAGGCTGCCTTTGAACGGGAGGAAGAAGGAATCGCCGTGATTAAATTCTCAATAGGCGAAGGTGGGGACATCACATCAAGTCTAATCATTGAATCATCTGGATCTAATTACCTCGACCAGGGAGCTCTTGATGTTGTCAGATCAGCTGCCCCTTATGATCCCTTACCCCGTGAGTTCAATATTTCACAATTGAACGTCGTGGCGAGATTCCAATACAAACTCCTCGAATAGAACAGCGGCAGGGTACTTCCGGTTACGTTATACTTCAGAATTTATTTCCGTCAGGACGCGGTCCAGTTCGAGGAGTTGATCTCTGATCTCTGTCTGTTCCATCCACGGCTTTGACTCCAGTTGAGATTTTCTCTCCCTAAGCCGCACAAACTTGGTGCCGATATTTTCAATTATGTAATTCCAATCAATCGAGGGGATCGCTTTCTCCGGATACTCCACCCGCTTAAGTACACGCCCCGGCTCCAGGGTAGTTTCTTCAAGATATTGAGGTATCATCACTTGGAAGCCGAATCGTTCCTTAATCAGGCCTGCAAGCGCCTGCTGAGCTCCATATTCCCCATGTACGAGGAAGACCTGCATATCCCGGCTTCGGAAATGTCCCAACCAGTCGAGAAGCTGACTTTGACCGGCATGGGCGGAAAATCCGTTTATTGTAAAGACTTTGGCCCTTACGGCAATTTCCTCATTAAAGAGACGAATCTTCTTTGCGCCATCCACGATCTTACGACCCGTCGTTCCCTGGGCCTGAAAGCCGACAAAGACAATACTGGCGCCCTGCCGCCATATGTTGTGTCGCAGATGGTGCTTTATCCTCCCTGCATCGGCCATGCCGCTCGCGGAAATGACAATCGCCGGTCCTGAGAGGTTGTTTATGGCCATAGACTCCTCCGTCGTGGGAGTAAGATGTAATTGCGGCAGATATAAGGGATCCTCTCCTTTCTTTATCAATGCCCTGGTCTCATCATCGAGGTAAGCTGTGTAGCGACGGAAGATCTCCGTAGCCTGGATGGCCAAAGGACTATCCAGATAGACGGGCATATCCTGGGGAAGCCTTCCATCCTTGGACAGAAGATACAGACAATACATCATTTCCTGGGTTCTCTCCACAGCGAAGGCAGGGATAATCACCTTCTCTTTGTTGCCGTAACTATAAGCTATGGCCTCCGCCAGTTCGTTCAGGCTGTCATCCTCGTTCTTATGATTGCGGTCGCCATACGTTGACTCTAAGAAAAGAAAATCGGCTGTTTCGACAACACTCGGATCTTCCATGAGTAACTGGGCGGGACGGCCTATATCGCCGGAAAAGACCAGCTTGACAGTCGCGCCATTTTCTTCAAGCGAAAGTTCGATCATCGAAGCGCCGAGGATGTGGCCTGCGTCTTTGAAAGTTACTTTGATGCCGGCGAAGGGTTCAAAAACTTCGCCGTACGATACCACATTGAACATTGGAAATACCGCCTCCGCATCCTTCTGTGTATACAAAGGCTTGATTCGTTCTTCTCCTGAGCGGAGATGTTTCTTGCTTTTCCACTGCGCTTCCATCTCCTGGATGTGGGCGCTGTCGAGAAGCAGTATCTTCAGTAGATCCCTCGTTGGCGGTGTCGTATAAATCTTGCCTTTGAATCCTTTCTTAATAATCCGCGGCAGAAGGCCGGAATGGTCTATGTGGGCATGGGTGATGAGAAAAAAATCTATGCCAGCAGGTTGATAAATATCAACATCCCAATTTCTCTTCTCAATCTCCGCATTCCCCTGATGCATCCCACAGTCAACGGCGAACCGGTGGCCATGCGCTTCAATAATATAGCAGGAACCGGTTACCGTTCTTGCCGCTCCCATGAATTTTATTTTCATAACCTTGATCCTCAAAAATTTCCCACAATTTTCGCAGCCGATGGACGGTCATGAAACTCCGTCCTCAACATGTGCATTCCGTGGATCAGACTCATATTCGCCACCGTGTTTCCCGTCGCCTTGGAAATCGGCAGCGTATCCTTCAATGCGCATTTGGCTTCCTATAATAGAATTAGTCCTGTCCATGTAATCCTGTCGCTGATGGGAAAGGAGACCGGCAAGCCTGCCTTTTCCGCAGTAGCTATGACATCGATTCCCATGGCCTCCATGGAAGGCCTTGCCTTGAAGGGAAACCGGCAAGCTGCGCCACCCTGTGCCGCGACGCACTCCACGCACAGCCGGCAGCAGCCTCCGATAAATCCGGCGGCAAAACGAAACCCGGCGGTAAATGCCTCTCTCTCGCCCAAATTAACCAACTCGTGAAGTTTTCTGGCAGGAAGAAATACCTCTTCTGCGGGGGCGTTCGCGTATGTTTCGTGGAGAAGGGCTGATACCTGGAGAAGGATGGCTTGCCTATAATTCCTGAGAGCTTCGCGAAATTCCGCCACAGACGGTACATAGGGGGGGCACATGAGGTTCTTGTCGTAACTGTCACATACGGGAACCCGACACTTGAGGCGAACCCTTTCGTCAACAACGATGTCAACAGTATTTGCCAGTACAACAGCAGAAGCCCCTTGCTCCTTGAGAAGCGAGATGATGTGATCGAGAACTTTCTCATGCTTCATCATAGGTACCTAACTTTGGGTGACGTCGACAACATAGCTGGCATTGGTCAGTCTCTGACTTCCTTTGTCAGTGACGACAAATGTATCTTCAACGCCGACAACCCCCTCCCCCGGAAAGTTAAACTTCGGTTCGATCGCGATGACCAGGCCGGAAGCGAGGAGCGTTTTTCCTCCTTTTGCGATCACCGGATATTCGTCCAATTCCAAGCCGACTCCATGTCCGCAGAATTCCAAGCGCCGATTTCCATAACCCAGGAAATATTCACCCAGGTGGTGGGATTCAGCCATGCTCTGTGCCTCTGAAAATAGCTCGCCAACTGCGACACCGGGTTGGACCATTCTCCCCAATCTATAGTGGATCTCCAAGGACACCTTGTAGGCGTCGTCCAATTTATTGGGGAGAGGCCCGAGGCTAAGTGTGCGCGTTTGATCCACGCAGTACCCGTGCATAATTGCGCCGAGATCAAAAATGACCGGCTCCTGCCTCCTGATAGTTCTCCATCCCGAACCTTGCGGGAAGGCATTGTAGAGCCCATGTCCACCGGTCGTGCTGTTTACGAAGTTCAGATCGGCTGCGTCAGGTCCGGATATTAAATGGCCCCAATAGACCTCCTGATTGAACGCCCTCGTACGGACGTAACCCTGATGACCGCGCGTTCGAGCCGCCGCCTCAATCGCGGCGGTAAGCTCTATATCAGACAGCCCTTCCTTAAGATTGTTCCGGCAAGTGGCGACCATGAAGTCGGAAAGGCATGCCGCTTCCTTCATGAGCCCTATTTCGTAGTCAGATTTCACGGCCCTGACAGCCTGTATAGAAGGCCAGATGTCGATGATTTCGGCCGGCTTTATAATATCCAGATACCGGAGATAAAGGTTTACCGGCAACACATCAAGCTCCATCCCGAGTCTCTTTATTCGCGAATAGCCATGGTGAGCCAGCAGTCCCGGTAATTCTCTGATGCTGCCAATGGGTATGATGGTATCAAGCTCGGACTCATTCCTGATCCGATCAGCGTTTCTGCGCACAAAAAAAAGAGGATCTCCTGAAGGGGGTATAAACAAATATCCCTGCGGCACGGTTCCTGTGAAATAGAATAGGTCCGCATTTTGAACAATCAGTGCGCCGTCCGTTTCTCCTGATTCCATGCGTCTCTGTAGAGCTCTGATACGCCTGTTGAGCTCATCCTTCGGGGTCTTCTTCATCATCAGCCTCCCTCTCCGGGTTCCCTGCTATTCTGCCTTCTGGGCTAGTATTCTATACCGGCCCTTTCCTTCAACCCCGCAGAGTAATGATGCTTAATTTCGTTCACCTCGCTCACCGTGTCGGCAATCTCGATAATTTCCGGAGGAGCATATCTTCCCGTCATGACCACGTCCACATTTGCCGCTCTCCCTCTTATCATCTCTATAACGTCCTTTATGGAAATCAGTCCAAAGTCGAGGGCAACATTTATTTCATCCAGGATAACCATGCTATATTCTCCTGAAGACAGGGCCTTCCTGGCAAGGTTTAATCCCTGACCGGCGAGTTCGATATCAACAGGGGCAGGGTTTTCCCTCATCACAAAACTGTCGAGACCGCATGGGCAGACGGTTATGGCGGGAAGAAATTTTTCGCAAGCTATCACCTCGCCGTATTTTTTCCCCTTCATAAATTGAATGACGAGCACCTTCAAGCCGTGCCCCACAGCCCGCAGCGCCTGCCCCATGGCAGCCGTTGTCTTACCCTTGCCGTTCCCCGTATAGACGAAAACCAGCCCCCTGTTATATTTCGCCAGTGTTTCCTCCAATAAGCCAGACATCTTAATTTTCCTCCCGCGTTAAAACAGATACGATAAAACGGAGCCTTCGCTAAATTATGTTTTAAGAAGAATCCTGATCTGATATAACATATCAAAGATGGCCGGATAAGTAGCATATTCAGAAGATTCTGACAATTCATTTAAATGACAAACGCAAACGCATATTGATCAAATGCAGCTTCCAAGAGAACGGCTTACCGCATGAAAGTCGCGCAGGAAAATTACCCTGAAAAATTATCGGCAAGCCTGATCGTTCAGGCAAGAAATCTGACCAAGATATTTGGTGACCTCGTAGCTGTCGATAATATTTCTTTTAACGTATATCCGGGAGAATGTTTCGGAATGCTGGGACCCAATGGCGCCGGAAAAACTTCAACCATCCGGATGATCTATGGCCTTTCACCAATCACAAGCGGAACCCTCGAAGTCTTCGGTCTTGATGTTACGCAAAACGCGCGTGCCATAAAGTCCAGACTTGGCGTGTGTCACCAGGAGAATAATTTGGATCCCGACCTTACGGTAAAACAAAATTTAGAGGTTTTTTCCCGATACTTCAATATGTCACCCGCGGCAGCGCAGGCACAGGCCGCGAGCCTTCTTAGGTTTATGGCCCTTGAGCACCGCAAAGAAGCCAGGGTTACGGAACTGTCGGGAGGCATGATGCGCCGTCTGGTTCTGGCCAGAGCACTGCTGAACGCCCCGGAGCTCTTAATCCTGGATGAACCGACGACGGGCCTGGACCCACAGTCCCGCCATCAGGTGTGGGAGCGTTTAGGTGAGCTCAAGGCAAAGGGGCTTTCTATTTTGATTTCCACCCATAATATGGACGAAGCGTCCCGGCTTTGCGATCGCCTGATCATCATGGATCACGGAGGCATACTGGTAGATGGCATACCTCTTGAACTCATCAAACAATATGTAGGCCACGATATCATAGAGGTGCTTGAACCGAACCAAACGCTGCGGGCATTTGTCCAATCCAAAAATATGGAACATGAGGATCTGGGCCATCGGTTGATCATAAATACCAGAGATGGGAATACCCTGTTCCGTGAGATCAGCAACAAATATTGCAAGGAAGGATGCATCATGCGCATGGCGACCCTGGAAGACGTCTTCCTAAAACTAACAGGCAGGGAGCTAAGAGAATGAGGGAAATCTTGCCGCTCCATCTATCCATGCGCTTCTTGAGGGTCTGGGAGAGAAATCTGCTTGTTTACCGGCAGAACTGGAAGATCAGTTTCGTTCCCCCTCTGCTCGAACCTTTCTTCTATTTAGTCGCCTTCGGGGTGGGCTTGAGCGCCCTCGTTGGAAACGTTAATTACCAGGGCTCCGAAATATCGTATATGCTTTTCATTGCACCGGCCCTGCTTGCCATCAATATCATGAACAACGCCTTCTTTGAAAACACCTATGCCTCCTTCGTGCGTATGTATTATCAAAAAACATTTGACGCCATGATGGCAACGCCGCTTACTCTTGAAGAAATTATCACCGGGGAAATAGTCTGGGGAGCCACCAAATCGGTTATCGCCACATCAATCATGCTGGGGGTTATCAGTTTATTTGGTCTCATCCGCTACCCTGAAGGTCTTCTGATTATCCCGCTTTCCGTTATCGGGGGCATAGCCTTTGGTTCCATCGGAATGATCTTCACGGCAATTGTAGCTAACATAGAGCTGTTCAACCTTCCCGTATTTCTATTCATCACTCCCATGTTTCTCTTCAGCGGGACATTTTTCCCCATCGAGAACCTGCCCGGGTGGGCTCAATACATCGCGATGCTCCTGCCATTGACGCATATGGTAAATCTTACCAGGGCGCTAAGTCTCGGCATAGTCGATATGTCACTGCTGCCGGGGTTCTGCTATTTTGTGATCTCCTGCATTGTTTTCTTTCCGCTGGCAATCTACAAAATGCACCAGCGCCTGATCAAATAATATTCCGGAATAGGATTTTAAGATGACAGAGACATGCGGCGGCATGTCTCTGTCTTTACGGGAGGCTTAGTGTGCAGACTCGATATACTCGACGGTCTTTTCCGCAAGCGTCTTCATGATGTATTCAAATTTATCTGCGTCTCTATCAAGCAAGGTCATCCTGAAACCCGGTACGGAGGTAAAGAAAGAAGTGAGCGGAACGACGCAAATCCCCGTGGAACCTAAGAGGTAATAAACAAAACGTTTGTCATACTCTATTCTTTCAGACACCAGTTTCTCAACGTATTGCCTGATCTCCGGTTGCTTGATAGGCAGTTTCTGCCTGTCATTGAGCGAGGCCTCGTTAAAAACCACCGACATATAGAAGGCGCCGTTGCTCCTGTTCACAATAAGATAGGGAACGTCCTTGAGACTATTATAGGCTATGTTGGAAAGTTTTTCGTAGTGCCGGACACGAGAGTCCAGGTATTTCTTATACTCCGGATGGGTAATGATTTTCGGGATCGCCATCTGCGGAAGTGTGGTCGAACAAACCTCGGACATCTTCTGGTTCACTATAGTGTTAAAGTACCTCTCGAATTTCTCATCCTTATGTACATTGTATACCTCCATCCAGCCGCACCGCGAACCGGGCCAGGGGAATTCCTTGGAGATGCCCTTCATGCTGATGCCGGGCACGTCTTCGATAAGATCCGACAGGTGTACTGTTGATTTTCCGTTGTACACAATGTTGATGTACGTTTCGTCGAAAATAAGAAAGAGGTCATACTCTCTGGCAATCTTCACGATCTGCTGCAGCGTCTCGGGAGAATGGACAAAGCCCGTAGGATTGTCCGGATTGATTACCAGAATTCCGACGATCGATTTATAGCTTCTCACCTTCTGCTCGAGTTCGCGGATGTCCGGTGCCCAGTCGCGATAGGGATTCATCCGGTATGTATTGGGGGGAAATGAGGCATGGAGCACTTCCGCCAGCAGATGTGTGGAATAAGTGGGTTCAGGCATGATGATCCTTGCATCAACCCGTATGGCACTGTATGCCCGTGCAATTGCATCACCCAGACCGTTGAAAAAAATTATATCTTCAGGTGTTATCTGCGCGTGGCCCATCTTGTTTACCCGATCTGCCAGGAATTCACGGGTCGAGTCAACACCCTTGGTAGGACAATAGCCGTAAGAAAGGTCATCTCTGAGAACTTCAATAAGGACTTCTTTCATCCAGTCGGGTATTTTTTCCCCTTTATGAATGGGGTCGCCGATATTCTCCCAGGTTACCTCTATGCCATACTCTTTCAGTTTATTGGCCACGATGACAATCTGCCGTATTTCATAAACCAGACCACTGCCGTCTTTTGCAATATCAAACCTCATAAACACCTCAATTCATTTCAAAAGATTCTAGAGTTCAGCATAATATAATTAATACAAAATTTCCAATATTTTTTGATGCTGAGACTTTTGAAATTTGTCATTCAAGCTCAGAGATGATGCCCATCTTGACGTAAATCGGACGAACCTCTTTTCTTATTTGAGGAAGATTCACAGCAAATATCAACGAACCAATGATGCAGGCTATCCCACTGACGATGAGAGTGTTGGGAGCGCCAATCCGGGATGCCAGTGCACCTGCGAAGAGGTTTCCAATTGGCGCCATACCAATAATTGCCGTTGCGTAAATGCTCATCAAACGACCACGCTTATCCTCTTCTACAATGCTTTGCAGAATGGTGTTGCTCGATGCCATCTGAACGATCATCCCAAATCCGGTAATGAACATCATGAAAAGCGAAACGATGAGTATCTTTGACAGAGAAAAGGCAATAATCCCCATACCGAAAATAGCAGAAGCATAGGCAATGAATCGTCCCAGCCCAAGAATTGTCTGTCGCGACGCGAGATAGACAGCGCCTGTGAGGGCACCGATACCCGATGCCGCCATTAGAAATCCCAGCGTGTGAGGTCCGCCGTGGAGAATATCTTTCGCAAAAATAGGCATGAGGACAGCGTATGCCATGCCCATGAAGCTCATCAATCCGAGCTGAAGAAGGATATAACGCATTGGTGCAAATCCAAAGGCATAGGAATAACCTTCTTTCAAATCGTGCCAAATACGCGATGTGTTGGCCGCTTTTTTTCTTTTCGGCACCTTTATCGCAAGCAGTGCTATAATAATGCCGACAAAGCTCAGCCCATTAATGAGAAAGCAGATGCCTTCACCCAAGAGCCCGATAAGTATGCCTGCAATGGCAGGCCCCACGAGCCGGGCACCGTTGAACATAAAAGAATTCAGGGCAATCGCATTCCCGAGGTCTTCCGCCTTATCCACTATTTGCACTATAAAAGACTGACGGGTGGGCATGTCGAAGGCATTGATCACACCAATGAAGATACTGAGAGCAATAATCTGCCAGACGTGTATCGCTCCATAGAGGGTAAGAAAGGCAAGGGTCAAGGCCTGGACCATGGAAAGCGTCTGAGTAGCAACCAGCATACGATGGCGATTCCATCTGTCCGCATATACACCGGCAATAGACGCAAGCAGAAAGACGGGGATCTGACTGGAAAAACTTACGACGCCCAAGAGTAATGCCGAGCCGGTGAGGCGATAGACCAGCCAACTCATGGCAATCTGCTGCATCCACGTTCCTATGAGGGAAATGCTTTGACCGCCAAAAAACAGCCGGTAATTCTTATGGTGCAGTGCCCTGAGAATGAATTTAGCAGCGATTTCTTTGCTTGATCCGGGTGCTCTCATTTCGCTCAATACATCATATTACTTGATATTCTTAGATGCAGTAATGATATACACTCTATTCCCTCACAATCAACAAATATGATGTGCGCTGCCTGACGTCTATAGATAAGCCTCTTGGTCGCTGCACGGCTCTACCAATTAAGACTGAACCTGACGGCAAGAAAAATGGTCGTGGTAAGAATCAGTGTGACTAACATCAGGGCATTTGCCCTTAATATATCGTCCTTCCCCAACTCCTTAACAGGGTCTCCCAAGGTTGGTCTCGTTGAGGGTTGCCCGAAATAATAGTTCAGCCCGCCAAGTTGAATCTTCAGGGCGCCGGCCACAGCAGCTTCAGCGAGGCCTGAATTCGGGCTGGGATGTTTTTTCCCATCCCTTAGCAGGATTCTGAGAGAATTCAAGGAACTCAGTCGCAGGATCACGGCGGCAACAGGAATTATCATCGCCGTCAGTCTCGCAGGTATATAGTTGGCAACGTCATCCAGCCTTGCCGAAGCCCATCCAAACTCTCTGTAACGTTCGTTTTTGTAGCCGAAAGTGGAATCAAGCGTATTTACAGCCTTATAAAGCATTGCGCCTGTAGGTCCTACAAGGAAGGCAAAGAACAGCGGCGCCGTAGCTCCGTCAACGGTATTTTCGGCAACGCTTTCCACGGTTGCTCGAACGATGCCGGCCTCATCGAGGATGTCAGTGTCCCGGCCCACCAGCAGGGCAACCTTCTTCCTGGCCTCTTCAATGTTTCCAGCCTTTAACCCACGATAGACATTAAGACTATGCAGCGAGAGATCTCTGGCAGCGAACGTCGTATAAAGGATGAGAATGGAAACAATATCGGCGGCGAGAGGATGCAGCAGGCCTGCACTAAAGATGACCGCATACGTTACCATACCCGTAAATATAAGGACTGTCAAGACAGCCATCGCGCCTGCTGTGCGTGGATTCGGAAATGTTCTTCTCAGAGGTGTCTCCAGGAAAGAAGCGAAACGTCCTATCAGTTTCACGGGGTGGGGAAGCCAGGGCGGATCGCCTCCGATGAAGTCCAGAAGTATGGCGACAAGAATCTGATATTCTAGTTTCATGTAAAATTGTCAGGCCGGGAGATTTGAATTCTGAAGAATATCTCTCAGTCCCACCGTTGAATCAGTACACAATGCCCATCAAAGCCAAAGCTGCGATGGCCGGGATGATCTCCGTAAGCTCGCAACCGGCTCCCAAGGTATCACCAGTATATCCGCCAATCTTGTGAAAACAGTAAACCGAAAACAGGGCCGCCATCAGAAGCGCAGAAAGACTTGCCGCGAGGCCCATCCAGTGTCCCGCAAGCCATCCTGCGGCAAGGAGAAACGCCGACGTCCAAAGAACGTTTAGCCATGACTTTCCAGCTCCGAAGGCAGTCGCCAGGCCACCTTCGCGTCTGACATATGGAAGGGCTGTCATCATCACAACGAAAGAGCACCGCCCCGCCAGAGGCATGAGGACAATGATCCCGGGACGGAAAGGTGGGGAGAGTGAGATTAAGACAGAAATCTTCAGCACAATTACAAACACCACAGCGATAACGCCCATGACGCCTGTCCGGCTGTCTCTCATGATTTCAAGAACCCGCTCACGCGGACGGGCGCTGAAAAAACCATCCGCCGTATCCGCCAGGCCATCCATGTGTAACCCCCCCGATATGCCTGTCATGGCAATCGCGGTCATAACGCTTGCCGGCAGCGGGGAAAATATGAAGCCCATAACATGATCAAAAGCCGCTATAATAATGCCGATGAGTAAACCAACTACGGGAAAGAACGGCACACATTTCTCGAGTTGCTTTTCTCCCCCGGTGAAACTCTTTGGAAATGGGATAACTGTCAAAAACTGGATGGCTGCCAGCAAGGGTTTCATTTATCCGCCTTGGATACGGCTGCTTCCTCAAAGGTGGCCACTTCCGTAAGAATGCGAACGGCCGCCTCCACAAGATTCATGGATAAGGCCGCGCCGGTTCCTTCGCCGAGTCTCATATCGAGATCAAGAAGTGGCTTTTTCCCCAGGCAGTCGAGGGCAATCTGATGCCCCCTCTCCATACTGCGATGGGAAGCGATCATGTAATCTCGGGCAGCGGGAGCCAACCGCGCGGCTATGAGTGCACCGGCAGTGGAGATGAATCCATCCACGAGCACGGGCTTTCTCATGTAGGCAGCGCCCAGGATTAAACCGGCTATCCCGCCGATCTCAAATCCCCCAACTTTTGCGAGGACATCAAGTGCGTCGCCTGGGTCGGGCCTGTTCATCTCCAGGGCTTGTTGGATCATTGCATTTTTATGCACAAGCTGTGCATCATCAATGCCAGTACCACGGCCTACAATCTCGGCAAGCGGTGACCCGCTGAATACGGCAATGACAGCGGCGCTGGGCGATGTGTTGCCGATCCCCATATCACCCGTACCGAAGACATCAGTCGATGGCCCCAGTTCCAGGGCCACTTCAATTCCCCCTTCCACGGAGCGAACGGCCTCATTCCGGGACATAGCCGGTCCGGTGGCCATATTTCTTGTTCCCGCTCCCATCCGTTTGGAAATGATTTTCCCCGATTTGACGAGCTCACCCAAGTCTCCGGCCACACCCATATCGACAACCACAACCTGCGCACCGACAAGCTTTGCCAGGGCATTGATGCCTGCGCCGCCCTGCACAAAGTTATACACCATCTGAACAGTTACTTCCTGCGGATATTTGCTGACACCCACTGCAGCAATTCCGTGATCACCTGCCATGGTAACAACAGTTTTGCGGCCCACGGGCGGCTTTATGGAACCCGTCATCCCCGCTAATTCCTCAGCCAGGTCCATCAAACGGCCCAACGCCCAGTGCGGCATAGTGAGCTGTTCAAGCCTCTGCCTCGCTTGGGCACGGGCATCCGCGTCCTGGTGGACTATCTTTTTAATCGTCGATTCCATTAAGTTCATAAGATTTTCTCTCCTTTAATGTAGAGGGGAATGCCGCTTATCATGAAAATGAAAATATCTGCATGAACCGCCATAATTTGATTGCACCGTCCCGCTAGGTCCCGGAACAGCCGGGAGACAGAATTTTCGGGCACGATGCCCATCCCCACTTCATTGGTTACAAAAATGACCGTGCCGGGAAGGTCATTACAAACTCTAACGACATCCTCACACCTTGCACCAATCACCTCTTCATCGAGATATTTCTTTTCTTGCTCCGCTTCATACATGAGATTGTTGACCCATAAGGTAAGGCAGTCAACGAGTGTCACCTGGCTTCCCCTTGATCTGCGCAGGGCTCCGGCCAGGTCCGTCAACTCTTCGAGAGTCTGCCAGGAAGCCGATTTACGGGCTTCTTTATGCTTACGTATGCGATCTTCCATTTCCTTATCGACGACTGGACAAGTTGCAATGTACGTCCGGGTGCCGGAGATCGATTCGGCTATACGTTGGCCATACCTGCTCTTGCCGCTCCTGTTGCCCCCTGTTATGAAAATTATCTTTGCCATCCAATTCGACCTCTTGCTATACCTGCCCTGTTTCATTCAGTCCTGAAAGGATACCTGACCCGTCAAACAGTTCGATAGTTGTGAGGGAGGCATGCTTAACCTTAAAAAGTATGTATTGCCAGGGCTGGAGCCCCAGGAAATGGCAGATGAGAAGACGGATGACGCCTCCATGCGTACATAAGAGAATGGTGTCGGCCGGGTTTGTCACCAGACGCTCGGCAGCGCCGATGATTCTTCCCTGAAAATCTCCGATTTTTTCCCCCCCCGGAAAAGCAAAATTGGCGTTAAACTCAGCCCATCTCTCCGTATTGTCGGGAAATGCCTTCTGGATTTCCTCGAAGGTCATACCTTCCCATCGACCAAAATCGATTTCTCTCAGATCGGAATCGACGGTAAAGTCCATGTCAGCAGTTTCCATGACGATTGCTGCCGTTTCTCTGCAGCGCATCATGGGACTCGAGATACACCGGCTGGGCCTTTCTTTGCCGAGCAACTTCCGGATGGCACTGACCTGCTGATGCCCCAGGGGACTCATGGACACATCCGTGCTCCCGATATACCGGTCTCGATACTGTTCACCGATATCTCCGTGTCTCAGGAGCAATAATTTTTGTGCCATAAGAAATAATAAAAAATCCACGAACCATTTTATTGATCCGTGGATGCCGTTTTCCATCTACGGTGAATTCAGCTTCGCCCGTACCGAGCACAGGCCAAAACTATGTCTGTTCTGCAGGCAGGTCTTCTGACTTCCGGCTCTTTCTACTCACCGCGCCTTCCCATCCTTAGAGGAAAGTGGCCCCTGCGGTTTTCGTCCCCGGTTACAGCGGCGGGCCCGTGGCGGATTTTCACCGCCTTCCCTAACTCCCTTGCGGGTTACCTGTGTTGGAGTGATGCTTAACACACGTATGCGAAGTTTGTCAAGAGAATCAATCCCCTGGGTTTTATATGATGCATAGGGGCCGACTGCTTCTTTATTTCAGACGTTCTGTCTGTACTCATTTGGATACAGCAATCATCGGTTTATTGGCCCTTCCCCACTCATCCATAAACTCGTCAAAGGTAATTGATATTTCACGGCCATAGCCGGGATCAGCAAGCACAACTTCCTTATATACATCGTCATACCCTATTATCACCGACATGTGCCGCGTACCTTCCCATTTCCCGGGTGCAATACGGCCACACATTACGGGAATGCCTTTATCAATATAACTTTTTACGGCTTCAAGATCGCCCTCTTCGTGGTAATCAACATTAAGTCCCGCCCTGCTCATGAAGCGTGCTACCGTTCCCGGATCGAGCCCCTCTCCTTCCCTAACGGTACTTCTCCGCCGCGCATTTAAATTTTTGAAAATTGCATCCTGATCAACATCGAAGCCGTAGTATTTAAAAACCATTTCCATACTGGCAAAGGCACACCAATTGAGCTTCTGTAAGACCAGGGGAAAATTCTGCAACTTCTGTTGTGTTCTAGAAGTTATCCTGCCCGATTCTTTATTCTGTTGCGGTTGTGGTGCCGTGACCTTTTCTTCGTGCACTTCCAGTTTCACGCCAGGGGCTTCTTCCCTCGGCGCCGAATCTTCCACCTTCAGCCGTCTAGTATCCTTGACTCCTTCCGGTTGATCATCCGAAAAGTGTAATACTCCTTCTTTATCAACCCATCTGTACATCTCGGCAGCGTGAACGGGCAGTAATATACCCAGAACCATAAGAATAATTATCACCTTTTTAAATTTGGCTCTTCTGTTAATTCCCGGCATCATTCCCTGGCACCTCTTAGCAATAATCGGCTCTTTTGGTAATTTGCTTTAGAGCGTCAAATCAAGTAAAATAAGACCAATGGGTTCAATTGAGAAACATGAACCGACACACCGGAGTACAGGAAGTTTCCTGGATATGACTTTTAGCACAAGCCATGAAATACATCCATATCGCATAGGTCATCCGTGGATAGTCAAGGAATCTTCGGACGAGCAAATCGAGGCCGTCTGCTCGAAAATATTGCAGGAAACGGAAACAGAAGAAAAGAAAGAGTCAATCATTTGTAAGAACTGCAGAAACGAGATCACAACCGTTGAATATAGCATTGCCGTAAACGGTCAACATGCACATATATTTAAAAATCCCCTTGGAATTACTTTCCATATCGGCTGCTTCTCCAAGGCATGGGGATGTCCCATCTACGGCATCCCCACATGCGAGGCTACGTGGTTTGCCGGATTCGCCTGGTGTATCACTCTGTGTGCAAATTGCTTCACCCACCTGGGCTGGCATTACCGGTCCGGCAGGGAAAGTTTTTACGGACTGATCATGGCCAACCTGCTCAAGGATCACAAAATCCACTGAAGGCGCTGAATTCTATGCATCGTAAGCTTTAACATTCAGAGAAGACATTCTCAACAATCTGCCTTCTTTACTCTTGATAAATACTCCCCGCGCGTTGCCGTAATGCTGAAACTCAGTACATCCTTTCATTATTAATGTGTCATATCGACCGAAGGGAGATATCTTTTAGTTTTACCCCTCTACTAAGATTTCTCGTGGAGTTTACCCTGAGTAAACTGAAGGGCTCGAGATGACAATAGTACATGGAAATTCCCATACTGTGGCATAAAGTACGTACCCGAATTTATGAACCAATGTACCTAGACTATCCGTCTGAAGATTCGGGCGTCCACGACAAGGATACCCTGTTCATAGACGAGCACGGGGTTCAGATCAATCTGATCAATTTCTGGATTATCAATTGCCAGTTTAGACACACCCTTCATGACTTTTATCAGCTTCTTTACGTCTTTCGGGCGTTGGCCCCGGACACCGGCAAGCAAGGGATATCCCGTGATGGCCTGGATCGTATGCCGCAATTCCTCCTCCGAGGCTGGGAGCAGGCAGAACTGCACATCCCTGTAAATTTCTGTAAAGATTCCCCCCAGGCCGAACATCAAAATAGGCCCGTACTGGGGATCCGTGAAAACACCTACAATAACTTCCTGGCCGCCCGCTTCGGCCATGGGTGATACAGTTACCCCTTCTACACTGGCTTGGGGGGCGCGCGCGGCGGCGCTTGCCATGATTTCGTGATAAGCGGTGCGTATTTCTTTATCGGTAGATAGATTGAGCCGTATACCGTCAACATCGCTCTTATGTGCTATATCCGGTGAGGCCACTTTGAGTACAACAGGAGTAGCAAACGAGCGGGCGACTGCTGAAGCCTCCTCGGGCGATTTTGCCAGTCTCGCGGCGGCCACTGGAATGCCGGCCTCATCCAGCAGTGCCACTGCCTCACCGGCGGGCATCAGTTGCAATCCTGAGGTCGATGCATGCAGCGAAGAGGAAAAAATGGAACGGTTCTCAAATCGGAAGAATTGATACAGTGCCTTGAGGGCGCGCTCAGGAGTGGGATAGACCGGTATGCCTCGCTGGTGGATCAGAAGGCGTTCCTCCCTTTCTACATCGGCGCCGCCCAAAAAGACAACCACCTCTGAGGCGCCGGGAGTGACAATCTTCGATGCCCCGGCAATCGGATCGCCGAAAATGATGACCATAGTGTCATAGTCATCTTTTGCGGCATCGATCACTTTGCTATATAGCGTCGGATCACCGATCACGTCTCCCGTAAGGTCTATGGGGTTATCAACCGAACAGTGCGGGGGTAAAATTGCTCGCAGACGCTCCCTCAGGGCGGCCGCCGGTCGCGGCGATTCAAACCCGAGTTTTTCCGCCTGATCGATGGCCAGAATTGCAGAACCTCCCGAACTGGTAATATTGAGCAGGCGCTTTCCCGGAGGCTTGGATATGTAGGCAAGCGCCTTGGCATAGTCGTAGAGTTCTTCGATGGTATCGGCGCGGTGGACCCGGTATTTCCTGAAGATGGCGTCGTAAACGGCATCCACTCCTGCCATCGATTTGGTGTGTGATTCCGCCGCAACGCGGCCCCTCGGCGTGCGTCCGGACTTCAGAATGACGACTGGTTTCGTAGCGGCAGCCAGGGCTTTTTGAAAGTCGCCCGGCCGTTTGACGCCTTCCAGATAGAGGGCGATTACCTCTGTATCAGGATCATGGTTAAAATACTGGATGCAATCTGCTTCATCGACGTCGGCGCGATTTCCTAGACTTACAAAGGCACTCACCCCGAGGTGTTCTTCGCTTGCCCAATCCATGAGCGCCGCCCCGACCGTCCCGCTCTGGGAGATAAATGCCATGCGGCCCGTCCTGGTAAGCAACGGCCACGAGGCACAGAGATTATGATGAGGATTATTCACCCCCTGGCAGTTGGGTCCGATTACTCGGATGCTATAGCGGCGCGCGGTGCTTGCCAGCTCTTCCTGAAGTTTCTCGCCTTCTTTTCCAGCTTCCGCAAACCCTCCCGTAATGACTACGGCGGCCTTAACTCCCACCTTACCACATTGGTCGATGGCGCCGGGCACTGCCTTTGCCGGAATGATCACCACCGCAAGATCCGGTGAGGGCGAAATATCACTGATCTGCTTGAATGCAGGACGACCCAGAATCTGATCCGCCTTTGGGTTGACTGGATATATTGGACCCGCAAAGCCGGCATGTATCAGATTGTAAACAACATCATAGCCAAGTTTGCCGGGAGATGGTGAAGCTCCGATCACCGCAACGCTCCTAGGTTTAAAGATGGCATCCAGTTGATTTATCCCCTGCATGGGTCCTCCTTGTCACTCTTGGTTAATAAGAAATGAAGGGTGTTAAGCGGAAAAGATATGAGAGTATAAGAAAAATGCATATACGTGTCAATTGGAAAGACTTTGCAGAGATGTAGTACAGGTCTTTAGCCCTGTTAATATGGCCGACCTGAAGGTCTGCACTACGTTCTATGATGTTATTCCTGGAAAATACCGCGCATTTTCTTCAAAAAACAGTTTACGGCCCCTGTAATGAATAACCTTCAACCCCGCCTGTTTAGCCCTTTCGCAGTTTCCCGTGTCATCGTCAATAAAGAGTACCTTATGAATTTCAATTTTCAATATGCGAACCACGTCCTTAAAGTGACTCGGGTCTTTCTTGCTTTTCCCCATATGATAGCTGTTGAAAACATAATCGAACTGTCGGAAAAAATTATCGCGAGCGTCGAGTTCATCGAGCCAGTTGGTCTGGTCACTGAGGATACCCACACGGACACTAAGCGCCTTGAGCCT
This sequence comes from Syntrophales bacterium, assembly GCA_049521775.1. Lineage (GTDB taxonomy): Bacteria > Desulfobacterota > Syntrophia > Syntrophales > UBA2185 > Fen-1135. The sequence goes on from JBEKOL010000001.1 coordinate 56,498, forward strand.
TTTCACTGTATCGATCATCCATTCTCTCATTCTGAAACGGGAGAGAATTTCATTTCGCAGGTACTGGTCATCACCCCTGATGCCGGTAGTCCCCCTCAGCATCTCCCAATAGGTGCTTTCAGAAACTTTACCGATAACGTATCCACAGGCATGGATCACATTGTTGGCAGTCCTGACAAAACTCTCTTCATTTATTCCATTCAATCTTGCTATTGCCTGGAGGCCTTTTTTGAAGCCTTCTTCAGAGAGAACCCCTCCGAAATCAAATAGTACCGCTTCAATGCCGCCAGTTTCTCGAAATGCATTTTCCATATGATAAATCTAAAAAATCGATTGAGTTCAATGCAATTGATTATTACAATAATACGAAAAGAATGATAGAAAAATCCGACAAGGGCAATAATTTTTTTGATCCTTATCTTTTTCTACACATGAACAGTCAGATTAAATTCGTCATTTATGTATGTGCTGCCGAAATATTCTCCATGGCGGGAACAATGTACTTCCCGGCCCTTCTTCCCGGCTTTCAGGCTGAATGGGGTCTCAGCAATACGGAGGCCGGTTGGATCAACGGCATCTTCTATGGGGGATACGCGGCCTTTGTGCCCATCCTTGTGAGTCTCACCGACAGGATTGACCCGCGCCGCATCTATCTCTATTCGGCCGTTTTCGGTGCAGCCTCGATGGCAGGCTTCGGGTGGCTTGCCCAGGGCACCCTGACGGCAATGTTATTTAGATTCTGCGCGGGTGTAAGCCTGGCCGGAACGTACATGCCGGGGCTGAAGGCGCTCAGCGATCACATCACAGGAAGAACTCAGAGCAGGTCTATTGCCTTTTACACGTCTTCGTATGGCATCGGAACGGCCATATCGGTATTTCTGTCAGGGTGGCTGGTGACCTGGCTTGACTGGCACTGGGCGGCTACGATGCTGGCCTTAGGCTGCGTGGGAACTGCATTGATCTTCGCTCTTGCCGTTAAGCCAAAGACGCCTGATCTGCCGCTAAGAGAGACCCTCCTCTTCTCCTTTAATTTTCGCGGAGCTCTCCGAAACCGTTCGGCCGTAGGCTATATGTGTGGATATGCGGTTCACTGCTGGGAGCTCTTCGGATTTCGCACATGGCTCGTCGCCTTTCTGGCTTTCAGCATAAGCCTGCAAACTGTGCGCGAATATCATATCAGTCCGCAGAACCTGGCAACGATCGTTCTTTTCGCGGGCGTGCCTGCCAGTATCCTAGGAAATGAACTGGCGCTAATTTCGGAACGCAGGCGCGTCATCACTATTTTTATGCTTGCCGGCGGCATCACCGGATGTGTCATAGGCTTTGCCGCCGCTCTCCCTTTTATCATGGTTGCGGGACTCTGCTTGTTCTATGGAATTACCATGATGCTCGACAGCGGTGCGCTGACAGCCGGTGTCATCGCAGCTGCGCATGATTCTGAACGTGGCAGGACCCTAGCATTGTATGCGTTTGTCGGATTCGGCATGGCATTTCTCGCGCCCCTCGCCTTCGGTTTTGTGCTCGATGTCTTTGGCAACGGAACGTACGGATGGGGAGTTGCTTTCGCCATACTGGGATTGGTTGCCATGAGTGGACCCATCTGGCTCAAACTGTTTCGCGACAATACCTGATTCCGCATCGTCATTCCCCGACATGCTTCTCCCTTTTGTAAAGGGAGTTTGAGAGGGATTTCTGTATGCCAATCCACTTCTGCTTTACACCATTGGGCAAAAAGGGTTGGGGGATTTTTAGGCGGAAATCTGGCAGCTACTGTATGTCTTCCTCCATTATGGCATAAAGAAAATCAGCTGTGTGAGAGTTTCAGGAAGTACACATCAAACGGATAAATTTTATTTGTACCGTTTTAAAGGGTCTGTTTATCCCCCACACCGTTGAAATACCACGGGCTTTCATCAATATTTTTCTACTTGGTTTGTTCCTGTGGCTGATCTTTCAGCGGATCAGGTGCCTTCGCAGGCTCCTGATCCTTTACAGGTTCAGCCGTTTTCGTCTTTGCCGGAATTTCCGTCTTGCCTTGATCCACTTTTTCAGCCTTCACTTTAGACGTATCGGCAGGGCTTTCTCTTGACACCTTTTTCTTTAAATCACCTTCCGCAGTTGCTATTTCATCGCTTGTACGTTTTATAGACAGACTGACATCCTCCATCTTTCCATCAATACGCATGATATTGCCTTCAATCTTGTTCTTCTTCGCCTTAAACTCCCCGATAATCTCACCGCTTACCCCTTTTGCATCCAAGCCGGCTCTTTTAATGGCTTCCTGTCGAACAATATCGTATTCGAGAGACGATATTTCTTTTGACAGGTTAGCCTTATCAAGCTCCAGGTCTGCATATTTGCTTTTTTCTTTTGCCAACTTTATTTTCTTCTCGGACAGCATGATCTTTTCATTTGCTTCGGCAATGCCAATCTTCTGGTCTTCAGGAACTTTTGCATATTGTTTTTCATCTATTCCCGACGTAATAGAACCGACCGTTGAGCTTACCGATGAGCTTACCGTTCTTGTTGCATCTTGAAGTGATGCACATCCCGATAAAAAAGAGAGACACAATAAACAAATAAATAATTTTATAAAACTTTTCATCTTGAGCCTCCTGAATTTTTTTACTGACGGATTTATTAATGCATAAACCGCTATTATTAAAAGCATGATCTATCGGGAAATTGCCTTTTCGAAAAGGAAGTATGGGTCACTGATTCATGTATGGGAATAAAATCATCGGTATTATATTAAGTCATATTATTTTACATTTTGAAAAGAACATCAATTATTACGAATTGAAGTCTATCATCTTTGTCAATGTCGGATGGTTGTGCAGTACAGGAAGCAAGCAGTGGCAATGCATTGCGCCAAACACCAGCCGGTTACCTGTTTTGCCCGTTACAGACTTTCATCCTATTTTTCCATTGAATCCTGCTTCCGCCCAATACGAACTGCCATTCTTCCCGAATGAGTTAAGTTGTTATCCTCCTGTATCTTTGGACTGATCAAGATGCCGAGGCAATCTTCTTCTTTTGCGAAGCCCTGTCCGGACGAATCACTCACAAATCGGCTTTTCTTCCCCAAGTCAGCCAATATCCCGAGTCCACCCTGTGTTGCCGCTCCCTGTACTAAGACGCCTCCTTTAAATTCACTCTCACCTTTGTCATCCTGGAGAAATCCCACGCCATAATCATGCCCCATACCCTGGGAAACTCCATATGAAGTAAAGTACGTGCTCTTTCCCCCGCGGTTGAGTAGCACACCTATGGCGGTGTGGATTCCTGCCCCCTGCGCATAACGCCCTGCAATGTACCTGTTGTTCCCTCCCCGGTTATCGAGAATGCCAATCCCATAATAGTAAGATGAGCCTTGGGCGAAATAATCGGCAATAAAAGTATCGTCACCTTTTTCATCAATTAGGATGCCAATGCCACCGGGCACTCCCTTCTTGTCCCCATCTGTTCGCCATCCGTATCCGAAACCCTGTCCCATGCTGACAGTCGATTTTTGGGGGTCTCTAAAATCCGGTCGCAGGCCGCCAAGTCGGTAGGTATTATTACCTCCTTTGTTGATCAAGATGCCAGCTCCCCCATAAAGGCCAAAAGCCTGCCCTCCATACAAACAAGAATAGCTGTCATGACCTTCCCTCCCCACGAGCAAGCCTACCCCCATTTGGCCTACCCCTTGGGAAATGCTGCGGGACAGGAAGACACTGCTGCTATCACCGTGGTAAAGGAGACCTATTCCCCACAAACCTGCACCTTGGCTGCCATCAAGGGCGACAAAAGTACTATGACCGCCGAGGTCGATAAGAAAACCGCCGCCGAAAAGCGCAGCCCCTTGGGAGAAATTATCCCGGGCAATGTAGCGGTTATGGCCACCCCAATCGATCACCATGGCAACAGGTATATCGGGCCGTGTTCCTCCGGCATTGTTGAGGTACAAGTTATTGCCGCCGAGGTCAAGAATAAGAGCTGCATCCTTATCATAGACTTTTGACCTGTTTCCTCCCACAATGACCAGTCCAGCTGATGTTTCAGCCTGGAACAAGATGGGATCTTCTCTATTCTTAAATCTCTTCAAGAGGTCATTCTTCAGCTTGTCCATATTATCCTTGCGTAAAAAGGATACCAGAGAGGAAAACGCCTTGAAAAGGGCCCGGCGATCAACTTTGGAAGAGAGTTCCAGTATTGCATTCCACTGCGGATCATTCCACTGATCCAGAGCCTTCTCCCTCAGGAGGGTTTGTTGTTCGGGGGTAAGTCCTCGCATTGCTTCCCGGACTTGCTTGGCTGCCTCCTCAATCGTCTGTAGGAGTGCCGGAAATGTGATTTCCTTCGGTTGGACACAAGCAGGAAGTTCCTCATCGGTAAGGAGCACAGCTCTCCGAAGAACTTCGTCGAGCTTCCAATCCACTTCCTCAAGCGGTTCTGTAAGCTGACGGGAAATCTCTTGAGCGATCACACCGGCGTTAAGTGGATGTCGAAGCAAGTACGTCGCTTCTTTCAGTTGCAGAGGATGAAACGGCACTTCCAATGGTGAGTCTAAATTGTGCAATTGATTGGATCGCTGGTACAATCCACTGATAATGCCTTGGAAAAGAGGTAGAGCGCCATTGGCCACGAGAGATGACTCCAGAAGCGACGGTGGACCAGTGCAGGATGGCGCGTCTCGGTGAGTGGCCTCTGGCTGGTCATGATGAGGCCGCTCAGCCGTTCTTGCCATCAAAGACAATATCTTTTCTCCTCGAAGAACTTCCATCCTAATTTCGGTGTCCACCGGAAGTTTCTCGATCGTTTTCCTGAAAGCTTCCTCTACTCCCCCTGCATCTCTGCATGTAGGTTTACCGTTCATAGACAGGATCACATCGTCCTTCTGTAAACCTGCTTTGGCAGCCGGACTCCCCCTAAGCACGCCTTCAACGGAGACGTATACCGCCTCCCGATAGGATGGAAGAGACTTCTTCAGCGTTTGCGATTCAAGGTAGACTCCAAGGTAAGGCATTGGTGATGAAGCGAGAGATGGTTCCTGCGAAACGTGAAAGATGCCACAATATGTGGAAGAATCTTTGATAGAAATAGAACCTTGTGTTTCAGCCGCTGCAGAAAAGTTTATTAATATACCTGTAAGGGACGACAATAAAAATGTGATAATGAAAATTACAACGAGACGGCGTTTCATCTCCATATTGGTCTCTTGATTAAAGGGCATTCAGTCCAACTTATGATCTGGAGCCGCATTTTCAATCATCTATCGGTTGGCCACGGCACCTCAGATAATGCGTTAGTAATATCATAATACCGAGAAAACAACACTAAGGATTACAGATTGGAATGCCGTATATTAATCGATGTTGAAGATTTGTGTAGTACAAGGAAGGCAGCTGCAGGCTGCATACGCGGGGAATAAGCTGTCAAGGAGTAGCATGTTTTTTCATCTCGCATTCAACGAGCTGCTCTGACAATGCGACCTGTGACTTTGTATTTGCAGATTAGCATATCCTGTCTTAGACTTTCCGTGTTGCTTTCAAGAAGAAAATTAAGATAATATTTTTAAGAGTTCCCTCATTTGCTTAACAAATCGAATTTAATTTTAATTTTACATTTCGCATAAGGAGAATGAACAATGAAATATTACAGGAAAGAACTTTGGTTCAACATTCCAACCCGTCGAGCTTTCGTAAACGTTACAGCGCAGGTGGAAGAATGCCTTAGAGATAGCGGAATAACCGAGGGTCTTGCACTTATAAACGCAATGCACATTACGAGTTCTGTCTTCATTAATGATGACGAGTCCGGCCTCCATCAGGACTATGATGAATGGCTGGAAAAGCTTGCGCCCCATGAACCTGTTTCACAGTACCGTCATAATCGTACCGGTGAGGATAATGGGGACGCCCACCTGAAGCGGCAGGTCATGGGAAGGGAAGTGGTTGTCGCCGTTACCAACGGTAGGCTCGATTTCGGCCCCTGGGAGCAGATTTTCTACGGAGAGTTTGACGGCAGGAGGAGGAAAAGGGCCCTTGTGAAAATCATTGGTGAGTAAATCACTCTTGCAATTCGGACAAGCAGACGCTCGGTTAATCACGCTTGTCATTATTGCCGCTGTTGATATCCTTGTTTGACGGTAGCGCGGCGGAATTCCAACCGCCGCCGATCGCTTTGATCAGAAGTACGCTGGCGGCCATCCGGCGGCCGAGAATATTGATGGCGGTTACTTCGTTTGCAAGCAAGATAGTTTGCACAGTTACCACGTCGATGTAGCTGATTGTCCCGGCTCTGTACTGGTTCATGCTAAACTCAAGGGATCGTCGCGCGGCGCCTACCGCTTCGCCCTGGATGCGAGATTCTTCCTCCAGTATTCGGAGCGCAGCGAGATTATCTTCCACTTCCTGAAATCCCCCCAGCACAGTTTGACGATAAGTCGCCACCGTTGCGTCATAAGCTGCCCGCGCCTGGTCTGTGAGGGCGTTCCGCAGACCTGCATCAAATACGGTCTCCGTCAGGGCCAAGCCAACCGACCATAGGCGACTCGGCCAGGAGAGCCAGTCGGACAGATGCGAAGATTCAAACCCACCAGTTGCATTCAAGACGATATTCGGGAAATAGGCCGCCTTGGCAACTCCGATCTGGGCATTCGCTGCCGCTAAGCGCCGTTCCGCACCTGCGATGTCAGGCCTCCGTTCAAGGAGCTCAGACGGAATACCGAAAGGTACGGCGACCGGTGTCGCGGCTAGGGGCGTTACAGGGATGGATAAAACAGACGGCGGTTTGCCGACGAGCAGTGCTATTGCATGCTCCAATTGGGCGCGCTGCACTCCCACATCGATCGCCTGAGCCTGCGTGGTTTTGAGCTGCGTTTCCGCCTGAAGGACGTCAGCCCTGGATGACACGCCGCTCGCGTAGCGCTTTTTCGTCAGCTCCAAAGATTTCTGGAAGGCGGCAACCGTTGCATCGAGAAGCTTTTTTTGAGCGTCGAGGGCGCAGAGTTGGAAATAGCTCTGTGCCAGTGTGGCTTGGGTGCTGAGGCGAAGCGATTCGAGGTCTGCTGCGCTTGCCTGGGCGCTTGCCTGGCTCGCTTCAACGGTGCGGCGGACCTTGCCCCAGATATCCGGTTCCCACGACGCGGTTCCAGTCAATAGCAGGTCGGAAACCTGGTTCGTCGTACCAAGAGAGCTGGGGGCATTAGGTGATCCGAGGGAACGAGCGGCAGAGGCCCCGATTGCGACATTGGGGAAATATCCCGCCCTTGCAGCCTGCGCGAGGGCGCGCGCCTGCCTGTATTGCGCTTCCGCTGCAACGACATTCTGATTCGATATATTCACCTGTTCTTCGAGGGCATCAAGTTGAGTATCTTGAAATATCTTCCACCAGGCCCCACGGACTACGGCCTCCTGCGGCTGTGCCACCTTCCACTCTGCTGCTTCCTTGTAGGCAGCGGGCGCTTCGGCTTTCGGTCTCACATAGTCAGGCCCGACCGCACAGGATATGAAAATGACAAGCATCCCTGCAATGGCGGCAGTTGCAGATGTGCGAGGGTTTTTCCATTTTAGATAACCTGATTTAGCGCGAATCATATGTTATTCCTTCCCACTTCTCATTTTACCAAGATGGACTCTCGCAAACAACGAATTTTTTTGAACATGCCGCCGTCCGAATCACCTCACTGCACATCCGACGCTCCAGCAGCCACATTATGAACAGCCAGCCGCTTTCTCTCGACCTTTCTTCCTTCCAGGCGGAGCCGCAGGCGATCAAGGTAGAGATATACCACCGGAGTCGTATATAGAGTCAGCATCTGGCTGAAGATCAACCCGCCGACGATAGCGATACCGAGGGGACGGCGGAGCTCAGACCCGACGCCGAAGCCAATGGCCAGGGGCACTGCTCCGAGAAGGGCCGCCATGGTTGTCATCATGATCGGCCGGAACCGGAGCAAACACGCCTGATAGATCGCATCTTCCGGACTTTTCCCTTCATTGCGTTCCGCCTCCAGGGCAAAGTCCACCATCATGATGCCGTTTTTCTTCACGATCCCGATGAGAAGGATGAGTCCAATCAGGGCTATGATGGTGAGCTCCGTGCGCGAGATCAGCAAGGCTATGAATGCCCCGACACCCGCCGACGGCAGCGTTGAGAGGATGGTAAGCGGATGGATGTAACTCTCGTACAACACGCCAAGGACGATGTAGACCGCTACCAGCGCGGCAAGAATCAGGAGAGGTTGATTGGCGAGGGACGCCTGAAAGACCTGGGCCGTACCCTGAAAGCTGCCGTTAATGCTTGAAGGTAATCCCATCTTACGGGTGGCGGACTCGATCGCTTTCACCGCATCGCCCAAGGCCAGTCCGGGCGCAAGATTGAATGACAGCGTCACTGAGGGGAATTGTCCTTGATGGCTGATTGCGAGCGCCGTCTGCGTCATTTCGTAATGGGTGAAGGCGCTGAGTGGAACGAGCGCCCCTGTCGATGACGGCACATAGATATAGCGGAGTGTCTCCGGACGTTGCCAGAAGCTGGGTTCTACCTCCATCACCACATGGTACTGATTCAACTGTGTATACATGATCGAGACCTGCCGCTGGCCGAAGGCGCTGTAAAGTGTACCATCGATTACCTCCGGGCTGACGCCCAGGCGTGACGCCGTGGCGCGATCGATAAAAAGCGATGCCTGAAGCCCTTTGTCCTGCTGATCGCTGTTTACATCGACAATGCCGGGAATCTCGCGCAACCGCCGTTCTATAAGGGGGCACCATGTCATGAGATCCATCAGGTTCTCACCCTGGAGCGTGTACTGGTATTGTCCCCCGCTCATCCTCCCGCCGGCACGCACGTCCTGTACGGACTGGAGGTATGCAGGCGCCCCCGGAACGCTGCTGATTTTTTTGCGAAGTCTCGCGATTACCTGGTCGGCGCTGAGCTTCCTCTCCCCTACCGGTTTCAGGGAGATGAACATCCGTCCCGTATTCGTTGTCGCCCGTCCGCCGGAGCCGCCGGTGAATGCGGCTACCGTATCCACTGCGGGGTCCTTCCTGATGATGTCAACAATCGCCGCCATTTTTTCACTCATCGATTGGAACGATATGTCCTGGGCTGCCAGGATTGTGCCTGTCAAACGGCCCGTATCCTGCTGAGGAAAGAATCCCTTCGGGACAATGACGAACAGCAGGATGCTGATTACTATTGTGGAGAGCATCAGGGAAAGCATGAGTCGCGGGTGTTTCAGTGCCCAGGACAGGCTTTTTTCGTAACCGTGATGCATCCCGTCAAATAGACGCGCGCTTAAATTAAACAGCCGTCCATGTGTTCGGGCTTTTTCCGTTTTCAGAAGGTATGAGCACATCATGGGTGTAACAGTCAGCGACACCACGAGAGACACCATGATGGCGGCGGAGAGCGTCACGGCGAACTCGCGGAAGAGGCGTCCCAACATCCCTCCCATGAGCAGGATGGGGATAAACACTGCCACGAGGGAAACGCTGATCGAAAGGACGGTGAAACCGATCTCTCGGGCTCCCAGTAAAGCAGCCTGATGGGCAGAAACGCCTTTTTCCAGATGACGGGTGATATTTTCGAGGACGACAATCGCATCATCCACGACAAAACCAGTAGCAATTGTCAGCGCCATGAGGGAAAGGTTATCCAGGCTGTAGCCACAGAGGTACATGACTCCAAAGGTGGTGATGAGCGACACGGGTATGGCAATGGTCGGTATGAGGGCGCTCCGAGCATGCCTCAAAAACGCAAACACCACCAGAATCACGAGTATACCGGAAATAACCAGGGTGCGCTCGACGTCCTTCAAAGAGGCGCGGATTGTAGTCGTGCGGTCGAGAACTACGGAGAGGTTGATTGCTCCGGGGATGGACGCTTCAAGCTGCGGCAAAAGCTCAACGACGTGGTCCACGGTCTCTATGATATTTGCCCCCGGCTGACGGAACACGATAACCATCACGGAGGGTTTGCCGTTTACCAAACCCGCGTTGCGTATATCCTCAACCGAGTCCTTCACGTCGGCAACATCAGACAGTCTTACCGCTGCCCCCGACTGGTAGGCAACGATCAGCGGCCGGTATAGTTCCGCCTTATATAGTTGATCATTCGTTCTGATTTCCCATGTCTTCTCGCCGTTTGCCAGTTGTCCTTTGGGCCGGTTCACGTTGGTGTTGCCCAGCGCAGTGCTCACGTCATGAAGGCCAATCCCGTACTTGCTCAGTGACAGAGGGTTCAACTCCACGCGCACCGCCGGCAGTGAACTGCCGCCGACTATTACCTGTCCGACACCCTCCACCTGAGAGAGTTTTTGCTGGAGGATAGTCGACGCTGCGTCGTACATCTGTTCCTTTCTGACCGTATCAGAGGTAAGGGCCAGAATAAGGATAGGCGCCTCCGCCGGATTTACCTTGCGATAGGTCGGGTTCGAAGGAAGCGCCGCCGGCAGATAGCTTCGGGCTGCATTGATCGCAGCCTGGACGTCACGGGCCGCTCCATCGATGTTGCGGTCCAGATCGAACTGCAGGACGATGGATGTGGAGCCGAGGTAGCTGGTCGAGGTCATCTCGGTGACGCCTGCAATGTGTGCAAACTGCCGCTCCAGCGGCGTCGCTACCGATGTTGCCATTGTCTCCGGACTCGCCCCCGGCAGGGCCGCAGATACAGCGATCGTCGGATAGTCCACCTGCGGCAAGGGTGACAAGGGAAGCAAACGAACGGCGATCAGTCCGGCGAGAACCATTCCTATAGTCAGAAGGGTTGTCGCCACCGGCCTCCTAATAAAAGGGGCTGAAAAATTCACGCCGCTCATGTTTCACTGTCCTCGTTATTTGCTTCGCCGGAGCGAAATCCCGCGAAGCGTCCTGCCAGCCGGTCAAACCAGAGATAGATGACCGGCGTCGTGTACAGCGTGAGTACCTGGCTCACAACCAGGCCGCCGATGATAGAAATGCCGAGGGGGCGGCGAAGCTCTGCGCCCACGCCGGTGCTAATTGCCAAGGGCAACGCCGCCAGGAGCGCTGCCATGGTCGTCATCATAATCGGCCGGAACCTGAGCAGGCATGCTTGATAGATGGCATCAACGGGGTTCTTGCCTTCCTTGCGCTCGGCATCAAGGGCAAAATCCACCATCATGATGCCGTTCTTCTTCACGATGCCGATAAGGAGGATGATACCGATCAGGGCAATGACGCTGAACTCCGTGCGGCACATCATCAGGGCAAGAAGCGCTCCCACCCCTGCGGAAGGCAGTGTGGAGAGGATCGTGATAGGGTGGATGTAACTCTCGTAGAGCACTCCTAGGACGATGTAAACTGTAATCAGCGCCGCGAGGATCAAGATGGGCTCATTAGCGAGCGATGATTGGAAGGCCTGGGCAGTGCCCTGGAAGTTCCCCCGGATGCTCGCCGGCATTCCAAGCTTCTTCGTGGCTGAATCGATTGCCTTCACCGCATCCCCTAGGGACGCATCCGGCGCCAGATTGAAGGAGAGGTTTGTTGCCGGAAACTGCCCCTGATGGCTGATGATAAGCGGACCCATAGTTTCCTTGAACTGGGTAAACGCGGCAAGGGGCACCTGTCCGCCGCCGGCGCTTCGGACATAGAGGTCGCCCAATTTTTCGGGATGCACCTTGAATTCCGGTTTCACCTCAAGGATGACTCGATACTGGTTCAACTGTGTGAACATGGTTGATACCAGCCTCTGGCCATACGCGTCGTAGAGTGTATCGTCGATAAGCTGCGGGGTAATTCCGAGGCGTGACGCCGTGCTCCTGTCAATCACAAGCGAAGCCTGCAGTCCCTGGTTCTGCTGATCGCTGCTTACGTCGCGAAGTTCCGGAAGCTCATGCAGCGCGGCAACAAGTCTTGGAGTCCAGGAGCCGAGCTCGTCGGCATTCGGGTCTTCCAGGCTGTACTGGTACTGTGTGCGGCTTACGCGGCTTTCGACCGTGAGGTCCTGAACCGGCTGCATGTAGAGGTTTATTCCGTTGAGTTTCGCAAGTTCAGGTTGCAGGCGGCGAATTATCTCACTGGCGCTCGCATCTCGTTGAGAGAGAGGTTTCAGGTTGATGAGGACGCGTCCGCTGTTCAGGGTCGTATTTGTTCCGTCCACCCCGATAAACGTGGACAGGCCCTGCACGGCGGGGTCTCGGAGGATCGTCCGGGCGAGGGACTGCTGCCTCTCGGCCATTGCCCCAAAAGATGTCCACTGCGGCCCTTCCGAAATGCCGAGGATAAGCCCGGTATCCTGGACGGGAAAGAAACCTTTCGGTATGACAATATACAAGAGCACTGTAAAGACGAGGGTTGCCACTGCCACGACGAGCGTTGCCGTCTGGCGCTGCAACACCCATTGCAGAGACCTGCCGTAGGCCGCGATTATCCGATCGAACATATGTTGTGATATCCGGTAGAGCCTCTTCTGTTGCTCCTCCGGTTTGTGCTTCAGTAATCTCGCACACATCATCGGCGTCAATGTGAGCGAAACGACTGCGGAGATCAGGATCGTAATGCCGAGGGTGATGGCAAACTCACGGAAAAGCCTCCCCACCACATCACTCATGAAGAGAAGCGGGATGAGAACGGCGACAAGTGAGATGGTCAGAGACACAATGGTGAAGGCAATCTGCTCCGAACCCTTGAGAGCCGCCTCAAGCGGGGATTCGCCCTGCTCTATGTACCGGGCAATATTTTCGATCATGACGATGGCGTCATCCACCACGAAACCCGTCGCAATTGTGAGGGCCATCAGCGTGAGGTTGTTCAGGCTGAACCCCAAAAGATACATGATCCCGAAGGTGCCGACCAAAGAAAGCGGGACGGCAACGCTCGGGATGGATGTTGCCGACAGGGTGCGGAGGAACAGAAAGATGACCATCACGACCAGGGCCACTGCCAGCATTAATTCGAACTCCACGTCTTTTACGGATGCACGGATTGTTGTCGTGCGGTCCGTAAGGATGGAAACCTGAACGGCGGAAGGAAGCGAGCTCTGCAATTGCGGCAGCAGCTTCTTGACGCGGTCGACGACCTCGATGACATTCGAGCCCGGTTGCCGCTGTATATTGACGATCACGGCAGGAGCATCATTCATCCATGCCGCGAGCTTTACGTTTTCCGCATCGTCTATAGCATCGGCAACGTCGGAAAGTACCACGGGGGCATTATTGCGGTAGGCCACTACCAGAGTTTTGTACTCTTTGCTCGACAGGAGTTGGTCGTTAGCGCCGATAATGGAAGACTGCCGCAGTCCGTCAAAGCTTCCCTTTGCCTGATTTACATTTGCTGAGGCTATCGCCGCGCGCAGGTCCTCTAAAGTCAGGCCGTAGGCCGCCAAGGCCGTAGGGTTTGCCTGTATTCTGACAGCCGGTCTTTGCCCTCCGCTGATGCTGACAAGCCCCACACCGGAAAGCTGCGAGATCTTTTGGGCGAGTCGTGTATCCGCAAGGTCCTCCACCTGCGGGAGAGGCAGCGTATCGGAAGTCAGAGCAAGGGTAAGTATCGGCGCATCAGCTGGATTGACTTTACTATAGACTGGCGGGTTCGGAAGATCCGTCGGAAGGAAGGTGGCGGCTGCATTGATAGCCGCCTGCACTTGCTGTTCGGCAACGTCCAGACTGAGGTCAAGGGTGAACTGAAGTATAATGACAGAACTGCCGCCGGAACTCGTTGACGTCATCTGCCTGAGGCCAGGCATCTGGCCGAACTGACGCTCGAGGGGAGATGTTATGGATGAAGCGGTGACATCGGGGCTCGCACCGGGATAAAAGGTGAATACCTGGATGGTTGGATAATCCACCTGCGGCAAGGCGGAGACAGGCAATAGGCGGTATGCGACGAGGCCAGCCAGTAGAATAGCGATCATCAGCAGAGTAGTCGCGACGGGCCTCAGGATGAAAATTCGCGAAGGGTTCATCACTTGCCTTTGCCGGAGCTGTTGGCGCCTTGACCCTGCAACTCAACCTTGTTGCCCTCCCGCAGCCTGTCCGCCCCTTCCACCACAACGAGCTCGCCCGGCGTCAGCCCCTCGTCGACGGAGACGTTATCACCATCAGCAGGGCCGACTTTGACCGCACGCACTGCCGCGGTTAGCTCCGGAGTCACCACGTAAACGAACGTCCCACGGGCGCTCTGTTGCAAGGCAGCCGTGGGCACCACGGTAGTTCCCTTCTTGATGCCGAGAAGCAGGCGTGCATTGACAAACTGGTTCGGGAAGAGCTCATTGTTATTATTGGGAAACAGCGCCTTGAGCCGGACTGTGCCGGTAGTCGGATCGATCTGGTTATCAACCGTAAGCAGGTATCCCTCGGCAATTTTTTTTGTCTGCTCACGGTTGAGTGCGATAACCGGCATGCGCTCTCCGGACTTGAGCTTAGACAGCACTGGGGGAAGGTTGTCTTCGGCAATCGTGAAAATGACGGTTATGGGTTGCAGTTGCGTGATGACGGCGAGGCCGTTGGTATCGGTCGCGTGAACGATGTTACCGGGATCAACGAGACGCAACCCGATCCTGCCGCTGACGGGTGCGGTGATGCGCGAGTAAACTATCTGCAGCTTGGCATTGTCGATCTGGCCCTGGTCGAACTTGACAGTTCCCTCAAGTTGCTGCACTAAAGACTTCTGTGTGTCATACTGCTGCTGGGCGATGGAATCCGTCGCAGCAAGGTCCTTGTAGCGCTGAAGGTCCAGTCTGGCATTTGCGAGAAGCGCCTGATCACGGACCATCTGTCCCAAGGCTTGCGTAAGTTGTGCTTCATACGGGCGCGGGTCGATCTCTACGAGAAGAGCGCCTCTGTCCACGACCTGGCCCTCCTTGAACAAAACCTTCATCAACTGCCCATCGACACGGCTCCTCACGGTCACCGTATTGAGTGGCGTGACCGAACCGAGTCCGGTGAGGTAGATATTGATGTCGCCCTTTGCCGAAGTTGTCGTGACAACCGGCACAGCGCGCGCCGAAGGTGCAGTCCCTTGTTTATGTGTGACAGACGGCATCCGGCCCGAGTAGATAAAGTACACATAAACCCCGATGGCGAGGAGACAAAGAGCCAGCAGCCAGACCCACGTTCGCCCGGAGAAAACCCGGAAAATTTTCTTGAATAAGACACTCTTTTCCGCTTCCTTATCAATCATCACGTGATAACCTCTTATCGTCTGTATTCTTTTTTCATCAAGTCATTGCAAGCGAACTGGAACAATTTTAAAGCGTGAAGATGCTGTTCATCCGGCGGAAGGGAATTAAGAAAAGGACGTTACTGAATCGCCCCTTGTTCCCAACCTATTCATCTTTATTACAAGAAAGAGAAAAGCTAAAGAGTTTCATAAACAATTAACATCTTGAAGATATAATTATCAAGGAAAATTGTATGTTGTCATTCATCGGAGTCACAGCTATTTTCATCCATCTGCATGCCCCACAGCTCGTTGAAGCGCATACACTTTCTTTAGAACGGCAGCAAAAGGCTGATAAGAACAATATAAGACTTCATCACGGGGTATTCCAGTTTTTCGACAACCTCCTAGACGCCTTTTGCTACTCTGACGGGAATTGGCCGTCATAATGACAGTGATAACCTCAGGACAAGGCATACCTTCTATATGGCCTCTTATCAAGTTTCAAAATATGTTCCGCCGTGAGAAATTTACGACATTTGATCTGCGCCTTTTTGTCAAATAATTGCTTGCGAAAATTGCTCAACACGACAACGGCCGCCGAGCAGAGACAGCCGCAAGAATCGTGACTATTCTTTTTCTGTGCTTATCTTCTTTAGTAAAGTATCGCCTATGTTCAGCAAGAAATATACCGGACGGGGCGATGAACGACAAATATGCCAAATTAAAACAATTTTCTGTAGTTGGTGTTGGGTTGATCTTAGCAAAAGTGGATAAAAAGTATCCGGCTTACGGTATCCAGTAGATTAAAAAGTATCCAGGGCGATTGCTCAATTAAAACAGACCCTTTACTTGAGTGATCAGAGAAAGTCGATGCCGACAGTTCTGTGCGTCTGGAAGCAATGTCACGGTCGTAAAAAGTGTAAATATGTAAATCAAGGTCATCATCCCCATGCTCTTCAGTATTCTATCTCTGAATTCAACCTGCTTGGTCGGGATTCATTCATTCCCTGCATATGTACAGACTAAATCTTGTTACTTTCCAGATTTATATTGTATATTTATTACAAGAATATCTGCTTGGTTCAGCCAGAAATCAAAATGATAAAGGCTCAACAAGCAGAAAGTCGTGTCTTGTTTTGAGTCGATTAGTGCTTGCATTAACAAGTGGTATAATTTAAATAACGCAATCACAGCGCATCTCCATGAGGAGGATAGTATGACAATGCGTTTCACAAGTATCTTGCTTGTCTCAATTATAGCGATCACGTGCCTGAATTTTACGATGCCTGCCCCAATCCCGGCTGCGGATACCATCAAGCTGGGGGTCGCCGTCCCGCTCAGCGGCGATCTGGCTTCCTACGGTATCCCCAGTGCCAGGGCTGCGGAACTGGTAGCAAAAGACATCAATGAAAAAGGAGGCATCCTCGGTAGGAAAGTTGAGGTTCTCGCTGAGGACGATGTCTGCAAACCTGAGGTCGCCACAAACGCCGCGACGAAACTTGTCTCTGAAGGAGTTAATGTAGTTCTCGGACACATCTGCAGTGGGGCCACCAAGTCAGCCCTGGGCATTTATAGAGAAGGAAATGTAATCGCGATGTCACCATCTGCCACAAATACGGAACTGACATTAAGCGGCAGGTATCCCAATTTTTACCGGACAATCGGTTACGATAAGAACCAGGCAAAGCTGGCGGTGGATTTTGTCGTCAAGAACCTTAATCTGAAGAAGATAGCGATTCTGCATGATAAAGGCGACTACGGCAAGGGATTCGCGGAAAACGTGAAGAAGAATATCGAGGATTCGAAAAAAGCCCAGGTCGTCCTCTTTGAGGGAATCACCCAGGGTGCTGTTGACTACTCCGCCGTAGTTCAGAAAATTAAGCAATCCGGTGCAGAAGCCGTTATGTACGGCGGTTATCACCCGGAGGCCGCCTCGATAGTCACGCAGATGCGCAAGAAAGGTTTGAAGGCACTCCTTATTTCCGATGACGGCGTCAAGGACAACACCTTCATCAAGGTAGCTGGAAAATATGCGGAGGGGGTCTATGCGACGAGCCATAAAGACACATCGAAAAACCCCCTGGCCATCGCCGCCGTAGAGGCGCATAGAAAGACATACGGCTCTGAGCCCGGCGCCTTCTTCCTGAATGGCTACGCAGGTGCGCAGGCGCTTTTGTATGCTATTAAGAATGCCGGTTCTACAGATTACGAAAAGATAAGAAAAGCCCTCCGCACCTATAATGTGGATACCCCTCTCGGAAAAATTAGATTTGATAATAAAGGAGATGCCATCGGCGTTGGATTTTCCGTGTACCAGGTCAAGAACGGGGCTTATGTAGAAATAAAATAGATTTGTCTGTCTGAGGAGCCACACTGTCATAAAGCTTTTTATCGATATCGTAGCAATAGCCCCGCCCTCAATCCCTCCCGCCAGGAGAGCGAAGTCCAGTAAGCTTGAGCCCACATCCTTGCCACAGCGGGAGAAAGAAATGCAGCTCTGAGACTCTTCAACAGTAAAACATAAAAAAGGAGAAGGTATGATCTTAACAGCCAATAAAGGTAAGAGAAGAAGTTTTCTGGGCGTAGATTTTTTGGTTCTATCCCATGGGCAGGATACTATGATAACTAAAATGCTATACAAGAAGGAGGATCATGTCCCATTTCATAAGCATCCGAACGAACAAAGCGGATACGTGATATCAGGAAAATACAGAATCCGATTTGGCAGTTACGATCAGATTATAGGACAGGGAGATACATATTCGATCCCTAAGAATGTTGAACACAAGATAGAAATAATCGAAACTGGCGAAGTGTTGGACTTCTTCTGTCCGCCAAGGGCAGATTATTTGTAACTTCTGAGAGCCCGCTGCATCGAGCGGGATTCGCGCAGTATATCTCGGCATTAGAAGACATTGTCATTTACAGCGTTTTATTAAGATGAATTATTTTTTCGAACTTCTCATCGGCGGGCTCACGCGAGGCAGCATCTATGCCCTCATTGCCCTGGGCTACACCATGGTCTATGGCATCATTGAACTGATAAATTTTGCCCATGGTGAGATATATATGATCGGCGCCTTTACAGCCCTGATTGTTGCGAGTGCCCTCGCCATGTCGGGGATGAGCAGCCTTTCTGTCCTGATCCTTGCATCGGTCGTCGCTGTAATCTACTCCGCCGCCTACGGCTTCACCGTGGAGAAAGTCGCCTACAAGCCTCTCCGCCAGGCTCCTCGTCTTTCGCCCCTGATCAGCGCCATCGGCATGTCTATCTTTCTTCAGAATTATGTTCTTCTGGCCCAGACCTCAGACTTCCTCCCCTTCCCCAATCTTCTGCCCGATCTCCCCTTCATGGCGCCTTACGCCGGTTTCATAGGCTCAACGGAATTTATCATTATTACGACGACGACGGTTATTATGATTCTCCTAACCCTGTTGATCAAATTCACGAGAATGGGGAAAGCCATGCGGGCTACGGCACAGGACAGGAACATGGCCATGCTTGTGGGCGTTAACGTGAATCGTGTGATCTCCAGCACCTTTATTATCGGCTCGGCATTGGCCGCTGTCGGAGGGGTGTTGATTGCTTCCCACGTGGGACGGATTAACTTCTACATCGGATTTCTTGCGGGGATCAAAGCCTTTACCGCCGCGGTTCTGGGAGGGATCGGCAGCATCCCCGGCGCGGTTCTGGGTGCCCTGGTACTGGGTTGCACGGAGAGTTTCGCCACGGGTTACGTATCCAGTGATTACGAAGACGTATTTGCCTTTGTCCTTCTTATCTTTATTTTGATAATCAAGCCTTCAGGACTTTTAGGCCATAAAGCAACTCAGAAGGTATGAGTACGTTGAACAACACAAAATACATGGAAGGTATGAAACAATCCGTCATCGTTTCGTTGTGGTTCATGTTTCTCACCTTCCCCATCATGGTAATCCGGGTCAATACTATTGAGAACGTCATCGAATGGCGCTGGATGAATA
Source organism: Syntrophales bacterium (assembly GCA_049521775.1). Taxonomy (GTDB): domain Bacteria; phylum Desulfobacterota; class Syntrophia; order Syntrophales; family UBA2185; genus Fen-1135. The sequence continues at coordinate 75,592 of JBEKOL010000001.1, forward strand.
TGATTTATGTCGGCGCCGGCAGTTTTATCCTTTTCTTCGTCTGGCGCTATCTGTCAGGAAAAGGCATAAGCAAAAGGAAGGATAACAACGCTGCACGGGCGGAACACCGCTCTTACCTGCAACGCCTCGTTAGCGAGAAAAAGCTGTCTCTCCCCGCGCTTGGAATTGTGGCGGTCGTCGTTGTCTTCTTCCCCTTTGTCTCATCCATTTACCAGACAAATATAATGACCACTGCCCTCATGTATATTGTTCTGGGCCTCGGTCTTAATATCGTCGTGGGTCAAGCTGGTCTTTTGAATTTGGGCTACGTAGCCTTCTATGCAGCAGGCGCATATACGTATGCCCTTCTGCACCAGCATTTCGGAGTTGGTTTCTGGCTGGCCTTGCCCCTGGGCGCCCTTGCAGCTACTATACTGGGCGTCCTCCTCGCTTTGCCGGTGCTGCGGCTTCAAGGAGATTATCTGGCTATCGTAACTTTAGGTTTTGGTGAAATCACCAGGTTGGTTTTGGAAAACTGGAACGAGTTCTCCTTCGGCCCCAGCGGCATCTCCGGGATCCCGCGGCCCGGCCTTTTCGGCATGGAGATGGGCATGCACGATGCCACAGTATATATGTATTTTCTCATGATACTCCTCTGCATCATCACAATTTTTGTCGTGAACCGCCTGCAGGATTCGCGGATAGGGCGGGCGCTTCTTGCCCTCCGGGAGGATGAAATCGCTTGCCAGGCCATGGGTATTGATAAGACCAGGGTCAAACTGACAGCATTTGCCTTGGGTTCTACATGGGCTGGCCTTGTCGGTGTCATTTTCGCTGCGAAGACAACTTTCGTCAACCCTGCAAGCTTCACCTTTCTCGAATCAGCCATGATCCTCTCCATTGTCGTGCTGGGAGGAATGGGCTCCATCATAGGCATCGTTATCGGCGCCCTCGTTCTAATCCTTCTTCCGGAATACCTCCGTGCCTTCAGTGATTACCGGATGCTGCTTTTCGGAACCATTATGGTGATCATGATGATCTTCCGTCCCCAGGGGATTGTAGAGGGCGTCCGCAAGACCTACGAATTTCACACGGAGGAAAAATAAAAAGGATTTTTAATTCTTATCGTCAGTCCCGTGCATGCGGTAACCAGAAATTAAATTATGAAACCCATACTTGAAGCAAGAAACCTCAGCATGAATTTCGGCGGTCTGAAGGCATTGGACCGTCTTGATATAGATGTCCTGCCCGGACAGATTACGGCCCTTATCGGTCCCAACGGTGCTGGTAAGACAACCTTCTTTAATTGCATTACCGGCATTTACTCTCCCACGGGGGGCGATATCTTCATTACCCCTCCGGGCGGCAGGCAGGAGAGGATCACCGGTCTCAACATTCACAGGGTGACGGAAAGCGGCGTTGCCAGGACATTTCAGAATATACGCATCTTCTCTGACATGACGGTTCTGGAAAATGTAATGATCGGTCGTCACTGCCGCACGAATTCAGGTGTCCTTGGCGCCATCCTCAGGGGCAAGGGCACAATGACGGAAGAAAAGGCCATTGTTGCCAGAAGCTATGAGATACTGAAAAAGATCGGCCTCACGGAGCACGTAAATCTGCTGGCCAGAAAACTCCCCTACGGCGCTCAACGCCGCCTTGAGATCGCAAGGGCAATGGCGACCGATCCCTTCCTGCTCCTCCTCGATGAGCCCGCCGCTGGAATGAATCCCCAGGAAACAAAAGACCTGGAGGCGTTGATTATCAGCATCCGCGACGAATGGGAAATATCCGTCTTTCTTATTGAGCACGATATGAAACTGGTCATGGGACTTTCGGACTCTGTCTACGTCATGGACTACGGCGAGATGATTGCCCGCGGGACACCGCAGGAAATCAGGCAGAACCCGGAGGTGATAAAGGCATATTTGGGAGAAGACGTCAGTGCTTAAGCTCTCCAACGTCCAGACTTTTTACGGCAACGTCCAGGTATTGAAAGATCTCTCTATAGAAGTATCCCAGGAAGAGATCATCACCCTGATAGGCGCGAACGGTGCCGGCAAGACAACAACCCTCATGTCCATCTCCGGCATTGTGCCTCCGAGGGCCGGTGAGATTCTGTTTGACGACAAACCGATCCAGAACTTGAGTCCGGATGATATCGTCGCAGCGGGAATTTCTCTCGTACCTGAGGGCCGCCGCATATTCCCCCGCCTTACGGTCATGGAAAATCTGGACATGGGGGCGTTTCTCCGCAGAGATAAGGCAGACATAAAGAAAGACGTGAATCATGTTTTCGAACTGTTCCCTATCCTCGCGGAAAGGCGCCATCAACACGGCGGCACTCTGAGCGGGGGGGAACAGCAGATGCTGGCGATCTCACGGGCAATTATGGCAAGACCGCGCCTGCTCCTTCTCGACGAGCCATCCTTAGGCCTCGGTCCAATTTTTGTCAAACTGATTTTTGACATCATCAGAAAAATCAATACGGAAAGCAGAACCACAATTTTCCTGGTGGAACAGAACGCCCACATGGCCCTCAAGGTCGCCCACCGCGGCTACGTCATGGAAAACGGACGTATCACCCTAGAGGGTTCTGCCGATGCACTTCTCCACAACGAGAATGTGAAAAAGGCCTATCTGGGAATATGATACGGCAACCTATTTTAGCTTCTTTTCTATCTCCCTCCAATTCTCTACGACTTCTGCATCTTCCACGGAATCAAAACTGAAGGCAAGCGGCTTAAACATCTCGGCAGATTCAATCACCTCCGGCCCTCCAATTATCGCCTTAATCTGCAAATCCCTTTCCCTGATGTCCCTGAATACTTCACCCTGACCCCAGGACAGCACGGGCGCAACAGGGAAATTATTTTTCTTCAGCCATGACCTTAAAGCTCCCACACTCAGAATACCTTTTTGGAGATAGACTATGGGAAATCTCTTCTGAATTTTTATTATGGCCTTTCTGCTTTCCGGTTTTTCTTTTTCTCCAAAAGGTCCTTCCAGTAAGGAGCCAGCAACATCGATAAAGACTATCCGCATTTTTTTCTCCAGTGCCAGGAGTACGCCGCTATCCTTGTCATCGCCGGATCTCACGTTTATTTTGTGGAGACCTGTTCTTGCCGGGATAAATCCTTTGACGGCAAATCCGTCTCTGCCCGAAAGGTTCTTGCCGATAGACCTCCCATCAACGATAAACTCCACAACCTCCCCGCCCTTGCTGAGCAACGTTCCCCTTGTCTCGGCCCTGAGCATGACTTCCCGGTCCTTCAGAGTCACCTCATCATAGACTAAGACCCTTGATATCGCCGCATCTGGACATATACCGAAGAGAGAAGCAGATAAAATGAAAGCTAAGAGAATTCTCATACAATGACTCGCCTCACTAAGAATACGAAAAGCGCCTATTTATTTCAATCATCTCCAAGTTGGCAACCATAACGAATAACCATTTTGTACCAGCGCAAAGAAATGGGCAATGTCCCTATTTTTATATTAGATAATGCCGGTTCAGGCAAGGTGAAATTGGGAAGGACATTGACATTTTTCGATTTCTGTAATAGCATTTCTCGTCTATATTATTTAATTATGAAACAATTAATTGTAAGAAATATAATCGAGCCAAACGGCAGCAAGAAAGGCAGATGTCTTGCCTGCGGTGCTACTCTGAATACGGCTAGGCGCAAATACTGCTCCATGGAATGCCGGAAACGCCTCCACTATAAGTTAGAGGTGAGAACAGGCCTAATAAGAGCCTTGAATGCGAAGTATGCAACATTTTATTTTTCCGAAGTCATGATAATAATGGACATGCTCCCCTACGGATCTGAGCAGATATTCAGCTTCTTCTATCCACGGTCTCCAGGAAGCAAGCCTGCCGAAGACTTCAGTAGGATGGCCGACATGCTGGGAAATCTCTGGTGGAATGAGAGAAAGCGGACAAACAAGAGATACCTGGCGTCATTCCATGTTCTCGGAAAAGCCGTCAAGAATGGTGCGCCGTTAATTTCTGTCAAACCATCGATGGTAAAAGTCCCTTCCATTAAGGCGGCGCACTTATCTCATCTTAAACTTGATAAATCCCAATTGAACGCGGCGGAACTACAAAAAAGCGTAAAAGAAGCGTATCGCAGGCAGGCGAAGGTACATCATCCTGATCTCGGAGGCGATGCGGCGACGTTCAGAAAACTCCACCAAGCTTACAGAGAGCTGACTTCATGGGCCAGGAGACCCTCTTTCACAAAACGCCGTGGATTCCCTGATAAATGGTTTTACGATGGGCGCACGAACAAATGGGTGCAGCCGATACCCTCGCAAATACAAAGATGATGCCCTCGTAAAAAAAACATGCCCCTGGTCTTTCAAACAAACTGCGGATGACAGAAAGTGATGTCGCCCCGTGTCATGGTTCTTTCTTTCCCTGCTCGCCGCGCTCAGTCTCGCCACATCCGATGCCCTGACAAAAAGATTTTTTGGCAATCTCCCGCCGCTTATGATGGGGATTATCAGGCTCGGTTATGCCCTGCCCTGGCTCCTCGCAGCACTGTTCTTTATACCTTGGATAATTCCTGACACGACATTCTGGTCCTGCATAGCTATCGGCCTGCCATTGGAGGCGCTAGCGTTTTACTGCTACATGAAGGCCATCAAAGTCTCACCCTTGTCTCTCACGGTGCCGTTTTTGGCCTTCACTCCCGGGTTCATCATTTTGACGGGATGGATCATCTTAAGTGAGGAAATCAGTCCCGGCGGCTTCTGCGGAATAATTTTAATCATCGTCGGGGCATATTTTCTTAATCTTTCCAAGACCAACTACGGGATCCTGGCCCCTGTCATGGCTATCTTCAGAGAACCGGGGTCCCGTCTGATGCTCTTGGTATCTTTCATATATGCCTTCACCTCAACAATCGGCAAGCTCGCCATCATTCACTCCAATCCCTATTTTTTCGGCATCCTTTACAACACGGCTCTCGCCGTGTTGCTGACCTTATTTCTTCCCGCATTTCTTCCCGCAGCAGCAATTGCCGAACCCGCAAGAAATCTAATGAGCAAGCTCCTAATAGGCCTGATTCTTGGTGCGCTTGTAGCCACCACTGTCTTCAGCCATATGCTCGCCATATCAATGACGAATGTCGCCTACATGATATCGCTGAAACGCACCAGTCTTTTATTCGGCGTGCTTTACGGTGCGCTATGGTTCAAGGAGGAAAAAATTGCGGAAAGGCTGACGGGGGCCATCATCATGATAACAGGCGTTTTTTTGATAGGATTATTCGGATGAATAGCGTGCATTGATCCGGCATTAAAGTTCTTTCACCAAAGAGCCGATATAAATTTACCATTATTGCTTGGAGGTGAAAGCATGTCCGACACATTTAATGCAGCACTTTCCACCCTCGGTTCCCTTTCCCGGGAGATGGATGTCACAGCCAACAATATCGCTAACGTAAAGACGAATATCTTCAAGGTCTACATAAACCGTGTCGACACGCCGGGCTATGTATTGCCTCCCGATGAAAAGGGCAAAGATCAGGAATCATCAAACGTTAACCTGGCTGAGGAACTTGTAAATCCGATAACTACGCAGCATACCTACGCCAAGAATATCAAGACAATTACAACGGAAGACGACATGAGGAAAACTCTCCAGGACGGCATTGCCTGATGCCTGCCATTTAACTCTTGACAAAGAAATCCTCCTTTGTTACTCATCACTTGAATAACAAAAAGATACGGATGGATGTGTGGAAGAGGGGTTAAATGCCCCCGCTGCCCCGCAGCCGTGAAGGGAACGAAAACCTCAAAAAGCCACTGTCATGCAAAGTGCATAACGGGAAGGCGGGTGAGTAGGCAGCCCGAAGCCGGAAAACCAATCCATCGCGGTTCCTCGAGGGGGGATTTTTACGGTTACATTACCTTTCACAATTTTTCCAGCCCAGCTTTACCAGCCCGCAGTCCCGGTCTGCAAAGATCTCTGCGGTTCGTTCAAATCTGCGAGCTCACCTGACCATGCCGGAATGTCTCCGTTAGCATCCAGTTGCCATCATGCCATTGCCGGGGTGTGCGGCGATAAAGCAGTATGATACAGGAAAAGGACATGGCATCAAACAAACACGGTGGAAACCTGAGAAAACTGGCATCGGCGGCACGCCTTTCCCCGGAGGCTATTCTGGACTTTTCAGCTAATATAAATCCACTCGGTCCACCGGATTGGGTCAGGCCTCTCATAAGCCGGACGATTGCTTCCCTCACCCATTATCCTGACCCGGACTGTGCAGCCCTCATTAAGGCCATCTCCGCCCGTTATGGAGTCACTGAAGATGAGATTATAGCCGCGAACGGTTCGACAGAGATACTCTATCTCATACCCCGTGCCCTTCCCGTGAGCCGTGCCGTCGTTACAGTTCCCGCATATTCCGATTATGCACGGGCCTCGGAACTCGCCGGGCTTCCGGTGGAAAAGATTATCATGAAAGAAGATGACGGATTCAGACCTGATCTCAAGTCTATCGAGGCGCGGCTAAAAGTAAACGACATCGCTTTTATCGGCCAGCCGAATAATCCGACGGGCTTGCTCTGCAACGCCGCTGCCCTCAGAGATTTGGCCCTGAGGAATGCGTCCGTCACCTTTGTCATCGATGAGGCTTTTGCCGCATTTGTGGAAGACATGGACAGCCTGACCCACAGGCGTCCCCCCAATCTCATCGTGCTTCTCTCATTCACCAAGTTCTTCGCCATTCCGGGGCTGAGACTGGGTTGCGCTATTGCTAACCCTGCCATCATCTCGCGAATACGGACGATGATGCCCCCCTGGTCGGTCAATACCCTTGCCCAGTCCGTCGGGGAAAAGGCCATGGAGGACGAAGAATATGCGAGGAAGACGAAGGTATATTGCCAGACGGAGCGGAAATCTCTTACGGAGCAATTGCAGTCCATCCCCGGGCTTTATGTGTACCCGGGAGAGGCAAATTATCTCATGGTGCGGATTGACCGAAAAGGTCTGAGCGCGCCGGTGGTGGCACAGAAACTCCTGCCCATGGGAATCGCCATCAGGGTGTGTGATAATTTTGACGGACTGGATGCAAGGTTCTTCCGCGTAGCGGTCAGGACCGCTGAAGAAAATGAGCAGCTCTTAAACAAGCTCCGCGACGCCCTATGCGTGACTCACACAGCAATCAGCAGGAAGACGAAGCCTGCTGTCATGATCCAGGGGACGAGCTCCAACGCGGGAAAGAGCGTCATGGCAGCGGCCCTCTGCCGCATCATGCTGCAGGACGGCTATAGCGTCGCGCCCTTCAAGGCACAGAACATGTCTCTGAACTCATACGTCACGCGGGATGGCGGCGAGATGGGCCGTGCCCAAGTCGTCCAGGCGCAGGCCTGCCGGATCGACCCGGATGTGCGGATGAATCCCATCCTTCTCAAACCCAGCAGTGACACGGGCGCCCAGGTTATCGTTATGGGAAAGCCTGTCGGGAATATGGATGTGGGACAGTATATCCGCTACAAGCCCGAAGCGTTCCTAAGGGCTTTGGAGGCATATGATTCCCTCGCCTCCGAGCACGACGTCATTATCCTTGAAGGAGCGGGAAGCCCTGCAGAGGTCAATCTGAAGCACCACGACATAGTAAACATGGCCATGGCCCGCTACGCCCGTTCGCCGGTCATTCTTGTTGGCGACATCGACAGGGGCGGAGTCTTTGCGTCATTCGTAGGAACAATGGAGGTTCTTGTGGAATGGGAAAGGGCACTGGTGGCAGGGTTTGTAATCAACCGTTTCCGGGGGGATAAATCGCTCCTTGATGATGCCATAACTTATGTGGAGCGCCATACAGGGCGTCCTACTTTCGGCATCGTCCCCTATCTCAAAGACCTGGCACTCCCCGAAGAGGACTCCGTCACCTTCAAGAACGGCCCGAAAGAAACAACGCGCCCTGCGGGGGATGCGGTGGAGATCGCGCTTATCGATCTTCCCCATATATCTAATTTTACCGATTACGATTCACTCCGCTTAGAGCCCGACGTGCACCTACGCATCATCCGGTCCTCCCGCGATATCGGACACCCTGACGCAGTCATCCTGCCGGGTAGCAAGAACGTCATCGGCGACCTGGAATATTTGAAGAAGGACGGTCTCGCAGAAAGGATCGCAGACTTGGCCCGTAACGGAAAGACGGAGATTGTCGGAATCTGCGGCGGGTTTCAGATCCTCGGGGCGGAGATAGCCGATCCTCACGGCATCGAGTCCGGAGGAAGGACCATCAAAGGACTGGGACTGCTGCCGGTCACAACGACGCTGGCCTTGGAAAAGACCCTGAAATGCGTTTCAGCGCGTCATGCCGCCTCAGGCCTTGCCTTAAGGGGATATGAGATACACCATGGGCAGACAAACGGCATGAACATGCCTGCCGCCGTTGCGCGTGAAGACGGAGCGGTAGTCGGTGTAAGATCGGAAGACGGTCTCCTGTGGGGAACATACCTGCACGGGATGTTCGATGCCGACGAATTTCGCCGGTGGTTTATCGACAGATTGAGAACCCGCCGCGGCCTGGCTCCTGTGGGAAAGCTGCTCGCCGCTTATGACTTGGAGCCGGCTTTCGACCGCCTGGCCGATGTCGTTCGACGGTGCCTGAACATGGATGCAATCTATCGGTTGATGGGATTGCGGTGAAATCATCAAATCCCCCCATCCCCTTTTTGCAAAAGAGGGGATTTTGAGACAAGGCAGGGTCTATATTATAAATTGCGGAGACATTCTCAGATGAAAGACAAGAAAAGGATACTGCTCTTTACAGGGGACGGCAAGGGAAAGACGACGGCCGCCCTGGGGATGGCCCTCCGCGCGAGCGGGCACGGCATAAAGACCTTGATAATCCAATTCGTGAAGTCGGATCCCACAACGGGAGAGCTGGCGGCATGCAGGCATTTACCCGGTTGCGAGATCGTACAGACAGGCAGGGGCTTTGTCCCGGAGCGAAACGACCCGGCATTCCAGGAACACTTGACGGCCGCTGCGGAAGGCCTGAAACTGGCTGCGCAAGCCCTTTCGTCAGGCGGATACGATCTTGTCATTCTCGATGAGATATGCACCGCCATCGGAAAGGGACTCCTGGACGAGGGAGAAGTGATCGAAGCCGTCCTGCGAGGACCCCCCGGCATATGCGTCGTCATGACGGGCCGGAACGCCACGGCAGGGCTGATATCCATAACCGACACGGTAACGGACATGCGCATGGTCAAACACAGTTTTCAAGACGGATGGAAAGGACAAAAGGGAGTGGAATACTGATAATGGACTGCCCCCGTATTGTCATAGCGGGCACACAAATCGGTATGGGAAAGACGTCCCTGACCCTGGACATCGTTATGGCGCTGAGAAAGCGCGGGCTGAAGGTGTAGACATTCAAGGTGGGACCGGATTTTCTGGACCCAACTTACCTGGTTGTCGGCTCGGGAGGGCCCTGCCGGGGGAACACAGGAAAAGCTGGAGGCGGCCCATCTCGAAGGATGCTCTCTTGTTGTTGTGCGACCAGATGAACCCGCTCATGATGCGTTCGAGAAACATTCCGATCTGATTTCCACCGTCATGGCGTGGGTTCCGACGCAAGACTGTTCTCAAGCATTCCGACGTCTAATCTTTATCATCTTCCCTACGCTTCGATCCCCGTTTATTGGGATCAAGCTCCATCTTCCGCAGGCGTATGTGCTGCGGAGTTATTTCCACAAGTTCATCCTCAGCGATAAATTCAATGGACTGATCCAGGGAGAGCGGGCGCGGCGGCCTTAAGGTCACGGTCGCTTCCGCCGTCGAACTCCTTATATTTGTGAGTTTCTTTTCCTTGGTAATATTCACTGGCATATCACCGGTGCGATTGCGTTCGCCGATAATCATCCCGCCGTACACCTCGGTTCCCACCTCAACGAAGAGTTCACCGCGGTCCACCATGGCCAGGCTGGCATAGGTCGTAACCCTGCCGTTTCTATCGGCCAGAAGAGTGCCGCTTGCGCGCTGCGGGATCGACCCGAACCACGGTTGATAGTCTTCAAAGAGCGTATTCATCACACCCGCCCCCTTGGTATCCGTCAGAAAATGGCTGCGGAAACCGATGAGGCCGCGGCAGGGTACAAGAAACTCCAGGTTGACCCGGCCGCTTCCCTTATTGATCAAGTGGACCATGCGTCCTTTTCTCACCGATAGTTTTTCCGTCACAATGCCGACGAACCCTTCGGGGATGTCGATAAAAACGCGCTCCACGGGCTCAAGGATCTTGCCGTTTTCTTTTTTCGTGATGACGTTTGGTTTCGATACCATGAGCTCATAGCCTTCCCGTCGCATGGTCTCGATCAGCACGGCCATCTGCAGCTCTCCCCGGCCGCAGACCTCGAAGGCGTCCTTGCGCTCCAACAGTTTGAGTTTCAGCGCCACGTTCCGGAAACTCTCCTTTTCCAAACGTTCAAGGAGATGACGCGTCGTGAGATACTTCCCTTCCCTGCCGGCAAAGGGACTGTTGTTGACATAAAAGATCATGGAGACGGTCGGCGCATCTATAAGTATCCGGGGAAGCGGCATGGGATTGTCCTGTGATGTAATCGTATCGCCGATACTGATAGCCTCGACGCCGGCAACAGCGACTATGTCACCGGCCTCGACGACATCCACCTGTTTTTTCTTCAAACCGTGAAATGTATAAAGGGCGGAGAACCTGACTCCTTGTGTGATCGCATTTTCTCCGCAAAGAGCATATGTCTGGTTCATCGCGAGACTGCCGTTGATCAAGCGCCCGATACCGATCTGCCCCACATAGGGATCATAATCGAGGTTCGTAACCAGAAACTGGGGAACCTGTGCATCATCGGCAGCAGGACCGGGTATGGTGGAACAGATCGCGTCAAACAGGGGCTTGAGATCTTCCGATTGATCTTGCGGCTTCAGATGGGCAATGCCCCGTTTTGCGTTGGTATAGAGTATGGGAAACTCGATCTGCCGCTCATTCGCATCGAGATCGATAAATAGGTCGTAAACCTCATTAATGACCTCTTCGATCCGGGCGTCACCGCGGTCGATCTTATTAATGACGACCACAATGGGCAGTTTTCTGGCGAGGGCTTTCTTAACAACGAATCGTGTCTGCGGAAGCGGTCCTTCACTGGCATCGACCAGCAGAATTGCCCCATCGACCATATTCAAGCTGCGTTCAACCTCACCTCCGAAATCAGCATGACCGGGCGTATCGACGATATTGATCTTGATGTTGTCGTACCATATGGCCGTATTCTTCGCCATGATGGTAATCCCCCGCTCCCTCTCGAGATCCATAGAGTCCATCACCCGCTCTGCGATCTCCTGATTCTCCCGAAAGGTGCCCGTTTGCTTGAGCATGGCATCGACGAGGGTCGTTTTGCCGTGATCAACGTGGGCAATGATAACAATATTTCTTATGTTCTGCTTTCGCAAAAGTGTTGCTGCTCCTTTAAAAGGCATCCCCCCTTGTCCGTAATGATTAGTTTGGATCGGGGCAAGGAGGGATGACAATAACGTACACTTTATGTATATGTTCAGCTATTCATTTCGGTAATTTTCATTTGTGTTTCTTTATTGAGAAACTCCCATAACCCGACCTGTTTCAGGGTCTCCACTTTCGGCACCCCGTTCGCATTCCAGCCCCGCTCGCTATAGTACGTCCGTATCAATTCTTGCAGCTGTTCTCTCCTGAAGTTCATCAGGATTTCCCTCTTATCTTTCGTATGCATCTTCTCTACGTCTTCGAGAGGCTTCCCGAATATCTTGCTTACCTCCCCATCGTGGAAATCCTTTTCGGCATCATAGAGATCATCATCTGTAGGCCCTATTGCCCGGTCAGGCACCCAGTCATGCTCGCCTGTTTTTTCACCGAAGATCACGGCATTCATGACCCTTTGCAAATTTATGTCCCTGTCTGTCCGCTCATAGATCTTCTCCCATGTGAGATCCGCACCCAGCATGCCGTTATAGAATTCCGCATACATCTCCTGTGAGGCCGGGTTTATGTATATGTCGGTGTTCTTCATTTTTTCCGAATCCGGATTGAATACGTCCACCCAAGGGAGCTTGCAGAGACCCAGGTTGTCATTGCCTAGACGAACCCTCGGATAGGTTATAAGGGCTTTAGCCTTGTCTTTGAAAGAAGGAAAGGCGCCGAGGAGGTCTGCTTTAATCAGCCATGCCGCTGCGTGATGCGCCCCTATATCACTGGCCGCCGCATATGACGCCTGCATGGACAGAGACCTGTGCGTCCTGTAAAGAGAAAATGGAAGGCCCTTCACCTGCATGGCAAATTTCATGAGTTCCTCCTTGGGATTTTCGCGGTCCGTTCTTTTGACATACCTGCGGGAAACCCAGTCCAGCAAGCTAAGCATCCCTTTTCCCGCTTCTCTCGCGCACTCCGTCTCGCCGCTGCTAATCTGGCGCAGAAAACCAAGCACCGCCTTTTCATTTCCCCATGTGAGTTCCAAACCGCCCGTATCATCCTTCGTGAGATAACCCCTCTGGAAGCACTCCATCAAGAAGGCGATGATAACAGCGGCAGTTATGGTATCGACTCCGAAGTTATCGCAATGCCAGTTTGCTTCCATGACGGTTTCAGCATTCCATATGCCTAAATTTGAGCCGAAACCGCATGCTGTCTCATATTCTGGTCCGTCGACCCAGACCTTCCTGCCTTTTTGGTCACCGACCGATAGGGTAACCCAGCCGCCTTTGGTGCACCGCAGAGAGCAGCCTGGGTAGCACCCGTCCATACCTCTATGATCAAAGAGGTTATCAGCGTAAAATTTGCCGCTGATCTGTTCCGCTCTGGGATCGGAACCATACTGGTAGTTGCTCACAGGCAGAGACCTGTAATTTTCTTTGTTCATGAAACTGATTAGCCCCGCACTTCCCTTACGGTACATTTTAAGTGATACCGGATCAACCTCCCTTATAACCTTGGAAAGTCTCGATCCCGCCTTTTTCGCCTTTTCCCAGTCTGCTGCGCCATATGGATTTTCCCCGTGCGGATATTCCGCCATGATGATGACGGACCGTATTTTCTTGTCGATCATCACCGAGCCAAGGCCGGTTCTGCCTGCCTGCTTTGTCCTGAAAAACCCCTTCTGGCCGTCAGTCGTCTTCGTAGGGTCATAATAATGGCTGTTGATACATCCATATGTCGTACTGGCCGCGCCTACGCCGGTTGTAACAAAGGCTATGTTCTTCTTGTCATAGCCTTCCTCTGTAAATTTATCGGCAATAAATTTCTCCAGCGCAAAGACTTGTTCTATCTTCGGCGCTTCAATAATCGTTACTTCATTTTTAAACCCATCGATAACAATAAAAACGTCTTTTTCCGATTTTCCCGTGATCTCAATTACGTCGAACCCGGCGAATTTCATGTGAGCCCCGAAATGTCCGCCGAAATTCGATACCCCCGGAATTCCTGTGTGTGGGGACATAGAGAGCGCCATGCATTTGCTCGTACCCGGGAAATTGGGAACACCCGCCAGTGGCCCCGGGGAAAAGATCAATGGATTCTCCGGAGCGTAGGCGCTCGTATTCGGGCTTACTCGCCTGTAGAGTAGATATAAGCCCAGGGCTCTCCCGCCGACGAAATAATCCCGTGCGCGTGGATCGAGGCTTTGCACATCTATCGCTCCGTTATGAAGATCGATATTGAGAATCTTATTCGCGTATCCACGCGTTAAATCTGATTTGGCATACTTCATGCGGTTTTCCTTACGCAGGGTTCCTGCATTTGCGGCGGTTTTTTGGATCCTATCGACTATCAAGAGAGAACAGGAGCCCGCTTTTTTAGAAGGCGCACTATAAGCCAAAGCAAATTAGCTTGTCAATTGGAAAAGTTAATTAGCTTGACATTCGCGGCAATTCGTGGTTGAGCCTCCCTTCAGTTAAGAGTTGTTTCTTGGATGGCAAGAGCGCACAGGAAGTGAGCATGGAAATGAATCACCAATGGGTCTGGCTCGATACGCAGACAAGAATGGATGGGGCAAAAGAAGATATCGGCAACGCGTCCATTATCTGTGTTGATACAGAGTATGATTCCTTCAGATATTTTCGCGAAGTCCTCTGTTTAATCCAGATAGATGCGGGGGGAATGACTTACCTCTTCGACCCTCTGGGCAAGCTTGATTTTTCCTTCTTGGGAACGTTTTTCAAAGATCCTGCCATCCTCAAAATTATGCACGCCGGTGATAACGATATCCGGCTTCTAAAAAGGGACTACAGTTTCGAATTCAAGAATATTTTTGACACACATCAGGCTGCATCCATCCTCGGTTGTCACCATCTTGCTCTCTCAACATTGATAAGCCAGTATCTCGGCACGGAACTCAAGAAAGATAAGAAAATGCAGCGTTCCAAATGGGAAACCCGCCCCCTGACGGAAGAACAGATACACTATGCCGTAGAGGACACGGTACACCTCACGGCCCTGTATCGGAGGCTTGAGTCTGAGATCCAGTTGAGCGGTCTAAAGAGAAAAGCGGCAAGGGCTTTTGACAAGATCGCGGCTGTGACATGGAATGAGAAACTCTTCAATCCTCAGGGATGCAAAGGTATCAAGGGGTACGAGTCCCTTTCAGCGCAACAGAAGCATAACTTGCTGAACCTTTACTGGTGGCGTTTCCAGAAGGCAAAGAAGACAAACATGGCGCGCTTCAGGATATTACCCGATCAGGCCCTGCTTGACTTAGCAAGATCCGAGGCATCTTCCATGGAAATACTGAGGAAGACAGAGATACTTTCTCCGGAAAAGATAAGACTCTACGGACGGGAAATTATCGAGACCATTGCCGGCGGCAGAGGGTCGGAACAGAATCTCCAATAAAACAGCGCTCCACATTGGGAATAAATTTGTTTTCAGGCGACGCATAGCAAGACCTACAGGCGGTGTTGGAAAAATGCCTGTTACTTGAATTTATGGGGACTGATCTTCTTTTCCATGTTATCGAGAAAAGTCGACCAGGCGTGGGTTCGGAATGCGGTAGCTAACTTTTTGGGCTTTTTTGCCCCGCATGACGGACACTCCAGGACATCGTATCTTTCGTCGACCTTCATCAATCGTTCATACACGGTCTTACATTGACTGCACTCAAATTCATAAATGGGCATTTGGAAATTCCTTGACGCGGCAACTGCTGATATCAGGCTTGGCGTCCACTATGCCAATACCTCATATCCCGTCACACTAACCAGTTCATTAAGTTTAATCTCATTCGGTGAAGACTCGTCGTTTCGCTGTTGATATATAGAAGAAAGCCGATTGTATGTCAAGAGACAACAATATCTTCAACACTGTTGATATGCAGGGTTTTATATGTTAGTAGTTGCATTCTTGATAATTACGGATATCTAGGTCAGGATCTGAACTATGGATGCAAAGCCATCTTTCCTTCCTTTTGAAATTCCCGAGCTCAAGTCCCGAAATATGAGGATAGGCAAAGAAGGTCTCTTGCGCCGCTCCTTCCCCGTCGTTCCCGATGAGTTTTTTAGAGTCTATCAGAATGACGACCTCCATTTGGAAGTCGAATTCCAGCAGGAAAATAACCGTGCCAAAGTTTTTCTATATACGAATATCGACTGCCCGGAGGATGAATGGCGCGAGCTCGAATTTAAGCAGGAAAAGGACAATATCTATAGCCTGTCACACAAAGTAAGGCTCTGCGGCAGCTACAAATTCAAATTAAAATATTCTCTCGATGACGGCAAAACCTGGTACTGGGACAGGGTTCCTTTCAGCCATGTGATCGTGGATCCGGAGGCTTTGAAGGATATAAGGATGTACACCATGATAATACCCATCTCAGGCACCATCAGCGACTGGATTGAGCTTCTGCCCCACATCGCAGGGCTTGGGTTTAATGCTGTTCATCTTCTGCCCATTACCAGCCTTGATATTTCTGAAAGCCCCTATTCAGCTCACGATCTATTTTCCATTGACAAATCCTACAGCGGAAAAGAGAACAGATACGGGTTTCGTGACTTTGAAAAATTTGTTGAAAAAGCGAAAGAACTGGGAATCCGGCTTTGTTTTGACCTCGTCTTTAATCACATAGGGGTCAGGAGCAAAATGGTGCAGATGTGCCCGGAGTGGATAGTTCCTGATAAGAGCGAGAAAGACGGACTGAATCGTGCAGGCTGCTGGCATATGAACTCTTGGCTGAAATGGGGGGACCTTGTAAAAATATATTATGACCATCCCCATCCTGATATCCGCAGCGACATCTGGGATTATATGAAAAAATATTCCCTGTTCTGGTCCCATTTCGCCCAGCTTACGGGCGGCATGATCCGCCTCGACAACCTGCATTCAAGCCACGAAGGGTTTGTTGCGAGCCTCCTTGAAGACCTGCGCGGAGTCTACCCAACCCTCGTTATTATGGCCGAGTACTTTACAGATTCCAATACGATTATGAAAAAGGCTGCTGAAGGGCAAATCAATCTCTTTCTTGCCAATCAGTGGGAATACCCTTATGCCTATAATCTTCGGAGTTACCTAAATTACATTCATTACATAGGGCGGAAGGTGCGTTTTCATATGCCTATCACAACGCATGATACAGGCGCCCCAGCCGAGCTTTTTGGCAAGGCCGAGGCTGCTGTGCCGCGCTATGCGATTACAACTCTCATGGGTACGGGGCAGACCGGTATAGTCCAGGGGGTTGAATATGGGCATCCTGAAAAAATAGATTTTATCGGCAGGAAAGAAAAATATAAATTCAAGGACAATTTATATATAGCTGAAGGCATAAGAAATATTAACCGTGTGCTTACGGAATCACCCGTATTTCATCAGGACGGGAATTTGGAATTTATTGACAACGGCCACGGCGCGGTGCTGGGTGCCTTGCGTCGCCTGAGTAAAGAATTGGACAAAGGCTATCTGATCTTTGCAAATCTCGACGTTCATAATGGCTATCATTTACAGGTTGACCTTTCGTCATTTTCAAACAATACAAAACAAATACGGATGGAGGACAGAATTAGCGAAGACCAGTATGAATCGCAAGTTAGTGACATTGAGATTGATATTGAACCCTGCGGCGTCAGGATATTCAGGATCGGTAATTGACAGAACGAAAAATCAGAGGATCTTTTTGAAACCCCTAATTATCACACCTGCGGCATCCTCGATTCCCTGATGATGGAAAGGCGATGAAAGATTCGTCACCGAATGAACAGCTGAGCAAAAAAGCGTTTATCGCAGTGGGACATGCAATGGAAGTATGCTGACGATGTATAATAAATAGTTTAACATCCATGAAAGGAGCTTACATGAAATTTGAAAAGTTTTTTAGAGTAGCGGTTCTTGTTTTGTTTGCCTTGGCTATTTTCATTTACGGAATGGCGAACAGATACCAGTTTTTTCATATTACCAATAGTCTTACCGGGCTTGCATGTGACCATTATACAGGGAAATGTGAATGGCTGTCACCGGACGAGATGGGGGTAGAAAAGGTGATGAAGTATTCGGACAAACAACGGGAGGCTATGGAAAAACGGGCAGTCCCGCAAACACCTGCCCCAAAGCCGGAGAGTCCACGGTAATAACGACGGCGGAAAATTTTCAGAGTGAAGAAAAAACACTAGGACGACCAACTATCATCCAAGGAGATACTCCAATGAAACGCTTCGTTGACCTGAGTATCAGTATCGAATCTGGCCTGCCATCGGATCCGCCGATTATGATTCCGAAGATCGACTACATCGATCACGGCATGGGAGCCAACCAGATGCTCGACTTCTTCCCCGGCATCCGGAAAGACCATCTCCCCGGAGGTGTGGGTTGGGCTCTCGAGTTCATCACTCTCACGACGCACAGCGGGACTCACCTGGATGCCCCCTATCACTACCACCCCACAATGGATCGGGGAAAGGCAGCCATAACTATCGACGAGGTGCCTCTAGAGTGGTGTTTCAGCAGCAGCGTCCTCCTTGACCTCCGCCACAAGGGTGACGGTGAGAGGATCACCGTAGCGGATGTCAAGAAGGAACTGGAGCGAATCCGTTACGAGATTAAGCCTCTCGACATAGTCCTCATCTGGACAGGCGCAGACGAGGCCTGGGGAAGGCCAGAGTATCTTACCAGGGGAGCGGGCATGGACCGTGAAAGCACCCTGTTTCTTATTGAGAAAGGCGTGCGTGTTGTGGGGATAGATGCCTGGAGTTGGGATCGTCCTCTGCCCTATCTGGCCCGGGAATTCAAAGAGACGGGTAATCGCGAGGTCATCTGGGAGGCCCACTTCGCCGGCATAGACATGGGATATTGCCACATGGAGAAGATGGCCAACTTCAGCGCCATAGGACAATCCAACGGGTTCAGTGTTTGCTGTTTTCCCGTAAAGATAAAACGGGCCTCGGCGGGCTGGTGCCGTCCTGTAGCCATTATTGAAGATTAGCGAGATAAATATTTTCTCCGGAGCTCCAGCCTCAAATATGGAACGTGATGTTCAGGCGGTCTAAGCGCTGAACGTAAAACAGATGCCGTCATTGTGATGGTGAGCGGACTATAAGAAAGAACATGAAACCATTGATCGAGACAATATCCATTATCGGGGCAGGGGCATTGGGAGCCGCCTACGGCGGTCTCCTCTATGATATGGATATGCACTCAGTCTCATTTGTTGCCGGAGGGAAGCGTTTTGAGCGGCTTCGCAAAGAGGGTCTCATCGTCAACAGCAAGCGCTACTTCATTCCCGCTGTCCCGCCGGAAGATCTGTCGGCCCCTTCCGATCTTATTATAGTCGCTGTAAAATACCATCACCTGGATGACGGTATACGGGACATGAGAAACAGGGTGGGGGCGGAAACAGCCATCATATCTGTCATGAACGGCATAGAGAGCGAGGAGCGTATTGGAGCCGTCTACGGTATGGAAAAGGTTCTGTATGCCGTGTCCGTGGGCATTGATGCCCTGCGGGAAGGAAACCGTGTGAATTACAGCAACCAGGGAAAAATATTCTTTGGGGAGGCAAAAAACACATTCCTTACAGACCGTGTTAAGCGTATTCAGGCCCTCTTCGACAAGGCGGGGATCATCTGTGAAACGCCTCCTGATATGATGCGCGTCATGTGGTGGAAGTTCATGATCAATGTCGGGATCAATCAGGCATCAGCCGTACTCCGCGCGCCATACCTGGTATTTCAAACCTCTCAGGAGGCCAGAAACCTGATGGAATCGGCCATGCGGGAGGTCATCAGACTTTCTGAAAAGGCGCAAGTAAATCTCACTCATGAGGATATCAAAAGGTTTAATGAAATTCTCCTGGGTCTCAACCCGCAGGGGAAAACTTCCATGCTTCAGGATGTGGAGGCCGGCAGGAAAACAGAGGTGGAGATGCTTGCCGGCAAGGTGATCTCCCTGGGGAGACAGTACAATGTTCCTACGCCCGTAAATCAGAGACTATTCGATTTGATTAAAGAGATTGAAGCGAAGTACTAGAACTAATGTGGCTTGATTAATTGGTCTTGGCGATATTTCAAAGTCCATCTACAACAGGACTTCTTGAAAGAGAGATTTATCAGGTCTTTCGGTAGACTCAATCTTTCTTTAGGAAATCAACAGATGTCATCAGTTTTTAAATCAGCTAATCTTCTTTTTCGGGTGCAAGGCGAAGCCCTGCTCGCCACAAAATTGGCACCCCTCTCTTTTAATCGCCAGAAAAATGGTCTCAATAAAGACCTTTACAATTAATGACTTTTAATCGGTAGTCTTCAACTTTGCTGGCTCAAACAGGTTAAGACTTTGTAGAACTAAGTGATCTCTTCCTTCCCGTACTACCCAAAATACAATCCTCGCAGCAAGCTGAATATCGCAACGAGCTGTCATCATCCATTCATCTGATAATGCTTCTCATGGAAAAGTTTCATGCAGACATCCACTGCGTCAGCGTCGTAGAGGGTGCCTCTATTCTCGTAGACGTCTGCCAGGGCTTCTTCCAAGCCCAGGGACGGCCTGTACGGACGGTGCGATGCCATGGCTTCCACCTTATCGGCAAGGCCCACAATTCTTGCCTCAAGAAGAATCTCATCACCCTTCAGCCCCTGGGGATATCCTGAACCGTTTAGCTTTTCATGGTGTTGAAGTATAATTTCTGCGACCGGCCAGGGGAAATCTATCTCCTTCAATATGTCGTAGCCGGCCTGCGCGTGCGCTTTTATCAGACCGAATTCCATGTCGTTAAGTTTCGTAGGTTTGCTGAGTATCTCGGCAGGAATGGATATCTTGCCTATATCGTGGATAGCGCCCATCATGCGGATTCCGTCTATCCTCTCACGTGAAAGGCCCATTTCCGTGGCAATGGTGAGGGCAAGGTTCGATACACGTCTCTGGTGGCCGGCCGTATATGGATCCCTCGCTTCCACTACCATGGCCATGGCTTGGATGGTTGCCTGCACTGTCTGACGTAACCGCTGAATATTCCACTTGCGTTCTTCTTCCGCTTTTTTACTCACCGTAATATCTTCTATGATGCCTTCGTAATACAGCATCTGACCGTCTGTATCGCTGACGGCTTGCATGTTGACTGAAACCCATATCTTTGCGCCATCCTTCCGGTAATACTGTGTCTCAAATCCTTTCGTGGGACCATAGTCTTTAATCATCTGCTTCAATACTTCATGCTCATCCGGATTAACATAGAGCTGATGAGGAATATCAGTGATGGCGTTCAGGAGTTCTTTGGGAGAGCTGTAATAGAGCATGGATGCCAGCGCCTGATTAGCTATAATGAACCGCCCTTCGATGGTTGAACGGAAAATGCCTTCCTGCGCGTTTTCGAAAATGCCTCTATATTCGGCCTCGGCCCGGCGCAGGGATTCCTCGGTCAGCGTGTGTTCGGTAATGTCGCGAATCGACTCAATGGCGCCGACGATGTCGCCCTTCTCATTATAGAGGGGGCTCGCCTTTTCCCAGACTTTAACATTTTCCTCGTTTAGTGTTACCATTGCTTCAGCCAGAAGAGCCCCGCCCCGTCTCCTGACAAAGAGATATTGCTTCTCGATTGCCGCATCTGCTTTAAGTACCAGATCAATCAGTTTCGGTCTCCGGGTCCCGTAAAACGGCAGCGAATATTCATGATCCCCTTTTCCAAGCATATCCTCCGCCTTGACCATGGTAAGCTCTTCCATGGCGCGGTTCCATACGATGACTATCCCCTCCCGATCAATAGCAAATGTAGCATCAGGCATAAAATCAATGGCATCGGACGCCAGTCGCTCTGCTTGACGCAGCGCAGCTTCCGTCTGTTTGCGGATGTTCGTCTCTTGCTGGAGTTCGAGATTTTGCGCATCCAGTTGATCTTGCAGGCGCCGCAGATTCAGATGTGTTTTGACTTTAGCCAAGACCTCTGCCTGCCGGAACGGCTTGGTGATGTAATCGATGGCCCCGGCATCGAAGCCTTTGATCTTGACGGATGCTTCGTCAAGGAGGCCAATGAATATAACGGGAATCATACGACTCTTCTTGTTGGATTTCAAACGACGGCAGACCTCGTGGCCCTCCATGTCCGGCAATTGCGTATCCAGCAGGATCAGATCTGGTTTTTCTTCTGCCGCTAATTTCAGCGCCGCTTGTCCGCTTGCGGCATGGCGAACCTGATAGACGTGATTAGCAAGAATATCTGTCAGGGGCTTCAGAATCTTCGATGAGTCTTCGACAATCAGAATGCGGGGTGCAGCATTTCCCTTCTGCAATCTTTCAGCATGAGCCTTCTGTGCTTTACCAGCCCCTATTGTGGAATCAGGCTTGCGTATATCTCTTGACTTTTCAGTCGATTGCTCTTTCGTCTTGTCTTTATCTCTCATATCTGAAAGCTCCTTAATTACCGATTAATCTGGAGATACTGAATCTGGTCTCTATCCCTGTATGAGTATAAGTAAGTCGATTGTACGAAACTCCTTCGTAGATTCGTTGTATAAGAGATGAGGCGCTGAAAATGGCTGACCGGTTTCAATATCCTTCATAAGAAGAAAAATATTCTACTGTCTGATAGATTATACCATATAGGTGAACATTTCCAGACATAAACTTGGGCCGATATGTTGACCCCCAACTAAAGCTGCAAGTGAGCGACTACAATCCATCAGCTAATGATGTACTTCCGAAACCTTCTGTCGAAAGTCGCTGCCTTATCTTTTGACATATGATACTTTTTCAGGCCGAACTTGTAGTCACCTGTAGGGAGCATTCCGATCCTTTCGCAATATTGCTCAGATCCGCCCAGTGCATAAAGGACAAATTCTCCATGCAAAGATAGAGAGAGGCTCGTCTTAATAGTGAAATAAACGAGGCCGGATCCTATTCGCCGCATTCTGCCGGCGGTGCCGTAATAATTCCAGGGAGCCGTGGCAAAAAAATCCAGGTACAGCCTGCGTTGATGCCTGAAAGACAGCAAACCGTCCAGCCGTGTGCCGGTATACGCTGCATAGCATTTGTCAATGAACACGGAACTCTGCGACATATTGATTATTCTATCCCATTCGAAACAGCGGTAGTTAAAATCTCTGTCCTTTTGACATATAACCTTGTCGTCCACGTATGGCTCCCATGTGAGACTGAAATCATGGATAGTATTTGAAGCAGCGCTGCTAATTTCTGTCTCGCACTCAATTTTTTCGACGCTGTCGTAAGAGCGAAATTTCACGTTAAGAGAATCCTTTTCAATTGCCCGCTGCCCGCCGTTTAAGCCTGCGGGGCCGGATATGATATTCATAAATTTTCTAGCACAAGTCAGGCGATAAGAGAATAGGCGTTTTTATATTTCCGGTTATCCGGCGTCTGCACTTCTCAACACATAGAAATCATTTAATCCGTCAATCAGAAAAGGATTTGTGGATTCGACGCGCCTGAAATGACCTCTGTTCCTATATAGTTCCACTAGCATCAGAATACTATATATCTCTATGTGGCCAATGACTCATTGACACACGAGGCATTTCTTCTTATACTGTCTCCAAAGAACGAATTGCGCCGGATACCGCTCCCGTCGGGTGTTTTCAAAAGTTACTGAGGTATCATGAAGGACTTATTTAAGATAAGTTTCTGGAAGCAGGATGATTGGTTGGTAGGCAAGGAGATATCTTATAGGGATATAACAGCGAAAACAGGCGTAACATGAAATGGAAAAGCGCAGATTTGCGCATATGCATTAATCTGATAAGCGCGATAATTCTGCTGGTTGGTCTGGGTACGGCAATATTCATTTATCAGACAGCCGATAATGATTCGAGCGGCGCACTTGGTTATCAAATAATAGGCGGCACTGTTTATCCGATTATGCCGGAAAATACGAAGATCTATAAACATGATCTGGAAGTCTACGGCGGAAAGGCAGCTGTGCTTGCGGACGACTTCCGGCGTTGGTTTGTCGGTTTGTGGCGCGGTAAATCACTCACATTCACGATAGCCGTGATTACTATTTTTGTATCCTTTGCCGGTTTTTTTACTGCTAGGCACCTGCCATCACGCTCAAACTCTGATGACGGCGCTGAAAACAATCGGGACGTAATCAACTAAGTACATCATTTAATTATTAAGGTGACATATCGACCGAAGGGAGATATCTTCACAAATGTTTTCCAAAGTCGACGAGAAAAATTATATAATAACTGTAGTGGCCAGTGAAATGATCACTGTGACGCTGAAAAACTAAAAGAAGGAGATTACACCTATGAAGACAAAATTGAGAAAAAGGGCCTTAATCATCACACGAGAAATTGTAGCCGTTATTCTGGCTTCTATCATCATCATCCCGGCCATGGGACCGAATATCACCATGGCGCAGGAACAGAAATCGATTCAGCTTACGAAGCCGCAAATTACCGGCAATCCTCTGATGGAGGTTCTGGCAAAGAGAAGCTCTTCCCGTGAATTCAGCTCGGAGACCTTGCCGGAGAATATTCTTTCAAATATGCTCTGGGCTGCTGCCGGAATCAGTCGTCCTGATTCAGGTAAGCGGACAGCGCCTTCTGCAATGAATAAACAGGAAATTGACGTTTATGTTGCTACCTCCAGCGGTATTTACCTCTATGAAGCGAAATCACACTCGTTGAAAATGATCGTCGCAGGAGACATGCGAGGGCTGACTGGTAAGCAGGACTATGTCAAAGAGGCTGCAGTCAATCTTATATATGTGGCTGATAATTCCAGGATGAGTTCCGCTTCGGATCAGGTAAAAGAAATGTATGCGGCGGCGGACACGGGGTTCATAAGCGAAAATGTGTATCTTTATTGCGCCTCCGCCGGGTTGGTAACAGTCGTGCGCGCATATATAGATAAACCGGTGCTCTCTAAGGCCATGAAGTTAAGAGCGGATCAGAAAATCATTCTGGCACAATCGGTCGGATATCCGAAGCGCGGTCGATAGACCGGTCTTGCTCCATACACGCGAGGGGACTTCTCATTAAGCTATGAAGTTGTCTTCGACAATCTTGAAGGAGCTTCTCTTTTTTCTGAAGGAAAAGAA
The DNA here is from genome assembly GCA_049521775.1 of Syntrophales bacterium. Lineage (GTDB taxonomy): Bacteria > Desulfobacterota > Syntrophia > Syntrophales > UBA2185 > Fen-1135. The sequence continues at coordinate 100,072 of JBEKOL010000001.1, forward strand.
ATGAAACATTCCGATAAAAAGGAGGTGTCGCTATGAATATAGAATGGTATGGTCATGCAGCTTTTAAAATAACAACTGAAAATGGGACAAGGATCATCATCGATCCTTATCAATCCGGATTTTCAGATGGCGCCTTATCCTATCGTACTATAGACGACGAGGCCGACATCGTTATTACAAGCCACAATCACGGAGACCACAACTACACAAAAAGCATTCGGGGAAAATATGATTACGTTAAAAAAGAAGGGAGCTACGAGATCAAAGGCGTGAAGCTTCAGACGCTCCCAACCTTCCATGATACTGCCTTGGGGAAAGAAAGGGGAGATAATCTGCTCTCGCTTATTACAGCTGATGGAATAACGCTGTTGCACCTGGGAGATCTCGGGCATGACCTTGACCCGGAGACGTTGAGTAAAATTGGCAAGGTGGACGTACTGCTTTTGCCCGTGGGGGGTTTTTACACGATTGATGCACAGGCAGCCACAAAGGTCATGAATAACATCAGACCATCTATCACCATACCCATGCACTACAAGACAGAGAAATGCGGCTTTCCGATTACTACTGTTGCTGAATTTACGCGGGGCAAAAAGAACGTTCAGGTTCTGCCGAAATCGGAAATGAAGATCACGGTGGAGACCCTGCCTAAAGAACCGGAGATCATTGTCCTGCGGCATGCGCTATGAATAGGGTTCGTGTTCCCGGTTACGCGTATAGCGGCGGAGCTCGCGTCACGATGGTATTATCCCGGAGGCAGGTCAGGTATATATTTCAAAAAGTGTTAATCTTTGGGATAACCAGATGGAAATAGTCTGGATTGCAGATTATTGAGTTCTCTTCATAAATAAACTCTTTCTTAATCTAGTATATTATTTTTTCTTTTTTGGGGGAAAGGGAAGAGTTGTATTAGCCGGGGGTCATTCCTAAGATAAAGAGGATGGGGAATCTCGTTAATCTGTTAATCTTTAACAGAAAAGATTATTCTTATTCCCTATTCTGGGAACATGGGCTCCATGCAAAGGGCTTTATTCAAAGAAATGAACAAACCAGTCATGCAAACAGGACTTAAGGGGATAGCAGAGAAAGCTCGGAGAGGAAGGAAACCGAATTGTTTCCATTGAGATGTCCGAGGTTGTACATACCTTTTGCAAGGATGCAATTCCTCGCCGTACTGTGAATAAACTGTTGAAGATGCTCGTGCGGGAAATCTGCAGGCCGACTTCTGAGAGGGCTGCGCACTGTAAGGTGTGCGGCTACTCAACCTGGGGGAGAAAAACCCCCGGATACCCGATGAGGCAACTCCCACTCAGGTTTGGTTATGGCATATATATTATGATCAACATAATGGTCATATAGCCACTCAGCATCCTTGATTGTTCCTTCAAATCGCATGCCTAACCGCGTGGCAACAGCGCAGCTTTTCGCATTGCCTGTTGCAGCCCGGATTTCAATTCGATGCATGCCCATAGAGCCAAACGCTATTTCTATAAGCTCAACCACAGCGCAAGTTAGAATACCCTTGCCTTCCGCATCGATATCAATCCAGTACTTGACACCGGCAGATTTATTGCCATGATTTATCCAGTCGAACACGACAAGACCAACGATCTGACTGTCCGCAATGATTACGTTATCAAAACGGGTTCCCGCTACGTGTCCAATCAATGCTTTGGTGATGAGCAACCTGACATCAGCGGCCGTCTTGGTGGAATCCAACCAAGGAAACCATTCTCGGAGTCGCAATCGGTTCTCTTCTACCAAGCGAAATATTTCCTCTGCATCATATAGATTCGTGAGTCTTATCATAATGTAGTCCTTCGTTCTTCTGCCTAACGTTTGATATATTAATCTGGTATTCTAAAAAAATTTCTACAAATATAATTGATAACCTCGTAAAAAGCCGGCAACCGTGCATTTTTCGAAAATAGGTATTAATAAAATCAGTATGTTGCAAGACTAATTTTCGCAAATTTTGACTTTTTAGGACTTCCTCACACTCTATTTTTCAAAAAATTAAAATCTAAATATTTATCTCCCCTGTACTCTCCTCACCAACGGGAGGACGCGGCAGATATGACGCTTTCGGTGAAACGACCCAATTCTTCCGCCACTTGCAGAATGACCGGTTGCCACTGACCTTTTTGCGCTTGCCGGAACAAACGCATGGTTGGATACCAGGGCGTATCCGGACGATCCATAAGCCACCGCCAGTCCGGTGAATAAGCGATTAAGGTCCAGGTCGGTTTCGCCAGTGCGCCGGCAAGATGGGCAACGGCGGTGTCAACGGCGATGATCAAATCCATCGCCGCAATTGCCGACGCCGTGTCCAGAAAATCCTTTAAACGTCCGCTCATATCCAATAGTTTGCCCAAAGATCGAAAGCACACTTCATCGCGAGCGGGTACCGGCACTTGCAGGCTGTAGAACGTGGCATCGGGCGTTTGGAGAAGCAACGCGAGTTCTTCCAAGCGAATCGAACGCGCCACATCATTTTGATGTAACGGATTGCCCGCCCAAGCCAGCCCCACTTTTAAATGTCCGGCCGGAGCCGGCGGCAAATGTTCGCAGGTGGCTACTTTCAAATACGGCGTCTCATTGGGAATCGTCTGCATTGTGGTGCCCAGAATGCCGGGCAAACTGAACAACGAAGTAAAACAATCGAATGGTGGAATCTCTTCGCCGTAAGCGATGACGACATCGGCACAACCGGAGCTGGAGAACAATGTCTTCAGTTCTGGCCGGCATTCGAGGATGATATTCGCTGCGCGTTCACGTACCTGCCGGACAAATCGCACGGTTTGAATCGCATCGCCAAATCCCTGCTCCGCATGTAGGAATAATGTTTTGCCGGGAATAGGTTCGCCATTCCAGGCCGGCTGGGAAAACTGGCGGGGCGTGCGGCCGTGGTTGCGCCATTTATTATGTTCGCGAAATCCCTCCTGCAATCGGCCCGCCGTCAGCAGGGAAATGGCGCGGCCATAACCTGCCTGAAAACAATTAGGATCGACCGCCAATGCCCGATCATACGCTGCGATGGATTCCTCCAACCGGTGTAAATCCTTAAGACATTTTGCGAGATTATGCCAGTTTGCCGCATACTGTGGATTCAACTCCACCGCCTTTTGAAAAAGTGAAATCGCCTGTTCCACATCACCTAGTTTGTAACAGGCATAGCCCATGCTGTAAAAAGTGCCGGCGGCCTGCAGTCCCAGTTCGATCGCCTTCGCATGATTTTCCACAGCGCGCGAATAATCCTGCAGGCTTTGATGAACAAAACCGAGTCCGTTAAAAATAGGGGCCGACTGCGGCTGAAGCTTCGCCGCTTGTTCTAAATATTTCAGGGCTTCCTGGCTCCGACCCGTTTGTTGCAAAACCATTCCTAGCAGGAACAGCAACTGGCCATCGTGTGGATTGATCTTTATTAAAAGGCGGGATATCGTCTCTGCCTCTTGATGGCGTCCGGCGTTATGCAGTTCAAACGCCACCTTCGAAATCTGCTGGAAAGAATTCATATTTGACACCTGCACATTGGCATTGTCCGTTAGTTCTGATACGCGGCGACGTAGCCAGTGCGCAGCTAGATTGTCAATGAAAATTACGCACCGCTATGCGCCAAGAAACGGCCGCTGCTTTAGCGGCAATTTGGCCTTGTAGCAGCAAAGCTGTAACGAGAGGCAAAATCGCAAAATAACATCAGTGCCTTATTTTCTCAAATTCACACAGGGCTGCTGGAGGCTTGACAATCACGATCCGTGAATTCACTCCGGGCAATGCCTATAATTTCATAATGGCGGCTATTCTCTATAGCCACTGACAGGCAAACATTCTCAGCAATTTTTTCCCATCATCTGCCTAAATTAGAACATTATTGCCTATTCAATAGTTCCTTTCAGGCTCACCAAGGAAACGTGCATTTCCCATACCAAATGAAAAAGGAAACATCTCCGGGTACAAAATCATTTTTGGCTCTGTAACGATCCCCGGATAAATATGGCATGAGAAGACAAAAACCAGAACTCAAGGAAGGTGAATATAGGAGATGGACGAAGTGCTTGTTCGGTGCATCGTTCTATCCGTAATCAATAGAGTGGAGTAATGATCGGACTTGCTTGTTTATAGGTACAGTCTGCGATTCCGCCGAATGGGCGATCTTGAAAAAGCAGCAATTGGATTTTTGTTTAGTCCTTCCTTTTATGTTGTCTTTCTATTTCAAACTATCTATTCAACATTCCAACCCGCAATTACCAAACGATACCATAATAAAAAAGGCAGAGCCATTTCTGGAACTGCCTTTTTGGTGATGAGATTAAGAGATGCCTTGAAGCAAATTATCTTCACTCTCCTTAGTATCTGCGACCGCCGCCGTTGTTTCCTCCTCTAAATCCTCCGCTTCGACCGGAATCTCGTCTGTGGCCTCCCTGCTCTCGTCTGGGTTTGGCCTCGTTAACGACAATTGTATTTCCGTCAAGCTTTCCACCGTTGAACATTTCGATGGCTTGACGCGCACCTTCTTCGGTCTCCATTTCTACGAATCCGAATCCCTTGGATTGTTTTGTATAATTGTCTTTGATAACAGTCACTGTGGCTACTTTTCCCGCTGTAGCGAAATTCTCCTTTAAGACATCTTCGGTAGCGTTTACTGTGAGATTGCCTACATATAAATTCTTATTCATTTTACTTTTCCTCTCATTTAAATTGTTAATCGATCTTATAAACCCCACGTCAACGATCATCGGTACGCAGGATTATTGGTAAAAACAAAAAGGCACTCACACTATTTTATACTGAGTGCCTCTTGCTTACTTCTTGTGAATTTATAATGCTTTCACATTTTCTGCTGCGGGGCCTTTCTTGCCCTCAGCAACATCAAAGCTGACTCGCTGACCTTCAGACAACGTCTTGAAGCCCTCGCCTTGTATGGCGCTGTGATGAACAAACAAATCGCCGCCTTCATCATTTTCGATGAAACCAAAGCCTTTATGTTCATTAAACCACTTTACTTTACCTTCTGACATAGCTGTAATCCTCCTTTCCAAAAAATTCTCTTAAGCCGGATTCTCACTATGACAGAAAGGAAAAAACCACCGATACTCTAAAAAGTATGGTGGCCATCCTTTGCAATTCAAAATGTCTTAATCCAAACTTACTTAGTGAAAGTAGTATATGGAGTCTTTTATCAGAAGTCAAGGATTAATCTTTTATTTTTTCAATAAGGTGTTTTATCTTTCGGGTCGTTTCATACGAACAACAACATGTCTTGTGATTTGTGAACGGTTAATGTATAAGAAAAAAGATCTACTTTTAAAGTAAGGGTACAAGCCGATGAAATATGCCTCCTTGCGGATTAACCTGATCTCAATTCTGATTGCCTTGTTTATTTCTCTCCCATGTCTGGCAGCCGATGAACAGGTCTTCACGAGCCCCACCACCGGAGCGAAGTTTGTCCTCATCCCTGCGGGAACCTTCAAGAGGGGGTCACCTGTCGATGAACCAGATCGGTCGAGTAATGAGGAGCAGTACAAAGTAAAGATCAGCAACCCATTTTACATGCAGACCACGGAGGTCACCCAGGGACAATGGCAAAAGGTAATGGGGAACAATCCTTCTGAGTTTAAGAGCTGCGGTGATGATTGTCCTGTAGAGCAGGTATCCTGGAACGATGCCCAGGAGTTTATCCGGAAGCTCAACAAGATGGAGGGAACAGACAAATACAGGCTTCCCACGGAGGCGGAATGGGAGTATGCAGCACGGGCCGGGACAACGACACCCTTCTATACGGGGAAGTGTCTTTCCACGGATCAGGCGAACTATAATGGCAACTTCCCATTGTCCGGCTGTCCCAAAGGAGAATACAGGGATAAGACGGTGCGTGTTGGAAGTTTTGCCCCCAACGCGTGGGGTCTCTACGACATGTACGGTAACGTATGGGAATGGTGCCAGGATTGGTTCGGCGATTATTCTTGGAGGAGCCGCCTGTCCGATCCTTCCGGCCCTTCGTCCGGTACGTACCGGGTAATGCGTGGCGGTTGCTGGAGCGACGGCGCCAAGTATAGCCGTTCAGCGCATCGTCTATACTACAACCCGGCCGGCATGACCCGCTACATCGGATTCCGCCTTGCAAGGACGCCTTAGATTTTTTTTATTCTTCCGCACAGTAAGCGTTAAAATTCAGGCAATAAAAAAGGCAACGCCTCTTCTAACCCTGCCTTACATGTTATGGGAAATTTTTTATCCCTCTGCCGCGAAAGCCTTCCCGGCCTGCCTCATGGAGATATTGACCTCTTCTTTATCAAAACGATTCGGTTACGTATTTTATGCCTCATTTCGGGAATTTCCATGTACTATTGTCATTTCAAGCCCTTCGGTTTACTCAGGGTAAACTCCGCGAGAAGTCTTAGTAGGGGATAAAACCAAAAGATATCTCCCTTCGGTCGATATGACACCTTAGTAATGAAATGATGTACTAAGCGTGTGAAAGGCAAGAAACACGGAGAAACAAAAAGTTGAACCGGAGGGAGAATGAAAAATCGACAAATCGTGAAGAGGATCTCAAGGAAATAAAAGATATATATCGGCAGAGAATCCGCCTTTATCTGGAAAGGTTCGTCGAGAAGGTGGCCTGAAGATGTACCCGATATTTCTATCAGAAATAAGCTGAAAAGTTGCACCTCCGGCAAATGAGAATAGCAGAGCACGATGGAATAAAATGTCATGAGTTTCTCTCTAAATGTGGCAAAAGTAATCAGTATGGGTTATATGATTAAAATGTGGGTAGCGCCTCGACTAAGCCATGCCGATAATTGCCGATGATTTCTTGAGAAAGACATTGAATAAAATTGCAGATCGGAAATGAGCCGGAAGGTAGGATACAATTATGCCTGACATAAAGGATGCGGAAACGAAGACGAAAAGTAAGGAAAGCTGCCTGGAGATTTCCCTGCGGGCAGTCCCTTCAAAACTTCAGGTGAGCGGTGGCAGGGAGATTGCCTTCACCCGTGCAATGCTCTCGATGGTGAATACCGGCTATGCGGTATTGGCCGGTGTCGTTTCGCATGCCACGTTTGCGCAAGAACGCGGTATAGTTCATGATGCCACTGAGGCCCTCTCTCAGGCAAAGATCGTGGAATCCATACAGCCTGGAGAGACAGTCAAGTGGGACGTATATGACCTGCTGCTTGTTGCGCACCCGGGTGTGGCAAGCAAAGTTCACCTCTGGGGTCATAAGGCGTTACTTGACTGGTGGTTGGATTTTGTCGTGTGGGCGGAATACCACACTCCGGATGTCGCCATGCAGCAGCAGACACCAAAGCATAAATGGAAACTGCGTTGGAGCCCTGCTAAGTCCCGGGCGGATGAGATCGATCTGGCTCTGGTAGTCGTGAAGGACTGATCCCTCCACGATGTTCGCAATTGTTTGCCTTATCGACGTTCTTGGGGAAGTGATTTCGGCTTATGCCGCATAATTGATAACCTAAGCTTTCTCTTTTAAAATATGGTACAAGGGTCGGGGAAGCAGACTATGTATAACCTTATCCTTGAGACTAAGCTGTCAGATATAGCTTGGGCTGTGTAGATGATGCCAGGGTATCGGAGTGAAAAAAAAGTGGATCCAGAGAAACGAATCCGTCAACTGGAACCGCGCGACAGATCCCGAATCGAAGAGATGGTTGTTTCATCGGGCAAATTCAATGATGTCGAAATAGAGACAGCGCTGGAACTGGTTGACGAGGCAATTGAAGAAGGAGATGCGAGCGGCTATATCCTGGCCGTCCTTGAATACGGAAAGGGCAATCCCGTGTTGCGGGGTTTCGCCTGTTACGGTCCGACTCCCCTGACGCAGGGTGTCTATGATCTGTACTGGATCGTAGTCGATCCGGAGGCCCAGAAGCAGGGAAATGGACGCTATCTCCTGGAACATGTCGAACGTGAAATCAAAAAGCAAGGCGGACGCATGCTCCTCATTGAGACGTCATCACAGGAATCTTACGGCGCAACCATACGGTTCTATGAGAGGAATGGGTACCAACTGGCGGCGCGCATCAAGGATTTTTACCGAATCGGTGATGATAAGCTGGTGTTCTCGAAAGTACTGATGTGAATGCAGTCAAACTAATTATCTGCATCGGAATCCCCGAATCTTTTTTACAACTAAATAGGAAAGAAGGCTAAAAATTAGACTATGGAAAACAGACTTATCCCTTCATTTGAAGCGCCGCCGAAAAAGTTGGAACCGGCAAGGTGGTTCGTGTTTATGTCTGACAAGATGATGGTTGCAGAGGCGGGAGAGACAATCTCTGTCCCGTGTTTCACAAACCCCGCGGAGCTTGGGTTGGAACCGATCAGGGAATGGTATCTTGGGACCATTGCCGGACGCCACTGCTATTGCGCTGAGATTTCCGAGACCGCTTCGGTTTCCGACAAGATGGCTTTTCGCGGGTTAAGGTATCTTTACGGACGCCTTGAAGAATCCCTCCATAGGATAGCAATGAAAGCAGTGCATATGATTGAGTGGGACAGGACCACAAGATATTGCGGGTACTGCGGAATGGAAACGATCCGTGCTAGGGGCATGATCGCCAAAGAGTGCCCGTGTTGCGAATTATTGATTTTCCCCCGCATCTCTCCTGCCGTCATCGTTCTTGTAGAAAAGGAAAACAGGGTGCTTTTGGCCCGGGTTAAACGATTCACTTCAGAGTTGTACAGCGTCCTGGCGGGTTTTGTCGAACTCGGCGAAACGCTCGAAGAAGCGGTACAACGCGAGATAGAAGAAGAGGTGGGTATCAAGGTCAAGAATATCCGTTATTTCGGAAGCCAGCCATGGCCCTTCCCGGATTCCCTGATGATAGGTTTTACCGCAGAATATGACAGCGGCGAGATCAAGATTGACGAAACGGAGATCGTTGATGCAGGCTGGTTTGATCCTGAAAGACTCCCGACCATACCCGGGAAGATCAGTATTGCCCGAAAGCTGATAGACTGGTTCGTAGAGACGAGGTCAAAAGAAAAAGGGACATCGCAGCAAAAGGAACGAAGCTATAATCCCAACGAGTAAGGTGCAGAGGCATTATTTTGGTACGGCATCGGTTCTTCAGTCTTGCCCTTTATCGCAAAGTATGACGGGAAATAAGTGATAGCTCCGCGCTCATAATTAAGGTGTTTTCCTAACAAAAAAATAGCGGAATTACCCACTAAGAATATGTTATAATACAGGTAGAGGTCGGACCAATTAAATTAATGATGGAAGATGACATATGAAAAGTTCTATTAAGGCCGCCCTATTATCAGGCTTTGTGTTTCCCGGCTTGGGTCAGATTTATCTCAAGAGGTACACGCGGGGTCTCACAATTCTGATACTTGTACTATCGGCGCTCTGCATAATTATCGGAACAGTGGTTGCCAGCGCCCTGGAGAGTCTTAAGGCAATTCAGAGTGGAGGCGGAATCGCTGACATGCAGACAGTCTCTAATCTCGCCAGGATTGATTCCGTTCATAGTGCGATTAATCTTAACTTTATCCTATTATTTGTTTTATGTTGTTGGCTCTTTTCTGTGTTAGACGCCTATAGAATAGGGGAAAAAGGCCTTCCTGGCATTGACGATGAAAAAGAGCTCCCGGCGAAACCTGACCAATAGAGTCAGTTAAATGAGAAGTCAACGGCGTCTTCCTGAAGGCATACAGGAAGACAGGCTTGCACAGACAAACTTTCTCAACCATTATCTTTTATAAACGATAGAAAAGTCAAATCGAGGAAACTTTCAAGGAGTATGTAAAATGTTACCCATCGCAACATACGAAACCTATCAGGATGGCCAGATTATTATTGAGGAAGGGAGTCATGGTGATTGGATATATACGATTGAATCCGGTGCTGTGGAACTGTCCAAGGCAGTTAAAGGAGGCAGGGCCGTAATCGCGGTATTACAGTCCGGTGATATCTTCGGAGAAATAGCCTTTCTTGCCCGCATCCCCAGAACTGCCACAGCACGGGCAGTGGGAGAAACAACCGTCGGGCTCATCGACCGCGCTTTCTTAGACCCGGAATACAACAAGTTGTCACAATATTTTCAGGTAATCTTAAGAACACTCTCCCTAAGGCTTAAAAGGGCGACAGAACTACTCGTAGAAAACAATATTTTCAAAGTTGACTCCTGATATTCCGCAAACCAGAGTAAGAGACCTACCGACTTTCGAACACTTCCTGAATCCGCGGCCACAGGGCTGCGCCTATATTAGACTGCCAGAGAGCAATCAAGCAGCTTAAATTGGCCCTCATATTCAGGGAGACGCAAGAAACAAAGAACATGAAGAGAAATTTTAAATTCACCTTTCCGCAAACGCCACCCATACAGGTTCCAGAGGATAATCGTTGACCGACCTTGAGAGGCTGAATTAATGAACTGGCAAGCTTTATTCAATATCAAGCGCACCGTTCTAATCATGATACCGTTGCTCCAGTTCACCATGAGCCCTGCCTTCGCTGAAGTAAAGATCTTTGAAAAAAAATACATCTATCGGGCGAGTGAACCGGACAACGAAGCATCCTCAAAGGCCATCGGCCGTGCACAGGCAGAAGGGTTTCTATATAGTGATTTGGGGAATTATCTCATAGAGCATACGGAGGCAAAGCTGTTTCTCCTCGGCCCAAAAGAGATCCGAGCTCTTGTATCAGCGCTGGTTAGGGCGGAGACGATTTCAGAGAGTCAGGATGGCAAATCTTTTTCTTTCAGTGCAAAAATAGCGACTGATCCACCGGCCCTTGTGAGGGCTCTGAATTCACTCCGCAAGGATTCTCAAAGGAACAGTGACCTAGTGCAGATCGGAAGAGAGGTGGAAGCGGCGCTTATAAAGATCGACGGTCTGCGAAAGAAACTCTCATCCAAAGGCTCCGATGCGCTGGTGGAAAAACAATATCGCCGCGCTGTCGATGATCTCATTGCCTGGAACTTATGCCTCGAGGGATATAGGCTGCTCATCTCGGATAAAGAACGAGAAGCAGCAGAGGCCTTCACGAAGACCATTGAACTTCAGAAAGAAGAAAGGTTCTTCTACCTTTGCCGGGAGAGGATTTTTGAGAAAATAGGCGACTACCAAAAAGCCAAGGCGGATTTGGACAGGCTCATTGAACTGAGTCCTCGGGAAGATGCCATGTACCTCAAGCGTGCCGCTCTCGAGGAAAAAATGGGAAACCTTGATAAGGCGCTGGAGGATTGCACAAGGGCTGTCGATATCAACTCCCGATCTTCCGAGGCCTACTATCAGCGGGGCAGGATCTATGAGAAAACCCGCAACCTTCCCCTTGCCATCAATGATTATCACCGTGCTATCGAAAAGAGTGAGAAACATCCGCAGGCCAGAGCAAGCCTTGCCCAAGCCTACCAGAAACTGGGAAAGAGGGATACGCCCAAGGAGTACTATGACAGTCTTATCACACATAATCCGAAACAGATGAGCGCCTATTATGGCCGCGGCGTGGCTGAGTGGGCGGCCGGCTGCTATGAGAAGGCAATCAAGGACTATGATGCCGTTCTGGAATTGAATCCACGGGATGAAAGGGCATATCTGCTCCGGTCGATTGCTTACGGCCGTCTGAGCAATTATAAGAAGGCGCTATATGATTACCAGAAGGCCTTAGAGACAAACCCGCGTGAAATCCTCAACTACGGTTCCCTCGCTAAGTTTTACGGAGACGAAGAAAACTATGCGAGGGCCATTCGCGAATTCAGAAAAATAAAGGAGATGAAACCCGCCGATGCTACGGGCTACCTCTACCGTGGGATAGCCTTCTGGGAAGTGGGCGAGTACGAAAGGGCAATCGAGGATTTCAACAAGGTCATGATACTGGCCCCAAAAGACACGAAGCCTTACCTCTACCGGGGTATAGCCTATGGGAAACTGGGGAATTTTTCGCAGACACTTGAGTATTGCAGTATGGCGATAGCCATTAATAGGAAAGATGCCATGGCTTACTACATCCGTGCACGGGCGTACGAGGAACTATGGGCCTTTGATGAATCCCTCCAGGACATGAAATCCGCAGCGTGGCTGGGACTCAAAGCGGCACAGGATTATCTGACGCGCGAGGAATTCAAAAGGTGAAGGCGAAATATTGCAGTTTTATCGGCGCCTACATTACTCCCTTATACCAACCGCCATCGATCTGAATGGCAGCGCCCGTGATATAGCCGGCGGCCTCTGAGGCAAGGAATGCAACCAAGCCGGCTAATTCTTCCGGCTTGCCCAGACGCCCCATAGGAATTTCAGCCTCCCATCTCTTAATAATCGCTTCCGGTGTGGTACCCTCTCTGGCAGCTATTGCCTCAGAGACATTGCGAACCCGCTCCGTCATGGTATAGCCGGGACACACGCTGTTCACGGTTATATTGAACTGCGCCAGCTCGTTGGACAGACTCTTGGCAAACCCAATGACTCCTGCACGAATTGTATTGGACAGGATAAGGCCATCGATTGGCTGCTTGACGGAGATGGAGGTCATATTGACGATGCGCCCCCAGCGCTTGGCTTTCATCACCGGCACAGCCTCACGTGTCATGACAATCGTAGACAAGAGGTTGAGGTGGAAACCAAATTCCCAGAGTTTGTCATCTATATCGAAAAACTCTTTCGATGGCGGCCCCCCGGCATTGTTGACTAAAATATCCAGCGTCCCATAATGATCCACGGAGCTGCGAACAAACTTCTTTGCCTGTTCGGCATCGCTCACATCGGCAGCAATGGCAATGACCTGCCCTCCCGTTTCTTTTATAATCTCCTCCTTCGCCTCCGGGAGAGAGGGATCGTCCAGGGCGCATATGGCAACGCGTGCGCCTTCTCTCGACAGCCTCTTTGCTACAGACAGCCCGAGCCCCGTGCTTCCTCCGGCCACCAGGGCCACTTTATTCTTCAATCCCAAATCCATATCTTCCTCCTTGATCGGCGTTGGTCGTATTTTTTCTTCACCTTTACCGGTATTTCTTCTTCGTCTTTAGCCGCCTGCTCTTTAGCCTTTACCACATTTTAGGTTAGAGTTCTGCCGTTTTCCTTACTCTAATGCACATACGACAATGCCCAAAACAGCTACATGCCTTATCCTAAATTGCATTTACTCCTCCCTTTTATAGCTTTGCGACTGCAGTAAACGATTTTACTTTTCCTGAAATGCAGCGGATGCCTTCTTCAGAAGAAATTCCTGAAAGGCCTTGTCATGTTCGACACAAAAAGCCTCCTCGAAACCTCGATTCGCGTGATCCAGCATATATGTCTTGATGAAACGAAGGGCCGACATGGGAGCCTCCAGAATTGCAGCGGCCATCTCTCTTGCTCGCTCCAGCAATTTATTTCCGTCGGTAACCTCGCTGACCAGACCTGCGCGATGGGCCTCTGCGGCGTCGATCCTTCTGCCCGTGAGGCAGAGGTCGCGGGCCAGTCCTTCACCTATAATCCAGCGAAGAGGAGTTAAGAGCGGAGGAATTCCGAATTTTATCTCCGGATGACCGAAGAGGGCGGTTTTTGAGCATAATCTGATGTCGCAAAGTTTTGCAAGATCAAACCCGCCAGCTAGAGCCGGTCCATTCACCGCGGCGATCGTCGGCTTGGGAAAATACCAGATATCCCTGTGATACCTTGCCGACGTTTCGTAAATTTCATTATATAGGGTCGGTTGTTTGAATTCGCCGAGATCAAAGCCGGCGCTGAACGCCTCGCCGTTCCCGGTCAAGATTACGGCGCCCACCGTTTCGGATTCCCGCCAATCTTTCAGACATGTGGATATCTCACGACGCATCTCAATAGAGATTGCATTCCGTCTCTCGGGGCGATTCAAGCAGATCATGCCGATTCTGCCCTGTACGTCGGACTTTATAGCCCTGAACTCCATAGTGTTCCTCCTTCAAAAAATCACCTGTTGAAATGTGAGTCCGCTTCACGGGAAAGGGAATCTATATCTGCCACAAGAACCTAAAAAAACGAACCGTCTATCGACTCTTTCTTGTTACGCTTCTATAAACCGGTACTAAATGATAATAGAGACATTCAGCACACTGTTTGTTTTTACGGGAGATAATCGAGGCCCTGTAAGTCTTCATGTACGAAGGTGCCGATCATTCCTGAGATCTCTAACCCTCCTGACTATTAGGCGACAGCAACCAAGAATATTCTCCTCCGTATAAAGGGTGAGCTCGTCACGATAATATTCTCTGAATATGTCCCGGACGACAGCTTCGTCGTCTCGCTTATCGTGGAGGATGCGAGCCATGACACCCTGAGCGGCTTCGCGTGCCTCTTGAAGCGTCTTTTTTATTTCCGGCCCTTGTATGATGTAGTTATGGGCAAGTCCGAGGATTTCCGGCTTGAGGCTTTCTATGCTATCTATTGTCGCCATGTAATCGGCATATCCGGTAAAGAAGATGGGGAAGAACCCCAGCCCTGATAAACGGTATCCCAAGCTGTCAGACGCCAATACGGCGCTTAAGACCGGGATGTGTATGAGGATATTGCCGGGTGAATGACCTCTCGCATCCATAAAACGAATCTTCGCTTCTCCGAGATCAAGCTCATCCGCGTCGGTCATGACTTTGCAGCCGGATAGCGAAGGGGCGCACCGGATAGAGGGCCGGCTGGAAACGAGACCGCGATCCAACATGAAAGAAGACATATGCCGGTCTTCCTGGATCAGCGATTGAACCGTCTTCGGATGCTCGAGAAATGCCGCCGCACCTTGTCCTGCCATGACAACGGACTGAGGGAAGGCCTGTCTTAAGACATCAAGACCCCCGATATGATCAATGTGGGGATGGGTGACGATCAGATAGTCAGGCGTCACGCCTAATGATGACAGTTGCGAGATAATAGTATCAGCCATAGCTGAAATACCCATTTCAACCAAGGCTGATGCATTTTTCCCTCTTATCAAATAGATGTGAAAGTAGGAATGGCCCAGAATAAATAGGCCCTTATCCCAGGATAGTGGGTACATATTTCATCCGTGTGTATTTGTCATCTTAGCAATCTCTGTGGCACGCTGTTCTCTACCACATTTTGCAAAAGAGTTCCGCCATTTTTTGGCCATGTCAATGCAGGGCCGGTGAAGCTGATTCGCTGCAACGGCCCGCAGTCCTCAGGATATACGGCAAGGCAAAGACCATATTGTTCTATATGCCAAAATACAAATATTGTTTACTCAGGATGCGCAACGATTCAAAAAGAGAGCCGCCTCACCGGAAGGCGAGACGGCTCGGAGACTGTCTGTCGATAGTTTTTAGATTCTATATTATTTTGGAGGAAGGCGGAAAATTACAACAGATCCTGCCACATTTCTGCGTAAACACCGCTGCAGATGATCACGTCATCAACCTTCTCAAAATAGACGTGCTTCACCAAGTCTTCTTTAGTAACCGGGTTATACCATTTGTAATCGACAAAGCCGTTGCCTTTTGTGTTGGCGACTTCGACGATCTCCCTGATAAAGCTCCTGCCATCGGAATCTTTAACGTCACAGAAGTCCATGCCTATATATTTTTCGTTGACTCCATGTGCCAGCATCGTCCCTTTCAGATTCAACACGAAAACATACTGTTCGCCCTCTACAAAGGGTCCCTTCGGATTTGTGAACTCTGCCATAGCAACCGCTTTACCGGCTTTCTTATAAAATGCTATTGCCTTCTTCACGAACTGTTTCGCCTCTTCCCCTGCTGCTCCGTACATAAGCCCCTCCTTCTTTAATTAGTTTTTGCCCGGTCAATTTCAAAATCAGCCGGGTTATAGATTTAAGCCTATTAACTTTTACGCAGGATACTAATATAGTATGATTTTTGACAATTGCAATTGCGAAAAACCTGGGAAGGGTATGAGGGAAAACCTCAATTTGCTGTAAGCTAAAGGAGCAGATTTAATTCTTTGATGATCCTGTCGCTCGTGGTCTTTATAATCCATGAGCGCATTACTGCGAGCGCCTGTTCATAGAGATCCGTACTCCATGATCCCGCTGCGTCTTCCGGCACGATCACCCGATAACCTGCATCGACCGCGCCGATACAGGTGGAAATGACACAGTGGTTCGTGTACATTCCCGTCGCAACTATTGTTTTAATCCCCCTCTGCCCTGAGACATGATCGATTATGGAAGAATTAAATGCCCTCTAGGCCGTCTTGCTCCTAACAGGCTCATTAGGCAGCGGAGAGATAGCCGGCATGATCACATACCCGGGATCGTCTCACAGAAACGATTGCGGGAAACCCCAGTTTCTCCCTTCATTTCCTGTTCCATAAGCAGACATAGAGAACGAGGTCGGAGCCGTCTTCCGTGAGAGAACCGAAGGCCGTAAACGCGACACAGGCCCCGGCTCCCCGGAATGCTGAAAGCAATCTCCCGATAACCGGAACGACTTCCTTTCCCCCTCAGCCTACTTGATACACCTGCATGTCGATTATCGGAAGGGCTGTATCCGTTTTGCCCTTTATCAATACATTTCCCACAGTGTTTTTGGCCATGTGTGTATCCATATTTCTTGAAACGCACGACGGGGCCTTATTTAAGAGGCCATTCTCCCCGTTCTTTAAGAACGTCCCGATAAACTTCGAGGGCCTCATTAACGGCGGGCATGCCGGCATAGGTCGCAACCTGGAAAAAAATCTCCGCCAGTTTCTTGGGATCACAACCCACATTCAGCGCCGCATTCACGTGAAGCTTAAGTTCTCCCGTTGCCCTTAGAGCCGCGAGCATGGCGCAAGCAGCCATCTGCCTTTCAGGAAGGGTCAAAACTGTCCGCGAATAAAGGTTGCCCGTTATGAAACGGGAGAAGTCATTGGCAAGGTTCCTGTCAAACTCACGCCACATCAGATAAGGCGGATTCATCTTGATCCCTTTGCCAAAAAGGGTATTCGCTGTTTCCTGGGTTCTTTTTTTTATTTCGTCGCTCATGATATCATTCCTTAAATCTTTCATTCATGGTCATCATTAAGCTTGCCGCCGTAAGGGTTTACCTTAATGTCATCAAAGCAGTTGTGGCAGAACACTTTTGTATCAACGTGGCCGCAACCATAACCCCAAAGGTCAAATTTGCGGCAATCTACGCAGAGAGGGATCTGGCAGCCATCACAGAAGATGACGGCAGGAATATTCCCGCAAAGTGTGCAGGCAACGCCTGTTTCTGTTACGACGATCATGGAGTATCAAGCTAACACATGCGATAAAAAGTGACAAGATGAAACGGGAGGACATTTCATCAGCTTGCGCGAAAATCTATTTCTTTTCTGCTCTTGCTTCTTTTTCGAAATCATGAGCTCTCACATTATCGGGGTGTTGAAAAAATGCAGGGTAGTATTCCCGGAAGTTGGCGACAATCCTTTCATAGGGAACGTCGGCAAAATGACCGTGATCCCTAACGTACTCCATATATTTCTTCCCCTCTCTGTCATATGGATGAAAGAGGCTGTCATTTCTGCCGTCGAATTGGAGAGGATTTACACCGAACTTTTCACACAGGGATAGGTTGAAGGTGGGTGTAGCCTTGACCCACCGGTCGTCGAGGAAGAGTTCCGTATAACCGTGGAAGATGAAAGTATCCGTCTTCATCAGCTGCCGGAGTCTTTCTGTGGAAAGGTGGTTGCGCACGTCGGCAAAGCCGAGACGGCTGGGAATGCCGGAGGCACGGGCCACAGCAACAAGCACAATTGCTTTGGCTACACAATAACCATAGCCTTTTCCTATTACGATACTCGCTTTGAAAGCTTCCCTTTTTTCCAAATCGATCCGGTAGGGGTCATACCTGATTTTGTCTCGAACGGCATAAAAGAGGGCCATGCCTTTTTCAATTGAGGTCTCTATGTCGCCTGTGGCATCCCTGGCGAAGGCTATGACCTCCGATGCGTCACTATCAAGATAGTATGTGGGCCGGAGGTATTGCTCGCAATCATTTTTCATAATGGTCTGATAGGAATCTCCCCTTGTCCGATTGGAATTTATGAGAAAAGGGCATGGCAATTGTCAATTGCAAGTGAGTAGAGGACAAAACGGATACCGGCAAATAATGTCAGTCGAGGGATGAAAGAGATTTCCTGTATCTCTTGCCGACTCAGGATTATCTCCGGCCACGCAATAAGTGCCAAAAGCACCACGGGTGCTGAAAAAATGCCGCGCAACTAAGGCAAATATTATTTGTTAACAATTCCTAATCTTCAGAATGGAGCAGCACCGGGGTCTGGCTAGCCTCCTCCAGGTCATCCCTCCAACTCTTGTTTTCCAGAATTTTTCTCTTCTTGACAAATGTCCATAGTTCATCAAACTGGGCCTCTGTCAATTTCAGTGAGTGCAAGAGATTTGACAATACGGACTCACAATGTTCGCCCGCTCGAAGAAATACGCGCTGTACAATGCCTTTGTCGATCTTCAATGATCGCGCGGTCGATTGAACTCCGTCCCCTTCTGCCGCATGGTGCAGGATTTGTCTGATAATATCTTCGGATAAATGCATCCTGTAAAAAGCCGTTGACGTCGACGCGGCAAAACGTTTCCCGCAGGTTCTGCAATATAATAGTTTTCTGTTCTTATTTTTGCCGTAGTTGCCACGTACGCCAACATTACCGTTACCCTTCAGGCCGTAATCTGTACAGCCTCTGTTGGGGCAGTATATATATTCAATTTCCAACACGTTGAAGTACCTCCCATCAGCAATTGTAAGTTTGTCAACTAAAAAGTGTGTCAATTCTATTTGAACTGAAATATTAAGACAATATTAAAAGATTCATAAATAATATTAATAATTATTTAATTTAAAACTAGTGATGAAATTGTCGTCTAGAGATAGCATTCTATTGTGAGCTTTAGCTTGCATCCGCTACGCTAGTGGTGTATATTAATTAGACTTTTGAAGAAAATGACAAATTTGATAATTTGTCTCATAGTATCCTTTCCTTGATGAATTTTCGATCTGAAACTCTCTGATGGCAAGATTCAAATAGGAAGAACGCAATTCAAAGAGGTGTATAATCGTATGGAAGAAGATATTCGCTGGGTCAGGACACATTGCGCCAGGATGGATCACGGGGGCTGTGCGCTTCTGGTCGGCGTGAAAGATAATCAGATTGTCGGGGTGAAGGGGGACCCGGAGGGCTACCTGAGCAAGGGTTATATCTGCCCGAAGGGCATTGCATCACCGGATCGACTGACACACCCGGATCGCCTCAGACACCCCCTCAAGCGGGCGGGAAAGCGCGGCGAAGGGAATTGGCAGCGCATAACCTGGGAAGAGGCCTTGCAGGAGGTTGCCGGGAATCTCCTTGACATCAAGGAAAAATACGGTGCAAAGGCGGTGGCATTTGGTGTCGGCATGCCCAAAGGCCTGGAGCATTTTGTTCTCATTCGTTTGGCCAATCTTTTCGGATCACCGAATGTGGTCGCTTCTCAGGACGTCTGCCACGCACCCCGTGAAATCACGGGTATCCACACATGCGGCTTTTACCCTGTCGCAGATTTTCACCATCCGAGCAAGCTCGCCGTCCTGTGGGGAAGCAACATTACCTCCACGAATGAAGAGGGTGAGATTAACAGCCTCTTCCTCGAACAGGTGAAGAACGGGATGGAGGTGATGGTAATCGATCCCCGCCGGATCGATACAGCCAAGAAAGCCAGGATGTGGCTGCAGATCAGACCCGGCACAGACAATGCCCTGGCCCTGGGATTCCTGAATGTCATTATTTCCGAAGGTCTGTACGACAAAGAATTTGTGGAAAAATGGACTGCGGGTTTTCCCGATCTGGCTGAACATGTAAAAGAATTCACTCCCGAGAGAGTTTCTGAGATTACCTGGATTGCGCCCGAACTCATAAGAGACGCCGCCCGCTGTTATGCCGCGGCAAAGCCGGCAGTCATCCAGTGGGGTAATCCCATCGAACACAACATTTTCACCTTCGATACCGCGAGGGCCCTTATCTGCCTCATGGCCATCACGGGCAATCTCGATGTGCCCGGCGGCAATATAGAGGCAAGAGACCCGGAGATCGTGGGCCTGGGTCCCTTTGTCCGGGCCGACCTCATACCTGACAAGCACAAGAACATGATCAGTACCCACCACCGTGTCATCCCGCGCCTGATGACAGTTGCGCCTGCATATTTTAGGAAGGCAGTACTGGAAGAAATTCCCTATCCGGTGAAGGGGTTTTACGCCACGTGCTGCAATCCCCTGTTGACTTACGCAGACAGCCGTCAGACTTATGAAGCCCTCATGAAACTCGACTTCCTCGCCGTTGCGGACATCTTCATGACCCCGACTGCGGCCCTAGCGGATATCGTCCTTCCCGCAGCTACGCAGTTTGAATTCGACGATATCGGCCATCTGGGAATCGGTCACGGCTACATTCTGGCAAGGCCCAAGGTTGTGGAGCCGCCGGAGGAGTGTTGGCCGGACATGAAGATTATGAATGAACTGGGCAAACGCATAAGTCCGCCGGAACTCTGGTATGACGATTACCGCATGTTCCTCGAAGATGTCGTCAAACCGGCAGGCCTGACGTATGCCGAGTTTGTGGAAAAGGGATATCTGAAAGGGCCGGACCGTTTCAGATCCTACGAAAAAAAGGGGTTCAGGACACCGACTGGAAAGGTTGAGCTCGGTCTCAGCACAGCAGATAAGTTTAAGCTGACTCTCCTGCCGCAATACAAGGGTCTGCCGGAAGACGACGACCCCGATTATCCCCTGCTCTTAACCAGCTCTAAGAGCCGCTTTTTCCTCCACTCGTCCTACCGATGGCTGGAAAGACTCAAGAAACTGAGACCCCATCCGAGGCTGGAGGTCCACCCGGAGACGGCACAGAAATACGGTATCAATGAAGGTGATGAAGTTGTTATCGAAACGAAATACGGCCGGATCACCCAGATGGCTCACCTGACAGGCGGCATCGATCCCCGCGTGCTCTGCGCTGCTCATGGATGGTGGTTCCCGGAAGGGAGGCCGGAAACCCAGTACGACTGGGAAAAATCCAATTTCAACATGCTTACCTCAACAGGCAAACTCGGCAGGGAGTACGGCACGCCCAATCTCAAGGCCCTGCCCTGCAGAATCAGCCGGAAGACATAAGCATTATCAAACAGGCTATCTGGAAAAGGCGCTGGACGGATCTTCGTATATCCTCAATGAATTGTCGCGTGATAGGAAGGTTAAGGTAGAGCAATTGCCTACTGTAGACTGCGATTTTTTTTATATGCTCATTGCGGAAAAGCGATGAAGCAATATTTCAGGGCTATCGGAAATCACATTGACATGATTGAAAATATCATCATGGTCCATGCTATGAAGATATCCGCTCTTGCGCTGCCCTCCTTTTTTCAACTTCGTTATAAGAAGCAGTAGGGATCTTTGTGTTTAAAAACATCGAGTCCCGAGCGGTAGCACTCGACAATTTCCGAATCATAGATCTCCGCAATACTCTGGCGCGATACATTGCCTATGGGAGAGGGAAACTTCCTGCAGGCATGAACCTCCCCATCGGCAAGAACAGCAACGAAATTGAAGGCTGCCCCGCAGCCGAAGCCAGTACAACCGCCAAATGGCTCTCTTCCTTTCCTATAGCGGGCTTCGCCGGCTGTTCTTTCTGGACGCCACCTGCATCCGGCTTCGTACCGCTTAAAGCCGTCGCCTTTGTCCCACAACCCGACACCATAAGAGCCGAACCAGGAGTGAGAGAGGCCATGCAAAGCCCTGCAAGGAACGTCTTGAGCTGATCCTTGTCAATGTCAACATCCTTGATCATCTGTCCATCCTTTGCCTATGTTATTTGTAGCCAGTGCGGTTACCCTTGTCAAAAATTGTTTGGAGAACATAGCAGCAAGAGCGGATGGCACTCTAAGTATAATTGTGATAGACTTCTCGGAAAAGGTTGGATGTTAATTGTTTTAGGCTGAGTAAGAGAATTCATTTAAGAAAGTTGCCTTCATCAGGAAGCGCAGAAAGGAGCAGCAGCATGATCAAGCATGTCGTCTTTATGAAATTCAAGGCAGGTGTCACCGAAAAAGATATAGCGGATCTGGAAAAGGCTATGGCAAAGCTTCCAGGAATAATTCCTGAAATCAAAGAGTACCAATTCGGCCGTGACATCGTACATTCCGAAAGATCGTACGATTTCGCTCTCGTTTCCGCATTCGAAAACCTGGAGGCGCTGAAGCGTTATCAACCGCATCCGGACCATAGTCCCATCCTCGCGAAGGTGAAGGAGATATGTGAAAATATTCTGGCAGTGGATTTCAAAGTATGACGACGTGGCAGCTTTGAAAAATTTTCCCTTTGCCATTTAGAAATCTTCCCTCTCTCGGTCCCTTGCTGCCGGGTGACCTTCACCCCAAAAACTGTACCAGCGGATAAGTTAGTTTTCTGGCATAATAAGGGTGGCTTCTCAGGCGGCGCAGATCATCATAGATGTCCTGGAGGGAAGGCGCCCGGAGGGTGTCATCAATCCGGATGCTTTTAAGTAACATGTACCACTAAAGTTGTTTTTCGTTGTGCTTTCTCCCAGTTATACCGGCTCTTCTGGCAAGCCTGCACCTGCGGATAAGTAGGTGTTTTCAGCGCCCATGTAGTGAGAGGTGAAGTTTAGGGATTGAAGTGCAGATAGCTTCACCTTTTTGATGGGAAGAGAGAATAAAGAAGCACATAGAGCACTGCGATCTAACATACCTACCAAACTGCAACAACCCCATCCGTTCGCGGTTCGGTCGCACCGGCGAGTACACCTTCACTGTTTCGCCAGATAATCTGACCGCGACCAAATGTTGCTGCTCCCACCACACCCCATTTGATGACGTGGCCTCTCCTGCTTAGAGCTTCGGCGATATATTCTGGGAATAGGGCCTCGATATCCACCGTCTTGCCTCCCACCCACTGCCACCGCGGTGCGTCGAGGGCCGCCTGCGGATTGAGATGAAAATCGACTGTGCTCATCACTACCATCAGGTGGCCTTGAGGCTGGATGAATCCGCCCATGACGCCAAATGGGCCCACTGCTTCGTTATCCTTGGTCAAGAAGCCCGGCATAATAGTATGGTAAGGTTTCTTTCCTGGTTCAAGACGATTGTCATGTGCTGAATTAAATGAGAAATTATGCCCTCGGTTATGCAGGCTGATACCGGTTCCCGGGACGACCAGACCCGAGCCAAAGCCCATATAATTGCTCTGAATGAAGGAAACCATGTTTCCCTCTGAGTCGGCCGTTGCCAGATAGACCGTACTGCCGCTGGCGGGGCGGCCAGGCGCAGGCTGCAGCGCCTGCTTACCAATAAGGCTTCGCCGCTTTGCCGCGAAAGAATCCGACAACAGGTCTTCCGCTTTGATGGTCATGTCTCGCGGGTCGGTAATATATTCCTGCCCATCAGCAAATGCAAGTTTTATAGCCTCAATTTGCTTATGGTAAGTGTCTACTGTTTCCTTTGCAGGGAAATCAAATCCTTTCAAAATATTAAGAGCCATCAATGCCACCAGGCCATGCCCGTTGGGTGGAATTTCCCATACGTCGTAGCCTCTATAATTCACTTTTATCGGCTCTACCCATTCTGGCCGAAAAGCTTCCATGTCTTCCTTGCTCAAATATCCCCCGTGCCGCTCAAAAAAAACGCCGATTTTCTCTGCCAGTTTACCACGGTAGAACGACTCGGCGTTGGTCTCCGCAATCGACTTGAGTGTGGCCGCGTGTTCCGGTGACCGCCAGATCTCGCCAGCCGCTGGCGGTTTCCCCTGTGGAGCGAACACTTCAAACCAGTGCTTAAACTCTTCAGCTCGTTCCTTCTTATAATTGTCAAAGCCGGCTTTCCAAAGCTTGCTGATGATTGGCGATACCGGGAAGCCCTCCTCCGCATACTCTATTGCAGGCCTTAACGCTTCCATGAGGGGAAGCTTGCCAAAACGCTTCGACAACTCAGCCCAAGCTGAAGGGGCTCCCGGCACTGTCACCGGGATCATTCCGTATTTCGGGATTTCCTGATGTCCCGCTTTTTTTAGCGCCTCGATGGAAATTTTTTGCGGTGAAGGTCCGCTTGCATTCAAACCGTGAAGTTTATCTTTGCTCCAAACCAGAGCGAAGGCATCACCGCCTATACCGTTAGAAGTTGGTTCAACCACCGTCAGACAAGTTGCGGCGGCGATTGCCGCGTCAATGGCATTACCTCCTTTCTTGAGAATCTCCAGACCCGCCTGAGCTGCAAGCGGCTGCGAAGTTGCAACCATGCCCTTCTTGGCGAAAACCATGCTGCGCCGGGACGGATAAGGATGATACAAAGGATCATATTGCATCTTCTTAAATCCTTTATAGAAATTTTCTCAAGATACCGGTGGGGCTTATACGTATCCAAGCCACTTCCAGTATGTGGCTCCTAACAGAAGAATGACGAGATAGGCGATGATTGTTAAAGGAATGCCCGTTTGCATGAAATCTTTAACTTCAAATGTTTCTGTGCTGTATGCCACCATATTTTGTGGCGCATTTACCGGCAAGATAAACCCGAAGCTCACCACGAACTGTAAAATCATTGTCATGCCCCATACGCTCATGCCCGCCATCTTTACCTCCTGCAACACCGAAATCACAATCGGTATCATAGCTGACGCCAAGGCGGTGGCACTGGCAAACCCAAGGTGGATGATAATGAGGAAAGCGGCAAAAACAGCCAGAATTATCAAGGCGGGCATGGTGTGTATGCCAAACCAGACGACAATCATTTTGGCCAGCCAGGCAGCGGCTTTCGTGGAAAGAAGAGCCGATCCAAGGCTTATGCCTATCCCGAACAACATCAGAGTGCCCCAAGGGATTTTTGCCTGTGCTTCTTTCCATGACATTACACCTACAATAGGCATCAGCATAACGGCCACGGCAGCGAGGGTCGTAGAGGCAGTATCGAAATTGTGAAGAATCATTTCGGTAGACCAGAAAAATAGCAGTATAAGCGATATGGCAAACAGCTTTTTCTCGTTCAGCTTCATAGGACCAAGGTCAGCCAAAGCTTTAGCGATAGTTTCCCGGCTGCCGGGGATTTCCTCAGTGTCAGGCGGCATAACCTTCATCAAAACATAATACAAGACAACAGACATAATCGCGGCGAAGGGAGCGGCGGCAATAAACCATTCAAGCCAGGTAATCTGTTTGTTAAGGAGTTTATCAATAAAACCGATGGCAACCATATTTTGTGCTGCAGCTGTTTTAATGCCGACATTCCAAATACTATCAGCCTGGGCGGTGGCGATCATCAGGACACCGGCAAATTTGCTCTTCTTATCCACATCAAGAGCCAGAATAATCCCCATTACAATAGGAACCAGACAGGCGACCCTTGCGGTTGTGCTGGGAATGAAGAAACTGAGAACGAAACCCACAAAAATTACTCCAATCAGAATACGGTTGGTCTTGGTCCCTATTTTAGACAAAATGGATAAGGCGATCCGCTTGTCGAGACCAGTCTGCATCATCGCGGCGGCGATAAACAGCGCCCCGCCTACTAATGCAGTCGCCGCATTGCTGAATCCGCCCAATGCCAGGGCGAGACCCTTGGAAGTTCCCATTAGGGTTTGGGGATTGGCAACATCGGGTGATGTGCCGAGCAGGAAAACCATAAGCGCCAAGATTATGGCGGCGCTGATCGGGTAAGAAACAGCCTCGGTCATCCAGATTATTATCGAAAAGATAAGCATAGCGATCATTCTTTGACCTGCTACTGTTAATCCTTCCGGTGCCGGCATTACAACGATCCCCAGTAACACAACAATACTGATAATCAGTCCATAGCGCTTGCTGAAGGAATCCTGTCCTGCTTTCATAACTAACTCCTTCTAAAAAAGTTAATTGACCCGCGGCTGATATTTTTACCACATTTTTATATATAATTCCGTAGTTTTTTGATTATTGCAAATTGTAATCTGTCCTATTTCTTTATGCGATGAGGTAAGCATAAGTAGGCGGCATCAATAACCGGCGTATTTCATTTCTTCATTGCTTGCTCTTGAGCATAACTGAATGAAACATTCATGACGGCCAGCCGTCACAAAAAAGAATGAAAATAGCCTTGTCGACACCTTTATGGTGAGTATAATAATATCAACGTATTAGGCTTCTATTTACAGGGGAAAGCTGCTACACAAACACTTTCCCCCAAAATCACGTCTTCCATAAATTATTCTTAACCAAGAACGCAAATAAGAATACGGAACGGGATTCTCGTTCACACGGGTATGAGCGTGGTGTTGATAATAATAAGATCACCACGGCCTTTCAGGCCTCGCGATGACAATATGGTGCAAAAGGCGAGGGATTCAGCTGAGAGATTGTGGCAGGGAATGTCTGTCCCATGTAATGTTGAAACTGCAAGCTTGTTTCGATGAGTTTATCGAGGTTGATTCCCGTTTTCACACCCGTCTCATGGAGCATATTGACGGTGTCTTCCGTGGCAATGTTCCCCCTGGCGCCGGTAATGAAAGGGCATCCCCCCAGCCCTCCGAGAGACGTATCGAAAATAGAAACACCCTCGTTGATTGCCGCCCAGACATTAGCGAGCCCCAGGCCGCGCGTATTGTGAAGATGTAGGGAAAGCGGCACCGCCCCCACAATTTCCTGCACACGTTTCACGAGCTTTGTAACTTGCGATGGATTAGCCATGCCCGATGTGTCGGCAAGGCAGACTTCGTTCGGTTCTCTTTTCAGGAAATCCTTCACCAGCTTTATGACTTTAGCTTGAGGAACATTTCCCTCGTAGGCACAGCCGAAGGCGTTCATCACACCCGCCCTCACTTCCATGCCTGCACCACGCGCCTTCTCTATGAGCAGTCTGGCCTCCCTCATCGCCTCCGCAATGGACACATTGCTATTTTTTCTGCTGTGCGTTTCACTTGCGGACACATAAACGCCTGCCTGCGGAACCTCGCACCGCCTGGCTCTTTCCAGGCCCCTCTCGTTTAAGACCAGCGCTGCATAGACGACGCCTTTCTTGCGCCTTACCAGGCTCCAGAGTTTCTCTGCATCTGCCATCTGCGGAACCAGGCGGGGATTGACAAAGGATGACACCTCGATGCGCCGTACTCCGCAATTGATCAATGCATCGATGAGCTTCACTTTCTGATCGGTGGATACGAGTTTCTTCTCATTCTGGATGCCATCCCTAAGGACGACCTCATGGATTTCAATCTTTCGTGGGAGGCGGCTTTGCATAGGCTTATCCGGTATGCAAAAAGACGCAGGGGGAGGATAACTCCTCCCCCTGCGTCAAACATCATGATTCTATTTCTTCCAGGCCGTTGGTCCCCATTTGTCACCCAGAATAGCTTTGGGCGGCCATTCGGGTGGCACCAGTTGGCCCGGTTTTTCGCCAACTTTCTGGATGAGTTTGGCAAGACCGGGACGGGCGTGTTCTGGATGCCCTTCTTTCAATGTCCGGCCATTAATGACGGCCTCGGAGCGGAGCCTCCGTCCGATCGTCTTTTCCATCTTCCTTCCGAGCGAGAGGACACGGTCCACATCATACCCGTGCTCGATACCCAGCTCGTCGATCATCACTAGGAGATCCTCCATGGTAATGAGACCCACAAACCTAGGATCGTAATAGTAATCACCCGTTCCTCTAACGGGACAGTCATCGAGGAAATTTGCCGGCTGTCCGCCCAGACCGCCCAGGGTTCCCTCAAAGCGGGTGATGCCGGCCTGAAGGGCCGCTAGGATGGAGGCCGAAGCGACACGCTTCGTCTCATGTAGATGGCAGAGATGTGCCTCAGGATTCGGCATGGCGTCCAGCACCATGGAGAAATAACGGTAGACCTGTGCCGCGGACGCAGAGCCGTCGTGGTCGGCGTGCTCGATGTCATGCGCGCCGATAGATAAAAAGCGCTTCGTAAATTCAACGGCATCTTCCAGCTTCGTGGCGCCGGTAATGGGGCTCCCCCAAATGGTGCTCACGGTGCCGCACATCTTCATGCCATGGTCGGCGGCTTTCTTGATGCAGCGCTCTGCTTCTTTCCAGTACTGGGTCAGCGTCGTTCCGGAATTGGCAAAATGGTGTTCAGGATCGGTGGAAACCATCATCAGGACGCGGTCCGGACCTATCCCTTTTTTCCTGAGCTCAATTGCCGTATCGACAGCGGGTTCGCGGATCGTCACAGCAGTCATGACAAGCTCATCGTATTTGACCCCCGCCCTCTCGCAGCGCTTCTTGAACGTATCACTCCTGAGGGCTGTAAGAACCTGCTCTGCGTCTCTGAACTGTGGAATGCCTGCCGGGTTTCCCAAGTTAGTGACCTCAATTTCCTTTGCACCGGCAAGTATCATCTCCTGGGCGTAAAAGATCTTGGCGTTAGTAGATATGAATTTTTCTTCGTGCTGGAAACCATCGCGTACGGTTATGTCTCCGATGGTTACCTTCTTTGGCATTTTGGGAAAGATCTTCCAATAATCATATTCCGTCATAGAACAGTAATGACCTCCTCAATTTTATTATTTATTAAGTTCAACGTATCTCCGGGTGAAAGAGTGTTATTCCCCCTTGAATACGGGTTTACGTTTTTCCGCAAAAGCCGCCAGTGCTTCCAGTCGATCTTTCGTCGGGATGGTGACTTCGTAAGCCTTGGACTCAAGCGGGAGCGCCACCCCGAGGCTCGCCTCGGAGCCGTAGTTAATGGCGAACTTCGCTTGAGCTACGCCGATGGGGCCGTTCTTGGCGATCTCCCTTGCCAGTTCGAGCGCGGCTTCCATGAGCTTATCAGGTTCCACAACCCCGCTGACAAGACCGATCTTTAGAGCCGTCTCGGCATCTATTCTTCTCGCCGTGAAGACCAGTTCCTTCGCCTTTGCCACACCTACAATCCTGGTCAGTCTTTGAGTTCCGCCGGCGCCGGGGATAATCGCCAGAGAGGTTTCGGTTAGTCCCATCAGGACGTTGGACGAGCAGATACGGATGTCAGAGGCAAGGGCGAGTTCCGTACCGCCACCAAAAGCAAAGCCGTTTATGGCGGCAATCACGGGGACACGGACCTGCTCTACGGCCGTGAAAGTGTTGCGTATCGTGAAGATAAAGCGGCGAACTTGGTCGTCTGATAGCGTCCTTCTTTCCTTCAGGTCTGCTCCTGTAGAGAATGACCACTTCTTGGGATCGTCACCAGCCTTGGCGCCGGTAATGATGATACAGCGGAGACCCATGTCAAAATTTGCTTCCCTTACGGTGTCAGCCAGTGCAGCCAATAGATCAAAGTTAAAACAGTTCATAGCCTCAGGACGATTCAGCGTGAGAATAAGGATGCCTTCATCAGTCCTTTCTTTCAACAGTATATCTGCCATAGGAATACTCCTCCTTCTTTCACTCTTCAAACGGGATTAAACTTTCAGATCACCCCAGTCTGACTTGTCTATCGGTACGCGATAACAGAGTTCCAATGACCTGCCCAGCTTTTCGCGCGTTTCGCTGTAAGTGATTACACCGTCATGGAACAAGAGCGAACCCGTCAGGAAGGGATGCCCTTCGTTATCATAACGATCTATCATCATCTGGCGGAATTTGGCCATTTCTTCCTCGTTAACCGTTTGTCCTTTGTCGACGATATTCTTTCTGCGGACGCTCTCCACGATGAATCCAGCTGTCCGGCCGGACATAACCGTGGTGCGGCCTCTCATATTTGTAAAGCAGAAGACCGGCCTGAAGGCCCTACCGCACATCCCGTAGTTTGCAGCTCCGTGGTCTGGACCAATGACGTACTGGATTTTCGGGACGTTCAGCACACTGCACGTACGGACCATGTCTGATCCGTATTTCCCAATGCCTCCCCATTCCTCGGCCTTGCCGACCATGTAGCCCGGAGATCCCTGGAGAAAGATAACCGGCAGCTTCGAGTTTCCGCACCGGATCATCCATTCCGTCGCCTTTCTAGCCGCTTCAATATAGATAACGCCGGTCCCATTGGAAGCAATGACGCCTACGGGCATGCCTTTCAGCCACATCTTGCCGGCAACGACACTTTCACCGCGGTTGAGGCCGTATGTCGGTTTGTATTCATGGAAATAGCTGTCATCAGCAATGCACTTGAGCGTGTCCCTGATGTTGATTGCGTTATAGGTATTCATAGGGGCAGAACGCATCATGTCCTTGTAGTCATATCTCGGTTCCAAGGTTTGTACACGGTCGCAGTAAATCGACTGGCTTGGTTCAAACTCAATGATGTCCCGCAGCTTCTGGACACCCTCTGCCTGGGATGTCACGAAATGGTCGCAACCTCCGGAGTGCTGGGTGTGAACATAGGCGCCTCCCAGGTCTTCCATGGACACAGTCTCACCGATGGCGGACTTCACCATAGGAGGACCTGCCAGGAAGGCAAAGGCCAGCTTTTCTATCATGATTGATTCGGAAGCAAGATAAACGATATAGGCGCCGCCCGCCGTGTTTCCGCCGGTGGACAGCGTGTATTGTTTGACTCCCATGGCGGACATGCGGCACATGTTGTAGAACATGCTGCCAAAATGCCCGTCGTCGGCAAAACAGCCCAACTGCAGGGGAAGGTTGATGCCACCTGAGTCGGCAATGTAGACGCAGGGTAATCGGAGCCGTTCGGCAATCGCTTGCGCCCTCATATGCTTCTTTAGGGTGATGGGGAAATATGTCCCCGCCGCATAGCGGTTTTCATTGGCAAAGATCATGCAATCCTTTCCATGAATAACGCCTACGCCGGTAACCAGTCCGCCGCCGGGGATGTGACCTCTTTTCTCCGATTCGTAGATCTCTCCTCCGTAGAGTTTTATCTGTCCGATGTTGTAGCCAGCATCGAGACCCAGCTCAAAGAACTCCGTACCTGGATCGATCAACATCGAAATGAGCTCACGCATCGGTTTCTTACCCTGCTTGGCAAGGCGCTTGAGCTGCTCCTCACCGCCGATGTTGTATGCCTCTTCACGGTGAGTCAAGAGGATAGCGTCCTGTTCCTCCCAATGCTTCAGGTTGTTGTCGTCCCCTGCCATACCTTCTTTCATTTCTTCCGCCATTATAATCCTCCTCTACCCCCGGATTGAATATAACCTAGGGGCTTAAATTCTTAAGAGAAAACTACCTTCCGATAACGTAGCGATACGGGTCTATCTGATCCCTCAGGATGGACAGTTCATCTGCTGATGGAGGTTTGTTCTCCACGATCTTCTTCGCCTTCAAGAGTTCGAACCCGCAATTAGCCTGAACATCGTTTTCGGAATAACCCGGATTGACCGCTATAATCCGCATCCTCTTTGATTCCGGTTCAAAGTCCATCACCGCCATATTGGTAATTATCTTGTACGGACCGGCCCCGCGCGGAAGGCCTGATTTCTCCCTTGAATCGCCGCCCGTCAGCCAGCCAGGCGTTGTAATAAATTGACATTTCTCGGCAAATCTCTTGGAATCCTGCGGTGTCATGACGAGCATTCTCCAACAAAATGAAGCAAGGTCGTTGGCACCGCCACTCCCCGGGAATCGAACCTTCGGTTTCTGATGGTCAGGACCGATTCTCGTGGAATTCAGATTTCCATACATATCGATCTGGGCACCGCCGAGGAAGGTGTAATCGATCATTCCGCGACAGCACGTTTCCATAATTTCACACATGCCGCTCGCCATCAAGGCCTTCCAAGTCGTTCTGGAATCTCCCACGGAGATGGGCATTTCAGGGATCAAGGGTGCCGCACCGCCGGCCTCAAAAAGGATAACCAGATTAGGTGAGTGGGCCTTCTGCGCAAGCATTGCCGCCGCATTGGGAGCTCCAGTTCCAACTACAATAGACGCCCCGTCTTCTAACTCTCTTGCAGCGGTGCATATCATTAGTTCCATGGTATTATAATCAGCCATACCGTTTATCCTCCTCTTTAATCTCTCGCTTTGACAAACATGAATTCTTTGTCCCTGAGTTTCAGCAATTTGTGTATTCCGCCGTTCTTCTCGATATATTCAAAGTGATCCTTGCAGCTGTAAATATTCTTTTCGATGAATTTCTTGAACTCGACCGGATCTTCTTCCATCTTCATCCATTCTCTTATATGCTCCTCATCAGAGAAATATTCTGCATACATATTTCCGGGATAACTGCCATAAGGGACCTCACATACGGCATCAACACACCAGTAAGGAATTACTGTATAGCTCGGATCTCTACGTATCTCGTCATTGGAAATCAGCCTTTCACAGGTGATAATCAAACGCTTGGACGCCCTTGCCACATCGAAATCGGAAACGGTTATGCCTCTCGCACGGCAATTGCCGTAGATATCCGCCTCATGGACATGAATCGCCGACACATCCGGATAGAGGGCTGGCATGGCTGCATACTTTGTTCCCGTGAACGGGCACTCGATGATTTTGGCGCCGCTGTATTTGAATGTGTCCGTTCCCATAATATTTCTCGATGGGTAGAAGGCAACACCTGCAGCGGCTGCCTTGAAGCGTACAGAGAGCGAATAGTTGGTCCATTCACTTACCTCAACCTTGCCGCTTTCCATATAACGCCTGGCGTTGGGGGACAGACCGCGTGCCTCAAGGCCCACAATGTAGGCAACATCCAGCTTGTCGAAGACCTCACCGGCGCACAGAATCTGAAAATCATGGGTGGATGTATGGCCTGCAAAACCCATTTTCTTCCTGCCTTGCCTCACGATTTCATGCGCAACCGCTATAGGCACCCTGTTTGCCCCGAAGCCGCCGAGCGTCAGATAATCGCCGTCATGGACGAACTTTTCCACGGCTTCTTTTACAGACATCACCTTGGCCTCCAGCTTGCGGTTCTTCGTGCGGAAGAATGCACGCGCCTTATCCGCATCAGGGTCCGTAAAGATTTTGCCAATTCCTTGATCGATCACTTCCACCGGACTATACCTCCTTTTCATTATTCTCAGCGCCTCCCCCAATATGGATAACAGTGAGGATCGCTATGTTAAAAATGTATTAACGGCACCCGGCTAAAGCGGCCGCTTAGACTGCCGCGCTATCAGTGTTACTCAATTGATTAAGTAATAAGCCCTTACCAAGGTCACGCTGGCTTCTTTTCTTCTATGGATCAACAAGACAAAAGTGCTGAAAAAAGTGATATATTTTAAGTAAGACGCTCTATTAATTTTCTTCCTTTTCTTATAGGTTCAGGATTGATCATTGAAAATTCATAACTGCGTCTATTGTACGAAATAAATAGGGAAAGCAATATTAAAAGGTTTATAAGTAATATTTAGATAAAATTAATTTTAGACGAGAAAGATTCATGGCAAGGTATCCTAATTGCACTAGTTCAATTTTCGCAAGAAAGGAAATTCCCCAATTTATGAAGAAAATCAATGGAATTATCTCTAAAACCAGCCAAGAAAGTCGGGTACTATTGACATCTGGCTCCGTTGAGGTAAAAATATCTTCTTTTAGAGAAACCAGATTTGTTATCATAAAGGGGCAAGCATCTCTAGTAGACAAAGTCTCTTTTCCTCTTTGATAACGAAGGCGTTATTTAGGCAATCAAGTCTATCCAACTTATAGTTCTTCCAATAAAATTAGTTTTTTCTAAATATTACTTATAAACCTTTTAATATTGCCTTTCGTAATTTTTTTCCATACAAGACTGAGCATGATATTGCCCGTCCACAGGCGGGCTTGTGGCGTGCGTCCGTTGGTAGCATATTGGATGCAGTCTTGTCATCTCGCAGTATTTGAGATTCTTTATCACTACTAATGCTTGCAAAGTCAGTGACTATATGAGATATACCTTAGCGTCGGCCATGGACGCAAACTGAGAACATCTCAAAGGGTTCATATTGGTGACAAATAGAAAATTCTGTTTCTGCTTATTATCAAATCACTTACACCTTGACGTTTCTGCTATTAATACTATTAATAAACGTATTAATAGACGTTCTATGAGTCTTGCCAAACCCGGAGTAGACCCGTGGTGTATCTTCTATCCGCTACAAAATTAGGCGATACCCTTTTGAGTTTTATTAGATAGATTTATATGGATGAGTAATATTGTAAGTCTGCATACCGCTTAAGAGTGGCTGAATTAATTCGGCTGAATGTCAAAACTTAATTACCTTAAGGAGGGAGTCAAGATGACAACACCGGTTCAACAAAAGATTCGTGATAAGAAGAGAACAGCCCAGCAGATTCTGGATATGGTCAAGTCCGGAAGCTGGATCCAGCCAGGTTCGGTTGGAGGTGATTCAACGGAATGCATGAAGGAGCTGGCAAAGAGGATCGGCCCAAAATTGAAGGACATTGAGCTTTGGAATTATGCTAATTTTTTCCCTCATCCCGAATTTCAGGCGGTTGACCCCGTACAGCAGTATCATTGCTTCCATGAGTATTTTTTCTTTCCATGGAACCGCAAAGCAAGAGATACCAACAACGTAACGGACTGGGCACACTGGGGATGGGCCATGGGCATGTGGTTCGCCCATTATCGTTTCACTAATGCAATAAAGGAAAAGCGCGGGTTTGACTGGTGGTGGAATGCGGCAACGCCCTTTGATGAGCACGGCTTTGCCAACTTTGCTTATGGCACGAACAACGCCAATATCTTCAGCCAGTGCGCAAAGAAGACCGTAATCGAAGTTCGTTCAGACTATCCCTGGGCCGAAGGCGGCCGCTTTAACACCATTAATATTGACGCTATCGACTTCTGGGTCGAAGTGGACTGCGAGAAATTAAAATGGCCACAGATCAATGAAAAGGCGATCAAGGCGAAACCCGAGGAAGAGGCCATTGCCAAGCATGTCATGACCATCATGAGGGACAGGGACATCATCCAACTTGGAATCGGTTCCCTCCCCTCCGCCTGCGTCAGCGCCATGGCAGACGCCGGGTTTAAGGATCTCGGCATCCACACGGAGATGCTCAATGCCGGTCTTATTAAGCTTATCGAATCGGGCCAAGTGACCAACAAATACAAGACCCTCCCCGCCGATCGCGGCAAGAGCGTCTACACCTTTGCATTCCCCGTGGATGTAAAGTGGTATTATGACACAGTCCACCGGAACCAGGAGCTCGCTGCCTACGATATCAGTTACACCAATAACCTGCAAAATCTCACGAGGCTCGACAACATGATCGCCATTAATAACTGCGTGGCTGTCGACCTCCTCGGCCAGCAGTGCGCCGGTTTCTACGAAAAACGTCCGATCTCGAGCTCCGGTGGCTACTTCCATTTTGTCTCCTTCTGCGCCCAGTCTAAAGGCGGACGCGGCGTCGCTTCCATGACGGCACGAAGCAAACACGGCACATCGAGGATCGTTCCCTTCCTGCCTGAGGGATCGTCGGTGGATGTTCCGGCTCAGTTATCAAATTACATCTGTACCGAGTACGGCATCGTCAACCTGCGCGGTCTGTCCGGTTATGAAAGGGCGACAGCGCTGATTTCTATTGCCCACCCCGATGACCGGGAGATGCTGGAAAAGGCGGCGAGAGAGAACGGTCTCCTTGCCCCGAAATTCCCCGTATCAATGATGCCTGTTGAGGGTAAGACCAGACGATATCCATCCTATTCAGACAGACGGAACTACAAGATGGCCTTACACGGTGAGACATCAGGATTCGATTGGAATGAGGGTTATCAGATAGCAAAATAAATTGTTTCGCGTTATACGACTTGAGAAGCCCGGACTGTCCGGGCTTTTCGAGTTAAGTTGCCAAAGCCAGTCAGTTTAAACTTCCCTGCGCGGCTTCGACAGCTGATTAAATAAATCTAAATTTATCAGGAGGTATTTGTGTATGGCGTTAGATTTTAATTTTACAGATGAACAAAAGATGTTGGAGGACAGCGTTTACAGGTGGGCAGTTAGCTGGCTGGAGCCGCAGATGGAGCATCTATACGAAGTCGACGAGATGCCACCGACATTGTTCAAGGAACTGGGAAACCTTGGTGTGAACGGAATCGTCTTTGAGGAAAAGTATGGCGGTACCGCTCTGGGATATATAGAGACGCTCCTCGTTTATGAGACGATCGCGCGTGTGAGCAACGCCCTGTCCATGACTGTCGGCGCGAGCCAGACCCTTTGTTTCGACAACTTCAGGCGCAATGCTACGGAGAAACAGAGGATGTACGTCCTTCCCAAGTCCTGCACCGGTGAGTGGGTCGGATGCCTCGGCATCACCGAACCGAATGCAGGCTCCGATGCGATGAGCATGGCGACAAAGGCAGAGAAGAAGGGTGACAAGTACATTATCAACGGTAGCAAGATCTTTATAACCAACTCTCCTGTCGCAGACTTCATGACATTTTATGCGAAGACCGATCCGGCCGCGGGCCCGAAAGGGATTTCCGCGTTCTTCTTCGAGTTTGACAAGATCAAGGGCGTCACCGTGGAAAAGATCAAAAAATGGGGTATGAGAACGTCCCCCACAGGTTTGGTCACCTTTGCGGATGTGGAACTACCAGCGGAGAATCTTATCGGCGGCTTGAATAAAGGCGTCGCCGTTCTCACAAGCGGTCTCTGCACGGAAAGAATCACCCTCTCCGGCTGTTCCCTTGGCAGCCAGAGAAGCTGTCTTGAGCTTAGCTTAAAGTATGCGAAGGAAAGGGTCCAGTTCGGAAAGCCCATCATTACCTATCAGGCCATGCAGGAAAAGCTGGCCAACATGTACACGGGCTACCTGGCCTCCAAGTGGATGGCATACAGCGCGGCCGCATATTGCGACACCCTGGAAAATAAGGTCGGCGGAAAGGGCACAGACCTCGACCGCATGGCTGCAGCGGCGCTTCTCTTCTGCGGCGAGATGGGAACTAAGATCGGCCTCGACGCCATCCAGATCTTCGGCGGTTACGGCTACTGCACGGAATACCCGGTCACAAGGCATTTCCTGGACCAGAAACTCTGGGAGATCGGAGCCGGTACGTCCGAGATAAGAAGGATGATCATCGCGAGAGAGCTCATGAGGGACGACTTCAAGAGCGGTAAATAAAACAAAGCCGAATTCTCATTTAATCTATCGGCTGATAATGAAAAGGGCGTTGCTTTTATGGCAAGCGCCCTTTTTTATTACAGATCTAATTACGCTCTGTCACTTCAAGGGAGGAATGAAGGGTATATACTGGGCGAACAACCAGCAGAGGAAGAAGACGAGCGGTATGTGTACAAACATCTGGAGCACTGAATAGCCGACAAGGTCCCGGGCCTTCATATGGAGCAGCCCAAGAAGCGGCAGCATCCAGAAGGGGTTCAAGAGGTTCGGCAGGGCCTCGGCTGCATTGTAGATTACCACCACCCATCCAAGGTTCACTTGATGCTGAATTGCCGCCTGCAGGACATAAGGCGCCTCGATGACCCACTTGCTTCCGCCTGAGGGAATAAAAACACCCAGGATAGCCGAGTAAGCGGCCACCAGAAGCGGGTAGGTTCCCTGGGTCGTGATGCTGTAAAAGAGGTCGGCCAACCACTTGTTGATTCCCGTACCGACGATCATCCCGAAGATAACTGCGTAGAAGGGGAACTGGATCAGAACGCCGCCCGTTGCGGGAATCGCCTGAGCCACGGCCTTGAGGAACCGTTTCGGGCGCCAGTGCAGGAGCATACCGACGGTGATGAAAATCAGGTTGTAGTTATTGAGATCCAGAGCCGCGATGGGCCCCCTGGGATCCTTGCTGAAGAGGTCTATCAGGTACCAACAAAGAAGACCTCCCACGAGGATGATCATCAGAGGGCTGTATTCAAGCCACTCTCCCGGTTTCTGCCGCGCCTCGATGCTCGTATCGATCTGTTCAAATTTCAGGTTGAAGTAATCCACTGTCTTGGCGCGCTCGGGTTTCGGAGCCGAGAAGTAGGCAATAGGTACCGAAACCGCAATGAGAGCGACTATCATCCATAAATTCGGCCAGATGAAAAGCGTCTGAGTAAGGGGGAGCAGACCGCTGATCTCAAAGAGTTTAGGCGGAATGGCCCCCTTTGTGGCCATCATGAGGGGTGCCGAGGAGGAAAGACCGAGGGCCCAGATGGCGCCCAACCCGAGGTAGGCTGCGGCCCCCGCGGCCCTGTAGTCCATTCCCTTAACCCTCCTCGTCAATTCGCGGACCAAAAGGCCGCTGAAGATGAGGCTTAACCCCCAGGAGATCAGGGAAGTCACCAGAGACAAGAAGGCAACAAAGGCGATGGCTCCCCTTCCCGTCTTGGGGATTGCGGCCACCTTCTGGATCAGCCAGTAAACGGCGGGAGTAGAGGCAAGCACATATCCGCCGATGATAATGAACGCCATCTGCATGGTAAAGGGTATCAGGACCCAGAATGCCTTGCCACCTTCGGTCGCTAGCTTGACCGGGCTTTCACCGATGAGAAGACCAAAGACATAAACGATAACAATACCAACAAGGGCAAATACCCACGCGTCGGGAAACCATTTTTCACTCCACGCCGCCAGCCCCAGGCCGAAGCGCTCAAGAAGCCCTTCTTGCTGCTTACCAGCGTCCGCATTCTTATTTTCTGCCATTTTTCATTCTCCTTTCATAAAAACGCATTCCTAAAGTATCACCGATAGAAACACTCATTTACATAATATACCTACAAAAAAAGTAAGAAATGACAAAACAGAACTCAATACGATATTAGGGCATCACCTCACTTTACACGATCGCTGATGACTCTTGAAAAAATAAAAAACCCCGTCCTCTAAAAAAACGGGGTATCTAAAGACAATCCGCTCATAGTTCTTTCCTCGCGGGTCCTATAGAACCGCTAACCCGGTAAGTACTTAGGGATCGCATACCAAAATAAACATTAAAGTTCAACCTTTTTTGTCGCTTCTGCGAATCAGGCAGCGACCAGTTCCTCAACTATCATCTTCCTTGAAAATCGGAGACGCCCAACTTATAGAATGGGGTTTTTCTCCGGAGGCCGCCTTTCCGGCACATATACGTGTGGAATCCTATCTTCGTTCCATTCCTTCGAGACATAGAGATTGCAGTAGCAGCTTCCGTATTCTTCTACATCAGTCGCACGATAGACACAGGGACAGATAATGTCTTTGTCTTTTTCTCGATCCCACGATGCCAGGCGGCAGGGACATGACATGTAACCGTAACGCTCCTTGTTCGTGAGGAGTCCTCTTAAGATATCAAGCACCCAATCCTTATCCCTACTAAAAAAATAGCCCTTGGGTTCCTGCATTTTCCTCAACATTTCATAAAGCTGTTCGGCTTCCATTATAACCCCAGTGCCTTTCTGATCTTCGCCTCATCAAATCCCACAATGACTTTGTCTCCGATGACAATCGTGGGAAATGTACATTGCGGATTTAATTTTCTGACGTCTTCTATAATGATTTTCTTCTCCTCGTTAGAAAGCAAATCCACATCCGTGAATTCGTATTTAACATGACACTCATCGAGCAATTTCTTTGTCGATTTGCAGTGGCTGCATGTACTCAGTGTATATATCTTAATTGGTGGCAGCATATATTACCTCCTTTCTCATCATTCTATGATTGTATGTTATAATATTAAACCATCATCGTTATATTGGCAAGCACATCGTTCCGTGAGAACCTATTACGATTGAGATACGGTCATGGCAATAGCTTCAACGGGGCATTCCCGGGCACAGAAGCCGCATCCGATACAGGCCTTCTCATTCGCCATATAAGGGCGTCCGTGGGGGTCAATGTGGTTTGCCGCTTCAGACAGATAAAGACAGTGAACCGGGCAGGCATCAATGCAGATCCTGCAGGACATGCAGGTCATTTTATCGAACCGCGGTTTCTCCCACAGAGATCTTTTTACCATTGGAGAGAAAATCCCAAAGGGGTCCTTCACCGCCGCCGCCGCACAGATGCGCCCGCAGGCGCCGCATTCAATGCACCGCTCAGCAGCAATGACGTGAAGTGCATTCTTATTTCCCGTTATTGCATCAACCGGGCATAACCTGCTGCATGCGCCGCACCCATTGCACTTATCCGTTATCCTATATGCCATGTTCTTCGCCACGGAGTTTTAAACGGCCGATACTCTCTTCCGTTGGTCTTCCCGTTTCGGGGTTCCACCCGAACTGCCTATAGTAATCGCTTATCAATTTTTCCATGTCCACCGTTCTTCCCCGGTTCGCTCCTTCCGTCTGCGCCGGTTTCCCGATGACCCTGTCGCTTGGCCGAAACGACCTCGGATCTACGCCATGCTTGATATTGAAGGCCTGTTTCAGCGTCTGGATTCGCGCCCCGATATCCAGGTATTCCTCGGGTGTCTTGTTCCATCCTGTCGCCGCATTCAACCAGGAAAATGCCGGTGTCCTCTTTGCGCCCAGAAAGACGCCAAAAAGGCATAGACCGGCGCAATTGACGATATTCATAAACTTGCTGCACAGAGCTGCCCTCACCGCTTTCTCTTCATCCGCTACGTACTTTCCGCTCTTGAAATAGAGGGGCTTCACGCGCGGCAGCCCTTTTGCCACCTTCCAAAGCTGGAACATCTCATAATACATCTGGGCGCCCACAGTGTGCCTGCCGGGTGCGGCTTCCACGGAGTAATGAACGTTATAACCGGGGTCGTTCCTGCCGTCGTGCATGGGGAGCTCCTGGCCGCCGGCATGCATCGCAGATGCTGCTGCTTTTTTGCCGATCTTCCGCGCTGCTACCTTCGAACCATCTGCCAGCACATCTCCGATGCCCTCCCGCCTGACCATTTTTTCAATGAGGGCAACGATTGCTCCCGAATTCCCCCAGGTGAGTTCGAGCCCATCCGTATCTTTCTTTGTGAGGATGCCTGCCTCATAGCACTCAATGGCGAAGGCCACTGTGCTGCCCGCAGAGATTGTATCCATGCCGGCCCTATTCAATATTTCATTGAGATGGAAGATGCTGTCCACGTCCGCATTCATGCAGAGACCGCCTAAGGAAAGGACTGTTTCATACTCCGGCTTGTGTGTCTCGCCGTATTTCCCCTTCGTTGAACATATGCCGCCACAGCCCAAAGGACAGGCATAGCAGTGATACTTAACCTTTTCATGCTTTCTAATGACATCCGGGTTCACGGACAGAGATTTTCTGATTCCCCAGTCTACATTGCTGCCCCGCCAGTTCTTTACCGGGGCATCTCCCATTTCAACAGACATCTGGTTCATACCGCCTGTGCCCCACTTTTTGAGTAGCATCTTATAGACCAGCCCATCCATGGCCATCTGTACGGGCAGTATCCTCATGAGGGCGCCTACATATGCAGTCACGGACCCGGCAAAAAAAGGCGGTTGAAACTGCACCCACCGGTTGCAAATCTGGCTCAATCTCTTTATCTCAGCCCTGTTATGGACTTCGATTCTTTTTTCGCCGTCGAGGACAACAGCCTTTAGCCGCTTTGCTCCCATGACAGCGCCAAGGCCCGACCGCGCCGCCATTCTGCCTCTGTCATTGCATATGCCCGAGATGAGAGAAAGCCTCTCTCCCGCGGGACCAATAACGGCAATCCGTGAATTGGCACCCGTTTCCGCAATCAGCATCGCCTCTGATTCCACGGCATCCCTGCCCCACAGGTGTGACGCATCCCGAAGCTCTTCGACGCCATTCTTCAAATAAAGATAGACAGGTTTTTCGCTTATTCCCGCGAAAAAGATGCCG
The DNA here is from genome assembly GCA_049521775.1 of Syntrophales bacterium. Lineage (GTDB taxonomy): Bacteria > Desulfobacterota > Syntrophia > Syntrophales > UBA2185 > Fen-1135. Next base: position 141,596 of record JBEKOL010000001.1, read on the forward strand.
TCATAGCCGCAGCGTTTGATCGCCGGTGAAAAACTGCCGCCGCAGTTCGCCTCCCCCCATCCGCCGGTGAGGGGTGATTTTCCCACTACCATCCATCTGCCGGCAAAGAGACTGCCCGTTCCCGTCAGAAGGCCGGAGACAAAGCCTATGACATTTTCAGGACCGAGGGGATCGGCGCCGGCGGGAATTCTCTCGTAGAGAATGTGAGCGGCCAAACCCATGCCGGACAGATATTTTTCGTAAACATGGTTCGGAATAATTTCCTCACGGATGACACGTGAGGAAAGATCCACATTCAATATATTACCCATATATCCGAAATGCACCTTGATCTCCTTAATAAGTAACGCTCAACCATTGATTAGGAAAAGATACTTGAACCGGTAAATGATCGTCTGCCTCTGGGATAATAAATTTTTTGTTATCCTTTTTTTATCATGCTCATGTCGAGTGGCTTTCCTTCCCAGGCTGCCTCCAATACCATAAGAAAATCTTTGTAATCCAGGTCTTCAGGATTGTAAAAGATGGAACCGTCTCTCAGGGCTGTTTCAGAAATTCTCGGCAGCCGCTCTTTCGGCACCATTTCTTTTCCGCCCCTGTCCAGCGCCTCCTTAAAAAAGCGCGCATGTCTTCCACCCGTTGCTTCATGGAGATCCTTATTCATCCGGCGGATGAGGGCGATAACATTTTGTGCTCTCTTTTCTTTCGGCGTCGCGGCATACACGTCAGCACCTGCCATGGGTAGCAGCAGTTCAGCCGTGAGATGACCGTTTTTGTGCATATTATATTCCAGCCCGTAAGGAAGGAGAATCGCCATACATGCTCCATGGGGAACACCGCAGACAGAACCAACAGAATGGCCAAGGGTATGCACCATGCCTACCATAGAGTTCCCGAAGGCAATGCCTGCCAGGGTGGCGGCGCTGGCCATACCTAGACGTCCATTTTTATCACCGGGATTCACCGTCACCTTTAGGAGATTATCGCTGATCAGTCTGATGGCCGCTAAAGCATGGGCGTCACTCAGAGGATTTTTTGCTAGACAGGTGTACGCCTCCACAGCATGCGAAAGTGCATCCATGCCTGTAGCCGCCGTGATAGCTGGTGGCAGGGTGAGAGTCGTCCGGGAATCCACTATAGAAACATCGGGCAAAAGAAAATTGCTGACGAAGGCCATTTTCAGATGTTTTTCATGATCCTTGATCACTGCCACCATTGTGACTTCGGAGCCTGTTCCCGCCGTCGTTGGTATCGCTATAAGGGGTCTCAATGCCCGCTTCAGGGCGTTGGCGCCGCTGAACCGCATCAGATCGTCGGCCTTTTCAGAGATGATTATATTAATTCCCTTGGCCGTATCCATGACAGAGCCACCGCCTATAGCAATGAGAGAATCGCAATCCTTATCACGATACAACCGTGCCAGGCTGTTTACAACCCTCAAGTCTGAATCGGGAGGAACATCTTCGGAAATCGCACCGATGTTAACTCTGTTGCCAATGGTATTAACCACGATGTCAATCAACCCGGCACCAACTACGCCTTTGTCTGTGACGATCATCGGCCTTACTGCATTCAGTTCGGCAAGCGTGTCTGGGATCTTCTCGAGGGCATCATGGCCGGAAATGATTTTAACCCGACAGCAGAATTCATAGTACCCGGGCATATCCATCGTGGGCTCCTTCTATCTTCCTTCCCAGGCTTCTCTCAGAATTTTCAGACAATCGTCCATGTCGAAGATTGCCTCATTGCCGACGGCTTCTTGTGCTATATCCCGCAAAGCATATTCCGATACTTGTGCGTCTTTCAATGTCCGGGGAATGGCACCACCGCTCGCTTTCGATAAATCCTTCATCAAATCACGGAGGATTTCCACTGCCTTTCGGGCCCTCAGATTTTCCGCCGTACCTGCATATGCGTCGAATCCCGTCACTGGCAGCAGGAGGTCTGATATGTGATAACTGCCTCCCGACATCTCCCTCTCCAGAACGTGTGGGAGCAGCATCCCCATACACAACCCATGAGGCAAGTGACACAGATCGCCCATGACCTTTCCGAGCTTATGTGTAACACCTACATCTGCGTTTGAAAAGGCGCAAGCGGCCATGGCATGGGAATTGGCAAGGGATAGACGCCCGGCCTCGTCACGTTGATTTCTAAGTACATTCACCAGATGTTCTATGATTAATTGAATCGCAGTATAAGCATAGGCATCGGCCAGAGGATTCTTACCTGGGCAGGTATAGGCCTCCACCGCATGGGTCAGGGCAGTTAGGGCAGTGGCCACAGTCGTTACCGCGTCCTCCGGGATTGTCATGCGGGAATCGATGACTGCAAGGTGGGGCATCAAAAAATGAGAGGCATAAATCCTGCCAGCGAAAAAAGCATATTTGGACACCTCATAGCCAGTGCCCGCTAATGTTGGCACGATGATTAGAGGCTTCAGACGTTTTTTGATCAGATTCTCTCCAGCGCATCCCTCGATATCTTCCGGTTTACCGGAGACGGCAAGATTCAGCATTTTTGCCGTATCCGCCACGGGACCGATGGCGATGACCGCATCATGGCCCCTGTCGCGATAAATATTGAACACATCCCTGATCAATTTCAAATCAGGAGCAGAAGGCACAGCGTCGAAGATGCCGACGGCGACCCCCGAATCCTTGAAGGCATCGATGATTACATCAACCAGTCCCCTTTCACTGTCATCTTTTCTTGCAATCACCAGGGGCTTTCTCGCATTCAAAGCATCCAGCTCGAAAGGAATCTGTTCCAGTGCCCTATTCCCCGAATTGATCTTTACAGGGCAGAAGAATTCATAGTGTTCCGGCAGATACATCGGCGACCTCATCAAAAACCAAATATGGTCCGGACATAGATCAGCACGCGGCCAAGATATTTCCTACGGAAAGACCAGCCCGGATACCTCTTTACCGCTAACTTTGCGATGATCTTCGGAAGGAGATAGACCTCAACAATATCAAGGATGCGAACGATTGCACATGCGTGTGCCACTTCACCGTCGACAACCAAACGGTCCCTGGCCGTAGCAAGGGCGGTACTCTCCTGAAAGGTAAATATCAGCATGGCGGCTTCGATATTCTTGATCTTCATATCCAGGTCTATTTTCTTGCCCTCAGAGTTCCATCCCCTGTATCTTGCAAGGCCTCTCTTGTCCTTTTCCACAATCATATGCGGCCCGTTCGGCATAACAGAGAGAGCAAAGGTAAAGCTATCGGGCATATCGACGAATTCCTTTTTTACTGCGCTGTCCACCGCGGACGCGGCTTGAATGGCTCTTCCCATAAACCACATCATGATAGCCACATAATCTCTTTTCAGCCATTTTTTCCCTGCTGCAACTTCCCTGAAATTATTCATCGATGTAATCCGTGATAATACATTCAGTCAAAATAACGGAGCAAAAATATTTTGTGACGCTCTCGTCTTATCAGTCCATGCGGAGCACCTTTGCCCCGCGGATCCGCGCTTTCTTGAGTTCGACCAGGGCTTGGTTTGCCTCTTCCAACGAAAATTCCTGCACCTCCGGTCTGATCGGAATCTCTGCCGCCAGTTGGAGGAATTCACTGATGTCTCTCCGCGCCACGTTAGCGACACTCTTGATTTCCTTCTCGAGCCAGAGATGTGTCGGGTAATTAAGCTTCAGAAGGTAGTCCTTGTCGGTCTCTTCTTTCCTGATGGCATTGATGACCAACCTCCCGCCGCTCTCCAGGTTCTTCATGGCCTCGACTATCGGTTTCCACGCCGGCGTGGTATCGATTATGGCATGGAGTTTTTCCGGCGGTTCGTCTTCCGCATTTCCCGCCCACACAGCCCCCAGTTCCCGGGCGAATGTCTGCTCCTTCTCGCTCCGGGCAAAAACAGAAACCCTAGAATTCGGATATTTACTGCGTATCATCTTGAGGACCAGGTGGGCCGAAGCCCCGAAGCCCGTAAGTCCCAGGTTCTGCCCATTTTTCAGGTTGGCCAGCCGCAGAGACCGGTAGCCAATGGCGCCTGCGCACAGAAGGGGCGCTGCTTCCACGTCAGAAAAGATATCAGGGATAGGGTATGCAAAATCCTCCGACACTGTCATGAACTCGGCATACCCGCCGTTGTCATCCCTGCCTGTAGCCCTGAATTTCTCACAGACATTCTCGTTCCCTTCAAGACACGCGCTGCAATGACCGCAGGCGGAAAAGATCCAGCCGACACCGACTCGCTCGCCCGTGCAGAACTTGGTCACCCTTTTCCCTATTGCTGCCACTCTGCCCACCACCTGGTGTCCCGGAATAATGGGGAGTGCCGGCGGCGGTGTTCGTCCCTCGATTTCATCCAGCTCCGTATGGCAGACCCCGCAGGCAGAAACCTTAATGAGGATTTCCTTCTCGCCCGGCACGGGCTCCGGCATATCGATCAGTTGCAATGGTGTTCTGTTCTCGTGGATATTGGAAATGCTCTTCAAGACCATTGCTTTCATTTTTTCCTGCTCTCCTCGTCAGCCATTATGCATCCACATCTTGCTTTAAATCAATATGAAATAATGCTTGCGACCTACTTAGTTTCAATAATTTTAATTATTTGACAATATAGACAATATTCTGCATAGTTGCAATCATGCTTCAATAGAAGCAGTCATACAAAGCCATAAATCAGCCGTCGACTTCATATTGGTCATCTGAAACTTACACCATTTCTCTCGGGAGGCGTTTATATCCACGAGGAAAGTCTTTTGCAGAGGAAAACAGAGGAAGCGCATAATTAAAGACCGGACACGATAAGGTTGCGTCGCGGATAGCTCGTAAGAAGCGTGACGGAAATTATAGGAATGCTCTGATAAATGCGCCGACTTCAGGCGCCATAACAATATATAAAGGAGAACAAATGAAAAGAGGATTGATTTTAATCGATATCCAAAATGATTACTTTCCCGGCGGGAACATGGAACTTGTTGGAATGGAGCAAGCGGCGGAGAATGCAGGATTATTGCTTAAGGAGTGGAGGAATAGGGGATTCCCTGTCTTTCATATCCGACATCTTTCAAAGCGCACGGGAGCGACATTCTTTCTGCCTAACACAAAGGGCGCTGAAATTCACAAGTCCGTGGCCCCTCAGTCCGATGAAGTCATAGTTGAAAAATATTTTCCCAATGCATTCAGAGATACTGATCTATTGAATATCCTCAAGACATCACAGGTGGATGAAGCGGTAATTTGCGGGGCCATGACTCATATGTGCGTGGACGCAACAACACGAGCGGCATTTGATTTGGGATTCCGATGCACGGTTATTGAAGATGCCTGTGCCACCCGTAGTCTCGAATATAAAGACACTATGGTGGATGCAGGCAAGGTTCAAGCAGCATTTATGGCCGCCTTGGCTGTGCCTTATGCACGAGTCATATCCGCGAAAGACCTTATCGGCAAATTGGCTTGATATAAAAAGTGCTGACCATGAACCGGGCAACTCAAATATTAATTTTTTCGGCAGTCGTCATCAGTATTATCATCGTTTCCGCTGTCTGCTGGCATTCAGTGACAGAGATCCATTATCTGAAGTCCTTCTATCCGCAGCAATTCGGCGTGGAAGAGGCATTCTATGCAAGCGCGGTGGAGCTCGTCAAGGTCTTGATCATCGGCATTCCTTTCTTCTTCATCATTGTCGCCGCTTGCTGTTTGCTCCATTATTGGAAACGCAAGTCTTAACTGGTGTCACTATAAAGTTTTGCCGAAAAGATTAGACGGAGCGATTGAGCGTGACAGAAATATTGGATGCTCAGTGCCGGCACTGGCAGGAAGCGTTTGTCCGGAATCCCGATATGTTCGGCGCTCTACCAAGCGATTCCGCCAGGATGGCCGTGGAGACGTTCAAGAAGGAAAAGAAGACCGTGATTCTTGAACTGGGCGGCGGACAGGGAAGGGACAGCATCTTATTTGCTCGGAATGGCTTCCACCTAACGGTGCTTGATTGTTCCAAGAGCGCCGTCGTAACGATTACCGACAAGGCGCGGAAATTGGGTTTAGCCGGTCATATCACAGCACTGCGGCATGATGTGCGCGTTGCCCTTCCGTTCGAGGATGAATCCATGGATGCCTGCTACTCGCACATGTTGTACTGCATGGCGCTGACAACTTCTGAGCTTCAGTTTCTTTCCCGGGAGGTGAGAAGGGTTCTCCGCCCTAATGGATTTCATATTTACACGGTCAGACACACGAAAGCCCCTCACTATGGGAAGGGGTTCACCGGGGCGAGAATATGTATGAAGTCAGTGGCTTTATCGTCCATTTCTTCAGCAGGGAAGACGTAGAACGCCTCGCAGAAGGCTATGAGATAGTGAGTGTTGATGAATTCGAAGAAGGAGAACTTCTCCGAAAACCATTTCGGGTGACAATCAGAAAGAGATAGAAAAGACGGCAATCTGGCACGGAATGTTGATCCTAAATAATTGCCTGTTACCTCCGCAAAGGTAAAAAATATGAATCTCAAATTGATATTAGTCCTTGTCCTTATGGGTCTCGCCGCAATATTCATAATCCAAAATGTCACAGTAGTTGATGTTAGATTTCTATTCTGGAACGTCTCCATGTCCCGTGCCCTGCTGATATTTTTTCTCCTGATTATCGGCATTGCTCTTGGGTGGGTTTTTCATGGCTACTTTTCTTTCTGGAAGTCGAAGGATGAACCAGGCAGAGATGTCTGAGTTTCAATTTTGTTGAACGGCATATTTTCTCGTTTTATCTTCTTGATTTTTGTGGTAGTTAACACACCTAAATATTCTCTTTTTTTTGATACGTGACCAGACACGTTCCATTAATTAACTAAAATAAGGAGTCTCACTAATGAAAGGAACGAAAATCAATCTTCATGACCGTCTTCGCACCCTCGCTCAGAATCTCTGGTGGACGTGGCATCCAGAGGTAATCAGCCTTTTCACCGACCTAGACCCGCATCTTTGGCGACAGGTTGACCATAACCCGATAGCATTTCTCAATCAGATCACACCCGAGCAAATTGAGGAGAGGGCTTCTGAACTGGTACTGCATAGCCGGATAAACTACGCCTTCCGACGGCTGAATGAATATATGGAAAAAGATAAGACATGGGGAATGACGCACTGCGGAAATCTAAATAATCAGCCGGTTGTCTATTTTTCTGCGGAATTCGGCATGCATGAGTCGCTGCCGATTTATTCCGGCGGATTAGGCATCCTGTCAGGCGACCACCTGAAAAGCGCCTCCGATCTTGGAGTTCCTTTGATTGGAATCGGACTCCTATACCAGCAGGGGTATTTTAATCAGAGTCTGAACAAAGATGGCTGGCAGCAAGAAAACTACGTGAACCTCAATATAAACAATTTACCGTTGCAACCTGTCCTGGCTTCGAGTGGAGAACCATTGCTTATACGCATTGACACACGGAGCAGTCCCCTCAGTGCTCGCGTCTGGCTGGCGCAGGTGGGACGGATTCGTCTGCTGCTGCTCGATTCTAACGTCGATTGTAATACAGCCCAGGATTGCGAATTGACCTCCCGGCTGTATGGCGGCGACGACAAGCTGCGCATTCGACAGGAGCTCTTGCTGGGTATTGGCGGCGCGCGTGCCCTGCAAGCGCTTAATATTGTCCCTGGGGTGCTGCATTTGAATGAGGGGCATAGTGCTTTTGCCATTCTCGAAGAGATCCGTCGGATCATGGAGTGTGACCAGATTCCGTTTCACCGCGCTCAGAGGCGCGTAATTCTGCGTACGGTTTTTACAACGCATACCCCCGTAGCTGCAGGCCATGACCGATTTCCCCCTGATCTAGTAGAAGAACATCTCGGCATCTTTAGAGAAAACCTCGGACTGTCACATGACGATTTTATGGCCTTGGGACGCATCAATCCCTATGACAGGTCGGAAACCTTCTGTATGACGGTCCTCGCTCTGAAATCTTCATGCTGGGCAAACGGAGTCTCGGCTATTCATGGGACAGTGAGCCGTCTGATGTGGCATCCCCTGTGGCCGCAGCGTCCCGAGTCAGAAGTTCCTATCGGCCACATTACCAATGGGGTTCATGTATTATCATGGCTAGCGCCGCCGATGTACCAGTTGTTTGAGACGCGCCTTGGCCAAGACTGGCCCACACGCATGGTGCACCCTGACATCTGGGAAAAAATAGTCGAGATTGATGACGGGGAGATGTGGGAAACGCACCAGAGTCTGAAGATGCGCCTTATTCGCTTCGTCCGTCGACGCCTGCAATCGCAGGCTGAGCGTCTGGGTCATCGCGACACATTAAAACAGATCGATCAGCTTCTTGACCCGGATATTCTGACAATCGGTTGCGCTCGCAGGTTTGCTACCTATAAGCGGGGAGACCTGATATTATCTCAGGCAGAGCGTTTGGCAAAACTGGTTGAAGATACCGAACGACCGATCCAGATTATTTTTGCCGGGAAGGCCCATCCACGCGATGACGAGGGCAAGCGTTTATTACAGAGAATTGCCCAGTACAGCTATAGCCCGGCCAGCACGAGGAGGGTCGTCTTTGTCGAAAACTATGATTACAACTTAGCCCGCCACCTCGTCCAGGGGGTTGATGTGTGGCTGAACAATCCGCGGCGGCCGTTGGAAGCGTGCGGCACCAGCGGCCAGAAGGTGGTCCTAAATGGAGGACTAAACCTTTCCGTTCTCGATGGATGGTGGAATGAAGCATATGACGGCAGGAATGGATTTGCCATCGGTCATGGCGGTATGCATAATGACCCGAATGTGCAGTACCAGAGAGATGCAGACTATCTCTATGATACATTAGAGAAAGAGGTTATCCCACTCTATTACGAGAGAGACGCAAGCGGAATTCCGCATCTTTGGGTGCAGAGAATGAAGCATGCGATGCAAAGCCTCGGTTGGCGCTTTAGCGCAGACCGCATGGTCATAGACTATGCCCAACGGTTCTATCTGCCTGCGGCAAGCGCTGTCTCGACAATAGCCGGGTAGCGTGATTGCACCACCCTCGTCGGTCAGAGTTAATAAAAAAAGATGGATACGTTCAGCGCGCAGTACTGGCGGGATAGGCTGGAAATTTGTAGTGAGTTGCTCCGAAAAAACGCGTTTGAGGCGTTTGTTGCCGAAGATCGAGTTCAGGCAAGAAACATCGTGCTTGAAGAAATATTTACGAGGACTGGCGCAAAAAGCGCATCCTGGGGAGATTCAATAACTCTCCACGCGACGGGAATTCTGGACGCCTTGCTGATCTATCCCGGCCTTTCCATCGTGAAAACGTTTGAAGGTGGCGTTCCCCGCGCGGAGATCATCGAACGCAGGCGCCGGGCACTGCTCGTCGATTTCTTTATCACCGGCACGAATGCCATAACCGAGTGCGGGAAGCTTGTAAACCTTGATATGGTGGGAAACCGGGTCGCGGCTATAACTTTCGGTCCGAAAACCGTGGTCATACTTGCAGGGCGAAATAAGATAGTCCCCGACATCGCCGGCGCCATGTTGCGCATCAGGGACTATGCCGCTCCCATAAACGCAATACGCCACGAATTCAAAACCCCATGCACCGCAGCCTCCGGGTGTGCAGACTGCAAAAGCCCCCAAAGACTCTGCAACACGTGGACGATCACCGAAAGGTCTTTTCCGAAAGGGAGGATCAAGGTCGTCCTCATCAACGAAGAACTGGGCCTTTAAAAATCACATGGCGACAAGAGCAAAAACACGGAACATCGTGCACGCATCCTATGAACAAATACACGTGGAATGCTACAGCGGCTACAAGACCAACGAACGCCCCATGGCCTTTACCTATAGGGGACACAGCAGGAAAGTGGAGGAAATCGTCGACCGCTGGTATGAAGGAGGAGTCGATCCGGGCAGGCCGGCAACAGATTATTTCAAAGTGAAAACGACGGACGGTGAAATTTTTATACTCCGGTACCTTTCCCTCTTCAACGCCTGGTCCGTCCGCACCTAACGCCCGCCGACCTTTCAATCACCGCCAATGCCGGGACGTTCAATTTTTCGCTGATCACTTACACGAGATAATCTTCCATAGACAATTCCCTTTGATCAACTTCATATCTATTAATATGCCGAATTTTGACCATGCTTTCAAATCAATTTGAAAATGCTTTCATCTTTTTTCTTTGACTTTCATCATTCGTTTGCTATTTTGTAGTACAAAGACGGAAAATAGTATGCCAACAAATGAGAAAGAAAATGAAACAAGTCTATCCATCTAAAAGGGACGGCTGGATCGTCATCACGCTGTGGGCGGGAGTGGCAGTCATGCTCTTCGCTGCCGGGAATCTTTGGAGAGCACCGGCATCATTCGCGTTTCGATTGCTGATCTCCGTTTTGTTGATTCTTGTTGCCGCCTTCGTACTATGGACGCTGTATGGAACACGTTATCCACTCACGGAAAGCGCCCTCATTGTTCAGTCGGGGCCGTTTCTCTGGGTCATTGACATGGAGGCAATCACGGAGGTCTTCCCTACACGTAACCCCGTTTCAAGTCCTGGGTGTTCGTTGGACCGGCCTCATATCCGCTATGGCATGAGTCGTCTGGGAATGATGATATCGCCGCAAGACAAGGCGGGATTTCTTTGAGACGTCGTGGCACGGTGTTCCGGTCTTAAGTTGAATGGAGACCGTGTCTTTCGGGACAAACCATAAATGGCCTTCGTATTGACGCGGGATACATCTAACTCGTAGCGGCAATCTGGGAGGAACCGGACATTGGCTCGCCATTCCGATTTGCAGGTGCGCAAGATCAACGCTGCCGTTCTGCGGAAGAGGGGCGGCCCCTTGAAGATAGAGTCCCTCGAGATGGAAGGTCCACGGGATGACGAGGTGCTCGTGCGCATCGTCGCCTCCGGCATCTGCCACACCGACATCGACTTCTGCGACTATTGGGACAAGGCGGACGGGCCTGTAGTGCTCGGTCATGAAGGGGCAGGCGTGGTGGAGCAGGTAGGCAATAAGGTGAAGAGCGTCAGGGCCGGCGATCATGTTGTGCTATCCTACCAGTCCTGTGGCCGCTGCGGCCAATGCCGGAGCGGTCACCCCACGGATTGTGAACACTTCTATGAGGCGAACTTCGGTTTCGCACGCCTTGACGGCAGCAATGCTCTTCATCGCAATGGTGTCCACGGACACTTCTTCGGCCAGTCGTCATTCGCGACGCACGGGCTCGCGACCGAACGTAACCTCGTCAAGGTTCCCAAAAGATTAAATCTGGAGATCCTATCTCCGCTGGGCTGCGGTCTGCAGACGGGGGCCGGCACGGTGATGAACTCCTTGAATGTTACGAAAGGAGCAAGTATCGCCATCTTCGGTACGGGTGCGGTTGGCCTAGCGGCGGCAATGGCAGCCCGCATCGTCGGGGCCAGCCCCATTATAGGCGTCGATATCAGACCGAAGAGGCTCAAACTCGCCTTGGAACTGGGAGCTACCCACGTGATTGACAATCGTTGTAATAAAGTCGCCTCTCTCATCGCCGATATAACCGGAAGCGGCGTGGACTATGTGGTGGAAACGACCGCCAACCAAGAGATGCACGGGATAGCCATAGACGTGCTAAATCCGCAGGGCACTGTGGCGCTCCTCACAGGCGAGAGCGGCAGTGCCCTGCCGGAAGGGCGTAGAACCATCGGCATAATTTAGGGAGATGCCGTGCCGCAGTTCTTTATCCCCAAGCTGATCGCTCTGCACAAGGCGGGTAAGTTTCCCTTTGACCGCCTCGTAAAGTTCTATGACTTCAGCAAGATCAACACCGCCATCGCCGATGCGAAATCAGGCGACACCATCAAGCCGGTATTGCGCATCAGCAAGGAACGCGTCCGTGAAGGTAGAAGAGGCGCTAACTAGGATGAATCTATTCTTTAAGGCAGCTCTTGAAAGAGGCACGGTAGCCACATCGGCGAAGGTCGCTCTTATCGTCGGATCAATCCTCGCACTAATTAATTATGGTGACCGAATCCTCCTCTATGGTGACATGCGAGCCCTGGACTGGTTCAAGCTCGCAGTTACATATTGCGTCCCCTATTGCGTCGCAACATACGGCACCGCGAGGTATGCGACTCGGCATGCGAGGGACACGGCCGACAACACTATTACAGATTCAACCTGAACTATACTTGCTGCCGAATGTGGACTTGCAGCCGCATAAGTCGGACAGCCGATCTCTGTTGTTGATCATGCGGGGAAATTTATATCTTCGTTTCTGATTTCGTGTTAGCGGCTGGAAAAAAGAAGAGGGGGAAATAACCCACCCGGCTTCGCCCTTTTCTCTGCATCGCCTTCATAAAAAACATGCTCAAGAAAAAGGCCGGAGGGGGGAGCCGTTTGTTTTGCCGGCAGGTCGGATGGTTGTTCGAGCATTGCCTCAACATCTTGCAGCGTTAGGTTTCCTCTCCCCACTTCCACCAAAATTCCTGCCATTCTTCGGACCATTTTCCAGAGGAAGTGGGAACCTACAAATCTTAGTATGATCAAGTCATCCACCTCTTTCACATCTGCTGTATCAAGTTTCACTTTCGTTGATGCGTCTTTATCCATCTTCTTGTCAGCAAATGACACAAAGTCATGGAAACCCTGAAAAATACGCCCGGCGGTCTGCATTTTTTTAACATCCAATGTGTCTCGAACCCACCAGACATACCTTTTCCCGAAGGCCGTACGGTGTTTCGAAATTATATAGATATAGCTTCTGCCTACAGCATAGTGGCGGGCGTGAAAGCTGACGGGGACTTCCTCAACATCGAGGATATTGATATTGGAGGGAAGCAGGTCATTCAGGCCTTCCATAATCTTTCGCAGTGGCACTGTCTTTGTTGTTCCCATATGGGCAACCTGGGCAAGGGCATGCACTCCCGCATCCGTGCGGCCTGCACCCTGAATTTCCACCTGTTCTCCGAATAGTTTTTCCGCTGCGTAAATCAGCGTGTCCTGAACGCTCCTTGCATTCTTCTGCGACTGCCAGCCTCTGTAGCTGGTTCCATCGTACTCAAGGGTGATTTTATATTTATGCATTATTCAGAATGAACTCCCCCTGGCTTCTTATCACAAGGGAGTATGGTTTTCCCTTATAATTACTGGTTGGATATTTTTTCAGTAATTTAGATTATCATAAAAGTCGTTATTTCTTTGCATCACCAACTGCCTCAAGTATTATTCTACAGTCGGCAACGGTAGTTCCTTTCCCTTCCTCGTGAACTATGAGCGGATTTATATCCATTTCTTTGATTTCCGGATGATTGGCGGCCATATTCGATAGACTTACTACAGCTCTCTCAATCGCTTCAATGTCTGCTTTTGGCCGCCCTCTGAATCCTGTAAGGAGTTTGTATCCCTTGATCTCTTGAACCATTCTGTGAGTCTCATTTCTAAGAATCGGAGCAAGACGAAACACCACATCCTGAAAGAGTTCAACAAATACTCCTCCGAGACCGAACATAAGCAAGGCGCCCAAGGGAGTCCGGTTCATACCGAGTATCAGTTCTTCCCCTTGCACAGCCATTTTTTGCACCATGACTCCATCGATAACGGCATCAGGTCTGAAATCCCTTGCATTCTTGATTATCTCGCAGAAGGCTTTTCTTGCGTCATCTTTGCTCTTGATTCCCAAGACAACACCCTTTGCATCTGTCTTGTGGAGAATCTGCGCGGAAGCAATCTTCATGACTACCGGGAAGGCAATTCTTTCTCCGATATCGGCAGCCTCATTTTCACTTTTCGCGAGTTGTGACGGCAGGAGACTGAATCCGTAACACTTCAGCAGCTCGACGCTGTCCATTTCACCCAGCTGGACTTTGCCCTGAGCGAGACATCTGGCAATCACGCCGGCCGCTGCGTCTCTGTCATGCGTCAAGGTAAACTGCGGAAGATGGTCCCTGTTCAGCCAACGGGAGTATCGGTAAAGTATCCCGAATGCCTTTGCTGCGTTCTCCGGAAACCTGTAAACAGGATAACCGTTCTCCTGCAGATATTTCACGCCGGCAGAAACATCGACAATCCCCATGAAGCAGCATATGATTGGTTTCTGAGCCCCTCTCGCGACACGGACAATGGCCTGAGCCGTACCCAGGGCATTCGTCATTGATTGGGGAGTCAAAATGACAAGGGCGCCATCGACTCCTTTATCCTTTATTACCGCCCTCAGGGCATGCTCGTAACGATCTGAAGGCGCATCCCCGATGATATCAACAGGGTTGTGGATGTTCGCTGTCAAGGGAAGATGGCTTGCCAGATCATCAATCGTTCCCTGCTCAAATCTGGCAAGTGCGAGGTCGGATGAAACCGTCATGTCCGTTGCCAGGATCCCCGGCCCGCCGGCATTGGTGACGATGGCGACGCGATTTCCTTTTGGCAGGACTCTGGCCCTTTTCCCCAGCTTGCTCTCCTGTTTGTAGGCAAACACATTTGCATAGTCAAAAAGCTCGTCAATGAAATCAGCCCGGATGAGGCCTGCCTGCTTGAAGATAGCATCGTATACAGCCTCCGTTCCGGCCAGAGCTCCCGTATGAGAAGCTGCTGCCATGGCGCCTGCTTTTGTCCTCCCCGACTTAATAGCAAGGACCGGAGTGGGTCTTGCCCCTGAGGTAATCTCCTTTACGGTTGATATAAATTCGACGCCCTTCTTCAGTTCCTCCATATAAAGCATGACAACTGCGGTATCAGGATCTTCGTGAAAGAACTGCAAAAGATCCAGTTCATCGACATCGGCCTTGTTGCCTATGGAGATGAACTTTGAAAAACCGATGTCCCTGTCTGCGGCAAAATCGAGAACCGCCGTACACAGCGCTCCACTCTGAGAAATAAAGGAAATATTGCCCGGGGCCGGCATGCGGGCAGAAAAACTCGCGTTTAAGCTGACGTTGGGAATGGGATTGATAACACCGAGACAGTTGGGCCCAACGAGTCGAACCCCCGCCTCTCTGCACATGGCGACGATCCTATTTTCGATTTCAAGCCCTTCACCGCCGACTTCTCTAAAACCGGCAGACACAATTACAAATCCTTGTATCCCTTTTTTGATACCCTCTTCTATTGCAGCAAGGGAAGCCTGGGGAGTGATAATTATTATGCCGAGATCCACTTTATCCGGTATTTCTGTAATCGAAGGATAGGCCTTGACACTGAGAATTGACTTGGCCTTGGGATTAACAGGATACAGAGTACCCTGGTAGTGACCGCTCAGAATGTTGGCAAAAATGTCATGCCCCACTTTTCCCGGTGTGTTTGAGGCTCCTATGATAGCAACAGATTCCGGCGAGAATATAGCGTTTAGACCGTTCATATTATTTCCTCTCATTACTTAGATATTTCTGGATTTCCGTGGTTTACCAACAAGGTCATGCCCAGGATACCAGGCAGATAGCCACTTTCTGGTTTATCACTATCCTGGAATTCTATTCCCGGATGAAGCGTAGTTATTGCTGCATGACCCACTATTTTTCTCGTTTCTCTGCCCAGAAAATCCTTTGTTCTGACTCCCCAGAAATTGTGAAAAACGAGGACTCTGCCCTGATAACTTCCAATATACAGCATGATGTGTCCCCTGCGCCATATCAACGTGAGATAAGGTATGCCCTGCTTCAGGATCATCACTTCCTTTTCTTTCGGAGAAAGTTTCTGGAGATCTATGAATGTGCCCCCTTCCTTTGCCTGATCGGCCGAATGCCTCGGCAGCCAGAGCCCGAATGGTGCAAACATATCTTTTATCATAGCTGAACAGTCCCTGTTCTGATATAAGCCGCCCCATCCGTAAGATTCGTTTATCAATTCATTGGCCATTCTAGCAATATTAAATGTGGTCAGTCTCAGTGGTTTTGAAACCCCTGCGTCTTTAGAAACGACGGTGCTTTTCATAAATGCTTTGCCATTTTGATCCGTCACAGCCACAAGCAGTCTGATGTCGTTTGTATCTTCCTCAAGTTTGGGAAACATGGATCCTAAGGGGACATTAAAAAGGAACCGCCCTTCTTCGTCGTATATAGGTGTCTTATCCTTTATGATAACTGCATACCGGCCCGTTTCCCATGCTTTTACGAAATTGCCATCTACGCGGGCTATATTTCTTGCTGATATCCAGCCCACTGCATATGGCGTTTCCGCTAAGACCCACGCCTTATCCTTTGTCGTGTGGGATACGAAAATGGGCGTATTCACAGCAACAGAAGACTCCTGGAGGCTGTCAAAGGGATATCCTCGATCAGCATTCGACTCGTAGAAGCGGGGTTTATGTGTGGGCAGAACCCTCAAATCGGAATTATCTATGGTAATGGCCATGAAACAAGCATTCGGATAATTTTCCAGATAGGCATTGGCAGCCAGATCTCTTATCCATGACATATCGTGTTTTCTTCTATTTTCACCATACCCCGGATTATCTCTGTATTTTTTGAATCCCGCTTCGACTATCTCCTTGGAGTAGTATGCCTTTAACCGATGCCAGGGGGAAAAGAACATGGAGTCATAAGTGGCATCCATCTTTTCTTGATCATCAGCGGTTAAGAACCCGCGATCAGCGGCAGCTTTGTCTATATAGAACAGGTTGTCCTGCTTGAGATCACGGATATCCCTGATCATGTCAGGAGCTCCGGCACACGCAAATGTAAGTAAAATAATGACCAGCAAAATGGTGATATTATGCAATCTCATGTAAACCATGGGCTCCGGCAAGTAAGCTTTCTTATATTAGGTATTTTTTCTCAGGTATGCAATAGTTTTATATGTCCCTCACTTGTCAGGGCCTTCAGGAAAATAGTTTTTTATGGAATTCAGAAGAAAAGATTGGTATAAAAAATAAGGGGGCTTGGAAAAAACAACAATATAGTTTTATCCAGTTTTATAAGAAAGGAGGTAAACGCGCGTGGTTTCAACAGATCTGCTAAAGAATTACAGCTTTTTCAAAGGGTTCACTAATGAAGAGTTAAAGAAATTTGCGGACATTGCCGTTGAGGAATCTTATAAGGCCGGAGTCCAGATATGGAAAAAAGGAGAACCCGCAAAAAATCTGTCCATATTGAAAGAGGGAAAGGTTCTCATGACATTGGATACCTATGCAGGACCCACCAGACCGGCGATGCAGGTGACTGTAGATATAGTCACGAAGGGCGACGCCATGGGATGGTCCGCAGTCGTTGAACCATACATTTATACCTTAGGGACCCGATGCATCGACGACTCGCAAATGATTAATTTTGACTCAGCGAAAGTGAGAGAGATGTTAAACAAGGATACGGCATTAGGATTTAAGTTTATGCACGCAGTTGCAAAAGTAGTAGCTGCCCGTCTGACCCACACGGAGATCATACTGGTCGGTGAACGAGGCCTTTCTGTTTTGTCAGATGAGTGATGAAGGAGGAAACTTCATGGCGGAGGAAATCATTATTTACGGCAAAGGGGGCTGACCGTTTACAGACCAGGCCCGGTCGGCCTATGGCAATAAAGCAAAGTACGTAGATGTGAAATCTGATAGCGCAAAATTGCAGGAGATGCTCAAGCTTTCAGGCGGCCTCCGGCAAGTTCCCGTCATCCTGGATGGTGGCAAGGTAAAAATCGGTTACGGAGGCACCTGAGGCGTGTAAGGGCCGATCGGTGATCGGACAAATACTGATACCAGGAATCTCTCCTCAGCGTATTTTTCTTGCCATTCTGAACTGTCATTTGTTGCGTCAAGGAGGTTCAACAGTAAATATGGTGAGTAAGTTACACAGACTCTTTGTCTTCGTTCTTTTTCTGATTTTGCTGCCCTTCATTCTCCTTGCAGATCTTTATTCCTTGCCTGCGGAACTGAGCGCCAATAACGCCTTTGCCGCCCCAGCGGAAAAGGTCGTCAGGGAACCGGTGTCCTTTGCCGATCTGGCGGAGAGATGGAGCCCTACGGTGGTAAATATCAGCACAACGACTATTGTCAAAGGTCGCGCGGGCTCGCCTTTTGGAAATGATATGCCTTTCCAGAGGTTTTTCGACAGAGACGATCTCTTCAGAAGATTTTTTGAAGAGGCGCCGGAAAGGGAATTCAAACAGAGGAGCCTTGGCTCGGGATTCATCATTTCCAGTGACGGCTATATATTTACAAATAATCATGTTGTCGAGAAAGCCGATAAGATAAAGGTGAAACTTGCAGGCGGCAAGGAATATGAGGCGGAAGTTAAAGGCAAAGATCCAACTACCGATATTGCCCTGATAAAGATAAAACCGGATGGCAGCCTTCCTGTCGTTGAATTCGGCGATTCTAATAAACTTAGGATAGGCGACTGGGTATTTGCCATTGGCAACCCCTTTGGTCTGGAACACACGGTGACAGCAGGGATTGTGAGCGCCAAGGGACGCGTCATAGGTTCAGGGCCGTATGATAATTTTATTCAAACGGACGCTTCTATAAATCCAGGCAACAGCGGCGGCCCTCTCTTCAATATGGAAGGCAAAGTCATCGGCATCAATACCGCTATCGTTGCTCAGGGGCACGGGATCGGGTTTGCCATACCGATTAATACGGCAAAAGGTATTCTCGCCGACCTCAAAACGAAAGGCAGCGTCACCCGGGGCTGGCTGGGAATTTCTATACAGGATATCACGGAAGACATTGCCGAAAATTTGAAGCTGAAGGACGTGAAGGGTGCCCTCGTGGGCCATGTCTTTGAGGGCGATCCTGCTGACAAGGCCGGCATGAAAACGGGTGACATAATCGTGGAAATCGCGGGGAAGAAGATAGAGGACTCTCACGAACTGATAAGGATCGTTGCAGAGCTTACGGTCGGGGAAAAAATTGCGGTGAAGATTCTGCGGGATGGGAAAGAGAAGACCCTCTCCGCTGTCGTCGGTGAAAGGAAGGACGAAAAAGAAATAGTCCGTAAAGGCAAGACCCGCGAGTACTACGGCATGGCAGTTCAAGAAATCACACCGGATTTGGCAAAACATCTTGGCCTTACCGAAAAGGGCGGAGTCATAATCTCCCAGGTACGTGAAGGGAGCCCAGCCGATGAGGCAGATCTGAAGATCCAGGATATAATTCTACAGATCAACAAAATAAAAATTTCCTCTATGAAAGATTTTCAGAGCGAAATCAAGAAGGAATCACAGGAGGGAACCATCTTGCTTTTGATCAAGAGAGGAGAAATGAGCTTCTTTGTGACGCTAAAAAAGGGAGGATCAAAGTAATTATCCTTATTATTGACATATCATCCGCAAGCTGATAAATGAGCCTACCAATACCCGTTATCATAACGATAATGTCACAGCTCGACCCGCGGATAGGGGACAATGAATTTTAGGAGGGGGGAGATGGAATATCTTGTTCCCAAGAAGATTTTTTTTACAAAGGGTGTCGGCACACATAAAGATGAACTCCACTCATTTGAGCGAGCCCTGAGAGAAGCAGACATAGAGAAATTCAACCTTGTTCAGGTATCGAGCATATTCCCGCCACACTGCAAGATGGTATCAAAGGCCCAGGGTCTGAAGGAAATGGTTCCCGGCGCAATGACCTTCTGTGTCATGAGCCGTTGCTGCAGTAATGAACCAAAGAGGCTCCTGGCTGCGTCCGTTGGCTGCGCCGTCCCCGCAGATGTATCATCTTACGGGTATATCAGTGAACATCATGCATTCGGTCAGACGGAGAAGCAGGCCGGGGACTATGCTGAAGACCTCGCCGCCGCTATGCTGGCATCCACATTGGGCATTGACTTTGATGTCGATGAAAGCTGGGACGAGAAAAAAGAAATCTTCAAGATCAGCGGCAAGATAGTCAGGACGCGCAACGTAACCCAGTCTGCGATTGTAAAAAATTCAGGATATACCACTGTTGTCGCCGCCGCTGTATTTGTTTTCTGAATCATATTGATAGCGCATCTGTTGCGTAACCACGTGAGCATCGTCTTTTTTACACTCTGTTGAGGTCAGATTTCCTGTTCGTCTTTTTTTCGTAGTAAATAGTTAGAGTATCTATGAAGAACAGGCCCACCAGTATTCTATTCAGCTCTCTTTTTATTTTCATTATCGCCGCTGTTTTATCAATCCAATCAGCATGTCCCCGTGCCTATGCCGCTAAGCTCGCCGAAGATTACTTCCAGGCACAAAGGCTGGCCATGGTGAAAGACCAGATTGTGGAAAGGGGCGTCAAGGACCACAGTGTGATAGAGGCGATGATGGCAGTGCCGCGCCATAAATTCGTTTCGGACATTTATCTGGATAGGGCCTATGACGATAGCCCCCTGCCAATCGGATATGGACAAACCATCTCCCAGCCATATATTGTGGCGTACATGACGGATATCCTGAATCTTAATAAGAACAGCAGGGTTCTGGAAGTTGGCACAGGATCGGGTTATCAGGCTGCAATTCTGTCCCCCATTGTCAAGCAGGTCTACACAATCGAAATTATCCCTGAACTGGCAAAATCTGCCGTAACCCGTCTGAAAAATTTAGGCTACCACAATATTGAAGTCGCAATCGGCGACGGTTACTACGGCTGGAATAAACATGCTCCATTTGATGCTATTATAGTCACCGCAGCGGCCGGTCATATTCCAACACCCCTCATAGAACAACTCAAGAATAATGGCAGGATGGTCATTCCCGTGGGAGGCTCCTTCCTAATTCAGAATCTTATCCTGGTCACTAAGGATAAGGACGGCAATGTAACTACGAGAAACTTGATACCGGTGCGTTTCGTTCCCCTGACCGGCAGGCGCAATTGATTATGGCTGCCCAACTGTCAATAAGACGTATTCAGGTTTCCGTCTTTTTTATTTCCGCAGTCCTCATATCCTACCAAATTTTGCTCTTCAAGATGTTCTCCATACAATACTGGTATCATTTCGCTTATCTCATCATCAGCATTGCCCTCCTGGGCTTCGGTGCAAGCGGCACTTTCATCTTCCTTTTCCGGAGAACTCTGAAGGATCATTTCCCGCTTGTCCTGTTTTCCTGCCCTCTTCTTTTAGTATTGTCGATGTGGACGAACATCTACCTGAACCGGATGATTGCCTTCAATCCTCTTATGATTATCTGGGACAAGCATGAAATAGTCCGTCTCCTTTACCTCAGCCTTTCCATCTTCATCCCTTTTTTTCTCGGCGCCCTGTGCATCGGAGTCAGTTTCGTGGTCGCTTCCAATTACATCCATAGAATATATTTTGCCAACCTAGCAGGTTCAGGTCTGGGGAGTCTGATTGTCCTTCTCACTTTTTTTCACATCGGACCTTATGAAATTATGTTTGCGATTACGCTAATCACAATTTTTGCGGCCCTTGGAGGGAGCACGAATTATGTGCGGCAGGGAACCGTCTTAGTTGCCGGTGTTGCAGCTATACTCATCTATATTTTCTTGTTCCGTTCCCTGCCGCTCCCGATGAATAATTTCAAGGAACTCTCCCAGGCTGAAAATCTCATGTCCGTAACAAAGGAATTGGAAATTTTTGGCCCCCTTGGTCTGGTTACGGTACTTGACACCCCCGCCTACCATTATCTCTCTGATCTGAGTTTGAACTGTCCATACCCATTGCCACGGCAGAAGGGGCTCTTTCTGGATGGAAACACGGTTGGCGCAATCAGTGAATTCTCCGGTAACTTAAATGACGTCCGCTTCATGGATTACCGCACCAACTCAGTCGCGTATAAGATATTAGATCGCCCTCATGTGCTCATTATCGGCGGAGGCTCCGGAACGGAAATACTCAATGCCATGTACCACGGAGCAATGAGTATCTCCGTCGTGGAATTAAACAGGGACATCATCCATCTGATGCAAGGGCCGTATAAAACATTCAGCGGTGATATATATAGCTCCGCGGACACTCACGCCTTTGTCGAAGAGGGGCGTGGGTATTTACAAAGAACGGAAGAGCGTTTTGATCTCATTGAGATCAGCCTCTTGGAGTCCATGGCAGCCGCATCTGCCGGTGTTTATTCCCTCAACGAAAATTATCTTTTTACGACAGAGGGAATAAGGCTGTGCCTAGAGCGCCTCACACCCGGTGGCATGCTCTCCATCTCCACTTGGATCAAGAATCCTCCGCGCGATAACATAAAGCTTCTCGCCATGGCTATGGAGGCAATTGAACAGAACGCCAAGAGCGCGTCTGCCCAATCGATCGTCATGATCAGGAGCTGGCAAACCGCCACGCTTCTCCTGAAAAACGGCAGCTTTCACGAGAAAGAAACGGAAGCCATAATAGAATTCTGCAAGGCACATCTTTTCGATATTTCCTATTATCCGGGAGTTACAGAAAAAGAGACAAATATCTTTAATAAGTTTGAAGGAGACCCTTTTTATTCTTCCACAATCAGCCTGTTATTTAAGGAAAGAGATAAGTTCTACGAAACATATCCTTATTATGTAAGACCGGCTACAGACGACAGGCCTTTCTTTTCTCACTTTTTTAAAATTGAAATGCTCAGGGAATATCTTGGCTCGTCCAACCGCGCCTTGATTCCTTTTCTGGATTGGGGATATATACTGGTGTGGATAACGGCGTGCGTCGTTTTTATCTTAGGCATAATCTCCATCCTCGCTCCTATGCCGTTCATTATTTCTTCCTACAGAGGTCTTGCATCGATTATTATTTATTTCGGCTCTCTGGGACTGGCATATATGTTTCTGGAGATATCTATCCTCCAGCAATTCATCCGCTATCTTTATGATCCCGTCTTCTCCGCAAGCGTCGTAATAGGCTCATTCCTCGTCTATTCGGGGCTAGGAAGCCTGATCGCCGGGAATGTCGGTCCCATCAAAACGAGACATATATTCTGGTCCGTACTAGCCATTGGTTTCGCGGTCATCATTTTCATCACCACCGACAGATGGCTGCATAATGTACTTGCGGGACTTCCCCTCTGGCTGAGAATGCTTTCGTGCAGCCTGCTCATCGCACCACTCGCCATTCCCATGGGCACCCCTTTTCCATCGGGACTGAGCGCGCTCGCTGCAGAAAGAGGGGGCTTTATCGCCTGGGCGTGGAGCATAAACAGTTTCTTTTCCGTTATCGGAAGTTCGACGGCAGTATTAATCGCCATTAGTTGGGGTTTCAAATCCATTATGCTAATAGCCGTCTCACTCTACATTATGGCTGCATTCACGTTTGCCCGCCTCTTGCGAATCGTTTCCTCCCTCGACGAGAAGGATTGAAAATTTCTTGCATTGATAATATCGATGTGACGTAATGGTGTCAGTTACTCATAATGGAAGGAAGGGATATTGATATGCCTGCCAAGGCTAGGGGTCCGGTAAAGCCCGTATTGATGACTCAGGATGTTGGTAGCGCCCATCTGCCGTATCTCTTATACGACGGCCGCGGACCCACACTAACCCTTCTTCACGCGACGGGGTTCTCACCCTGGCTATGGCACCCTATCGCAAGAGAATTATATCCATCATACAGGATCATCGCCCCGTACATGTGCGACTACCGGATAGAAGATCCTGAAAAGGGTGGTCTCGGCTGGGCAAAGATTGCGAGAGACGTTGCCGCCCTTTTGAGGAGCATCGATAGCGACGATGCAATCCTTGTGGGACACTCTATGGGAGCCACTATCTGCACTATTGCAAATGCGGCCCACGGCGTAAAAGCAAGAGGCATGGTCCTGATTGAGCCTATCCTTCTCTCCGATGATTTCTATCGCGTTAAATTTACCGTAAAAGACCATCCCCTGGCTTCTCTGGCAATTAAGCGCAGGAACTACTGGAAAAACGAGTCGGAGGCTATGGATTATCTCAGATCGAGAGAGCTCTTCAAGAAATGGACCGAGGAAATGCTTGAACTCTATGTCGCATATGGCATGGAACCGAAAGATGGGGGCGGGCTTCAATTGGTCTGTAAACCCGAAATGGAAGCAGGTCTCTTCATGGGCGGTGCGCAATATAACCCGTGGCCTCTTCTGCCTGAGGTTTCATGTCCCGTCCTTGTCGTCGAGGGAGAGCGTAGTGACACTAAGAACTTTGTCGACTTCAAACGGATTGTATCCATTCTGAAGAAAGGCTCTTATGCCGTCGTGAAGGATGCGGGACATCTCATCCCTATGGAACAACCATCCATAATAGCGGCAGTCATCAACGATTTTGTGAAAAACATACTATCATCATAGCACAACATTTTTTGCACACTCGCAGAGTTTGATAGAGCACCGGATCTTTTCCCAAAAAATATATTGCATAATGTCTTGACAATCATCATGCGTATTATAAGATAATTTGTATACGATCATTCAACCGGCCTGTCAGGGACTGGGAAAAAACAATTTTAGAGGAGGGTGAAGAGAATGGCAACTTTGAAAGAAGGGGATTATTTGATGTGTGAAGTATGCGACCTTGTCGTCGTCGTGGATGAAGAGTGCGGCTGTGCAGTGGGTGGACTCATTTGTTGCGATGAGGAAATGGTCAAAATGAAGGCCCCCGCCAAGGCGAAGAAGAAAGCGAAGAAAGCAGCAAAGAAGGTCGTCAAGAAGGGGGCCGGGAAGAAGCCTACCGCCAAGGCCAAGAAAAAGTAATTTAGATTCAGTCTAATAATTGTGATTTTCTGCTATTCAAGTGAAACTCCGTTTCTCGAATTCACATGAGGATGGGGTTTTACGTTTTCTTGCCTTCTCTCTTGCCCCTTTCATTAAAGAGGGACATAAGGAACGATAGATGAATGCGAAGATTATTGATTCGCATATGCACTGCGGCATCCAGAATTCCAATCTGCCCTTTGAGGACATCAAGAGGTACCTTGATTCCGCGGGAATCCAGGGGGCATGCCTCTTTGCACCGGTCGAGGATATCTATGACCGGTATGACTATGACTTCAAAGATAATTTCGCCTGGGTCACCTGCAGGCAGCATGCTAATCAGTATGTGCTGGACATCCAGCGGACGCATGATAATTTCTTTGCCTATTACTTCGTGTGGAACGACTTCAGGAAGGACGAGCTGAAGAAAGGCTACAAAGCAATCAAGTGGCATCGCCACGAATACGAACCGGTATATCATTACGATGATCCTCTATGTGGGGCATTCTTGCAGGAGACATATCGGCTGAAGCTGCCCATCGTCCTCGAAGAATCTTTCACGAACACGCGTTCTTTCATAAGAAGAGTGAATGGAAGAACCACCATCATTATTCCCCACATGGGCGGATTGAACGGCGGATTTTCCGCACTCTTCAAATCAGGGATATGGGATGAAGAAACCGTCTATGCAGATACTGCGTTGGCTTCGGAACGGGAGATTGCGCAATTCCTAGACAGATATGGAAGCGGGAGAATCATTTTCGGAAGTGATTTCCCCTTCGGTATGCCCGGCGGCGAGCTTCAGGAAGTTAAAGGGATGAACCTTGGAAAAGAGGATTTCGAAAATATCGTAAGTCACAACATTTTAAGACTGCTCAACGTCTGATTAAGTTTTAAGTGTATCATATCATTATTAAGGTGTCATATCGACCGAAGGGAAATATCTTTTAGTTTCACCCTCCATACTGAGATTTCTCGCTGCCCCTTCGCGATGCTCAGGGCTTCGGCTCACCGAAATGACAATAGCACATGGAAATTTCTGGACCGTGGCATAAAATACGTACCCGAATTCATGAACCAGTGTACTAAAATTCTATTTGCGAAAAATTATTTATATATTAAAACGGCTGATACGATGTAACCGTCGTCAGTCATCTGGGAGGTGTATATGAAAATCGCAATTATGGGAACAGGCGGAGTTGGAGGATACTACGGCGGGCTGCTTGCAAAGGCAGGCAGGGACGTGACGTTCATCGCCCGCGGTGCGCATCTTCAGGCAATACGCAAGACAGGCCTGCAAATAAAGAGCGTTCACGGCGATTTCCAAGTCTCGAAGGCTAGGGCAACTGACAAACCTGCTGACGTCGGACAGGTTGACCTCATAATATTTGCAACAAAGACTTATCAGACCGACGAAGCGGCAAAGGCGATCAAACCCATGGTCGGCAAGGACACGGTGGTAGTTCCACTCCAGAACGGCGTAGATGCGGCAGACCGCATCGGCCAGGTGGTAGGTGTGAATCACTTGCTGGGCGGAGCAACGTGGCTTTCCGCGGCGATCGAAGCGCCGGGCGTGATCGGCCAGTACAGTGAGTTCCGCCGCATCGCATTGGGTGAGTTCAGCGGAAAGACGACGATGCGGCTGACTGCGGTTTACAATCTTCTTAAGGAAACCGGCGCGGCAGTTGAAATAAGCGAAAATATCCTGAAAGTCCTGTGGACGAAATTCGTGTTTATTTCATCCGTCAGCGCCATGGGCAGCGTGACGCGCGTGACGTTCGGCGAGTACCGCGGTGTGCCGGAAGCGCGCGCTTTGCTCGGCGAGGCTATCGGCGAAGTGGCGGCTGTGGCGAGAGCCAGAGGTGTGAAACTTGATGCCGACATACTCGCCAAGACGCAAGCCTTCATTGACAGCAGCGCACCGGGCATAAAGCCTTCGATGCAGCGTGATGTGGAGGCCGGGAAGCCGTCCGAGCTGGAGTCGTTGATCGGCGTCGTTGTGCGCATGGGCGCGGAGAAAAACGTGCCTGCGCCGGTGATGCGGTTCGCTTACGCGATGCTCAAGCCGGGGGAGTTGAAAGCGCAACAGCGCTGAGAATCGTTGCCGAAAAGCTTTACAGATCAATCTTTTTGAAAAAGGCAGGTTTCAGAAGGATATATTTGCTTTCTAAAAATTCAATCTCTTCCGACTGAACAAAGCGTTTGAGGGAGCGGGTGACTGTTTCTCTTGCGGTAGCTGCAAGCTCGGCAATGTCTTTGTGTCTGAGTCTTAAGTTGATAATTATTCCTCTCTGATCCTTAACCCCGAACTGGTCGCCGGCATTTTTTAGAACCACTCTTATCCGCTGCTCTGCGCCGGCAAAGCTCAACACCTTAAGCATCATCCATGCCTCTCTCAACCGTGAGCAGAGCATGGATATCATCTCCATTAGCACTTTCCTGTTCTGCAATAGATGGCTTTGAAAATCTTTCGCGGAGATGAATCCGACGCTCGCCTCCTCCATAGCAACGACTGTGGCCGGTGCGGTCATCCCATCGAGTATGGCCATCTCACCGAAGAACTCACCTCTCTTTCGAATAGCAACGATCCTCTCCTGTCCTTCCGCGCTGAGCTGAATGACCTTCACTTTGCCGGAATAAACAAAGTAGAGGTAATTGAGTGTATCCTCTTCGTACAGGATGACCTGATTTTTCTTAAAGTGTTTCTCAACAACGTCTTTCCTCAAATCGGCTAATTCATCTTCTGGCAGGCAGGACAAAAACGGAATTTTCCGGATGATAAAATCGAAGTTAGATTCCTGGAGCTTATCTCTAATATCTTTTCTCATGTCACTTATAATACCTTGGTTGAGACTGTGAGAAAGTAGCGATAGGCGCAGTTTTACAGATTTTCAGACTTGAAGCAATAGAAATTGTCAAGCTGCCAGTGAGAAAATGCCTATTAAGGCAAAGGAAATGGTCATTGACGATATCGGCTAAAGACCCGCCTGGGATAGTCCTATTTAGTAAAGTTTATCAATACAAATACTGCATAACGCCTGAAATCAGCGGTGTGCTATTTCTTTATCGTCGCTCCTTCCTCGATTACCTTTTTCATTTTCGGGTCGTTAAACATTCCTTCAAGGGCATCTGAAAGTACACCATTTATCTGCTTTTCCCCTGTAAATAGAAGCTTAATACGTTGATATTATTACACTCACCATGAAGGCATCGACAAGGCTATTTTCATTCTTTTTTGTGACGGCTGGCCGTCATGAATGTTTCAGGAAGAAGTCTATGATCAAGCTTGATGTCTGTGTTGACTAGGCTGGGACTTGAGCCGGCATGAGGTGTTTTTACGGCTGTCCGGTTCACGTATCATAATCCAGTTCTGCCGCCTCCCTGACGGAGAGAAAAATCTTGTAAAGCACCGTGATAATCAGGAACCCCATGGCCCAGACACCGATGGCAATAGCCACTTCCGGCCCGGTGGGGGTGTAACCGGTGATGTGCCCCAGGGGCGAAGGGACGAAGCCGGTCACCAGCAGGCCGAGACCTTTTTCGATCCAGAGGGAAAGAAATACCAAGACGCAGGCCACGGCTAAAAAGGATTCTTTTTGCCGGGTACGGGGATTGATCAGCAACACAAGCGCAACCGCGGCTGATATGACCGCAACAGTCATCCAATGCGCAATCGTGTCGTAGCCCTCCAGGCCCGTGAAAAGAAAACGGTAATGTTCCATGTCGTCCGGAACCTGACTGTAGAAAACAGTCCAAAGCTCCACCAGCACGAAGAATATGCTCGTAACGAGGGCATAGGTCACGATTTTGGCCATGGCTTGAATCGCGTCCCTCCCGGCGTCAAACCCTCCGAAGCGCCTCAGCACTAAGCACAACAGGATCAGAAATGCCGGGCCGGAAGCGAAGGCTGCGGCCAGGAACCGGGGGGCCATGATCGCCGTAAGCCAGAAGCTCCTGCCAGGCATGCCGGCATAGATGAAGGCTGTCATCGTATGGATGCTGATAGCCCAGGGAATGGAGAGATAGATCAGGGGCTTCACCCAGGCCGGCGGTGGGACGCCTTCTTTTACGCTGGACAGAACCGTCCATCCGGTGATGACGTTGAGTACAAGATAAACGCTGACAACCACCATGTCCCAGAAGAGCACCGACGTGAGGGAAGGATAGAACATGACATACAGGACCCGTGAAGGCTGGCCGAGATTGACGAAGATAAACGTGACACACATGATAACGGCCGCTATGGCGAGAAATTCGCCCAGAACGGTGATCCTTCCGAATGCCTTGTAGTCATGCATATAGTAGGGCAGGACAACCATCACCGCTGAAGCGGCGATCCCGACGAGGAAGGTGAACTGGGAGATGTACAATCCCCATGAGACATCGCGGCTCATGCCGGTGAGAGCCAGGCCGTACTCAAGCTGGCGCAGGTAGAAATAAACGCCCATGCCGAAGAGGGCAAGGAGAATTGCCACCCAGATCCCGTATCGGCGGCTTCCTGTCAGCGCTTTTTCCAGCATGGCATCCTCATAAAATATAATAGACCTGCGGATTCGTACCCAGCTCCGCCCTGCGGCGGATCGAGAATTTACTGTCGAGAACCTGACGGATTTTCGAGTGGGGATCGTTCACGTCCCCGAAGACCAGGGCCTTTTCCTGGCAGGCCATGACACAGGCCGGGAGAATGCCCCGCGCCAGTCTCTCCTCACAGAAATTGCATTTTTCAATCACTCCCTTGCTGCGTGTAGGGAAATCGATGTTGAGCTTGCGGATGAAGGGCCGGGGATTCACGAAGTTGATGCTTCTCGCCCCGAAAGGACAGGCAGCCAGACAGATCTTGCATCCGATGCAGCGATGCGAATCCATCATCACTATGCCGTCCGCCCTTCTGAATGTGGCCCCCGTGGGGCAGACCCTCACACAGGGCGGGTTGTCGCAGTGGTTGCAGAGAACCGGTATAATCTGTTTTCGGACGGACTCCTGAATGCTGGCATGGCTTTCCGCAGGAAAGACGTTATCAAACCGTTCCGGCCAGATCCATTTGACCTCATGCTTGGGATTCCCTATGGCCGGGACATTGTGCGCGTTGTGACAGGCAGTCATGCAGTCTGCACATTCATCACAGCACTTTTTCGCATCCACCACCATAGCCCAGCGCTTCGCCTTCAGTGCCGGGGCGGTTCCCGGGGCGCCGGGCAGAAGATTTCGCGGT
Source organism: Syntrophales bacterium (assembly GCA_049521775.1). Lineage (GTDB taxonomy): Bacteria > Desulfobacterota > Syntrophia > Syntrophales > UBA2185 > Fen-1135. The sequence continues at coordinate 171,281 of JBEKOL010000001.1, forward strand.
GACTGTGTCTCTTTGGCGATTATCCTGCCCAGGGGCGGGCAGGCAGCGCCGATGGCCGACAGGCCGGCTATAATCAAAAATTCCCTCCGGGTGGGCGCCATCACGGAACCTCCTCGGGGTTGATATGGCAGTTCCAGCAGGTCGGCTTGACCCCGGCATAATCGTGACACCGGTCGCAGAAACGGGACTTGTTTTCATGGCACTTGAGACAGTTGCCTGTGAGACCCATTTCAAACACCCTTCCGTCTTTTGCCGTGTACACGCGATTGCCTTTCCGTACCACACTGTCCCGCCACGATGCCAGAAGCTTCATATGATTGTCCCGCATGAAGGCGGTATCCTCTACGCAGCGCTTATCCGTTAGCTTCTGGATTGAAGGCGTATCGAGCTCGATTGCCGGCCGGACAATGGTTTTCCCCCGGTCGTACCAAAACGGGAAGGTAACCACGACCGCGAAGACCACGATCCCCGCGATAATTATCCCACGGTTATAGGGCTTCATCGTCTGTTCTTTCCTTAAACGGCTCGCCGCGCAGGTCCGTTGTTCTCTCTTTTTCACCCGTCATGACAAGGGCATTTGCCAGCAGTTCGTGGACGCCCGTGACCGTCACGCCGGGTACCCAGTATTCCATCAGGGAGGTCAAAGTCGAGCGGTCGATGGCGCACATGCAGGCAATTCGATTTACGCCGTGCCTTTCCTTGACATGCTTGACGGCCATCGCACGGGGCATGCCTCCCCGCATTCGCATCTCGATGTTCTCATCGTTGCCGAGACCGGCGCCGCCACCGCAGCACAAGGTCTTTTCCCGGATGGTATCTTCGGGCATCTCGTAGAAATGCCGCACGGATTTGCTGATAATATACCGCGGCTCTTCGAAGAGTCCCATGCCGCGCGCAGGATTGCAGGAATCATGGAAGGTTATCCGCAGATGATCGTTTCGCGTGGGATCCAGTTTCAGTTTTCCATTCCTGATGAGGTCGGCTGTGAATTCTGCGATATGCACCATCTTCGTGGAGCGGGTGTTTTCAAACAGTGTTCCCGTTATGGGGGACACCGGCTCTGCAAGAAAATCGGCGGGGCCGTTCATCGTATCCATATATTCATGGATGACCCGCCACATGTGGCCGCATTCGCCCCCAAGAATCCATTTGACCCCCAGCCGTTTCGCTTCTGCATAGATCTTGTTGTTGAGGCGCTTCACCATTTCATGGGATGCGAAGAGGCCGAAGTTCCCCCCTTCGGAGGCGTAGGTGCTGAATGTATAGTTCAGACCGATCTCGTGGAAGAGCATCATGTAACCCATGCACGTATACGTCCCCGGGTCGGCGAAGTAGTCGCCGGAAGGCGTTATGAAAAGAATGTCCGCTCCCTTTTTGTTGATGGGAACCTCCACCCGGACGCCGGTGCGTTCTTCGATATCTTCCGCCAGGAATTCAAGCATGTCCTTGACGCCGCCCGGCTGGATGCCGAGGTGGTTTCCCGTCCGGAATGAGTTCGCCACCGGTTCGATGACCCAGTTAATGTTGCACCCGACGAGATTGAGGAGCTCCCGACCCATTATGGTGATCTCCGCCTGGTCGATGCCGTAAGGACAATATACGGAACACCGCCGGCACTCCGTGCATTGGTAGAAGTAGTAAAACCACTCCTTGAGGACATCAACAGTCAGATCGCGCGCGCCGGCGAGCCGGCCGAAACGCTTTCCCGATTCCGTGAAGTAGCGGCGGTAGACGGAACGCAGCAGCTCCGCACGCAGGACTGGCATATTCTTTGGATCGCCGCCGCCAATGTAGAAGTGACACTTGTCAGCGCAGGCACCGCACCGCACGCACAGGTCCAAAAAAAGCTTGAAGGAACGGTATTTGTCCAGGCGCTCCCGCATCCCCTCAATGATAATCTCCTTCCAGTTCTCCGGCAGTTTCCAATCCTCCTCGTATGGCTGCCAGGCCCTGGGGTTCGGCAAATCGAGGTAGATGAGGTTCTTGGCGGCTCCGCTGTAGCTCCATGTCCCCGGCCGGAAATCGACAGGGGTGTCAATCCACGGCGTCCGCGGCGGCTTGTAGCTGATCCGGATCATCTCTTCAGGTTTTGGTATCTTGATGGAGGACATATCTACTCCTTGTCCAGAGGCAGTCCTGCCGCCTTCATCTTGTCCCGGTATTCATCTTCGTATTCCTCGTAGGTATGAACCTTGACGGGCACATTCCAGGGATTGATGTGCCGGCGCATCCGGCTGTCGTTGGCCATATTCCGTGTCGGGCTGAGAAAAACTCCCCCCATGTGCATGAGCTTGCTGAATGGAAACCAGGCGAGGAGGATTGAGACGAGAAGAAGGTGAATATAAAATAGGGCACTCATTCCTTTGGGAACATAGGGCGCAAAGGTCACCCAGCCGAGGGCCATGGTCTTCACCTCTTCGATATCGACGGGGAAGAAATTCCTCATCAGGATGCCCGTAATCGCGACACCCAGGATTAAAGCAAGGGCGAAATAATCGGTGAAAAGAGAAATGTAGCGGATCTGCGGGACAACAACCCTCCGCAGGAAGAGGAATGTCAATGCCAGGACGATGGCTGCATCGCTCAAGAAGAATGTCGGTATGGCGATTTCAAAAAAACCGTCTATGGCTGCGATGCCGTTGATGAGAGACGTAACGGGCTCGACGAAGAGACGCATGTGTCGCAAAAGGATGATGAGCAGGGACCAGTGAAAGAGAAGCCCGAAAAACCAGAGCCACTTGGCGCTCGCATAGACGGGACGCTGATCGTACAGATAAAGCCGGGTGTTTCTGAAGAGCGAACGGAAAAGGAGAACCTCCAGGGCCATCCTGCCGATGACACTGGCAGTACACGGAGGGCTTTCCAGATAATCGCTCTTGATCCAGGGCAGTGATTTTCCCTGACCGCAGGTCGTGGGTATGGAAAAGGGGACAGGCACTCTTCCCCAGGACAAAATGCGGTAGGCAAAGCCTGTAACAAAAACGGCAAAGGCGCCACAGGGGATCACGACGAAAAAGACAGGTTTCAGTCCTGCGATCGCGGTCCCGCCCAAGGCTATCAGGATCAGGATCATGATGGCAAGAAGAGACAAGGCCATGTTCATTATCTGTTACCTTTTCACCGCCGAAATTATTTTATGCCTTCTGCGAAAAGACGATGGCCTTTCCAAGAAGATCGTGGAGTCCTACGACCTCCATATCCAGTTTATGCGCCTGCATGAGTTCCCGGAGCTGCTTCTTGCAGTTCGCGCAGGGGGCGCAGACGATCTTTGCGCCTGCAGCCCGGAGCTGCTCCACCTTCTTGAGCCCCGCGGTGGACATCCGCCAGTCATGAATATCCTCGACGACCACGAGCCCGCCGCCGCCGCCGCAACAATAGTTCATCTGCCGGTTCGGCGCCATTTCGACGAAGTGCATCACCGCCGCCTTCAGGAGTTCCCGCGGCTGTTCGTAGAGACCCGACCCGCGCCCCAGATTGCAGGGATCATGGTAGGTAACCGTCTCCGGGTTCTTCGTTGGATCGAACGTCAGTTTTCCTTCCGCAAGGAAGCTATGGCTCACCTCAAGGATGTTCTTGAACTTCATCCCCTGGTACTCTGGCCGCCCGTAGACCTTTTGGAAGATGAGACCGACCTTTGTGGAGTGACCGCATTCACCGATCACGATGGTTTTGCATTTCAAGCTGTTGGCAGCTTCAAGGAGGCGGTTGAGGACCTTCTCCAGATCCGCGTCACTGTAGAACAGCCCGTAATTGATGGCGTCGAAGTTCTCCATGCTGACGGTCCAGCTTGCCCCGGCAGCAAAAAACGTCTTTGCGATGCCCAGGAGGGTATCCGCCTCCATGATGTAGTCGCTCGCCGGAGTGGCAAAGAAAAACTCAGCGCCTTCTACGTCACGGGGGATGGGGATGGCGATGCCTGTCTCGTCCCGCAACTCCTCTTCGAGAAAATCGAGTGTATCTATGAAGGCCGCCCTGGGAATGGCGGACGTATTGCCCACCTCGCCGAGCTGTGCCCTAGTGCTCACTGTCATATTAGTGGGAACGAACCCGAGCCTCTCCAGTATAACCCGGCCAACCCGCGTGATCAGTGCATTGTCGATGGCCAACGGGCAGTTGACGCCGCAGCGCCGGCACATGTTGCAACGGTAGAAGGCATCAACCATGTTATCGATCTCCTCTTCCGTAAGCGCCTCTGCCCCCACAAGCTTGCCGAAGAGCTTTCCCGAGGTAGTGAAGTATTTCTTGTATACCTTCCGGAGCAGGTCGGACCGCCAGGCGGGTAGATCCCGCTGATCCCGTGATGTCTGGTAGATCTGGCACTGCTCGGCGCAGTTGTTGCACTTGGCACATGCGCCGAGATACGTCTCCAAGGGCAGGCTGTAGATCTTCGCGCCCAGGACATTCTGGAGGGTTTCGAGGAAACGCACCACCCTTTCCTCGCGTGGAAGAAGCTTTTCACTGCGGAAGGGGTACTTGGGGTCTGTCTCTTGGCTCTGCTCGTTCTCTTTCGTCATATCTTATCTGCTGTTATTCTTTCTGCCAGTTGATATGGTGATAGGTAAAGTACTTGGAAACGTAATGGATCATTTTGCTCAACGGCAGATACATCAAAAAAAGTCCTCCCAGAAACACGGCCAGAACATGGGCCATGGAGAGGAACGATGCGTCGGGCCGGAATTCCAGCAAGCCCAAAAAGTACTGGCGGAGAGAGACGGGAACATGAGGCACCGAAGCCACGAGCCCTGCCGCAGCTACGCCTGCCAAAAATGCAAGGTTGAAGAATTCCTCGAAGTTTGAAAGCAGCCTGAGATTCTTATCGTAGATCCGCAATCCGATGATATAGATTGGGGCAATCACTATGACCCAGAGGCACAACTGCACGATAGACTTAGTTGACCATCCCGAAAGGTACAGGATGAAGACGACCGCAAGCCCTACCATCGCCATGTGCATGCAGAATGACCCGAACCAGAGGCGGCGGTTGAATTTGTAGAGGGTCTCGAAGGTGAACATCTCCTTCGCCATATATTTCAACTGGCCAGTGAGTCCTTCCGGCACTGGGTATAATGTCCATTTCACGTGGGGCGGCAGGGACAACCAGTGAATAAATCGCCATGCCGTTCCCAGCAGGCAAAGTGCCATGGCTATATAGGGAAAGATGCCGGTAATAAACTCTGAACCTGTCATCAGACGCACCCGGTAGGTTTCGACAGTCCGGCCAGCTTGCACGCTCCCTTGGCAGGCCCTGTCGGAAATAGCTCGTAGAGCTTCTTCATATCGATGCCATTGTCTTTGCAGAGCTTGCGGATCATGGGCGCGATGCCGAACTTCTGAAAATAACTTCGCAGATAGTTGATAATCTTCCAGTGTTCTTCTGTCAATGGCCCCTCGATGTCTTCATTTTTCGCGTAGGCCTGGGCGAATTCCTCACTCCACTTATCCAGTTCCTGAAGGAACCCGTCTTCATCAATCTCGTACTTCTTTCCTGCCAGTTCTATCTGGGGCATGCTCGAAACCTCCTATCGTGACATATTTCAAAATGTGTATTTGAAAATTTTCTTATTGCTGCTTGGCCTGCTTACGGCTTTTCGAAGAGGCGTCATCCTTCCCGCCGGCACGAAACCTTTTTGCACTGCCGACGAGGCCTTCCGCCCACTCCCGCGTTCCTAGGGCATGTACGTGGGTGAAAGTGGCCAGCACATTTTTCCGGCAGAGTCCGTCTCTCCTGCCGTCCATGCCGATCCCCCGCTTGACACGGAAAGCCAGATGTCCTTCATCCTCTTTCCGGGAGAGGATTCGGGAGTAATGAAACTCGTGGCCCTTGATCTCTGTCCCGACGGGGAAGAAGGGATTTTCCTCTTCTACATGGAGAACGGTGTATCCGTGCCCCTGCGGGCGCTTTTCCATCCCGAACGAGATGGCCAGGAAGCCAACCATGGGATAACGCTTATCACCGACAGTCAGCGATTCGCCAAGGAACATAAGCCCCCCGCATTCGGCATATATCGGCAGTCCCTTCTCTGCCGCATCCCGCAGGGAGCGGCGAAAAGCCTTATTGTCGGCAAGAAACCCGGCCTGCGTCTCCGGGAAACCGCCCCCAATATACAGGGCTTCCACGGACGGCAGCTTTTCTTCGCTGATGGCGCTGACTTCTATGACCCTGGCGCCCTCTCTCACAAGCGCCTCGATGTTTTCCGGGTAATAGAACTGAAAGGCCCTATCCCTGATCAAGCCTATGGTCACCGGGTCTGTCGGCTCAACTGCCGGGAGAACATCCGGAACTGAAAGGTCTTCCCACGGCGGGGCGCTCTGGGCGATCTGTACCAGTCCATCGATATCCAGATAATTTCCGGCGATGTCTGCCGCCTCTTGCAAAGCTTGACGGATCTTCTCGTGTTCCTGCGGCGGGATCAACCCGAGGTGTCTTTCCGAAAAAGGGCTGGCCGCCATCCGCGGAACGGTGCCGAGAATGGAAATACCGCAGTGGTCTTCTACAGACCTGCGAACAACCGCCGCGTGGCGGGTTCCTGCCACCCGGTTCAGGATCAATCCCCGGATATCCACATCTGGATCGAAGCGCTGACACCCAAGAACCATGGCCGCCATCGTCCGTGTTACTTTGTCGCAGTCGAGCACGAGGATCACGGGCGCCTTGATAAGTTTGGCCAGCTCGGCCGTGCTGTGCTCTCCCTCCGAATTCGATCCGTCATAAAGCCCCCGGTTCCCTTCAATCAGCGAAATGGCCTCCGAAGGGGCATGACGCGAGAAGGAGCGGGCGACCTGTGTCCGTCCCATCAAGAAGGTATCGAGGTTGTAGCAAGGGTTGGACGCTGCCATGGCAAGCCAGGCCGCATCTATATAATCCGGTCCTTTCTTAAAGGAGATTACATTGACGCCGCGTTTAGAGAGCGCCGCAGCCAACGCCGCACAGAGCGTTGTTTTGCCGGCGCTGCCACGTAAGGCCCCAATGACCAGCCGGGGACACGGTCGGCTCATGCTCTATCACCCACGCAAGCCACCACCGCTATTCCTTCGGATAACATTCTGCCAACACAAGATAGGTCGTACTTCCGCTTGACCAGTACTTAACGGCGTCCTCCTCAATAAGGGCCTTGACGCAATCCTGAACGGCACGCCGGTCTTCATCGGGAAACCACTTCGTGACATCGCGGATGTAGAACATCTTCTTTTCGCCCTTCGATCTCTGGCAGAACGCCTCAAGGACCCTCGCTTTCAGATCCTCGCTCATGGTTACCTCCATTTAAACTGCGTCGATGATCTGAATGTTTCTGTAGCCAAGTCGAAATCATCGATATGCTTGTCCGTGAAGGGAATGCCTGTCAGATTGAAGAAACGCTCCCAGCCGATGCGCTCGATCCACTCGCCGACCCGCTCGTGCTTCCTGGCATTATTTGCGTAGACCTCGATGATGTTTTTCACAGCGGCAACCGTTTCCGGCCACAGCGGTGGGTTGTTCGGCAAGTAGGGGATCGCCAGCTTGGAAAACATAGGTTTGCTCCGGGCATTGGAAACCTTCCCTCCCACCCAGATGGAAATCCCGTCATTGTCGGCATCGGCTATGGGCATGGCCGGGCAGACTGTGTAGCAGTTACCGCAGTACATGCACTTGTCGTTGTTGACGCTGACGGTTTTGGTCTTTGTGTCCCCTCGGATTGCGCCTGTCGGGCATGATGCCACCGTTGTCGGGATTTCACAGAGGTTCGGGATACGCGTATTGTCCGGCTTGGGGACAGTCCGATGGATGCCGAGGATGGCGATGTCGGAGCAGTGGACGGCGCCGCACATGTTCAGACAGCACGCGAGCGCGATCCGCACATGGTTTGGCAATTTCATCGTCACGAAATATTCGTAGATCTCTTCCATCAGCGCCTTGACGGGGCCCGAGGCGTCCGTTGCCGGCGTGTGGCAGTGCACCCACCCCTGGGTGTGGACGATATTCGAAATCGCGTGGCCTATACCTCCAACGGGGTAGTTTTTCTTTGCCAGCTCCGCAAGCAGAGGGGCTACCTTCTCCTTGTCCTCGATGAGGAATTCGATGTTGTTGCGGCTCGTGAAACGCAGATAGCCGTTGCAGTACTTCTCGGCAATATCGCAGATCTCCCGGATGTGGTCAGTTGAAAGCAGCCGCGGCGAGGCAGCGCGCACCGTATAGAGCGCTTCTCCTGTTTCGCCGACGTGCACCATCACACCAGGCTGGAGGATCTCGTGATAGCGCCACTTCCCGTAATTGCGCTGAATCATTGGAGGGAGCATGGTCTTAAAGTCAGGGGGTCCGATATCTGTTGGCATATCACTTCACCTCCTTTTTCTTGATATCTTCAGGCCAGAAGAAAACGTATGGATTTGTCCTCGGGGACTTTACCATCTGAGGCAATGCCGGAAGATCCACTGCCCGCAGGAATGTCCTCATTCCCACGCGCTTGATGAGTTCTCCGATCCGTTCGCGAGACCGGCCGGTTTCACTCCACCAGTCCAGGATCTTGAGAATGAGATCTTTCAGTTCAGTGTAAGGGGGTTCGAGCTTCATAAAGGGCACGATGACCCAGGAGAGAAGCGCCCCTTCCACGATGGGAGCCTTGCCGCCGATCAGGAGGGTCGCACCTCTGTCCCCTCCAGGCCTCAGGGCCTTGGGCATCAGGTTGATGCAGTGCATGCACCGGGTGCAGTCCTCGTCGTAGATTTTCAATTCCTCCCCATTATAGACCATGCACCTAGTCGGGCAGAGGTTGCAGACTTCCCTCTGTATATCGAGGCCCGAAGCGGCGTATGCTGCCACTTCCTTCTGGTCTATTGGGATATCGCCTTTCCACGTGCCTATAATAGCCAGATCCGACCGGGCAATGGAGGCGACGCAGTCATTGGGACAGGCTGCGACCTTGATCTTGAATTTGTATGGGAACATGGGGCGGTGTATCTCGTCCTGGTAGCTCATTGTGATGTTGTAGCATGTATCGAGGCTGTCGATGCAGGCCCACTCACATCGTCCCGGTCCCACGCAGGCGCTGGGCGTCCGCAGGGCCGAGCCGGAGCCGCCGAGGTCAAAGCCCTTGGCCGAGAGATCGTCGAAGCATTCCTGGAGGTGATCCGTTGTGGTCCCCAGTAGAATGATGTCGCCGGTGGAGCCATGCATGTTCGTCAAACCGCTGCCATGTTTATCCCACACATCACAGAGATTGCGCAGGGCGTCGGTCTTGTAGAACCACCCCGTCGGATGATTTACCCGCAGGGTGTGAAACGCCCGTACATTCGGGAATTTCTCCGGGCAGTCAGAGTACCGGCCGATGACGCCAGATCCGTAGCCCTTGACGCCGACTATGCCGCCGTGCTTCCAGTGACCGATTTTCTCCTTATAGGAAAGCTCAAGTTGACCCAGAAGATCCTTAGCCATAGGCTTTTTCTTGGCAGCCTGCTTCATGTCGTCGATGAAGCTTGGCCATTTTCCCCCTCCCAACTGGTCCAGAAGGGGGGTATCTGATTTTGCCATAATGTTACCTCCTTGTCTTATATCATCCTATTTTCATCCAGTAATCTTTGAAGACAACTGCGGAAAGCACGATGCCCAGCGGGACATTGACGATGACCCCGATGGTGAAGGCCCAGAAGGGCTTCAATCCGAAGTGTGCCAAATCCGCAAAACGGGTCGAGAGGCCGATGCACAGGAAACAGAACACGAAGGCCCAGGAGCGGAGCTTCTTGATCGGCGAGATCACGTTGGGGTTCAACACCCTTTCGAACCAGCTCGAACTGGCAGCAAGTTGATTAAGAACGATCGCCTGCTCCGGCGTGGCATTGGCAGCCAGGGCTTTCAGATCCTGGTCGGAGAGTTCGCCTTTGACAGTGACCTGCCCTTTCGCTGCGTCAACCGTTATTCGATCGGCATACTGTGGAGGTATTTGGTACTGCGAGAAATCCGCCTTGTAGTCATTGTTCTTGAACTTTCCTTCCAGGTTGGCCTTGCCGAGATAAGTCGCCGGCACCATTGATGCGACAAAGCTCATGATGAGGGAAGCTGCAAGGAATCCCAGGACAAACTTGGGGAAACGCTCCCAGATGATACCGCCGCCTACCGTTGCCTTCTTGTCACCTTCACCGGTTTCCCAGTACATGACGGACACAACGGACAGGATGAGAGCCCAGATACCTATCCAGATGTCCCGGCCGATAACCTTCATCAGGGTGAACGTGTGGATCGGCGCCTCCCCGAAACGGGTCGCCAATTCGGCGGCAACGGCGAAACCGGCGGCGTCGGCAAACTCTGATGTGCCGACGATGGCTCCGGCCACCCCGGGGCTGATTGTTGCCGGAACGATCTGCTTCATGACGAAGGTGAGGACAAAGATCATGACGATGGCCCAGACCGTGACGACGGCAATAGAGATCGAGATGTGCTCGTTTCTCGCCTTCACCGCGCCTCCTACCGCAATGGAAGCGGAGACACCGCAGACGGCGCCGCCGGCGCCTAGAACCGCCCCGAACTTAGGCTCAAGTTTGAAAATCTTTGTCGCAGCCAGATAGATCGTAAGCCAGGTGGCGACGGATACAATTGTCGCCTGGAGCATGGCGACGGGCCCTGCCGTGATGATCATGGTCAGGGGGAGGGTCGCACCGAGAAGGACGATACCGGTCTTGATGTAATACTCCGTTCGCAGGGAGACTTTCATCCAGTCAGGGATCTTGATCGCATTGGAGATGATCAGCCCGATGATAAGGGCCAGCAGGGGCGCTTCTACATTGAGATCCTCCATCAGCTTCCAGCCGGCGAGATAAAATATGGCCCATGAGCCGACAAAAAGAATTATGAATCCGGGTATGAACTCTTTCAGTTTATGGCCCATGATAGCCATGGATATGCTGAATACCGAGCCAAAGAGGATAAAGATTGCCAGGTATCCCGTTAAATTCTTCGCCAGGTCCGCCCAGACCTTGCTGAATTCGGTCAGTTTGGCAGGGACGACGACCCATCCCTTGATAGATCCGCCCGCCCAGAAAGCGAAAATCGCGAGGAACACGATGCCCAGACCCAGCCACACGGACCACCAGTCTTCTGTCTTCCACAATTTTTCGAATTCTTTGCCACTCATGACATCCTCCTTTTCATAAAACAACCTGTTTCTTTTTTGTTGTTCGTGCACCCATTATTTCAGGGTTCGGATGGACAAAATATGTAATGTATACTATATTATATCCTAATTGGATTATAAATTATGTCAAGCCTTTCTTTAGAGTTGCACCCGCGTAATTTACAGGTTTTGATTTGCAATCCGGGAATATTATTTAATCGCTCTTTCGTTTTGAAAAGTATCTTAAGAAACATGAAGAGTACGAAAGAGATCACGGCAAGCTTCGAGTGCAGCGCAACGTGCGGCATGTTGTCCGGAAAGTGAAAACAGTTATTCCTCTCACCATCCGGGCAGTGTCATGATGCTTATCCTATTTTCAAGTAACGACAGCAGCAAGAACCTATGGCCTACAAAACGACCGGGACACGGCTCCGGCAAAAAGATGTTTCGAAAAAGGCGTGCGCCCTGCTCTGGGATGAATCGTTTGCCTGGGGACTGATGGCCCGCAAGGCTCTCACGGAGGCCTGTTTGCCTTTCGATTTGCTCCGGTCAGAAGAGATCCTCGGTGTGGCTCCTCTCAACTGAAGGTCTGCCAGCATTTGCTCTCTTAGCTTTCCCATACTACAATCTCCTTTAATTAAAATATCCGCCGGCTAATGCCGACGGTACAACAAAAAAGATTGTAATGGGATTATGCTTGATCAACAAGCGCCATCAAGCCGTCTACGTTGAATATGCAAATAGTTTATCTTGATCAAACAAAGGTGGGCTAACGGGGTCTACCGCGTAGCGGTTTAGTTCTTCAACTGCAATTCAATAAACTGAGATGATGCTTGCCACTTCAGACTTGAAACCCCCATGCCGACCAAGTCCTCTCTCTTCTTAAAGATTTGTTCCAGGACGAAGGAAAGTTTCAAAAAAAATTTAAATATATCCCCCGTCTCAAGAACTCTTGGAAGTAATATTAGAATAAGAAAGCTAATTCACAGAGGAATGTGATGGAGGAGACACAAAGGTTGATAATCTGCCCAGAATCAAGCTCAGGTTATCACCAATTAACTAATTTATTTTAGCACAGCAAGCTTGGGGGTATCAGTCCCTGAGAGAAGAAAAATGGCAACGAGTATAACAAGGTATTTGACACAACAAGAAGTCGCTGATAGATTCAGGGTCAGCCAAGGAACCGTCATAAACTGGAGAAAAAGAGGACTATTGGACTATTTTCAAGCTCCAGGATCAACAAAAATACTCTATCCTGTAACAGCTGTTGAAGAGTTTGAAAAGAAATCAATTCATAAAGTAGAGGTGGTGGCAAACAGAAAAATTACAAGGAAATCGCCTGAGATATCGACCAGACCAGATCAGGTATGGAGGATATAAATGGCGAAGGATAAAGATCATCATTTAATAAAACGTAAAGGCGTTTATTATTTCAAAAAAGTAGTAAAAGGAAAAGTGATAAGAAAAGCTCTTTCTCAATCTATCACAGAAGCACGAGTTATGAGGGATCAGATCCTCTGAGAATTTCAGTTACATCGTGATATTAAAAGGAATGAACCGGATCAATCTTCGAGACTCTTTGGAGAAGTGGCACAGGACTGGGTTAAGATCATGGCCACGGAGATCAAGAGTTCGACACTTCAGGACTACCGTTACACAATGAACAGATACGTGCTCCCTTATTTTGGAAATACACCTGTAGCGAAGATAACACACTTTGATATCAGGAAGTTCATGAGTGGGTTAACCTCTACGAACAAGAGGAAAAATAATATCCTGGTTTCCATGAGGTCTGTAATTAAAATGGCGTTCCTTTCTGACATCATTGATCGCAATCCGATGGATAAAATCAAAAACCTTAAGATTGAGAAACCAGACATTTACCCGCTATCCATGGATGAGGTCGGGTTGTTCCTTAGTAAGTAACGTCAGTTCCAGATACTGCAATTTCTTCACTGTCGCATTTTTTACAGGCATGAGATTTGGAGAAATGGCTGGTCTCAAATGGAAGACTGTCGATTTTAGACTGGGCATAATCAAGGTGAGGGAAACCAGAGTGAGAGGAGAAGAAGGTCGTCCAAAAACAAAGCGATCCTTCAGGGACGTTAAGATGCTCCCTCCAGTTATTGATGCTCTCAGAGATCAAATGAAGCAAACGGTGGGTAAGTCTGATGTGGGGTAGTTTTTCTTAACCAGTATCGCCAGCCGTCACTTCCGTCTGCAATGAATTTTCATGTTTGGAAACCAGCACTGGAGAAAACTGGTCTGGAACCTCGATCCCTTTATCAAACCCGTCATACCTTTGCGACTCTGATGTTGGATGCAGGGGAATTGCCAGGATGGGTTCAACAAATGATGGGGCATGAGTCGCTGCAAATGATCCATGAAAAATACTATTCCCATATCCGCAATTACGAAAGGGCCGAGGGAAGCGCTTTTATGGAGAAAGTCTATAATTCGTCATTGAAAAATGACGAAGAGAAGGATTTTTCACTTCTTCCAAAATCTTTAAAAAAGGCCGCACAAAGTTCCCACTTTCAGGTTATTTCACGGAGTTGGGAGGGAGACATAGGGTGCCGAATGCGGAAGGACAGTGAAAAAAGGTTGGTAAGAAGGAGGAATCGCAGTGTTCCATGAATCTTTAAGGGTGCTGCTCTTGCTCCTGATCGCAGCAGGAGGGGCCTACGCCGTCTTTTCCCTTTTCTGCGTCCAGAGATTCTTCGCATCTCAAAGACCTTCCTCATGGGAAGCAGGGTACCCACCTGTCTCCATTTTGAAGCCAGTGAAAGGCGCCGACCACCAGTCCGGCCAAAATCTGGCAAGCTTCATAGTCCAGGACTATCCGGAATATGAGGTGCTTCTCGGCTTTGCGGACGAAAACGACGAAGGGCTGCCGGCGGCCAGGCAGGTCGAATCAGAAAGCCCTAGGGTCAAGGTAGTGATAAATCGGAAGTGCTTGGGGGTAAATCCGAAGGTATCCAATCTTTACGCACTGTTGGAGATGGCTCGTTATCCCTTGCTTCTCATAAGCGACAGCGATATAAGGGTTACCCCCGGCTATCTGAGGGAGATCGTCGCAGACTATCTGTCAGGTGAAAATGTGGGTGTCGTCACCTCTCTCAAAAGGATCACCTCTGCCCAGTCTCTGGGGGCACTCCTTGAGTCTCTCACCATAGCCGCCGACCTGGTTTCTTCCGTCCTTGTTGCGAGGCGCCTGGAGGGCATAACGTTCGGTTTTGGATCATCCTTGCTGCTTTCAAGACAAGCCCTCGAGGAGATCGGTGGCTTTTCGGCTGTGGCTGACTATCTGGCAGAGGACTACCAGATCGGTAATCGGCTGTGGAAGAAGGGTTACCGCAACATCCTTTCATCATACGTAATCGAGAACGTTATCGGCAAGATGAGCATATCCGACTATGTTCTGCACCAACTTAGATGGGCGAGAACGTACAGGGCATGCAGACCTAAGGGTTTTCTCGGATACGGCATTACCCACATTCTGCCTTTCTCTCTTCTGCTTCTCTTGCTCCAGGGAACCGGAGAGATTTCCCTTTCCCTGCTCGCTGCATCCCTCGCCCTCAGATGGAGCCTTCTTCTTTCCCTCTACAAAAATGGGATGTGTCCAAGGGGGTGGCTCAGATCGACTCTACTTCTTCCAATTAAGGATTTGTTCAGTTTCGGGATATGGATCTGGAGTTTTTTTGGTTCCACGGTCCTTTGGAGAGGCACCTACTACTCCATAATCAGAGGCGGCCTGCTGAAGAAAGTGGGCGAGTGAGGGATTTGTCTCTCCGAACAGCCGTGATCTTAAATATATCCTCTCATAGGCGGAAAATATACCGTAGTGGCGTTAGAACGATACGACACGTTTCTGGAAGAGTGAAAATATTGTAACAAATGTGGAGGCACAACTAAGTATTATAGGGCTAGCGCAAAGAGTATTGCTGTTGCCCCACTGTCTTCGCCGTGCTGAGACGTGCCAGGGTAAATACACCAAACAGGGGTTAGAGTGCAATGAATGTAATCCTGACTGTCCTGCCAACCAACTGCGTCAAGCGTTGACTGGGCGCGAGTGGAGAGGAGACATCATTTCCCCTCGGATGTTCTCGCCGGAGTTACTCCGGGCAATTTCCTCAGCGCCTTTATTTGCGATGCTTTTATAGGTCTTCCTGAATCAAAAGTATATGGCCTGGCTGTTTCTCCTCAGAGGGGGCCGTAACCTCGTTGTTCTTTTTATCCTGAACGACTTGTCGGAGATATACCCTGGAAACCATTAGGCCGAAGGATCCGCAGAAATACCGAAGGGAAAATATAATTTCATATGGCTAAAAAACTTTTCATCATTCAACCGTCACATTACCGAACTCGATCGAATCCAGTAATCCATAAAAGCCGAAAGAGATACCTCGTTCCGCTGACTTTACCGTACCTTGCCGCCCTTGCCTCTCCAGATTGGGATGTCAAACTGATCGACGAACAATTGTCGGACATCGATTTCCAAGCCTCTGTTGATCTGGTGGCCATCACGGTCTGGACCATTAACTCTTTCCGAGCTTACGAGATTGCCGACCGTTTTAGAGAAAGGGGGATCCCGGTAATTATGGGCGGCCCGCATACCTACTTCTACTATGAGGAAGCTGCTGAACATTGTGATGCAGTAGGGATTGGGGAAGGGGAAAGCATTTGGCCGGCGATGCTGGCAGATGCAGTAAATGGGCACCTCAAGAGAGCTTATCGTACCGATACCCTGCCAGCCCTTCAGGGTCTGCCGTTCCCCCGTTATGATCTCCTGGATCTGAGGAAATACAGTTACTTTAAAAGCTTTTCGGTTCAATCTTCCCGGGGATGCCCCTTCCAATGCGAATTTTGCTCCGAGCGTTTCTATCTCGGTGAAAACTATCGTTACCGCCCAGTCCCAGAGGTGATTGAAGAAATCAAGACGAGCAAAGCCAGGAATCTTTTATTTGCGGATAGTAATTTTGCCGGAAAAGTCGATCATACCATGGAACTTATGGAAGCCCTCGTTCCCCTGAAGGTACGCTGGTCCTCCCTCTGGCCCGCTTATATTTGCACCAACCAGAAGTTTATAGATTTGGCCCAAAAGAGCGGTCTTCTGCATGTGAACATAGGAATAGAGAGTATCGACCCCGATACCCTCGATGAAATGAATAAGAAAGCGAATAAAGTCCAGCAATATAAACAGATATTGGCTAACTTGCGAAAAAGAGGGATCAGTTATTCTCTCAATTTTATTTTTGGCTGGGATACAGAAAAGAAAGAGGTTTTTCGCTCAACTCTGGCCTTCTTGCAGCAAAATAGGGTGCCGGTGGCGTACTTCAATATTTTAACCCCTCACAAGGGAACTCGACTTTTCGACCGGATGAAGGCGGAAAATCGGATCATCGATATTCATCATATCGGCAGATGGCCCGGTATCTTTTGTCATATTTGGCCCAAGAATTATTTCCCTGAGGAGCTGGAAGAAAAGGTGAAAAAAATGTGCCTGGACTTTTACAGTTGCTCTTCGATGCTGGCCCGGCTCCCCCTGTCGTTCACCAAGGCCAATATCGCATCCTGGCTGATCAATTGGTCCCAAAGAAAAGTCTCTCGTGTCGGCGAAGGAATGGAAAATTTTGACAATTATTAAACCAGCGGGGAACAAAAAATGATCCTCTCGAACTTTATTCCTTGAAACGCAGAGGGATCGGGAACGGTAAAGAGTCGGAGGATCTGAAAGGATTTCAGTAAAATGGGCAGTAATGTCCACCATGCTCTAATTATCGCTGCGGGAAGGTGTATACGGTTTGGGGCGGCCACGCATTTTCGTCCCAAACCGCTCATCTAGGTAGCCGGGCTTCCCTTAATCTGCTGGACACTTCTGACCGCCCGGAAGGCGGGCATCGATCATTTCACCGTCATGACGGGTTACGAGGCGATGGGCATTGAAGAATTTCTAAACGTGGAAATTCCACCGGACATTAGGGTCCGGTGCCTGCGAAACGACCAGTGGCAACGCCCGAACGGTCTGTCCGTACTGCAGGCGAAAGGACACCTCCGTGGTTCGTTCGCACTTCTCATGGCCGACCATCTTTTTGACGCCCGAATTCTGAAAAATCTTCTCGCCATCCTCCCCCTTCCCGGTCACTGTCGTCTAGCTGTGGATTTTCATCCGGAAAAGATATCGGACCTGGCAGATGCGACGAAGGTGGCCGTCAAGGATGGACGGGTGACGGACATCGGCAAAGGGATCCAAAATTACAATGTGCTATCGATACCGGGAGTTTTCTCTGTTCCCAGGGAATCTTCGGCGCTTTGGAAACGGCGATTTCCGGGGTGAAAGAAAGTCTTTCCAATGGTATCGGGGAACTTGCCCGCTGTCAACGCATGGAAGCCATGGACATCGGAGACCTCTTTTGGCAGGACATAGACGACGAAGCCAGTCGGCTGGAGAGCGAAAAGAGACTCTCCGAGCTCCTGCAAAGCGGAAAGGGCGAGGGATACCTCTGAATACAGCAAACTTTGATGAACTCGTAAAAAGTCGAAAAACTTCTCTTACCAAAGGATTCCCGATAAAGGCATCCGCTATCCACTATTGTGGAGAGGCAGGGTCGGATGGTTCGCCGAACGCAAATAAACATTGCAGAAGGGCGGGTAAAAAGAGAATCGACGCGGCCAGAATGCAGAGGCTGCCAATCGTTGTCAGCAATCCCAGACTGAAGATTCCCTGATGAGTGGATATGCAGAGACTGCAAAAGCCTACTGTTGTGGTAAGACCGGCGAGGATGACCCCCATGGCCGTACTGAACGGAAGGACCACCCCCGCCGCCTTGTCTTTTTCCCTCTGACGCCAGCGATGCAGGATGATGATGCCATATTCCACGCCGGCTCCCACGACAAGGGGCAAAAAGAGGCTGTTGGCTAAATTCAAATCGATGTTAAAGAGATGCATAAAGCCCAATGTCCATACAGTCCCGACAAACAAGGGCGTCAGGGCCAGGAAGGTGATCTTGAAACTGCGGAAAGTAAACAAAAGGAATATAAAAATAAAGGCCACCGCGTAGAGGGCGGCTTTGATACAGCCATCTCGAAAGGCATGGGTGAAAACATACAGAGTAACTGGATCACCGGAGGCATCTGGATCTACCGATTTGAGGTCATTGACAAACCGGCCGAGGAGGTCGGGTTCCCAGATATCTCCCCTGGGAAAAACACGGAGGAGATAAAGACCGTTGTGGCCAACGTATTGATGCAGGAGGTTTTGCGGTAAATCTTCCAGAACCATGGGTCTTGTATTGACGTTGGTGCGTAAAATATCCAGCTTGTCGTTCAGGTCTTGCATCAGGTCCCTTTCGAAAGCACTCAGGGCCTTCCGAATGCGGGACCTGTCCATGGAGTGGATGCGCTGCCGCAGATGGTTGATAAGGGTACGGACCTCGATCATTTGCTTTTCGAGAGGTTTGCTTACACCCCATTGAGAAGAACTGGAATCCAACATCTTGAAGCGGATTCTGCCTAAGATTCCTTCCAATTCTTCAGGGTTGATGGAACCATCGGTTCTCTGGAAGGGTCTCACTCCTCCAAGTAATGGCTTCAGTTTCCGGAGCATGGCGATTTTAACCTCCTGGTCCTCCGGAAGCAGCTCGTCCACGCTTTGCACCTTCGAGACTGTGGGCAGGAATTTGAGAGCCTTCCTTTTTTGCCGGACCTCTTCCAGGGTGCGAGCCGTGATTCCTCCGGACATACTGGAAATATCCGAGCACTCGAGAAGATTTCTCTCCCAGATGACCGATTCGACCTTCGAGGATTGAAGGTTTAACATATTCAGGTCAAATCGCACCTTCCCCGCACCCCATGCAGAGAAGACCAAACCAATACCAGAAAGAGTCAAGATGGTAAGAACCCTTGGTCGGGTAATGTTAAAGAAGGGCTTTATCGGGTCAGGAAGAGAAGATGAAGATGATCTCTGCCTGGGCTTATCGAACAGCAGGATCAGCGCAGGGAGTAGACCCAGCGACGTCAGCGTCGTAATGAGCATACCCATGGCGCAGATGATTCCCAGTTCCACCAGGCCTTTGAAACCGGTCAGCACCAACGGGAAAAAAGAGAGAGATGCGGTCAAGCCCGCAAGGAAAAGACCCGGACCGAGTTTTTCCATAATCACCCGGACGGCTTCCCTTTTTGAAGCAAACCCTCTTTTTTCCTCTTCCTGATAGCGGGCAAACCAGTGGGCGCCATAATCAACGCCTAGGCCAAGATTGAGGGGGGCAAAGGTAACCGAAAGAATGTTCAGATGTCCGATGAAGAGGGTGGTCACGCCAAAGGTCAAAGCAAGATCGATCAAGAGCCGGGTCATCTCTAAAAGGGGACGCCGAATTCCCCGCCAGAAAAGGATGAGAAGTATGGCTAAGGCAACAATGGACATGAGGGTAGCCTTGCTCATGTCCCCAAAGGCAGTACCCATTTGATCAGCGTTCAAGGCCTGCTGACCGGTGACCCCCACTTTTACATCCGGGAAATGGGCCTGAGTTTGGGCAATTGCCTTTCTCAGAGCAGTCAGGAATTTCGACGTTCCGGCAAAATCGGCAGTCTTGGTGGGGGTGATAAAAAGGAGGAGATAACGTTTATTTTTCGTCCAGAAATAGCCCTCCTCGGAATCATTTCCCCAGGATTCTTTCGTAAACAGGGATTCCCAGGGAGAGATAAATCGACCATTGCCGTCGAGGGACATTTTCATTTCCGTAAGAACGCGAATAAGAAAATCGAGATCCACAGGCTTTTTAGGAGTACCCGGGCGATTCTCATACAAATACCCGGTAAAAAGTTCTCCTACCATCTTGGAAGTCATCTCGTAATTGATCTGCTCGAAAAAGTTGGTTAGGCTGGGACTTTCCACGAGCTTTTCGAGAAACTCACGGTGTTCCTTGAGGTTTTCAGAGAGGGTGAGAAGATCTTTTCGGTCCAAGTAAAGCAATGCCCAGGATCTGAACTGGTGAGGGTCCACCCGGTAGAAGATCCGTCGGTAATTTATTTTATCCATCTCCAGACGAGGAGCAAGGGTCTGGAGAAACTGCAAGGAACGACGGTGATCATGACTTTGAATGACAACCACGAAGGAATTCAGATCGTCGAATTGACCAAGCCTCTCCGAAAGCTGCATCAGCCGGTTGTCCGGATAAATCAGTTCCTTCTGGCTCGTCTGGAATCCCAGGTTTCTTATGGTATAAAGGATGGAGAAGACGGCTAGGGCCAAAGCAACCAGGAGGGTCAGGAGGGGGTACGTGGTTTGAACCTTCAAGATTACTTTTAGAAACCGATGCGCCGGATGGTTCTTCAAGGTTCTCTTACCACGCTTTCATACCCACTGCATATTCAAGTTCAGCCAGGGAAAGGTTGTAATGGAACAGCGCTTCAATATATTTTCCCTGATTATGGCCGTATCTTTCAATGGCTTTCAGCATCTCTTCGGCCGTGCCAACCCCCATACCAAAATCGGCCATGGCGGTAAAGACCCATTTCCTTGAGGCGTTTGCCGCTCTCTGATAGGAGTTTACGGCCTGCTGCCACTCTAGCTGCTCCTCGTAGATATTCGACACCTGGATGATGGTGTTCATCTCCGCAGAGGCCCTAGTATAGAGGAGCTTGTTGTATTCGGCCATCATTTTGTCAATCTTCGCCCTGCCGATGCCAAAGTCGAAGTTCCACTTGAGCCCAGCCACAACCCCGGCATCGGTATGATTGAAATCATCCCGGATATAGGGATTATGGAGGGAATCCCGGCCAGGCGCCCCGGCCAGAGAAGCCTGCAGGGCGACAAAAAAGGAAGGATACCGATCGCTGGCAGCAGCTTCTACCTTGGATTTCTGAGCGGCCAGCGCTTCGGCCAGTTGTTTGAATTCCGGGCGTTTGTCCTTGGCTTCCTGAATGTAGCTTTCCACGTCTGCAAGATCTTCCCTTTTCATTGAAAGGGTTTTATCGGCAGTGTCGAATCCCACGCCGGGGGGCAACCCGATCATGGATTTCAAGGTAAAGTAGGCAACCTTCGCCCCTTTTTCCGACTCGGCTTTGGACCGGATGGTATCGGCCTGGTATGCATCGATCAGATAGATATCGCCTTCCTTTGCGTTGGGGGAAGAGATTTCCAAGAGGCGATGGATGCTCCGTCCGGCCTCTTCGAAAAATCCCCCTGCTTCATTCGCTGCCTCCACCCCTGCGCGAGCCAGAACGAGGGCATAGTACAGCTTCTTCACCCGGAGGGCTATCTGGGCATTTTTTTCTTCGAGCTGGAATTCCTTGGCTCTGACGCCTTTGTCGGCTGCCTCCTTACGGTTGGAGAGCTTGCCAAACGTATAAAGGGGTTGGGTCATCGTCACGTCCAGCCTACCGAAAATACCGATACTGGACGCGCTCAAGCTCGGTGAGGGATCCGTGATTCTCCCGTTTAGAATCTCCGGCTCTTTGGCATCCCTTACCGGACCAACTAGGGCCGTGCTCTCGAGCTGTGGAAAATAGGCAGCCTTGACCTGTTCCAGGTCACTTCTTGCCATACCGATTTCGCTCTGGATTTCGCCGATCTCCGGGCTTTTCGCGATGGCCATGCCAATCAATTCCGGCAAGGTCATTATGATCCTCTCCTTCTTTAATTCTTCGCTCCAGGCAATCCCCTGAAGGATGAAAACCAGGCCCCAGGTGATCATCAAGAACATGACCCAAAGCGGATGTGCAGATAAAAAACGCAGTTTTCCCATACTCAACTCACCCTCCCGAGTATCTAATCGAATGAAGGATTATCACTCTTAACTTCCTTATTGGGGAGAAGTTCTCCTTCTCGTTTCTCGGCTAGGAGGATCGCATACATGAAGAGACCGATTCCGGCCCAGAAGATCTGTTCCAATCTGAGTAATATTCCATACGTCAGGCCTAAAGTCAAACTGAACCCCAGGGCATTAAAAGCGATGAGGCGGGTGCCCTCCTGAATGCCAATGCCCAGGGGGATAGCAAAGGTGAGGAGATCAAACCAGGTTCCTAGAAACCAGATTCCTGCTGCCGCAAAAAAAGAGCCATCAGCTAACAGAGCGAGAAAATACCAGGTTTGCATGATGCTACAGGCCATTCCCACCATGTGCCAAAATATGGAAATAGGCAGATCCGCGGGACGGTCCTTATAAAAGAGTTTGAGGGCTGAATCCACCTGTGTAATGTGATGAGCGGTCTTCTGCAGGATCTCGCCCCCCACGTTATGAGACACTAGCCAGCGCACCACCACCCCTAATTTCCCATGTTTTTGCACGATCAGGAAACCTATGATGCCCGCTCCGATCAGGGTGCTTCCCATGAGCATGGCAGCCGACCCTGCAGCGGGCAAGTGTATTTTCCAGAGGATAAGGACAGAACCCAGAATGACAAAGAGAAACTGAGAAAGAGCATAGGAGAGTTTGCCGATTATGACGCCCGTCGCCGCTTCCGGTCCCCGGTGGTTCAAAGACAAGAGAGTGCCCTTGATCACTTCCCCCCCGATGTCGGCCGTGGGGGTTACATAATTGATGGAATTACCGGCCAAGTTGATGCTTAACAAACGGAAAAAAGAAAAGGACCTGTGAGGCTGCGAAAGACAGTATCGCCATCCGATGGTATGAAAGATGTCCACGATTCCTTTCATTAAAATGAAAAAAACCACTCCCCAGCCGAGGAGGCAAATGTCCCGCCACAGAGCATCGATACCGATTTTCCAGATCAAGAAGATCAGTAGAACAGTCCCCAGTAGGATGCTGATGACATGGAATTTTTTCATGAGGGTTACTTCCCCTCCGCTGAGAATTTCTTCCGGGTCTGACCATGTTGGCTTAGTCGAATCCCGTGGATCGTGGTCGTGATCAGTGTTCAAATGGACGCGGTGGCAAAGGTTTGGAGAGGATACCCCAAGGAAAATCCGATGATGAACATAGTAACGTAAATGTTCCGGCTTCCTGCAATACACCGGGAATTCCTGTCAAAAGGGGTAAATAAATCGATGCTCTTACCATACCATTTGCCTCATAGGGTCTAAAAAACATTATTCGCCGTATCTGCGAGAACCAACCCGACTACCAGGAGGAAGGGGAAGATTCCCCCCGATCAGAGAACTAAAACCCCGTCGAAAAGTTATATACCAGCTATTTTCGTAAAAATAGTCGATAATATCTTCGTGTTTTCCAAACCAGCTATACTGCAATTTGGTACGGGCCAGCTTTCCGTTGACACCGTCCAAAATATCGATGAAGACAGTGAGGAAAGCACCCGTAAGAAAATAACCGTGCAGACAAGCCAAGAGATTAGAAAACCAAGGGATGCCACGATGATCGTGACCCCATTGGGCGTGCTGGGCGTCTCTACCAAAAGAGCAGTCAGGGCATTTTCCAGAGGGGGATGAATAAATCGGGCCCCGAATATCCAAAACCTGCTTTTGTTGACTCCGGATGAGCACGTCAGTCGCCTTCCGGGCATCCTCTTCCGAACGAACCTCCAGGTAATAGGGGGCCAAAGGACCGCGGATCTCGGGACGAAACGGATCGATATCCCACGGGAAAAGAGACGCAGCGCGATGAACCAGGAAAGAATCCCCTGGTTAGACCAAATGCGGATGTCTTCTTTGCTCAACAGTCCGGCCAGAATGACTTGCTTTTCCCGGTTTGCCGCATCAATATAGCAAAGAGTGGCGCCGGAAGCGGATAGCAACGCCTGGAGGAGCCGGGGGGCGATCAAATGGCCGGCGTCGATGTAGATAAAATGCTTGGCAAGATTTAAAATGGAGAGAATCGCTGCCGGCAGACCCACCTCCACCTGTGCGCTTTCCACATGAACCTCGCCCTGCCATATTTTAAGGTTCTGGGGAGGATGATCCGCGTCCCAAAGGGGGACAACTATTTTTAACCCCAACTGGTTAAGATGGAAAAGCGTTCTGGCAATAAGAGGTATCCCGCCGACTTTTTTCCATGCTCCCGGCATGCGGGCATTAAGAACGCACAGCACCATAATTCTCTACTCCCGAGACTGCATAGCTGAGGGGGGTTTCTCAATGGCGTTCTGTTGCAAACGCATTTTCTTCAGGAGAGATTCGTATGATTCCTGTTTGATGACCCGGATAAATGACCGTCGGTAATTGCCGACAATGCTGACGCCATCAATCGCCACGTCTTCCACGAGCCAGTGCCCTTGCACCAAAGCCAAAGAGTAGTCGACGGGAATATCCTCATTCAGCCGGACGAGGGTCGTCTTGATCAGGGCTTGGTCATGATCGAGTTTTTCCTGGATGTAAAGGATTTTCCCCTGTTTGAGAAAGTCCAAAACCAACTTCGTATAGGAATCCTGAAAGAGCTCCTGGAAAATACCCTTGAAATCTGCCCGCTCGGCCTCGTTTAATTTTCCCCAGTACGTATCTAGGGCTTTTTTTGCCATGGCATCGAAATGGAAGTTTTGGCCGATAACCTTCTTTATGGCTGCTCTTCGCTGAGTCCGGAATGCCGGACCCTCGAGTTGGGGATTAGTCTGTATGGCCATCACTTCTCCCAGGATGCCGCCAACCCGTTCAGCCGGCGTCTCGGCGCGACCCCAGGTATTCCAGAAGCCCAGAGTAATGAGGCAGAATAAAATCATCATTAAAATTTTTAACTTCATGCGCTATTGTATCTCCTTCCAAACCAATGGACTGGATAAAATTCAAGTCTGGGACCCCTCCTATGTAAATTCCTACGGATAAGCCTTAGGGGTGGAAGCTTCTATTCATCAGATGGAAAAAGAGCATACATCCGACATGGATGCCCATTCTTTTAGGATCGCTGAATGAACCTCACCATCAAGTGAAAAGCCTCATCATCGGTGTATTGCCTCGGGGGGGGTGTTTCATTTCTCATATTAAGATTCGCAAATGTCTGCCGCTTGGTTTTCTGCAGTATCCGGGGCGAAAGGACCTTCGGTCCCCGGTCCATGCAGAAAAGCGTATAGGGCCTTGAGCGGATGGGCCAGAGTGTCTTTTACCGCCGTGGCCTCGAACCCACTGTGCAGCATGCAGTGAGTGCATAGAGGATGGCGCCCCGGACCGTATTGACTCCAATCCGTCTCTTCCATAAGGGTCCGGAAACTCGGGGCATAGCTTTCCGCTAAAAGGTAACAGGGCCTTTGCCAGCCCAGTACATTCCGCGTCGGGTTTCCCCAGGGGGTACACTGGTAGGTCTGGTTGCCGGCCAGAAAATCAAGAAACAGACTTGATTGGTTGAATTTCCACTTCCTTCCTTTACCCAACTTGAAGACCTCCCGGAAGAGCTGTTTACTATGGCTACGTTGCATGAACATTTCCCTCTGGGAGGCGTAAGGATAACTGTAACCGGGAGACACGGTAATGCCTTCGGCTCCTAATGTCATAACAAAATCGAAGAATTCGCCAGTTTCCTGGGCGGTTGCTCCCTCGTAAAGGGTGCAGTTAACGATAAAGCGAAAGCCTCTGGCATGAGCGAGCTGAATGGCCTCTACTGCTGAATCAAAAATTCCCGGTCGCCCAACTAAAGCATCGTGCCGTTCCCGGTGACCGTCCAGATGCAGGGAAAGAGTCAGGTAGAGCGATGGGGTATAGTCCTGAAGGTGAATTTTCAAGAGCAGCCCATTGGTGCAAAGATAGATGAACTTCTTCCGTTTTACCAAGCCGGTGACGATCTGGGGCATATCTTTATGGATAAGCGGTTCGCCGCCGGCAATGGATACGACTGGTGTAGCACACTCCTCGACAGCGGCAAAGCATTCCTCTACACTGAGACGCAAATCGAGGATCTCCTCCGGATAGTCGATCTTTCCGCAACCGAAACAGGCGAGATTGCACCGATACAGGGGTTCTAACATCAAGACCAGGGGATAGCGTTGTTTACCCTGCAGCTTCTGGCCTAACAAATATTGGGTGATGTGATATTTCTGAATGACAGGTACACTCATACTCTTATCTATAAGTTAATTTTTTCAGATTCCACTAGTTTTGTCAAGCCGAAGCAATAGCCGAACGCATGGATTGGGTCTGCGGCATCAATTTCCCTTGCACACAATCGCTGTTCCATTTATAGTATTAGTATGCAAAATAGGGCCCTATCGAATCATAGGTTCCAAGGTATAATGTTGGAGCTTCAAGAAGGAATGTAAGAGTGCAGAGGAGAATATGCCTCGAAGATTAACCCAGATTGAAATGGCCATCGGGGGTTACAAATTCTTTAAATACTTGACCAGAGGGGGCCTTTTGAATATCAATTTGGAGATAACGAAACGTTGCAACGCCTTATGTAACTTCTGTGATTATTGGGCGGAGGAACCGTCCTCAGAATTAAAAGACTATGTGACGGTGGTTAAAAAACTCAAGCCACTTTCAGTCAGCCTTACCGGAGGAGAGCCGCTCTTAAGACAGGATCTGGCCCATGTCATCGCCTCCGTTACGCAGAAGCTTTGGTTTTCTTTTCATCTCCTTGATCACCAATGGCTCCTTACTGACCGCAGAGTGAGGTCTTGGGTTATGGAAGGCGGGGCTCAACGAAATGTCTATCTCCCTTGACTATCTCGACGAAAGACACGACTGGGAGCACGGGATTTCGAACCTATCTGAACATATTCTCTCCGAGGCCTCTTCCCTGCGGGCCGCAGGAGTTAATCAACTCTTCAACATAGTCATCAAAAGCGGGAATTATCGGGAAGTTGATAAGATATTGTGTTAGGCCTCGAAGATGGGGATAAAGGTCTCTTTGAGCACTTGCAACTGTTGGCGTATAGAGAACTAAGACCACATTATCCCAAAGGACGAGCTTCTATCTTTAGAAGGTGTAATCGCGGAGGTTAAACATTTAAAAAAACAACACGGCACCCTGACCACCAATGAATACTACTTAGACAAAATTGCGGATTTTTTTGAGAAAAGGGGAATCCTCGGATGCACGGCCGGTCTCAATTGGCTCCAGGTGACTCCCGACGGCATGATCAAGCGTTATTCCGATCACCCACCCCATTGCCGGCCATTTTAGGGAGTGGCACAGAGGGTTTTTCAAACCCACCGACTGCGACCGGTGCTGGTACTCATGCCGGGGAGCGGATCAGGAACCCTGGAGCTTGAATCGTTTTCTAAGCATGGCAAGAAAAACCCTCGCCTCATAAACCATGGAGAGAAATGAAGACCCTTCTTTTGAATCCCCCCTCTTTTGAAAAATTTGATGGTGGCGCGGGCGCGCGCTACGCGGCAACACGCGAAGTCACTGCTTTCTGGTATCCCACATGGCTCGCCTATCCTGCCGGCTTGATAAAAGAAAGCCGGCTTCTCGACGCCCCTTCCCATGGATTCAGCCCGGAAGAAACCGTCCGCATTTCTACGGAATATGATTTTGTCGTCATCTTTACCAGCACCGCCGGATTTCGAAGTGATATACTTCTGGCGGAGATGATGAAGACCGCTAAGCCTCCATTGACTATTGCTTTCGTTGGTCCCCATGTTACGGTTCTGCCTGAGGAAAGTCTCAGGGCCTCAGAGGCGATCGACTTCATTGTAAGAAAAGAATTCGACTATGCGGTTGCCGAATTTGCCTGGGGAAAAAAATTTGAAGATATTGCCGGCATCAGCTTCCGGAAAAATGGTCAAATTTTTCATAACCCGGATCGCCCCATGATCGATGATCTTGACCGGCTGCCTTTCGTCGTGGAAATTTTCAAGCGCGATCTTAATTTTACCAAGTATAGCATCCCTTTCATACTCTATCCATACATCTCCTTCTACACCTCCCGAGGGTGTCCGGCGCATTGCACTTTTTGCCTCTGGCCGCAAACCGTGAGCGGCCATCGGTGGCGCACCCGCAGCAGTGAGAACGTGGTGGCCGAGGTCAGGCGCGCACAGGAGTTGTTCCCACAAATCAAAGAAATTTTTTTTGACGATGATACCTTCACCTGGGGAAAATCCCGGACCATTGAGCTTTGCGGTAAACTGCAACCCCTCAAGTTCACTTGGTCATGCAATGCGCGTGTTACAACCGACTTCGAAACCCTCGAGGCGATGAAAAAAGCCGGCTGCCGACTTTTAGTCGTGGGTTTCGAGTCTGGTGATCCGACCATTCTGAAAAACATCAAAAAAGGGGCAACGATCGAGCAGGCTCTAGCCTTCATGAAGAATTGCAGACGCCTGGGACTCATGGTTCATGGGGATTTCCAGATTGGTCATTTTGGGGAAACTCGGGAGACCATTGAAAAAACCATCCGGTTTGCCGTGCAACTGGACCCGGATACGATTCAGGTATCCATTTCCCATCCCTTCCCAGGAACTCAGTTTTATGATTACATGAAAGACCATGGATATTTAACCTCTACGGCCATGACCGACGAACAGGGGCATCAACTGCCCAACATTCAATATCCAGATTTAAGCCGACAGGAGATTATCAAGTCTGTCGAAGACTTTTACGCCCGCTATTATTTCCGGCTCAGGATCATCTTTCGTATCGTGCGCCGGGCTTTCTTCGTTAGCAGCGAGCGCCGTCGATTGTACCGCGAAGCGAAAGAATTCTTAAGTCATCGATCCCAGAGAAAGGGCTTTATAAATCCTACAGATCACTGAAAACTATACGCTGAATATCGGAATCCCGGAGGACTTGTCCAAGGGCGGAACTCGTCAAAGTCGCGAAGTCCTCCTCGCATTGGTAATTCGACACGGTTCGGTCAATCTCCGGGGAACGGTGCGAGGCAGGATGGAAATAGATTTCGGTAACCCCGGAAGGAAGATGTTGGAGAAAACAGAGGACCAAATTTAGGTTTATGTTCCCGCTATCATTCATGCCGAAGATGAAGTGATTCGAGCGCACCCGGGCCTGCCGGAGTTGTCTTTTTAAGAGGCTCAGCCAAGGCAATAGAAAGAGCAGGGACAACAGTTTTTGGCCGAGGTCCAGAGGTACGCCAGGAAGGGCAAACAGGCTCGTAAGGATATCTCACGGCTCTTAACCCATTTGAGACGGAGTACGGTCTTGCTTTAGCGTTGTCATATGTATATCTTTCCTTGCGACCTCCGGGCAATCCTTTTAGTTTGAAGGGGCGTTTCGCGAATCGGCCCTCTATGTTCGATTTGGCCATGAACGATTTTACAAAATTCTTGACATCACCTAACTCTCACACTATACGAGAATAGTTTTCTTGTAACACTTTTAGGTTTTGGAAAATATGCCAGAGCAAGGCGCTATAAGAGCGAAAATCCCCATCACCCCCTCCTGTTTGCGCCTCCCTGTCCCGTCCGGACGGCAAACAGGGGACCGCACAGACAGGCTTTTCCAAAGAGTTAAGTATTTTTCCTCCATTTGAAAAAGGGAGGTTGGGAGGAA
This sequence comes from Syntrophales bacterium, assembly GCA_049521775.1. Classification (GTDB taxonomy): domain Bacteria; phylum Desulfobacterota; class Syntrophia; order Syntrophales; family UBA2185; genus Fen-1135. The sequence goes on from JBEKOL010000001.1 coordinate 200,712, forward strand.
TTTAAGAATACTTTTTCAAACAGGTAAATTTATACAAAAACCCAATTACTTTTTCCTTTGAAAATAGAGTTAGGATATCGCGACTCGACTATGGAAGTGGTAAAAAAAACCAATATCCCCAAACCGGATGATCAGATAGCCTTTGAGAAAGAAATGGAAAAAGCCATCTTGAGAGCGCGGGACGCATTGCTTGCTCTCCAGAATTCTGATGGCTATTGGTGCTTTGAGCTGGAAGCCGATTGCACCATCCCTGCCGAATACATCCTGATGATGCATTACATGGGTGAAATCGACAAGGATCTGGAGGCTAAAATCGCCAATTATCTACGGGCCCATCAAGAAAACCACGGCGGCTGGTCCCTCTTTCCCGGAGGAAAATCCGAAATCAGTTGTTCCGTAAAAGCTTATTACGCTTTGAAGTTGGCGGGGGATAGCCCCGATGCCCCCCATATGAGGAAGGCCTGTGAAGCGATCCTGGCGTGCGGCGGGGCAGCCCGTTGCAATGTCTTCACCCGCATCACTCTTGCCCTTTTCGGGCAAATTTCTTGGCGGGGCGTACCGTTCACGCCTGTAGAGGTTATGCTGCTGCCACGCTGGTTTTTCTTCCATCTTCGCAAGATATCTTACTGGTCGAGAACGGTCGTGGTTCCTCTTACTATTTTATGCAGTATGAAACCACAGGCAAAAAATCCCGGGAGAGTTCATGTCCGCGAGCTATTCCTCACCTCCCTGGAAAAAGAGAAAAACCACCTTCTCGTCGGCTCTCGTCTTAACCACTTATTTCTGGCCCTCGACAAGGCAGGGCGTCTCCTGGAACCCTTGATTCCCGGGATGGTGCGGAAGCGGGCCATCATAAAGGCCGAGAATTGGTTCATTGAGCGGCTCAACGAGACGGATGGTTTGGGCGCCATTTTTCCGGCCATGGTGAATGCCCATGAAGCTCTTGCTTGCCTGGGATATCCCTCGGATCACCCCGACCGGGTGGCGACGGGGGAAGCACTCAAGAAATTACTGGTCATCACTGAAGATTCAGCCTATTGCCAGCCATGCGTTTCGCCGGTCTGGGACACAGTTTTGACCTGCCTGGCTCTTCAGGAAGAAGCCAGTGAGACCGCGAAAGAAAATATCCATAGGGCTTTGAAGTGGCTCAAAGACCGGCAGTTGCAGGACAAACCGGGTGATTGGCAGGAAAATCATCCAGGTCTGAAAGGAGGCGGGTGGGCTTTTCAGTTCAATAATCCTCACTATCCTGATCTTGACGATACTGCTGCCGTGGCTTGGGCAATGTATCAAAGCCAACACGCAGACTTCCGAGAATGCTTGCAAAAGGCAGCCGACTGGATCAGCGGCATGCAGTCAAAGAATGGCGGGTTTGCCGCCTTTGATTCCGATAATATTTATTATTATCTCAACAAAATTCCCTTTGCCGATCACGGAGCCCTGATCGACCCGCCCACGAGCGATGTCAGTGCTCGTTGTGCCACCCTTCTATCCTTAATCGGCCGACGGGGCCGGGAATTGGAAGCCTGCCTTAATTTCCTGCGTCAAGAACAGGAGCCGGACGGTTCCTGGTTTGGGCGCTGGGGCACGAATTACATTTATGGGACGTGGTCTGTGCTGGCTGCTCTGGAGAAGGTCAATGATCCCCGCAATCAATTCCATGTTCTGCGCGCGGTTGCCTGGTTGAAAAACAAACAGCGATCGGATGGGGGTTGGGGGGAGAGTTGTGATACTTATGCCGATCCGAGGAAAGCGGGGGAAGGTCCAGCGAGTACTTCCTTTCAGACGGCCTGGGCCATGCTTGGCCTGATGGCTGCCGGACAGGTGGATTCAGAGGCAGTGCGCCGGGGCGCCCAGTTCCTCATACGCACGCAAGGGGCTGATGGCTTATGGAAAGATGAGTATTTTACAGCGCCCGGCTTTCCCAATGTATTTTACTTGAAGTACCACGGATATTCTAAATATTTCCCCTTGTGGGCCCTGGCCTGTTATCTAAACTTGCGATGGAAAAAGACCATTTGATGCATTTGGGTATCATAGCAGCCATAGCGGCTGAAGCCCGCATTTTGGCCAAAGTACCGTTCCCAACCGGGGAGTTGATCTACCTGCCCGAAGGCAGTATGGTATTTCTTTCCGGAATGGGAACCAACCGGGCGCGCTCGGCTGCCCGGATATTGTTGGAAAAGGGAGCAACAGCCTTGGTGAGCTGGGGATTCGCAGGCGGATTGCTTCCCCGGATTTCTATCGGAAGCCTGATCCTTCCCGAACGTATCGTCGCCCTAGATCAATCCGTTTATAACGTCGATCCAGTTTGGCATGAACGATTATTAAGCCGACTTGAAACCCACGTTGGACTTCATCGAGGGACATTGGCCGAAAATGCGGTAGTCCTCACTGGCTGCGCAGAAAAAACCGCTTTCTTTCACCGAACGGGCGCAATGGCAGCGGATATGGAGAGTGCTTCCATTGCTTTGGCAGCCGAAGAAGCAAAGGTTCCATTTATGGTCATTCGGGCCATAATGGATGGGGTGGATACGGTTATTCCCCGCAGTGCTTTGAATTCCATCGATGAATTCGGACGAGTGCACCCTTCACGCCTGCTTTCATGTTTAGTTAGGTGTCCAGCGGAACTTATGCCTCTCGTTCGGCTGGGTCGAAATTTTCAGGCTGCCCGGGCTACCTTAACTACGGTTGTCCGTCAGGTGGGGAGCAATATGCTCTGTCCCCGGAATGAGACCGTGTCGTAATCCGAAAAATAGTTGAAAATGCTGATTTTTAAGAGCGGTTTTACACCTAAAAATTAAAAATAATTGGTTATAGGCCATTTTAAGCAGGCTCTTTTTTTGACAAAATAATTGTGACACACTATCTATCGCAAGAATGCCGCTCAACGGCAGATGAGGATGACGAGACACATGGCAAAGAGAGGTAAAGAAAAATGAAGACCTTAATTACCGGAGCGACAGGTTTTGTCGGGTCCGCTGTGCTGCGTCAGCTCATAAAGGCCGGACACTCTGTGCGGGCATTGGTCCGCCCTAAGAGCAATCGTCAAAATCTTACAGGTTTGTCGGTAGAAACTATTACCGGTGACCTGACGGATCAGGCATCCTTAGATCGGGCCATAGCAGGGTGTTCAACCTTGTTTCACGTGGCTGCGGACTATCGCCTATGGGTTTCGAATCCGCAGGAAATTTACGAAACCAATATCATTGGAACCCGCAATATTATGCTCGCAGCAGCCCATGCAGGGGTAACTCGTATCATTTATACCAGCAGCGTGGCCACTTTGGGTCTTACTCTCGATGGCAGCCCTGCTGACGAAAACACCCCGGTATCCCTTGCTGACATGATTGGCCCATACAAACGTTCTAAATTCATGGCCGAAGCCGAAGTGAAACAACTGGTTGAAGAACAGGGTCTGCCGGTTGTCATTGTTAATCCTTCGGCGCCCGTTGGTCCGCGGGATATCAAGCCCACTCCCACAGGGCGGATGATTATCGATGCCGCATCCGGGCGCATGCCAGCCTATGTCGATACGGGCATCAATCTGGTCCATGTGGATGATGTAGCCATCGGGCACCTGCTGGCTTGGGAGCGTGGCGAGATTGGCGAGCGCTACGTGCTTGGCGCCGTCAATATGACCCTGAAAGAGATTCTCACCGAACTGGCAGCCATTACGGGACGGCGACCTCCATGCATTCGCCTGCCCCACAGTCTGGTTTTACCCATCGCCTATTTAATGGAGGCTTGGTGCTGGATGACAGGCGGTAACGAACCGCGAATCACCCGCGTCGGCGTCCGATTGGCTAAGAAAAAAATGTTCTTTTCAGCGGAAAAGGCCGGCCGCGTTCTCGGGTTTCGTCCACGGCCGATACAGGAGGCTTTACACGATGCCGTCGATTGGTTTCGACAACATCGATACCTTGACTAATTTATGAAATGGTCCTGTAGTCTTTTCTCTTGTTTCTCTTCTTCCGGGATTGAGCCGTCATCAACAAGGATTGAAGTGCCTAAAGTTTGAAGTGAGCTAAAGTTAAGAAAAAATACTTAAACCTGAAAGTGGCGAATGAAGCCTAATATGTTTTTAATAAGAGATAAAACGCTTCTACTTTTAGCGATTCAAGTCGGTCTTCGAGTTTCAGAGTTGATTGGTCTTACTATCCAGGACATTGTACTTGACCATGGGGCGCACGTTCGATGCAAAGGGAAGGGGCGCAAGGAGCGCTGTACTCCGCTACGTAAAGAAGTGGTATCTGCATTGCGGATTTGGTTGCGTGAACGTCATAGTCAGCCCTATGAGCCTTTTTTCCCCAATGCCTGAGGTGGCTTTCTCAGCAGGGATGGAGCTGAATACCTGTTAGCCAAATATGTGGCCTTTGCCCGACAACAATGCTTATCTTTGCAAAAGAAACAGATCACGCCTCATGTCCTTCGTCATACTACGGCTATGGAGCTGCTTCATCATCGTGTGGATCGTTTTGTAATCGCCTTATGGTTGGGCCACGAATCATCAGAAACCACTCAAGTTTATATACAGGCAGATCTCAAAATGAAAGAACAAGTACTGGCCAAAATAACACCTTTTGATATACAATAATGGCGATATCACCCGGACGACCACATTGGGGCATTTCTTAAGAATCTATAATTATGCCGAGTAAAATAAATCAAACATCAAGGGATCGATCATGTTTATAATCATTACTCGGCATAATGTTCAAGGGAGAGCCAAGGTTCAAATCCGCAACATGTATATGGCTCCGACCAAAGAGGAAGCCATGAAGGCCTATGATCATTTTTTATCTCAATGCGCTGTAAGATATGAAAGGGCCTGTGAATGTTCGAAAAAGGATAAGGAAAGCCTCTTTGCATTTTATGATTTTCCTGCCGAGCACTGGGCACACATTCGATCTATCAATCCGATAGAATCTACCTTTGCTACAGTGAGGCTTCGCACTAAATGGACGAAGGGATGTAGCTCAAAGCTGGCAACACTAACTATGGTTTTTAAACTTGCCTTGGAAGCAGAGAAGACATGGAAGCGAATCAAGGGCCATCATCTCATCCGCAAAGTCATTGATGGGATTATATTCTTCGATGGAGAAATGATGAAAATCAAACAAGAGTCGGCCTGCTTTCGGAGGTCAAGGGTACGTTAAAAATTTCTCATCCACAGCTATTGACAATATCTCCCTGATGGTGGAAGATACCTCCTGAGCAGGTCTGGCGTAACTGGTTTGGGGTATTTTCTATTGCATTTTCCTGCTCTAGTGTTTATGTAGAATCTCAGAGCGGTATAAGAGAATGGTGGACATGGAAATTGGGTTGTTTCCCTTTTTTCAAATATGGAACTTAAAAACTCACCACTGCTGAAATAGGAAACAAGAGGTTGATACAGAACATCAGGAAAATGATGGACGCGGGTGGAAATGTGTGACCTTGAATATATCCTCTCATAGGTGGAAAATATACCGTAGTGGCGTTAGAACGATAGGACACGTCTCTGGAAGAGTGAGAATATGGTAACAAATATCGAGGAACAACTACGTGTTACAGAGCCAGCGCAAAGGGTATTGCTGTTGCCCCACTGTCTTCGCCGTGCTGAGACGTGCCAGGGTAAATACACCAAACAGGGGTTAGAGTGCAATGAATGTAATCCTGACTGCCCCGCCAACCAACTGCGTCAAGCAGCAATTAGACTGGGATATAAGGGTGTCTGCATTGCTCCCGGCGGACGACTGGCCGTTAAATATGTCGAGGGAAATAGACCCCTCGCCATTGTGGCTGTGGCGTGCCAGAAAGAGTTGCAAGAGGGGGTCAATGGCGTAAGGGAACTTGTCGGCAATGGACAACAAATGATACCCATAGTTGTTATTCCGCTGAGCAAAGACGGATGCGTCAATACCGAAGTGAATATAAAGACGGCTCTGGAAAAGATCGCTCTGGGCTGCACACTGCCATTAAAAATAGGTAATCACTCTAGTCTGAATTTGCATTTTTAATAAAGGAAATTTGAGCCCTGATTTGGTATAAAAGTATTTTGCCAAAACTTAAATCCAATTGTGTCAATATATTTACCCTCCCGGGTAATGTTCGCTATGGTTAATGCATCTCTCCGGTCACTCTTCGCAGACGAACTCTCATCCAGCTCCCGGTGATGCTTCAGTGCCGTAGTCCTCACAAAACGTACCTCATAACCATGTTCTATCGCAAAATAGGTGAGCTTCCTCCAGTAATGCCCCGTTGGCTCCATCACGATGAGAACATCTCTGAGACGATGTTTCTCTTTAAACCCTTCTATCATCTTTACAAACTGCTCAAACCCTTCCCGGCTGTTATACAGCTTCGATCAGCTGCCCAATACGTTGCCGTCCTTGTTCATAAAGCCTACCGCATTGAATGCTTTGCCGACATCTACACCAACTATCAGTGTCGCCTTACTGACCTTTTGACGCCTCGCTGCCTGCCTGTTATAATCTCTCTCGGACATGGTAACTTCTCCTTTCTGTTATTTTTGTTTGGCATATTCAACTTTAACAGATCGAGAATACCATGTCCTCACATCTCTTCCTTATAGTAAGCTGTAGTTAGTAAAACGTCGCTCTTGAAGATAATACTTGATTTCAACCAGTAATCTTGGATAAATAACCCGTATTTTACAAACCTTATTTTTAGTCCATATTGCCGTAAAATATCAGAAGCACAATCTGTATTCATATTGATTTTTAGGCACAAATTTATGTTTTATATTTTTAAGAATACGTTATATTTTCACTAAATATTTTAAAATATAAAGTTGGTATATTAATCGTTATGGCGAAACGAAAAAAAACAAGACCTGTTGGAAAACCGGATATAAACAAAACCAAGAAAACAGATTTTGCATACAGTTTTCTACTCAGATATCCAATTATTTTTTCTTTAATAATATCATTAATCGTTCTTGCAATTTTTTCCGAAGTCTTAACTGCCGATTTTGTCATGTGGGATGATGACATTATTATTTATAAAAATCCAAACCTCGGGGCGTTAAGTTTTAAGAGGATATATTGGGCTTTTACAGATGTTGATTCAATGATGCGGTATAACCCTTTAACTTTACTCAGTTGGAGTGCTACTTATCATTTTTTTGGTCTGAACCCCTTTGGTTATCATCTGGTAAACTGGCTTTTACACGGGCTTAGTTCTGGTGTAGTGTTTCTGATAATAAGAAAAATTTTGTTGCTGTCCCCACTAACAATTCAAAAAAATACTCATAAAGGTCATTGGTATATAAATATCACAGCTTCACTCGCGACTCTTTTTTGGGCTCTTCACCCTTTGCGAGTTGAGCCAGTCGCTTGGGCAACAGATCGCACTTATTGTCAAGCTGTCTTTTTCTTACTTCTCTCAACATTGTGTTACATAAAAGCCATTGATTCAGAATCTGATAAAAGGCGGTATCGTTTTCTGATTGTGTCAGCCTTTATTTTTTATTCTGTCTCCTTATTTTCTTATGCAATCGGAACAACATATTTTGCAATCCTTTTTATTTTTGATGTATTTCTCTTCAAAAGGATTGGTAAGAATATTGGATGGTGGAAATCTGAAGCTGCAAAAAAAGTTTTATTGGAAAAGATTATATTTTCAATTCCCGCTGTTTTAATAACTGTAATATCTGTAGTTGTGCGTGCCAACTCGGCAGGAATATGGAAACCCGCTGTTTCATTATCGGAGTTTGGAATATTAGACCGATTGATGCAAGCTATTTATATTATAGTATATTATATCTATCGACCATTCTACCCCGTACATCTGGCCCCAGTTTACTCTACACTAGTCTCATTTGACCCATTATCTTTGCCTTTTTTGTTAAGAGCTTTTGGCTTTTTTGTATTTTCTATTGTCATATTTATTTTTAGAAAACGATGGCCAATAGGTGCTGCACTATTCCTATCCTACATTATTTTATTAATCCCTGTCATGGGGTTCTTAGAACACCCTCATTATCATGTTGACAGGTATTCACTTGTTTCATCTATATGCTTATCAATTCTCATTGCATTTGGACTAATCAATTTAATAAAAAACAAATATTTTTCGACAATCTCTTTCTCAGTATTGCTAATCGTCATCAGTGTTTTAGGTTGGTTGAGTTTTAATCAAATAAAAGTCTGGAATAACAGTGAATCTCTATTTTCTCATACGATTGAAACTTTGAAAAATGATCCTTATCAAGAGGATATTTACTGGAGATTAGGGAATTATTTGTATAATAATGGAAAAGAAGCGAAAGCAATCAAGAATTTTGAGAGAACCTTAGCAATTAATCCATATAATCGTAAAGCTCATTCTTATTTGGCGGCAATAGAATATAAAAATGGCAATTTAATAAAGGCAGAATATCATCTTAAAAATTCAGGCGACGCCCTGGTTAAGGTGGAGCCAAGAAACGATTTTATCGGCTCTGGCCGATCCCTTCAGATCTCTGATAACGGGAAAGTGGTTGGAGCAATTTCTCCCGGTAAATACTTAATCTGGCAGCGCACTGCTGGCTATTTCGTGTTACAGATCTTAGCGGCGTCCAATTCGACACCCCTCTACATTAGTGCAGAAGCAGGAAAGCATTACAACTTCGTTGTGTACCCGGAAGGCGGAACATTCAAGTTGGAGCAGCAGTACTAACAAGGCGCTCAAGCAGCTACGCGCCTGCGGCCTAGCTTAAACTTTACTTTCTTTCGATCCGTAATCCTCCTATGTAAAAAAGCAAGTCTCTTATTTTTCATAGGCGAATGAAGCTTCTGTTCTTTTAAAGTTTATGTGTATAGCTCAATCTTTAAAATCAATCTCCTATCAGCATGTCGAGTATCATGATAATTCACCCCTTTAGAGGGGTCAGTATCATCTGATTTCACCCCCCCGGTATCACGATAATTCACCCCCTGCTTTCGGGTAGAGATAAATATCACATCCGATATATCCTTCC
>JBEKOL010000002.1:0-172516 GCA_049521775.1 Syntrophales bacterium
TAAATAATCAATGACACCGATGATCAAATTGAGCAGAAGAGCAATAGTCCAAATGAGTTGCGGTGACTTTTTTGCGAGACAGTCAAGGAGATACATATTTGGTCTCTACAATTTTTGTAGGGTGTTGCGAATTTCTGTTTGTAATCTCGCATAAATTCCCTAATATTTCAAACGAAGAATACAGTAATAAATACGGAAATTTATCGTATTTTTGGGCGTTACAGTATCCGTCTCTCCCCCCAAAAAACCTGGATATAAGCATTGGAGTGCTAAGGACAGTTCCAAAAAGAATGAAATACAGAACTCGAGGGCTGCTCTTTCAGCGGCGCCTACTGCATTTTTTGGAAAAACTTTCTTGACATACAAGTGCCGAGCCTCTTATTCTCTACTTGCCCAATAGAAATTTCTTATCAATATCAAAAAGGCACGGGGAATATCCATTATGCCCCTGTTGCTCTCAGCTCCGGCGGGAGAGATGGCGCACACATCGTTTTTTTGGCGAGGGCCGATTGCGGTACATCTGATGTTGCTCTAATGTGGAATCCAAATGAAGGAGGGGTACCATGAGCTTTACGAGGATTTGGCACAAGAATTATCCGCCCGGCATACCGGCAGAAATCCAGTTTGACAAAATAACGATGCCTGAGGTTCTCACCCGGACGGCCAAGAAATTCGCAAACCATACGGCCCTCATTTTCATGGGTACAGAAATCACTTATCAAGAGCTCGAAAGCCTGGTCAACAGGTTTGCAAAAGCGCTTCTTTCACTGGGCGTGAAAAAAGGCGACAAGGTGGCTATGGTTCTCCCCAATATTCCACAGATTGTAATTGCCGATTTTGCCGCATTCCGCATAGGAGCCGTTACGGTGATGAATAATCCTCTTTATACGGAGACCGAGCTTTCCTATCAATTAAACGATTCAAATTCAGCGTTCCTGGTTATGCTGGACGTGATGTTCCCTGTGGCCAAGAAGCTGCAGGAAAGGACGCAGGCAAAAAAAGTCATCCTCTGTTCCTTGAGTGATTATCTTCCGCCGCAGCTCAAACCAGCCTTCCCGCCTGCAGACGTTCCGCAGCAAGAGGGGGTATACCGCTTCATGGATTTGCTCAATGCCCAAAGCGACACGGCTGTGCGCAACGTGCCGACACTGAACGACCTGGGGGCTCTCATCTATACAGGGGGCACGACAGGGATCAGCAAGGCGGCCATGCTGAGCCATGCCAATATTTCTTTCAACACGCAGCAGTTCCGCACCTGGTTCAGCGCCGGTAAGGATGGGGAAGAGAGGATGCTTGCCGTTTATCCTTTTTTCCACGCGGCGGGCTGGACAGGCATGCACAACACATGTGTCTATGCCGCATGGGTGGATATCCTGGTTCCCCGGCCGGAGCCGGGACAGATGCTCGACCTCATCGATAAGTTCAAGCCAACCCTGCTGCCCGGCGTTTCCACGATTTTTGTTGCCCTGCTAAATAATATGAAATTTGTCAATATGGATCTTTCCTTTGTGAAGGCTTATGTTACCGGCGCGGCTCCCATGGCCATAGATACCATCGAGAAGCTGAAAAAAGTCCACAATGTGCCCTTGATAAATGTGTATGGGTTGACGGAAATAACCCCTATGGGGACGGCCACACCCTGGGGTGGAAAGGAAAAACCGGAAACTGTGGGGGTTCCCCTGCCGAGTACGGATCTTAGAATCGTGGATCTCGATACAGGGAAGAGGGAGCTTAAGATCGGCGAGATCGGCGAGATCTGCTTCAAAGGCCCTCAAGTCATGACGGGCTATTACAAGAGGCCGGAAGAAACGGCAATAGTCATGGAGGACGGCTGGCTCAAGACAGGCGATGTCGGTTTCATGGATGAAGACGGATATGTCACCATTGTGGACCGCAAGAAGGATGTTATCAATGCCAGCGGCTTCAATGTCTATCCCAAAGAGATAGACGAGCTTTTGATCACGCATCCGAAGATTCTGGAAGTGTGCACCATCGGCGTTGCCGACGCCTATCGCGGTGAGACCGTGAAGGTTTTTGTTGTTACAAAACAGGGTCAAACGATGACGGAGGAAGAAGTTATTGACTTCTGCAAAGAAAAACTTGCGGGATACAAGGTGCCCAAGCTGGTTGAGTTCATAGCTGCCCTTCCCAAGAGCGTCGTAGGGAAGATTCTGCGCAGGGAACTCCGGGACATGGAGACAAAGAAAAGAGAAGGTAAATCTTAGTTGGGTTTCGTTTCCGGCCTTCTCCTGTTAAACAGTGGCGCGCGGGAAAGTCTTTCAGACATTTCATTAACAGAACCATACCGTCACAGTAAACAATTACCACCAATTTGCTTAGTTTAGAAAAGGAGGTGCGAGCAATGGCCGGCAGTGCAGTTGCAACGTCAGTCGAGAAAGGCCCTTGGTATCAGGGACTCACCCCCAAACATTGGCGCGTGCTATGGGCAAGTTTCTTGGGGTGGATTTTTGACGGCTACGAAACCTTTGCGCTCATAGTGGCAATTGGGCCCATCCTGACCACTCTGCTCCCGCCTGAGGCTCGCTCGCAGTTGGGGGCTTACGCCGGGCTGACCATCGGCGTAACCCTGCTCGGCTGGGGCGTGGGCGGTGTGATCGGCGGTACGATCACCGATTATATCGGGCGCAAGCGGATGATGATCTACTCAATTCTCGGCTATGCGTTTTTTACCGGGCTGACCGCTTTGAGCTGGAGCGTGGAGTCGCTGATCGCATTGCGGTTTCTTACCGGCATCGCCATGGGAAGTGAATGGAGCACGGGCGCGACATTGATTGCTGAAACGTGGCCCGATCGTGCCCGTCCCAAGGGGGCCGGTTTCATGCAGTCCGGATTCGGCTTCGGGACATTCCTGGCTTCGCTCGTGTGGTACCTCGTGCACCCGCTGGGGGCGCAAGCCTGGCGATGGCTGTTTGTAGTTGGAGTCATGCCGGCGTTCTTCGTATTCTACATCAGACGCAAGATTGACGAGTCGCAGCGCTGGATCGACACGGTGCGCGAGAAGCGCTGGGCTGCGACAGAGGTGGATTTAGAAATATCAGGGCCGCAGGGAAAGCGACCCTTCACGCTGACTGAGATCTTCCAGGCGCCGGAGAGCCGCCGCCGCGTGTTGCTCACATTCGCCATGTCTTTGACCACGATGGTCGGCTGGTATGCAGTCTCCTCTTTACTCCCCGGCTACGTGGCTTCCATTGCAAAGGGAGAAGGATATCAGAACCTCGCGTTCTGGGGCAGCACGGCGGGGATGATATACAACGCCGGCGCAATCGCCGGCTATCTGTCGTCGGGTTTTTTGGCTGATTGGATGGGACGCCGCAAGTACTTGGCATTCCTTTTCATCGGTTCACTTATTCTGACGCCGATCACGTATGTCTGGACACATGATCTGCAAGCGGTGCTGATCGCGGCGGCCATCAACGGGTTCTTTACCCTCGGACAGTATTCATGGTTTGCCATCTATCTTCCAGAGCTATTCTCGACGGCTGTGCGCTCCACTGCTGCGAGCTTCATATTTAATGCCACCCGACTTATAGCTTTCATGGGCCCTATTGTTGCGGCCTCGATCGTCAAGAGCTTCGGCGGCATAAGTACGGCGGCGATGAGTCTGGGCATGATCTACTTTCTAGGCCTGGCAGTGTGCTTCTTCCTGCCGGAAACCAAGGGAAAACCTTTACCGGGCTGAGAGAAACCTATCGCCCGGCAACTTCCGGTATTAACGAAATTCGCGGACGGCGCGTCTGCCGGCGTCGTCCGTCCGGCAAGCCTCTGAAGATGCTGTCCACTTGACTACTCGGTAGAGTGGCGCTTGTCCTTCTTTGCTGCGATAGAATGACTTGACAGGACGGGTGCGATTGCTTAAGTTTGCCAACCATGTGCCCCAAGACAACCTCCGTAACCACCACCGGGAAACCCATTCTTGCCCTGGCAGTCATGAGCGCCATCTGGGGCTATAACTGGGTAGTCATGAAGGAGGGTCTCCGTTTCTGCGATCCATTTGTGTTTGCCGCTATCCGGGTATTACCGGCCGCCATCATTCTTTTCGGGATACTCCTCCGGACCAATAAAGATTGGCGTCCACGGCAGGTGCAATGGACAGTCCTTCTGGGATTGCTTTCAACGACACTGGGTTTTGGCCTTCCCTTATGGGCCCTCTCAGGCGGCCCTGCGGGGAAAACGGCCGTGCTCCTTTATACGATGCCGTTCTGGGTTATCCTCCTGGCATGGCCTATACTGGGCGAGAGGATAAAAGGCCTTGAATGGCTGGCAGTAATTATCGCATTCGCAGGACTTGCGTTGATTGTTGCTGTCGATGCCATTGGGGCAAACCTCTGGTCGAGTGTCCTTGCGGTGATGGCCGGAATATCATGGGCGGGAAGCGCCATTATCACTAGGATAATGAGGCGCGATCCCGAATTCGACGTTCTATCGGTCACTACCTGGCAGATGATTTACGGCGTAGGGCCTCTCATAATTATTTCGGTCCTGGTGCCGTCGCCTCCCATCCAGTGGACCCCTGTATTCATCGCCGCCCTGCTATATAATATCATTCTCGTAAGTGTTGTTGCATTCCTGCTCTGGTTTTATATACTGGAGAGGCTTCAGGCAGGGATGGCGACTATGGGAACGCTCGTTACTCCGGTGCTTGCCCTTATCTTCGCCCGCATTCAGCTCGGCGAAACCCCGCCTTCACGTGAGGCCCTTGGATTTATCTTGATCCTGTCAGGAATAGGACTTCTCAGCGCCATTGCTTTCCTCAGAAATCGCCGGGCGGAAAAGTAAAGCACATATGTTGATCTGTTTGAGAATAATCTCAAATAAGGATTGATCGGATGAATCTTATTTCAAGCAGTCACCGCTGGAGCCTTCTTGGCACTTAATCCCATCAATCCAAACAGCTCCGGACAGGTCTGCGTCAGTTAAGTATGCACCATTCAGGGTAGCATTGATCAGGTCCGCACCGGTCAGATTTGCATCTCTTAGGTCAGCTCCGGACAGGTCTGCAGAGGTCAGATTCGCATTGGACAGGTTTGCATTAGCCAAGCTTGCATCACGAAATTTTACGAATGACAGGTTTGCACCGGATAGGTCTGCTCCGGCTAATATTGCACCTGTCATATCTGCGCCGGCGAGGTTTGCGCTGGTAAGGTCTGTGGAGGACAGGTTTGCACCAGCCAGATCTACGCCAATCAGGTTCGCACCGGAAAAGTCCATAAGTGACAGATCGCAGGCCTGACACTGCTTTATTTGCTGTAGGTTCTCGAGGGCTGTTTTGCTATCTGTAAAACCAGCTTGTCCTATCAGCAATATTGTCGCGATGATGAAAAGCGAGATAGCTGTGGCGGTCCGCCGGATAATCGAGGTTTTTTTCATGGTTTTAACTTTCATAACTAAACTTGACCTTAGAATACAGAATCGCGCGGCGAGTCGCAATCAGGAATAACCTGATTTACCGCTTCGGGATGCCTTATGGAAGGCGTAAAGAATGTTTGTCAGTGAGATCAACCAGGCGGCATATCCTGGCTATTAATTGTCATGCCCGCAAGCGCAATAGAAAAGGCCATAGCTGGCTCAGCCATGGCCTTCAGGGTTCGATTGCTGTTAGTCCCACATTTTCCAATGTGATACTGATGAAGTGTAATCTCCTCCTTATTTCTTAGGTGGCTTCAAAAGCACAAAGGCAATGATTATACCCACGACTGCAAGAGCTGCCGTTGGATAGAATGCAACGGCGTAAGAGCCAAAGGTATCCTTCGCCTGACCGGAAATGATGCCGCCGAGAATAGCGCCTACACCGTAGGCAAAATAGATAAGACCGTAGTTTTTCGCGTAGTTCCTCACGCCGAAGAATGAGGTTGTTGCTGTCGGCGCTATGGCCAGCCATCCTCCTAAGCAAAGCCAGAAACCTATGAAACAGATGACATAGAGAATTATACTTCCCTGGCCTGCCATCAGCATGCCAAGTGAACAAACAAAAATGATGACGTAAGAGATGATAGCTGCAATCCTGGGAGTCAATTTGTCTGTAAGAACTCCAAAGATGGGCCGTCCGGCGCCGTTGAAAATGGCAAACACGCCAACGAGAGTAGCAGCCGTTGCGGCGTCTATCTTGATAATTTCCTGGGCGACAGGGCTGGAAATACCGATAGCCATAAGACCGGCAAGACATCCGATGGTGTAGCACAGGAAAAGGCCGTAGAATGTGGGTGTACCGGCCATCTGTTTCATGTCGAAATCCGCAGCGCCAAGATGGGCGGCAGCCGGTGGCGTCCAACCTGCAGGTTTCCATCCTTCCTGGGGATAGCGGAAGGGGATGAACAGAGCACAGACTATAACGAGAAAGACGGACCCTAAATATAGGAACGTCTGCATCGGACCGACAGACTTAATGAGGGCAGCCGCGACATTTGCGGAAATGAAGGGTGATCCTCCGAAACCGGCCAGTGTGAGTCCAAGGGCAAGACCCCTCCTATCAGGGAACCATCTGCCTACAACGGCCAGGGGCACTCCGTAGGCTAAACCGACGCCGCCGCCGCCGATGATGCCGTAGCTGACTGACAGCATGAAAATATTTGACGATTGACTCGCTAACATCCAACCGATCCCGAGTATAACGCCGCCCAAGATGCCAAGATTCCTCGGTCCCAATTTCGCTATCAACTGGCCACCGATAAACACCAGGACAGCAAAACAGGCTAAAAAAACCATGAAGGGAAGCCCGGCTTCAGTTGCAGTGACGTTCATCAACCCTCTCACCGGCTTGGCGAAGACGCTGTACGCATAAACACTGCCTAAACAGAGATTGATGATGAATCCAAAGACCACAAAGAGCCATCGTCCTGACTCCTCTGCCAAACCAAACAGTTTCTTGTCGCTCATCTGATATCCCCCTGTTTAATAATAGTCGCGGCGTACATAGACAACTACCGCTGGCTTGTCAAGAAGAATATGGTTGACAGTCAGTGTGTGCGAACCGGACAAGTTTCTTGAAATGCGAGAGCCGCCCATATGGAAACAGGCGGCTCAATGGCGATTTGCAGAAGAAAGGTGGGATTGGTTTTGTTATGACACGTTCAGTAATTTAAATATTTTCAACCTGATATCTCAAGGTTTAACTACCATGACAGGGCATGCAGCTCCCTTGACTACTTTGTCTGCGACACTGCCCATCATTTGTTTTAAGATGCCTGTTTTTCCATGTGATGATATCACGACTAAGTCAATCTTCTTCACCTTCTGCTCGCTTAGTATAACTTCGGCAGGGAAGCCTCTTTTAATATCAAAGGAAATTTTGATCTTCTTCTTCTTGGCAATTTCATCAGCTTCCTTTTTCAGCTTGGCCTTGGCCTCTCTGAGACTATCCTTCTTTAGCGCCTCGATGATCCTATAGTCGAGACAATAGTCAATTGCACAATCCTGAATTCCCTTATCTATAACATGCAAGAGGTAGATTTTCGCTTCATGGCGGCTTGCAATATCAACGGCTTTCTTCAAGGCTGCATCTGAATACTTGGAAAAATCTGTCGGGACGAGAATGTTTTTTGGTGCAAACATAAAATGAACCTCCATTCTTATTTATCTTTTATTATTACTTTACATCACCGATACTTGTTACACAACAACTTTTTGAGATTGCGGCTTGCTAAGTTAATGCTGGGAGATTTCCGACTTTTTCTTCGTCCACACTTTTCCCGAGAACCTCAAGAAAGAGGGAAGGGCAATCGCCATCGCGTCCACTTATTATTTTCTGAGCAAGAGTCTTCACTTAAGGCTATTCGATCGGCGGCTCTTCGCCATATATCGTTTTGAGCAGGGCGACAATCTTCTTGTCGCGCCACTGGGCGACGTCGGTGAGCTTCTTGCCGGACATCACTTCATCCATACCTTGCACAAGTTTACTTTTGGCATCATCAGAAATTTCATTCCAGGCCGCCATGTCTTTCCAGATGTCTCCGAAGGCCTTTCCGATATGATTGATGAAGTAGTCGTAGCCCCCCTCGCCGCCGCCTAAATGATAAATGAGATGTTGGCCCATGAATGCCCATCGTATGCCAGGACCGGCGAAAAGCGCTCGGTCGACATCCTGGACACTGGCGACGCCCTTCAGCACAAGATCGACAGCTTCTCTCCACAGGGCCGCAGCGAGGCGATTGGCGATGAACCCCGTTGTTTCCTTTTTCAGGACGACAGGCATTTTTCCGAGACCGTTAAAAAACGTCCTCACGTCTTCAACGGTCTGAGGGGTTGTCTGATTTCCGGGCACAATTTCAACCAGCGGCACGAGGTGCGGCGGATTGAAAGGATGAGCAACGACACAGCGCCCGGGTCTTTTCGCGGATTTCTGCACTTGCGTCATTGGGAGAGACGAGGAACTGCTGGCCAGTACCGTTTCCGGTTTCGCAATGGCATCCATCTCGGAAAATAGCGGTATCTTGATATCGAAATTTTCTGATGCGGATTCCTGGACATAATCCGCATCGGAAACAGCCTGCTCCAGCGAGCCGGCGGAGCTGATATTTCCTTTCATTTTTTGGGCCCGCGACTTTTCGATAAGACCATATTGAGCAAGTGCGTCCAGGTAGTTCATTGCCCTCTGCAGGCCACTCTCCTGTGCCGCGCGGATTTTATCGAACACCGTTACTTTGAAATCCTTGCTCGCATAGTAAGCCGCCCAACTTGCCCCGATCAATCCCGTTCCAACGACGCCGACATTCTTTACTTTCAACATTTCGCCTGCCTCCTTTTTCAATTAAAGATGTTTTGAGTAAAAGGACGAAAACCGATAATCAAATGCCGTGTTATTGATACTGAAAATATAGGAAGAGAGTCCGAAAAGGAAGCGCTTCAAAAAAACAGTATCACTACAGCTTTACCGGGAAAGGATTATGAAGCATCGAATAGGATAACCGCGCTTCGATACATCTTGTAAAATTTACCTCAAGCCAAATAATTTATTTTTTCCTCATAACACTACAATCTAACCTTGGTTTGTGGCTCGGATTGAAAGATAGCTTGATGATAAATTAGTCACGTCAATGATGACGTAAGGTGTCCTTACAATTATTATAGCTACCATCATTCATAACCCCTCAATCATGCATCTCAACGCTGCATGATCTTCATGAACTTATCGAATCTTCCCTTCTCCTGCAGGGTTTTGACGATCATCTCCTGGGCTGTAGACGGAACAGTGGGAATCTGTTCCCTCTCCGAGAGTTCAACAGCCTCAGCCGGGCAGCCCGTTACGCAGAGCCCGCAGCCGATGCAATTCGCAGTATCGACGATGGCGGTATCATCTTTTATCTCAATTGCCTTCATCGGGCAGCGCTCATCGGCGCATAGGCCGCATCCCGTGCATTCATCGCTATTCACGCGGGACACAAAACGGCTGGGCTCAAAAGCATGGGGATGATTCAACTGGGTTTTCCCTCGCAGAATGGTGCAGCAGCAGGGGCAGCAGTTGCAGATCACGTTGGCCCGGTCTGCGCTGTTGTTGCTCGTATGAACCAGCCCTGCAGCCTCCGCCTGATCAAGGACCTTCATCCCTTCCTCCTTGCTAATCCTGCGGGCAAAACCACGCTCTACGAGAAAGTCACCCACACCTTCGAAGGCAAGGCAAACCTCTTTCGGTTTGTCGCATTTTGCCACGCTGACCCTGCAGGCACATTGCGTGAGCGCAATATAGGTTGAGTTGTTGATCAGATGCTTGACCTCTTCGTAGGGGTGAACGCGGTCTTGAGGCATGATCGATTTTTCGACTGCAACAACCCGCATGAGAGGTGTGGGATTGCCGGCAAAAGAGGCGCCGAGGGCTTCGTTATGGTACTCCTCCCATAGTAGGGCCAGCCGCTTGTGCATGGATGTTCCGCCCCCTTTCATGAAGGGGTACTCAAACAGCCCCGGAATGAGTCCGACCAATCCGTATAGTTGTTCACCCTCTTTAGTCTTGGAAAAAATGATCCCTTTGCTGACCATGGACTCTAGCCTCTTTTTAGCTTCATCCTCGGAAATAGCTGCTGCTTTGGCGATGCTTGCCGCCTTTTTCGGCTTGAAGCTCATGTTTACAGCGACGCCTGCCTCTTCGGGCGTAAAGAGCGTCCGAAGTATTTCGTCAATGGACTTCGTTTTAGGCGCCGTCGCGGGATGTGAATCCAGAATCTCCCTTAATTGTTCGTAAGTATCCATGATCATCCTCCTTTGTATATCCCGTTCAGCCGCTGTAGTGATAGACTGGTCATCCATATGTCAAGCAATATTCACATCCGGAGTAGTTCTTCGTGATTCAGACTGACAGTCAGCATCGTGACAATCAGGATTATTCAAATAATATAATAGTAATAAGCTCAAGGTCTTTATCTCCGACATTTTCAATGGCGTGAGACTCGCCATGACCAGTGCGAACCAGGTCCCCTTTTCTTATTGTTGTTTCAAACCCATTGTCATTTAGAAGACCTTCTCCTTCGAGGACATAGTATAACTCAAAATCTCCCTCGTGTTTGTGAAAACCAACAGAATTTCCCGGCGCGATAATCTCTCTTGCACAGAGCCGTCCCTTTCCCGACAATTCGTCTTTTTCAAGCATATGGAATAACTTTAATGTTCCCCTTCCTCCCTTCAATTCATGAACAAGCTCCTCTCTCATCTCATTACTTCGTCTAATCATCTTTACGTCACCTCTTTCCACGGGAATTTTTTACGACAATGATTCGCATATACGCCCTGTTATTTTTTAACTTACTTTCGGATTGAGTTCTGCTGTTTTTTAATGAGTGCCAGTTGAATTCGGTAGCGAGCGCATTCCCCGCAGCTTGCTGCGGGGTAAGCGAGCGAATGACGAACGATACTGCTCCTTAAGAATCGAAAATTCTCCGCAGCTTGCCGCGGAGAGCTTCAATTATCACTGAGCTAATAGCCTGTCCAACTTTGACTTGACCTGCATACTGGCCATTTTACCAATGCTCAGCTTGCCGCGAGCCTTTCCCAACTTTATACTTGTCTCAATAATGTTCTTGGGCACGTAGGATTGTTGGGCCTCCGGTTTGCGTAGCAGGGTGAGGGATTTTGTACGACAAGTAGCGACACAGAGTCCACATCCTATGCAGCGGTCCAGATCCAGGATTGCTTTCTTGTTGTCCACATGAAGTGCTTCCATCTGACAGCGCTTGGTGCAGATGCCGCAGCCTTTGCACGTGTCAGGATTGTGGCTCGCCACAAATGGACTTGCCACCAAACTGGCCGGCTTGGGATCACGCTTGAGAAGTCTCAGTACACCGCAACAGCACCCGCAGCAGGTGCAGATGAAAAGAGGGTTCTTGGAGTTCGCCGGTTGTAACACAAGCCCCTTCTCTTCGGCCCGCCCAAGAATCGCCAGGGTTTCTTCCCTGGTGATGGCCCGGCCACGGCCCATATGTATGACGCTCTGAGCAGCTAAGCCAAACTGCAGACAACTCTCCTCAGGCTTGTCACAGCCTTTTCCCAGGATGCGAAACTCTTGTCGGCAGATGCAATTGGACACGGCAAAGGTCGTGTTATTACGCACCAGCTCCTCAGCCTGCTCATAGGGCATTACTTCGGGCTGAACCGCGATGCTCTTCTCCACAGGGATCGTACGCATTTGTGGCATTTTGCGCCAAGTGGTGGGATCAAACAAAGAGGGAAAGTATTCTTCGAACTCCTCGACGAGTTCTCGGCTCAGTTTGTTCACCTGGGACTCCCAGAAGCCGACAACGAATTGAAGGGCCATGTACAGGGACGGCTTGCCCTTTCGTGGGACCCCCATAATAAGGCCCTTCTTATGCATCTCTTGCAACCGTCGGGTAGCCTCGTTGACAGGGATCTTGGCACGGCGGGCAACCACCCGAGGTTCCTCAGGGATCAGTGTCAAGTGAATGGCAAGTTCGGCATCTTCAGGAGTGAAGAGTCGGCGTAGAATGCGAATTTCCACACCACTGTCAGTCCGTGGGAATCCTCCTGGCAGGTTGTCAAGATGCTTAGCCAATTTCTCGTAAATATCCCTTGCCATAACAAATCCCCCTTTTTTGCAGTTATTCTTTTGCTGTTTACACAGCACTGCCTCTCCGTATGAGGCATTCGTGCTAAAGATACCACGAGTATTAGCGGTGTCAATCTCAAAAACGAGATTGTGTAAATTGAACTTTAATGGTCATTACTGGAAATCCGAAAAAAGACAGGAGATTCTCAGAAACAACTCTTCAGGAAGAAATCACCGACGACTAATCTGTGGAGTGAAGAGATTAATCGATGTTGCGGCTTTGTGGTTCAGATTGAAAGTCAGCAAAGAGCAAAGTATTCGTCAACTTATTAATGTCGTTTGCTATAAATCAGTAGCACCGTCTTGAACCGAGGGAGTTTTCGATTTCCGAAAGCGCCTTGAGTTTCTCCACAACTTCTATGAAAGAGGCAACGGCATATTCTATTTCATCCGGTGTATTCATTATTCCGAGGCTCAATCTCACGGTTCCCTGTGCCGTCTCCTTGGGGAGTCCCATGGCCGAAAGGACGTGTGAGATTTCAACTGAGTGAGATGTGCAGGCAGAGCCGGCTGATACGGCAATGCCCCTCGCATCAAGGTCGCGGACAATTGTCTCACCCATGATCGCGGGAACAGATACGCTGAGGCAGTTGGGCAACCTTGATACAGGATGACCGTTTATCGTGAGACCAGGGACGGCGGCTGAAATCCGTTCCTGGAGTGCATCCCTCATTTTTGTGATTTCATCCATGCGTACGGCAACTGTTTCCCCTGCGAGTTCACATGCCTTCCCCAATCCTGCGATGGAAGCAACATTTTCTGTGCCGCTCCTGATGTCCCTCTCCTGTCCTCCGCCGTGAAGAATGGGATCGATACTGACTTCCTCCCTGATATACAGGGCTCCAATACCCTTCGGACCATGGAATTTGTGTGCGGAAATAGAAAGGAGATCGACGCCCATTTCTTCAACATTGAGGGGCACCTTTCCCGCTGACTGAACGGCATCCGTGTGAAACGAGATGCCTCTTTCAGCGGTGATCCTTCCTATCTCATCAATGGGCTCGATGCTCCCCACTTCGTTATTCGCGTGCATGACGCTTACGAGGATAGTTTTATCTGTCAACGCATTCTTGACGTGTTCCGGATTTACAATGCCGTGATGATCAACCGGGAGATACGTTACCGTGAAGCCGTTTCTTTCGAGATACTGGCAGGTCTTGAGAACGGCGTGGTGCTCGATGGATGAGGTGACGATATGACTGCCGCGATCTTTGCGCGCATGAGTGACGCCCTTGATGGCGAGATTATTAGCCTCTGTCCCTCCGCTCGTAAACACGATCTCCGCTGCATTGGCACCAATGAGAGCTGCAACCCTGCCCCTGGCTTCTTCTACGGCCTCCCTGGCCTTCTTGCCCATGGCGTGAATGCTCGAAGGATTGCCGAAAGAATGCCGCAGGAACGGGAGCATGGCCGTGAGAACATCGGGATGAAGCGGCGTAGTCGCGCAATGGTCAAGATAAACGGTCTTCATGCAAATCCCTTTCGAGTGTTTCCATCAGGGTCCGGAAACTGCACTCTAAATCTTCCTGCCGATAGAAAAACCTTCTTCAATAGCCTCTTTTATCATACGGGGCTTGGCACAATCTCCGATTGTATATACCTCTGCAACCTTTGCTTTGCTCTTTTCATTTAGGGTGGGGTTTGACTTAAAGCCCGTGGCCAGCACCACCGCATCTCCTTTAATGAAGCCTGCGACCCCCTTCTGATCGGCCTTTACCCCCTCTTTTGTTATCTCCTGCACGATGGTGTTTGTTTCCATTTTGATTCCCGCTTTTTTTAATCTCGCGAGAAAGAAGGGTCTGTAGGTGGGAGATACATTGTCTGCCATACGGCTTAACATCTCTATAACGGTGACCTGGGTGACACCTTTTGTGCGCTCGAGGAGAAATTCCGCTGTCTCACAGCCGACCATGCCGCCGCCGACAATGAGGACATTACCGCTTACGGTCTTAGCGCCTGTCAGTACGTCTTCCGCCAACACGACATTTGGACTGTCTACGCCCGGTATATTCGGAATGAGTGAGGTGGAGCCTGTAGCCATTATCAGGACATCGGGCTTTTCTTTCTCTATTGTGGCAGGGCCTACATCGCTCTTGAGTTTAATTTCCACACCGGCCTTCTGCGCACGGGACGCCAAGCTCTTTATTAGAGACTGAAGTTCATTTTTGTAAGGCGGTATGGAAGCGATGAGAAGTTTCCCTCCCAACTCGTTTCCCTTGTCGTAGAGCGTTACATTGTGGCCTCTTGCTGCGGCTGTCATCGCCGCTTCCATGCCACTGGGGCCACCGCCGATAACGAATACCTTCTTCGATTTTTTAACGGATTCGATTGCGTATTCCGCCTCTTTTCCCGCGAGAGGATTGACCGAGCAGCTGGTAGATGCCGCCGTTCCCCAGTCTTTATATGTTGTCAGAATCTCCGTGAGGCAGTTGGAGCATGCGAGGCAGGGGACAATCTCCTCGACCCTTCCTTCCCTCGCCTTATTGGGAAGTTCGGGATCGGCCAGGAGCGCCCGGGCCATGCCGGTCATGTCCGCCTTGCCCTCGGCAATCGCTTTCTCGGCAACGACGGGGTCATTTATGCGATTGGCTGCAATGACAGGAATGCCGACCCAGCCCTTGATCTTCTCTGCAAGATGCAGGAATGCCCCTTTCGGGAGTACGGCCTGGACGGTGGGTACAGGTGACTCGTGCCAGCCGGTGTAAACGTTAATCATCTGGATACCGGCCTTTTCG
The DNA here is from genome assembly GCA_049521775.1 of Syntrophales bacterium. Lineage (GTDB taxonomy): Bacteria > Desulfobacterota > Syntrophia > Syntrophales > UBA2185 > Fen-1135. The sequence continues at coordinate 14,803 of JBEKOL010000002.1, forward strand.
AGGATGCGTACTACTTCCTTCGAATCTTCTATGGTGTGCCCTCCCTCCATCTGCTCTGCGACGTTGATACGGCAACCGATGGGGAAATCTTTACCCACTTCCTTTCTCATATTTGCGATAACTTCGAGAACAATCCTCATCCGGTTTTCCAGGCTGCCGCCATATTCGTCCTCACGCTTATTGGTGATGGGAGAGAGGAAACGGTTCAGCAGATAGCCTCCGCCTACGAGCACCTCGACGGCGTCAAAGCCGCCCTGACGGACCCTGCGGGCCGCCCGTCCGTATTCCTTGACAATATAGTGGATCTCTTCGACCGCAAGAGGCCTCGCTGTCGTGCGCGTCATCTGGTTTAATACCGGTGACGGGCCTACCACTTCGGCAATCCCATCCTTGAGTATCACATGATACGAGGTGATGAGCTGTGCAGCAATCTTCGCCCCATGTTCGTGAACTGCGTCCGCGAGTTTGCGTACGCCCGGAAGAAAACGGTCATCGTATAAGCCGGGCTCTATGGGCGATCCTGCATGAACCGGCGAGAAGGGAACGATGATAAGTCCAACGCCGCCTTTCGCCCTCGCCGCATAAAAATTAACGAGACGAACGCCGATTGTTTCATCAAGCTCGCAATAGCCTGTAGTGAGCGGCAGCATTACGATCCTATTTTTTACTTTCATTGTGCCGATGTCGATAGGGGTGAAGAGATGCTTAAACTGTTGCATTACGAAAACTCCTCCGCTTATAAAGGGGGTGAGGACCGGACTTGCGATTCAAGAATCGCCTAATAATTGACCATGTCTATGCCCTTGAGGCCCAGGATCTGACGGGCCTCATCCGGTGTCGCCGGATCGATGCCAAGCTCACGCGCCATACGGACCATCTTGGCTACCTGCTCGGCGTTGCTCTTCGCCATCTTGCCGCGGTCCAAGTAGAGGTTGTCTTCCAGTCCCACCCGGCAATTCCCTCCTATAAGCAGAGACTGGGTGCAGATGGGAAATTGCGCGCGGCCGGCTACGCAGACAGAAAATTCAAAATCACCGATCTGCTTCTTCGCATAATCGACAAGGAACATGAGATTCTCCGAACTCGGCGTAATGCCGCCTAGGACGCCCATGACGAACTGGATATAGACTGGTTTCTTGACATATCCAGCTTCGATCATAAAGGCGATGTTGTTTACCATGCCGGAATCGTATATCTCGAATTCCGGTTTCGTTCCGTGCTCGGCGAAAATTGCGCAGTATTCCTTCATGGATTTAAATGTGTTCGGAAAAATAAAGTCCTCGGACATGCCCAGATACTGTTTCTCCCAGGGGAATTTGAATTCTTTAAATCTCGGGATCGCGTGGAACAGGGCGAAATTGATGGACCCTGCATTGAAAGATGCTATCTCCGGTTTATACATTGTGACGGGCGCCACACGCTGTTCTACGGTCATGCCCATTCCTCCGCCTGTTGTGATGCAGATGACGATGTTGCACCGGCTCTTGATGTTGGTGATAATTTGTTTCATCAGTTCCAGGTCCGGCACGGGCATGCCGGTCTCCGGGTTGCGTGCGTGGACGTGGCACACTGCTGCGCCTGCCTCATAGGCCCGCACGGCCTCGTCTGCGATCTGCTGAGGCGTGATGGGCAAATATTCCGACATCGTCGGGGTGTGAATACTTCCGGTAATGGCCGCGGTGATAACAGCTTTCTCTTTCATCTCTATCTGCTCCTTTTCAATTTGTCATGTTAACTGGACGAAATTCCGGCTAATCTTTCTGCCGCTTTTCTATCGCGTTTGAAATCCGTCATCAGGCGAAAGTTCAATCGCTGCGTTGCCGGAGGCCCGGCCGCGATGACGGAAAGAATAGTCGTGGGCGCCGAGAGGCCCGACAAAGACTCGCACAGCCGCGCCATCTTCAGACGGTCATGGACATCCACTCCTTCCCTTCCTTTATGGTATTTGGCTAGGAGCTCCCCCACCTTCGGTATCTTGAGATCCCGGCTGCTTGGTCTCGTAATCAGAATGCCGCCGCCAATATCGGCGAGCGTCTGTCCCGCCCGCAATATCGCGCCGTTCATATATATTTTTGCCGCATTTATGGAGAGGCTCTCGGGTAGCGTCACACCGGAGTCCGTGGCCGTGGCCAAAGCGGCAGAGCCTGCCACAAGGCCGTAGAGGGTTTCTGCATCGACGCTCATGTTGATCAGTTTATCCTGAACATGCGCTTTGTCGGCGACGCCGTTGTAATCGGCTATCGCCGCTCCCGCTCCGATGGAAAGATCGATGTAACCGCACCGGCAGGCCGAGGAGGCGAAACGCTGGAAATCGGAGAAGCGATGAACAAGGTTAGCAGTCGCCTTCCATTCGCCGCAAAGGAAAACCCGCTCCCAGGGGACAAAGATGTTATCAAAGATGATGTGGGCGCTCTGATGCATGCCGAATGCCGCATTGCCGATATCTTCAGTCACCATGGCCATAAACTTTGCGTTGGAACACGCGGAATCGTTCACATGAATAACGCCTTTCGCGTCTCCCGGAACGGCAAAGGCGACGGCGTAAGCCTCATCGTTAGGACCAAGGGCCGTAGTCGGCACTACGAGCCTTTCATGGGCAATGGGCGCGCCTGACTGCTGGAGCTTGGCTCCGTTGACGATAATGCCGTCAGGGGTGCGCTCTACGATCCTGACATAAAGATCGGGATCCGCCTGACGGTGCGGCGGCAGGGAACGGTCGCCTTTGGCGTCCGTGATGTTGCCGGAAACCGCCAGGTCCTTTTCCTGGCACATGGTCATGTATTTTTTAAATCTCTCGTGGTAGTTCGTCTGTCCCTTGCTTGCCTTATCCACATCGTGCGTCACTGACCAGAGTGCATTGATGACCGCGCCGGCAACACAGCGTCCGCCAAAACAGCCGCCTGTGTAACGCATCATGGAACGCTGCAGTTTCATCCGGCTCATAAGATCATCATGCGACTTGACGATCTTGAGAAAGCGGCTGATCTTTCCGCCCGTGAGATCGCTTTCGGCTACGATCAACCGGTGCAGTTCCGGATTTAACTGCGGATCGCTGGCGAGGTCATAGGTCGCCCTAAGGGCATTCACCGCGGGTTTCATAACCGGATGGGAGGCAAAATCGGGAACCGCTTCGCCGTCAATGTAGAGGACAGTCTTCATAGCTTTTAAGGTTTTCACGTACTCTTTTCCGTTCATCATCGTTGCATAACTCCTTTAATCTGTCATTGTCCGGCTTGACCAGACAACCCTCACGCTTTACCAGCCCTTAATCCACATTTCGTCGTCTTCGTATACTTTCTCATCGTCCTTGTCTGCGTCCTCAGCATCGATTTCGATCATACGGCCGGGATTGGCGTCTTTCAGTATCTCGCGATAGAATTCATGCTGGATGAGAAGGTTCATAATGTCGTTTGTTCCCGTCCATATCTGGATGAGACGGGTGTCCCGCACCATCTTCTCAATGGGGAATACGCTCGTGTAGCTGATCCCCCCGACGATCTGCATAGCTAGATTGCAGATATTCCATGCTGTATCAGTGGCGCATTTTTTTGCTTCGCTCACCATTCTCCGGGCGGTGGGCATGCCGGCATCGACGCTCTTGGCTGCCGCGATAGTAAGGGCGCGGGCCGCATCCAGTTGCGTTATGGCGTCAGCGACTTTGAAGCTGATTCCCTGGAAGTTTCTGATCTTCTGGCCGAAAGCCTTCCTGCGGTCGCTGTATCTCACTGCCACTTCTAGGGCGCCGCGTCCCATTCCCAGCGAGGCGCCAGCCGAGGTCATTCGTTCGGGAACCATCATCGTGTTGAAGATATTTGCACCTTCGTTGAGCCCACCAATCAGGTTTGAAGCGGGGACCTTGACGTCTTTGAAGATGAGGCGTCCTGTTCCGCCGCCCCTGGTGCCCAGGAGCTTATAAAGGTATTTTGCCTCCACGCCCTCCCGTTCTTTTTCAATAAGAATAAGGCTGATCCTCTCATGAGGCTTGCCTTGCGGGTTGGTGTTGCAGTAGACGATAAAAAAGTCGGCGCCATCCGCGGCAACAACGAAACGCTTCTGCCCCTTGATGGTAAAATATCCGTCCTTTAATTCCGCGCGGGTCGTAGCGCCGAAGAAGTCGGACCCGCCGCGGGGCTCCGTCAGGGCCTCGGCGGATACCAGATCTCCCTTCAGCATTGGTTTGAGAAACTTTTCTTTCTGTTTCTCCGTGCCGTAAACATTCAAGGCTTCGCCCACTATGGAGGGCATGGCAAAGGCGCAACCGAGGGCGGTTCCCAGAACGCCGATTTCCTCGAGCGCCGCTATTTCGCCCGTCCAGGACATACCACGGCCACCGTACTTTTTGGGAAATCTCAAACCCAGGAGATTTCTATTGCCCAAATCTTTCACGTACTCCCGTGGGTAGCGAATCTCGTCGCGATCCATTTTTTTGAGAAGATCGGGTGACACGTTGTTCTTGACGAAATCCCGGACCTCTTGTTTCAAGGCCAGCTCTTCCTTGGTTAAGAATACATCCTGAAGCATATCGATTCTCCTTTCATCAAATGGGATGCAGTTGTAAAAAGTTCGTTTTCACACCATCTCTCGTGCGCGGACAGCAACACGGCAGGCGTCCTGTATTATTGGCCATGTAGAGCCAGGAATACTTTTTTTTCAGAATCCGATGCAGAAAAGAAAGTGAATTTTTTTCTGCGCTGGCAAGAATTAGGATTTGACACAGCCTGCGGGATGGTATAGCTTTCTTTCCGATGATTTGAGGGTTCATAAATTTCAAGGGACGATCATAAAGTCGGACGAAAGAGGCGATTTTGTGATTCTTCCCCTCAAATAAGGCGAACCGGAGGAGATTATCCCGATTCGCTACTGCTTTACCAGCCGGGAGACATTCCCTGGCGACCACGAGAGCATCTTTATCACTGTGTGGCAAATATAGGAACGTGAGCTCCTTCGACATTTCTTCTTAACATCAGATTTTGAAGGGGATGAGTGCTCGTTAAAAATTCTTAAGACATCGCCTTAGATTTATACTTCAGTTTGTTTTGAAAGTCAAACCGTGGCGTCGAATTATCAGGACTTTCCAAATAGGAATTCCCGTCGCCTTTGTTATGACTATAAAAATGGTAAATATCAAAGCGTTGGACTGGTACAGAAGGGTGGGTGAGTCGATTGCTGCCTCTCTTCTGTGAAATGTGTGAAGATATATGTCTTGCCCGAATTTAATTTTTAATCGAAAAAGGGGAGGATGAAGATGGATTTTGATCTGAGTGATGAGCATCGGATGTTGAGGGACAGCATCGCCAATTTTGCCGAAAAGGAATTGAAACCTATTGCCGAAGAGATCGACCGTAATGACCACTGGCCGGAAGGGCTCTGGCAGAAGCTCGGTGATTTGGGGATTATGGGAATCACAGTGGACCCTCAGTATGGAGGGGCGGGCGCCGATATTTTATCGGCCGCTTTAGTCTGTGAAGAATTGGCGAAGGCCTCCGCTGCGGTCGCTCTATCCTGGGGCGCGCATGCTAACTTGTGCTGCAACAACCTGAACAGCCATGCGAGCGACGAGCAAAAGAGAAGGTATCTGCCTCCTCTTTGTACGGGTCAGCATATCGGCGCTTTGGGATTGACGGAGCCCAATGCCGGTTCCGATGCGGTGAATATTCAGACGACGGCGAGACGAAACGGGGATAACTATGTAGTGAACGGGACCAAGATGTTTATCACAAATGGACCTATCGCTAACACTATCGTGCTCTATACGAAGACAGATAAAGGGTCTGGCGCCAAAGGCATTACAGCATTTATCCTGGACACGAAATTTCCCGGATTTTCCGTGTCCAAGAAATTGAACAAAGTTGGCAATAGAGGATCGGCGACAGGAGAACTAATCCTGCAGGATTGCATCATCCCTGCGGAAAATATCATCGGCCAGGAGAATAAGGGCATTGCGGTGATGATGGGGGGATTGGATGTAGAGAGGGCATTCTTCGGGACCTATGCCCTGGGTATCGCGCAGGCCGCCTTTGCCGAATCGATTAAATACGCGAAAGAAAGGGTGCAGTTCGGGAAACCGATTGCCTCATTCCAGATGATACAGCAGAAGCTCGCAGATATGTATACGGGGATCGAGGCCGCGCGCCTGCTCTGTTACAAGGCTGCTATTCTGGCCGATTCGGCGAAGAGGGGCGGAAAGGGAACGGAAGTGCATCAGATTTCCGCTGCCGCCATTCTGTTTACGGCCGAGATGGCCTGCAGGGTCTGTGAAGAGGCTGTTCAGATTCACGGAGGATACGGGTATTGCCTGGAATATCCTGTGCAGCGGTTCTGGCGTGATGCAAAGCTGGGGACCATCGGAGGGGGAACGTCCGAGATCAGAAGGCTGATCGTAGCGAGAGAAATTCTGGGTATGTAAGGTCAGTCATTCATAATAGTTTCAAAAAGGAAGAAAGTGGGTGCGTCCGTGGAAAAAAATTATTTCGAAGACTACAGAACAGGTGAGGTATTTGTGTCACCGGGAAGGACGATTACGGAGACTGACATCGTCATGTTTTCCGCTTTCACCGGGGACTGGCATTCCCTGCACACCGATGTGGAATACGCGGCAAAGACGCCTTTCAAGGAGAGGATCGCCCACGGCATGTTGGGGCTCGTTATAGGTATGGCCCTGCCTTTCCGCCTGGGGCCTTACGTAGTTCTGCCGAAGAGCTTTATCGCATTTTACGGCATGGAGAACGTACGTTTTACGAGGCCCGTGAAGATCGGCGATACCATTCGTTGCGAGGTGAAGATAAAAAGTCTCACGGAGAAAGATGCAAAGAGGGGGATCGTTGAAGCGGAAAACATAATTAAAAATCAACGCAACGAGGATGTTATTGTTTATACCACCAAGATCTTGGTTGGAAGGAAATCATAAAATAGAAAGAAAGGATATGAAGGTATGGCGAAACAAGTTGCTATTGTAGCGGTTGCGCAGAATGCCGGAGCCGAATCAAAAGACAACTTCTATGACCAGGCCTATGCGGTCACGAAGGAGGTCTTGGATAAGGCGGGAATGACGAGGGACGAGATCGGCACTGTCGTCAGTGCATCGTCCGATGTCTTTCACGGCGGCATATCCTGCGCCAATTCTTACTATTGGGAAACAACAGGCGCCTTCCTGAAGAACGCCTCACGTCAGGACGGAGAATCCCTTTTCGCCCTGTTTTACGGCGCGATGCGGATCATGAGCGGACATTACGATACGGCCTTGGTCATCGGCCTCTGCAAGGGTTCTGAAAACCCTCCCAACGACACATGCACTCTCATGTATGCCGATCCCTTTTATCAAAGAGGAGTCGGACTGACGGAGACGATGGCGGCGGCTTTTCAGATGAGGCTATATATGGAACGATACGGCATCACGGAAGAGCAGTGCGCCAAGGTGGCTGTAAAGAATCTCACAAATGGCCTGAGAAACCCTTACGCGCATAAAAAGGGGCGTTTCACGGTCGATGACATTCTGGGATCGGAAAGGCTGATCGATCCTCTAACCGCTCTTCAGGTAGCGCCGAAATCTGAGGGAATGGTTGCGCTCATTCTTGCCTCGGCGAAAAAGGCAAAAGAAATAGCAGATAAACCCGTATGGATTAAGGGTTTCGGAAGCTCTTTGGATAATTATTATGTCGGCGACCGTGACCTCTTAAACGGACAATTGAAGAATGCCGCGGCAAGGGCCTACAGAATGGCCGGGATTACTGATCCAGAGAAAAAGATCGACGTGGCAGAAATCACTGAACCATACGCCTTCCAGGAACTGATGTGGTACGAAGGCCTGGGATTTTGCGGAGAAGGAGAGGGCGGTCGTCTGATGGACAGCGGCTTCACCGAGATGAACGGGCGGATACCCGTCAATCCCTCCGGCGGCGTTCTGGCCAACAATCCCTATGTGTCGAGAGGCCTCCAGCGCGTAGTGGAGGCTGTTCTGCAAATCAGAGGCGAGGCCGGAGAGAGGCAGGTTCCCAAAACTGTAAAGACGGCCTTAGCACACGGTACTCATGGCTATGCCGGCCAGTGTCACGCCGTGGCCATTTTGGGCAGATAGGGGGTGGAGCATATGGGACGACCAGTAGCCATAATAGGTGTAGGACAGACGAAACACGGAAGAAGAATGGATGTCAGTTATCCGGACCTCGTGAGAGAAGCCGTCATGGCTGTGTTTAATGAAACGGGACTGACGCCAAATGACATAGATGGAGTTGTATCCGGTACGATGCCTTCCATGATGGAAGGCATTGCCCTGACCCATTTCTATTTTGCCGATGCCATGCAGGCCGTGGGAAAGCCGATTATGAAGACAGAGACCTGCGGATCGACAGGGGTCTCCATCGCCCATACGGCCTATTACTGGGTCGCATCAGGCATGGCCGACCTTGTCCTGGCCGTGGGTCATGAAAAGATGAACGAGGGGAACAGCCAGGCAACCATGACGACGGTGGCCGAGCCGTTCTATCAAAGATATTTCATATCCGGCGCGCCGGGTGTTTTTTCCATGCAATCCCAGATGTGGATGGACCGCTATGCAATACCGGAAGAGAAAATACGAGACGCCGCTGCCTTCATATCGGTTACCCATCATGACAGCGCATTCGACAACCCGTATGCGCACATCAAGATGAAAGTCACCATGGACGAGGTGAAAAATGCGCGTATCATCACCTATCCGGTGCGTCTCCTCGATGTATGCCCGAACTCGGACGGCGCCTGCGCGGTCATTTTCGCTTCCAAGGACATGGTGAAGAAACTGGGGCGAAAGCCGGCGTGGATCAAGGGTGTCGGCTATCGGGGTGAAGAGTATTTCTTTGGCGACAGTGACAAGGTGGTCTGGGAAAGCGCGATCCAGGCGGCAAAGCAGGCTTACGACCAGGCAGGAATAAAAAACCCGCGAAAGGAACTGGATGTGGCAGAGGTCTACAATCCGTTTACCTTTCAGGAAATGCTTTTTTACGAATGCTTCGGGTTCTGCGAACCGGGAGAATCCCCGGACCTCGTGCTGAAGGGAACCTTCTCGAGGAAAGGGGCGCTCCCCTGCGATCCTTCCGGCGGTACCTTATGCACGAACCCCATCGGGGCGACTGGTCTCATCCGGGTTGCCGAGGCGGCCCTGCAGGTGACGGGCAAGGCCGGCGATCATCAGATACCCAGGGCGAAACTGGCGCTCTCCCATGCGATGGGAGGCGTAGACCAATTCAACGGCATTATGATTCTCGGATCAAAGCTATAGGAAATTAGGAGGATGAAATGGAAGCAAAAGAATACAAGACTATCAAGACAGAAATACGTCTGCCGTATGAGCTGGCATACGGTGCTACCTGGACCCGCTTTTTCGAAGGTCTGAAAAATAAGATGATCTTTGGAACAAAGTGTACGAAATGTGATCGGGTCCTTGTTCCGGCACGCAGCTTTTGCCCGCGCTGCTTTGTTGACGCCGAACAATGGGTAGAGGTATCCCAGGTAGGCACTTTAATTGCCTGGTGCTACACAAATTATAAATACTTCGGAATGCCCACAGAGCCTCCTTTTATAGGGTCGCTCATCAGGCTGAACGGAACGGACGTGAATTTTCTCCACCTCATGGGAGGTTTCGATCTCAATAATTTCGATGAGGTCAAAAAAATAATAAAGAGCGGGATGAAGGTTGAGGCAGTCTGGAGCGATGACAGAAAAGGACACATCATGGACATCAAGTACTTCAGGCCTCTGTAGCGAAGATGGTCTTTCGTACTCTATTAGACAACAACGTGTATGTACATGAAGAAAGATCGTAAGAAAGGTGGTGATTGCGTAAAGGTCGATAGAGAAGGCAGCACAGGATAAAAGGAAACCTTACGGAATAGAATAATAGAGAAAAAGGGGGAATATTATGACTTGGCAGGACTACTATAAGAGTCGAGTGATGTCGGCGCAGGACGCGGCGAAGATCCTTCAGTCAGGAGATTGTTTCTGGTTCCCGCTGCTGATGGGTCAGCCGTCCATGCTCATTCCGGACGCCATTGCAGACAGGAAAGATGAACTCAAAGATGTGGAATGGATCACGTGCCTGACCCTGAGACCTTACAAACTTTTTAAACCGGAATACAGGGATACGTTCACATTTCTCAGCGGATTTTACAGCACCCCGCATATGCAGCAGATGGCTGCTTCGGAATGGTCTAACTTTATCCCATACCAGAGTTCAGACGCCGGTGTGAAATACTCGCATAGAAAACGCGTTTACAAGCGACGGACCGGCATCGTCACGCAGGTTACACCTCCAGATGAGCACGGTTACGTCAATCTTGGCCTGGACACCTTCTATACAGAAGCTGTTATGGACCAGAGCGAGTGGGTGATTGGGGAAGTAAATCCCAATATGCCGAGAACATACGGCCAGACGAACTTTCACGTCTCGAGATTCACCGCTTTTGTCGAGAACCCCAACCCCATTATCGCCGTTCCCACGCCCCCGGCGACCGACCTCGAGGTTAAAATGGCCGAAAACGTGGTGGCTCTCCTAAAAGACAGAGACTGCATCCAGGTCGGCATCGGCGCAGTTCCGGCCATGATCAGCAAGCTTCTTGAAAATTCTGGCCTCAAAGACCTGGGCATCCATACGGAGATGATGCCAGCCGGGACCCACAAGCTTGTTGAGAAGGGGGTTGTCACCTGCAAGTACAAGAAGGTTAATCCCGGTAAGATCGTTCTGGCCTTTACCCTGGGTGATAAGGAACTCTATGACTGGATAGCGAACAACCCCATGTGCGAGTTCCGGCCGACATCCTATGCCAATTATATCCCCGTGATCGCCCAGGAGGACAACATCGTAGCCATCAACGGGTCCATCGAGGTGGATCTCACCGGTCAGGTCGTCTCGGAGTCCGTCGGAAATATCATGAGATCGGGAACCGGCGGCCAACTCGATTTTGTGATCGGTGCTTTCTGGTCCAAGGGCGGCCGGGCGATCAATCTGGTGCCCGCCACGACCATGAACGACACCGTATCGCGAATCGTCCCCTACATCGCACAAGGAGCTCGCGTGACGGTTCCCCGCCATTATACGGGATACGTGGTAACGGAATACGGCGCCGCGGATCTCTACGGCAGGTCGGAACCGGAAAGGGCGGTAGAGCTGATCAAGATCGCTCATCCGAAATTCCGGGAAGAACTGGAAAAGGCCGGCCGCGAGCGGGGACTGATAAAGAAAAAGATTTTTTAGTCTTTAGAAAAAGAAAAAAAGAGGCATCCGCCCGCGGATGCCTCTTGCCATTTTGTTTCTATCCATTAGGTCTATGGGCACTAAGGGAGGGAATATGTATCTCGAATTTACGGAAGAACAAAAAATGCTTCGCGAGAGCGTTAAGACTTTTGCCGAAAAAGAAGTGGCGCCGCTGGCTTATGAAATAGATCGGGATGAAAGATTCCCCATCGAAAGCTTCAAGAGACTGGCTGAGATGGGACTCTTAGGCGTTACCGTTCCAGCCGAGTATGGCGGCGCAGGAGCGGGCTATACGGAGATGTGCATTATCGGTGAGGAACTCGGCGTCGTGTGTTGCTCCACTTCCGCGACATGGGGGGCTCACTCGGATTTGTGCGTCGATAATATCCGCCGTAACGCCAACGAAGCACAGAAAAAAAAGTATCTGCCGCCCTTGTGTGACGGGAGCAAAATCGGAGGTCTTGCCATGACGGAGCCGTCTTCCGGGTCCGATGTCCTCTCCATGAAGTTGCGGGCGGAGAGAAAAGGCGAAGCTTTCTTCTTGAATGGATCGAAGATCTTTATCAGCAACGGGCCCGTAGGAGATGTCTTTGTGATATACGCAAGAACATCACCGGAAATAGGGGCGCACGGGGTCTCGGCATTTATCGTAGAGAAGGAGTTTTCCGGTTTTTCGCGAGGGAAAAAATTTGAGAAGATGGGATGGCGAGGTTCGCCGACGGGTGAGCTGGTTTTCGAAAATTGCCGCGTGCCGGCGGAGAACCTGTTGGGAGAGGAGAATAAAGGTGCTGACGTTCTCATGAGCGGACTGAACACGGAAAGGATTCTCCTTGGCGCCCTGTCGCTGGGCATCTCCCGGGGGGCTTTTGAATGCGCCCTCAAGTATGCAAAGGAGAGGGTCCAGTTCGGAAAGCCCATCGCTGCTTTTCAAATGATCCAGAGCAAGCTCGCCGATATGTCGATGGAAATTGAACTCTCCAGGCTAATTACGTATAAAGGAGCCGCCATGGCGGATCGGGGTCTCAATCGGGAGCTAAACCTGATTGCGGCTTATGCGAAGCTTTTTACGTCTGAAGTTGCCATGAGGGTCACGACGGAAGCGGTGCAGATTTTAGGCGGCTACGGGTATATGAAAGAATTTCCCGTGGAGCGGATGATGCGAGATGCGAAATTGCAGACCATCGGCGGAGGGACGTCCGAGATTCAGCGGCTCATCATAGCAAGAGAGATATTGATCTCAAAATAGGCGAACATCTCATTTGAAGCTTCTCGCAGCAAGCTGCGGCGAATGCGCTCGCTACCGAATTCAAAAGGACACGCTGGCTGATGAAACGCTTCCGCTTGGGGCCTCCAATCATATTTCCGATCACAGATGCGTTATCAGAAAAAAATGATTACCGGTAAAGTAGAGGAGAATAAAATGTCGAATCCAGACCGGAGGAGTAATGGGTAAGATTCTTGGGTTCCGGAGTCCCGATGAAAATTGTACAAACTGCTGGTATCATAGTCCCCATCGCTCTGATTATAAAGATCAATCCGTCTCTCCCGTCGGATATTGCCGGCATCCTGATCGTACAAACAATTCCGATCCCGCTCATCCCGCGAGAAAACAGCTATGTTTGCCTTGTGACCACGGTAACTGGTGTGCCAAATACGTTAATGAAGATTCGCCCGCGATGAAGAAATTGCAGTTTGTATCGGGGATCAAATTCGTACTGCTCTGCATGCAGCAACGCCTGAAAAGCCATGCCGAACCGATAGAGAAGGCGGATGAGTATAGGGAGTTGGTAGACCAGTTTTACATTGAATACAAGAAACTCATGACAATCAATCAGTACAAAGCCGCAAAAAGAGACCAAAAACATTTTGTCGCTTTGATTGAAGAGGCGCTCGAATATTATAAAAAAGAAAGCAAGAACCGAAAGTATTAAAGAAGCATTGCCGTTAAAGCAGCTCACACGCGCACTCCACACCGCGGTCATTTCCTCTTGACACACAACCTACTTTTCCGTAGACTTCCCAAAAGCGCAAGAAGCGTTCCTGTCAGAGATAAATCGTTAAGCTTCGTTTGGATGTGAGAATGTCTAAAAGATATCTTTTCGTATCCGCGAAAGTGAGGATAAAAAGATGTCCCCTTTTTTAAGCAAATTTTTCTCGAAGCTGTCCGTAAGAAAATCTCCCAACAGCATGAGTCCGGAAAAGAAGATTATGATGGACGGGCAGGGTACGATGACCTATCCGGGCGGCATGAATTATGTGGGAGAATGGAAAGACGGAAAATGGGACGGGCAGGGAACGCTCAGCTATCCCGGCGGTTTGCGTTATTCCGGTGAATGGAAAAGCAACAAGATGGACGGCCAGGGAACAATGACATTCCCGGACGGTGCACAATATATCGGCCAATTCAAGAACGGCGAGTTCAGCGGCCAGGGAGCCATGATTTTTTCCAACGGAAAAAATTATACAGGAGAGTGGAGGGATGGTGAGCCAAACGGCCAGGGGATAATGACTTTTCCGGACAATTCCAAATATATAGGGCAGTTTAAAAACGGCAAATTCAACGGGCAAGGAACCATGACCTTTCCCGATGGCAAGACTTATGTGGGGCAATTCAAAGATAATTTGTTTCATGGGCACGGGACGATGTCCGGTGATGATGGGATGCATTATATCGGTGAGTGGAGAGATAACAGGAGGGAGGGGAGGGGCGTCCTGACCCTTCAGGACGGCAGATCCTATACGGGGCAATTCAAAGATAATGAGATCAACGGAGAGGCCATTCTCACCGAGCCCAGCGGCAAGAAATATGTGGGTCAGTTCAAAGACGGTAAGAAGAATGGACGTGGGACTTTGACGCTGCCCGATAGCACCGAATATGTCTGCGAATGGAAGAACGACGCGATGAGCGGGAAGGGCATGATAAAGTTCTCCGACGGCAGGACATACGAGGGACAGTTCAAAGATGACAAAATGAACGGGCAGGGCGTGCTGACTTTTTCCGATGGACGAAAATATACAGGCCAATTTAGAGACGGTGTTTTGGAAGGACAGGGGTCTGCCTCATTTCCCGATGGCAGGACGTATGTCGGTCAGTGGAAAAATGGTCTCTTCGACGGGCAAGGGACCATAACCTACCCTGACAGTGGGGAATATGTGGGCCAGTTTGAAAGCGGCATGTTGCAAGGACAAGGGACGATGACCCGGCCCGACGGCCAATATGTGGGTCAATATAAGAGCGGCAAGAAAAACGGCCAGGGGACGATAAACTTTGCCAACGGCGCAAAATATGTGGGTCAGTTCAGAAACGACGAGTATCACGGACAGGGGACGTTGACGCTTCCCACCGGCGAAAAATACATCGGCGAGTGGAAGGATGGCAAGTTCATGGAAGTTAACTGATCAATAGAGGGAGCCTCACCTGTTTGCAAGGACAGCTTCTTGGATGCCACGGAAATCATCGGCATCTCGGGTGAAACAGATTTTCAGTTCTACGAAAAGATCGTAATTTACTCCCGGGCCTTGGTATAACCCGCCTTTATAGCCTCCATCTCAGAATTGAATATGACCTGATGATACGCCTTAATCTTGTTGTAATATTTCATGCCGGGCAGGTGATACCTCTTACTGTCACTGTTTCCGATGACCTTCGCTTTACCCTGTGAGGGCGGGATATTTAGAGCCGAAGCGGCAAACTCTTTTGCACTATCCTCGTGCTTCAAAGGTACAGGAGCCGCAGAAGGTTTCTGAGCGGGACGGTCCGCCAAACTGCCGGGAGCCTGGTCGGGTGAAGTCCCCGTTTTCGTGGGGGCCACGGAAGGCATGAATGCAGTTCTTTCACGAGAAAATTCCTTTCTGACCTTCTGCGACGCAGGCGCCTGCTCACTCTCACGCGCGCCTTTCTTTGGCGTCATTATGTGGACATAAAGGGAGAAGAAAACAAGGGCCCAAAGGATGATGCTTGACCAGAAAACAACCTGGAAAGAGGGCTTCCTGAAAAGACTTTTCTCGGCTTTTACATGCTTGTAAGATGCATTTCCCGAGGAGAAAAGGGATAATTGAGGTAAGCGTTTAGTTTGATTAGTGGGATCATACTGCATCTCATAACGGTGCAGGACGTCTTTCTTTTTTAATTTCAAATGCGCGGCATATTTTTTCAAATATTTCATGCTCATCTCCGACCGGGGGATGACATGGAAATTATCTTCTTCCAGAGCCCTGATCAGAGGAACACTTATGCCGGTGGCTTGGGCAATATCCTCCAATGAAATAAGGTGTGATTCCCGCTTCCTTCTCAAATACTGGCCAAGGGTCTCTTTCATCAATCACCAAAGTTAGCCATGAATTCTTTCTTATGGACATCCTCTTTAAAAGATTAAGTATAGTAAGAATGAAATTCTGTGTCAAAAGAAAAAAGTTCATGATTTAGCTTTTCTTCCTGAATCGTGGCATCCGACATATTTCCTGCAAAAAATCTAAAGAACTATAAGCGAAAATATGGTAGAAGGTCTCTCGGCAGGTCGAATTTTCAATCACAGTTATTACAAGTAACGTCTTCAGTTTCATTTTTCAAATGGCTGCGAAATTGGTTCCAGGGCGCGCCCTGGGTTCACACTATTGATTTTTTAAAGAGGGTCAAGAAAAAAGGGAGGGAATAAAGTATGGCAGATAACTGGAAACCTTTGACGGACAAGGAGAAGGCAAGGTACCACACCCTGAATAAAGAGAACGTCGAATTTCTGATGGATCGGTACAACAATGTTAACCGCTGGGTTATTGCAGACATGATCCGACGCAGCAGCTACCACTATCCTGACAAGAAGGCCCTGATCTTCCAGGATAAGACACTCACCTATGCCCAGCTTGAAGCCGAATGCAACCGGACAGCCAATGCGCTATCGTCACTGGGTGTGCAGAAGTACGACCGTGTAGCCATTCTGGCTCATAACACGATTCACCACGTTTTGACCTGGCTCGGATGCGCCAAGATAGGCGCCATCTACCTGGCGATTAATTATCTCTTGAGGGGGAAGGATATCTCCTACTGCATAAACCACTCGGAGAGCAAGGTCTTTATCGTGGAGGACAGCCTCTATGACCTGGTGAAGGATGTCCTCAATGATATGCCCACCGTCAAAACATGGATCTGGTCAAATCAGGGCGCTGGCAAGCCCCCCGTTAGTGATCTGTTCCGGGATTTTGATGCATGGTATAAGAAATATCCCGCTCAGGAACCTGACGCAATCCTTCATATCGAAGATCCCGTGCAGATGACCTACACAAGTGGTACGGAAACACTGCCGAAAGGCGTTATCATCAGCAATCAGGCGTTGATGGCCCAGTATATGGGGGCTATCATTGACGGGCAGTACGAGGAGGAGGACATCTCTATCAATGCCCTTCCCATATATCACTGTGCCCAGCGGGACGTGTTTATGAACCCGATTTTTTGGGTCGGGGGGACAAACGTACTGATAGCTCCCGACATCGGTCAGATCCTCAAAAATATAGCCGACTATAAAGCCACGCTGTTCTTCGCGCCTCCGACTGTATGGATCGGAATGCTGAGGCATCCTGATTTTAATAAATATGACCTCTCCAGTCTCAAGAAGTGTTACTACGGCGCATCGATCATGCCCGTTGAGGTGTTGAAAGAGCTCATCGAAAGACTGCCGGGGACTAGAATCTACAACTATTACGGCCAAACTGAGCTTGCGCCTTACCATACGATTCTCAAGGCGAAGGATGCATTGAGCAAGCTGGGTTCCGCAGGTATGGGCGGTCTGAACATGGAGACAAGGCTCGAAGATGACCAATTCACGTCCATTGATAAACAGGGTATCCCCGGGGAAATCTGCGGGAAGGGCCCCCATGCCCTGACCATGTATTTCAAGGAACCGGAAAAGACGGAAGAAGCCATGAAGGGAGGCTGGTTCCATTCCGGCGATGTTGGAGTTATGGACGAGGACAGATATATAACGGTTGCCGATCGAAAGAAAGACATGATCAAGACGGGTGGCGAAAATGTCCCGACGCGAGAAGTGGAAGAGGCTATATACCTGGATAAGAGAGTTCAGGAAGTGGCCGTCATAGGTTTGCCGCATCCCAAGTGGGTTGAGGCTGTAACAGCGGTGATTGTTCCCAAGAAGGGTGAGAAAATTACAGAGGAGGAGATAATGGAACACTGCCGGAAGGAACTTGCCACCTTCAAGTGTCCTAAAGCTGTAATCTTTCTCGATGCCCTTCCCAAGACGCCGACAGGAAAGATTCTTAAGAGGGAAATGCGCACGAGCTATAAAGGAATGTTCGCAGGCAAATAATATCAGGTGATACACCATCAATATTGCACTGGACAAATGTTTTCAAAGGCCGGAAAATATTAAAATAAGAAAGGGAGACCCACTATGGAGATTAAGAATGTTTGCGTTTTAGGAGCCGGTTTGATGGGGAGTGGCATTGCGCAGGTATGCGCCCAGGCAGGTTTTCAGGTGACCATGAGGGACATAGAGCAGAGATTTATCGACGCAGGGATGAATACGATCAGGAAAAACCTGAGCCGCGATGTGGAAAAAGGGAAAAAGACCCAGGAAAATATGGACGCAATTCTGGGTAGAATAAAACCTACCCTCGACCTCAAAGAGGCAGCAGGTAAGGCAGATATTGTCGTAGAGGTGGTCATCGAGGTGATGAATGTCAAGAAACAGGTGTACAAGGAACTGGAACAGACAGTGCCGGCACACTGCCTGTTTTTCAGCAACACATCTGGTCTCTCTATCACGGAGATGGCAGCTATAACGAAGCGGCCGGAGAGGTTTATCGGTACCCATTTCTTCAATCCCGTGCCGGTGATGCGTCTCCTGGAGATCATCAGAGGCTACGAAACATCTGATGAGACCCTGGAGATTGCCAAGGAATGGGGGAAAAAGATCGGCAAGGAAGTGAT
Organism: Syntrophales bacterium; assembly: GCA_049521775.1. GTDB lineage: Bacteria > Desulfobacterota > Syntrophia > Syntrophales > UBA2185 > Fen-1135. Next base: position 32,967 of record JBEKOL010000002.1, read on the forward strand.
CGTTGTAAAGGAAGCACCCGCCTTTGCAGTGAACAGAATTCTTTGTGTCATGCTTAACGAGGCCTTCTTTGCCCTCGATGAAGGCATAGCCAGCGCAGAAGATATAGACAAGGGCATGATGCTGGGCTGCAATCACCCCATCGGTCCCCTGGCCCTGTCGGATCTCGTGGGTAATGAGACCTTGCTTCACGTTATGGAAGGTCTGCACAGGGAACTCGGGGATAAATATCGTCCTGCGCCCTTGCTGGTGAAGCTGGTCAGGGCAGGGCGTTTCGGAAGAAAAACTGGCAAGGGAGTTTACGATTACTTAAAGAAATAGATGTTCCTGTTAGCGGAAAGGGACTGGTATCAATAGAGTGAGAGGAAAATCATGAAAGAAGTTTTTATCGTCAGCGCTGTGAGGACGCCAATCGGCAGACAGAATGGATTTCTCAGGAACTGGACGGCCCCGGAACTTCTGGGCGCCGTATTGGATGAGGCTGTCCGCAGGATTGATCTTGATCCAGCAATTGTGGATGACGTGATTACCGGCACGGTGTATCAGATAGGCGAGCAGGGCTTTACCCTGGCGCGCATGGGGGTGTTGGCCTCAAAATTTCCCATGACCGTCCCGGGTGTATCCGTGAACCGCCAGTGCGGAAGCAGCCTTACAGCCGTGCAGCTCGCTTGTGGCATGATTGCTTCCGGTACGATGGACGTGGTGATCGCGAGCGGTTGTGAACTCCTCACCAAGTACGGGATGTTTTCTGATTTGAACGGCACCCTGTATACAGGGAAGCCCATGGGCAATCCCTTCGGGGCATTCTATACAAGCAAGTATGGAAAACCCGATCAGATCGCGGCCGCACAGATGATCGCTGACAAATGGGCGATCTCGCGCGACGAGTGTCACGAATTTGCAATTGCAAGTCACAGGAAGGCCCATGTGGCAACTGTAAATGGATATTTCAAAAAAGAGATTCTGCCCGTGAAAGGTGTCGATAAAGACGGCAACGAGATCGTAAGGGATACAGACGAACCCATCAGGCCGGAAATAACCCAGGAGAGTCTTTATGCCCTCAAGGTTCTGCCGAACACCAAGTGGATAACGGCAGGCATATCGAGCACCATCACGGATGGAGCTTCTGCTGTGGTTCTTATGAGCGAAGAGAAGATGAAGGAGCTGAAGCTGAAACCTCTTGTCCGCTTTGTTGCAAATGCCGTCGTCGGATCCGATCCGGAGATCATGCTGACAGGTCCCATTTATGTTACGCCCAAGGTTCTGAAGAAGGCTGGCCTATCTATGGCCGATATCGATATCTTCGAGATCAATGAAGCCTTTGCACCCATACCGCTCGCCTGGGCGAAGGAGCTCACGGCTGATCAGCGCAAACTTAATGTGAACGGTGGCGCCCTTGCTCTCGGCCATCCTGTCGGCAATTCCGGCTGTCGCTTGACAGTCACGGCAGTCTACGAGCTTATGCGGCGAAAGGCCCGATACGCCCTTGTTTCGCTGTGCACAGGCGGAGGTATGGCTCCGGCAACTATTTTTGAGAGAGTCTAAGGCAAGGTTTCAAGAAATGGATACCCTCTGCCCTGGTATCCGCCGGTTATCCGAATCCCTATACCGCGCGAGGGTGTCGTGGATGAATTATGAAAACCCCGTTTCTTAATGGAGCGGGGTTTTGTGCTCTGGGAGAACTTAAGTAAATTCCAATCATTTATTCTCTAAGGCAAGAGCGGAAGAAATGAAGCCATTTACGATTATGTCCGTTGCGATTTTATCGTTTATTGCCCTTGGGCATCTTCTCCGCATCCTCATCGGATGGGATGTCATTATCAATGGTGTTCATATTCCCTCATGGGCGAGCGTCATTGCGTTTGTAATTTTCAGTGGCCTTGCATACATGCTTTGGCGTGAATCTCTCCTAAACAAGTAAACCGCCGTATCTTCAGTCCTTAGTCAGAAGAGACTCGCTCAAGCGCAGTATTTTTTGTATGGAGCCGGGGGACGAATGCCCAGAGAACCAAAGGCTGCTGATCATAGCCTCAATTGAATCCCTGTAAATCTCTGCAACCGCTTTTCAATTAAATTATTCGGGTACGCCCGTTTTGCCTTTGCGGTAGAAGTTTGTCAGAAAGTCCGCATCCTTTGGAGAGAGGTCAAAACGCATGACTGCTTCATTGATAAGTTTCTGAGCGGACTTATTCGGATCATCCAGCAGTTTATCAGAGATCCATTTGACAGCTTTGCGAATAGCTTCTCCTTCGGGCATAATCGTGGCCATGGTCCATTCTCCTCACATTACTGAATTTGGTCAATATCGTCATTTGTGTTCTTCATGTTCATTCTCGTTCCCCTCGGCGGCTCTCCAATAGATCGCTATGATAACAAATATAGTCACAACAAGCACGAAGGGCATAATATAGCGATTTGAATATGCGGAAACGCTATGCCATTTCTCGCCCAGAAAGAATCCAAGATTCATAAAAACAATCGTCCAGAGCGCCGCCCCTGAATAGGCAAAAGCGGCAAACGTCGGATACGGCATAATGGATGACCCTGCAAAAATGGCTGTCAGATGTCTTACCCCTGGAATAAAATAACCGACGAACAACGCGAACTTTCCATATCGTAGGTAAAACTTCTTTGCATTTTGAATATTATCAGGATTTACATTCAGCCTAGTGGAATATCTCCTTATTAAACGGTTTCCGAAGATCTTCGCAAGGATATAACCAAGCGTTACGCCCGACGAACTCCCTATGAAGCAAATTGCAAAGGCGTAGAGATATTTCAATTTGCCTTCATAAACTAAAAAGCCTACAAATGCAATCAATGTCTCATCTGGAAAGGGAAACCCCAGGATTCCCAGCCCCAAAGCGACAAAAATGCCAAAATAAGAATATTCTGTGATGGTCAACAGAAGGGAATGCATTTATGACCCATAGGCTCTGCTTCAAGAGTTAATTTGGGATTATTATAGAATAAATGCTTTCAAAAATGCGAGCTGAAATATTGTTGCAGAATCCGGCAAGGGACAAGCTGATCAGAGGAGAAATCTACACCTCTGTTGAAGCTGCGTGCCCGTAAGGCTCAGTTTGAGACAGATACCGAAAGTTCTTCTCAATAACAAGAAAGGGAGGGAACTTCTCCCGCCCTTTCCGTTAAATCGTCCAACAAAAAATATTGAATGTATTTTTATAATGTCTGAATGTTATTTAATGGCATCTTTTAGTGCCTTACCGGCAGCAAACTTGGGCACTTTCTTGGCCGCAATCTTGATCGGTTTGCCGGTCTGGGGATTTCTTCCTGTTCTTGCGGATCTCTTCGCAACGGAGAAGGTTCCAAAACCGACTAGGGTCACCTTGTCTCCTTTTTTCAGGGCCTTCTTGATTGCGTCAAGGACGGAATTAACGGCGCCTACTGCCTCCACCTTGCTGCACGTTGACTTTGCAACCTCATTGATCAGATCTTCTTTGTTCATAGCATCCTCCTCCCTTTTTATGTTCTAATGGTCTCGATCCGCCAAAGGCGGAAACATCAACATCTCTGCGTCAATGCCTCTTTATAGAGTCTGAGCTTTAAAAAAGCAACATTAAAATGATCTTATTTTAACTTTATTTAGAATCGGTGATAACAGACACAAAGCGGTTTTCCAGCCTGAAAATCGACCGTGCACACGTATACAGCATGGGTCACTCTATATGGTCAGAAGAGACAGGGAGTCTCGCGTTTCAGCCTCAGTTGTGAGTAACTGTTTGTATTGATCAGCCACGTATCTGGTGATGAAAAAACAGTAATTATGGAACATACTGATTTTGCTTTAAAAAATAGGTTTGTGTAGGATATATCAAATGACGCCTGCTGGACGATGCCTTGCGGGTTGTGCATTTGCTGCGGTCCAGATTACGCAAGCCGATTGAATCGAAAAGCCAGATTCGCTTGCTCGTGATCTTACGAACGATCGTCCAGTGGTCATGCAGACCACCCAAGCTCAGAAGAATTGCCCTCTTTTCCCCTTTTGCACGTTTCTCGTGAAGAAACCTTGCCATCTCTGTCCAGAACTCACTGATCCCCACATCTGTCTGCTTTTGGAAAGGAATTGCCCGGTCTATTTTTTCTCCGATAACATCCTTGAATATGCTTCCCATGACGGTTATGCTGATTCCCTGCGCGAGTGTTACAGCTAGACTCTTATTATCTTCAAGGTAGCCAACAATCTGTGCAAACAGTTGCTGCGATTCCTCGTTACCAAGTCCCCTGATGACGCGCATGACATTTACGATACTATATATGCCGCAAAGCGAATCGAGGGCTCCCTGTTCATAAGGGTTAAGTTTCATCGGTCACTCCTGGGAGGGTTACTGAAAGAATTCTCCAATGCGGGATACGATACAATGGTATTCTTTCACATTGCTTTGCAGTTGAAAAGAAATCTTTTGGATTTTTTTGAGGAGTGATTGTTGTTTGCCAATTATCTTATGATTACAATAAGATGCAGTAGCAAGACGGCGATTGAAAATAAAACGGAAAATGTGCTTTCGGGCAGGAAACCGGACGAAATCCCGGTCTCTTAACCCGCGGATGGCCGGCATGCGGAAATACCTTTTCATGAATTGAATATTAAAAATGCGCCATAATCCGGGACTGAGGCTATTTGCATCGTTCAGTCAGTGCAATTTGCAGCAAGGCTCCTTCTTTGAAATATTTCATTGCACATGGAGATTAAACAGATCCATATTATACCTTGCTAAATGGTATCTGATATTTTCGCCTAATGGCGCCAGTATATTTATATAATCGTCGGTCCATGACGCACTTCCGTTCAAGCCGTCATCCCTTCCAAGCCTCACCCAACCGCGGTTCACCAAGGGTTGGAGCCGAGCGGGGTTCCTTGCAAGAGCTACACACCAGGAGGCATTCTGGTAATATTTCAGCTCGTCTCTTGTTACCGGCACATTTATGGCGCCATAAAGGTTCAGCCCCGCAGATGTGGATTTGATCACGGGTCTGAGTTCATAGTAGCGGTTAGAGACGTGAAAGAGGATCACCCCGTCTTCCGCAAGTCTGCTGAGATATATTTTCATGGCTTCCCGTGTCAGCAGGTGTGTGGGGATGCCATCGCCGGTAAAAGCATCCATATGGATAATATCATAGTCGTGACCGGTGCCGCCTGACTTTTGCATTGAGAGGCGGCCGTCACCGACAATGACACGAACGTTGACCTTGCAGTCATCAAGATACGTAAACCACTGCCGGGCGATCTTTTCATTGTCAGGATCTATTTCATAATAGGTGATGCAGTCGGCCTTCTTTACGTAAGCGGCGACAGCGCCCGAACCGAGCCCCAGTACAGCGATTCTCCTCGGGGTCTTAGTTGTCTGATAGATGTCGGCAATTCCTCCGCCCAGATAGAAGTAAGAAATCGGTGTCCGCCGCATGTCCGGATCGAGCAGCTGGGCTCCGTGTAGGGTCCTGCCATGAAGCAGCTTTCTCAGCCCTCCCGGCAGTCCTTCGACTGACGGCTCGTCCTTGATGCGGTATGTTCCGTAAAAGTTCCTGTGGCGGAATTTAATTGGCTCTTGCAATGATGTCCAAGACTCCATGCCGATGACGGTGAGCATAATGACCATCATCAGGATACGGCTGCCAGCGGCCAGGATGGGCGTGCCGGGCCTGTAGGGGACAAAGGATTTGTCAGAGCACCACCAGAAGGAACAACCTAATAATAGAAGCAAGATAGGATACTCAAACAGTCCTTTAAAGATATAAGGGGCGATAAGACTGACGAAAGCGCCGCCTATCCAGCCCCCGAAAGCGATAGTGAGATAGAAATTGGTCAAAAGACCGGGGCGCGGTCGAAGCTCGTACAGCATGCCGTGCGCAACCAGACAGATCATAAAGAAGACACACAGATGTCCGATGATGGCAAGCCAATGCGAAGGTCCCCACAAGTAAAGTATGAATGTAATGAGCAGGATTTCGGGCCATAAGATTTTCAGGAACCGGGGAACGCCTCCCCTGTTCGAAAATGTTACGATGAAGCTGCCCAAGTAAAGGGCTAAAGGCAGGACCCACGTCAATGGAAAAGAACCGACTTCCAGAGCAATGAAATTGGTTACGGCCAGAAGGAATGCAGAAGGGAGGCTGCTCAGCAGGAGCCACCTGGCATACGTTAAAGACGTGACCTTGTCTCGATTAATTTCTTCCCCGGCTTCTGAAGTCTGAAAATTTCGCCCTTTATCTGGACGGAGTTGAAACCACGCCGCCACACAAATTATCGCATAAACAATATACATTCCTGTCCAGGAAAGGCTTTGCATTCTCAGACCCACCAGAGGTTCGGCTATGAACGTGTAACTCAGCAATGCGATGAGAGACCCTGCATTCGAAGCCGCATACAGCGGATATGGCTCGCGGTGCTCTCCGAGCGAAGATCGATATAGCCATAACTGGGCGACTACCGCCGTTGTCGAAAGGACGATGAAGGGCAGCGCTACATGCAGAATCAATATGCCGAGAATATTGAGAAGTGGCGCGTGGGCATCTGGTTGCCCATTGATATTCAAGGGCATATTTATCAGAGGAAGGGCAAGCAGAAGCAAATGCCAGCCCCCCATTTTTCTTGCACAAAGATGCGCATACAGATACCCGATGAGGAGCATGGCTTGATAGAACATGAGGCACGTAAGCCAGACATGGGCCGCACCCCCGAAATAAGGTGTCAGCAGTCGACCAACAAGGGGCTCCATCCCGAAAAGGAGAAGGGCGCCGGAGAAGACCATACTCAAAAGAACCATCATGGATTGTTTCTGGCCGGATGCTCGTACTGTTACGCTCATTTTTTCCATTAATAAACCTGGATACCTGGATTTGCTGGCGGCTCTATTATCATATTAGATAGGGAAGGGCTATTAAAAATCATTGCATCGCAGTGTGCATTAAACTTTCCAAAACGTCCTCTTGAGATAAATGAAGACATAGGGTAATATGCCTGCGCTTTGTCATAAAATACAGGAGGACAACTTCATGGATTTTCCGAATCTTAAGAAACAGGATACTGAGATCTACAAGCTGGTCAAGAAGGAGGAAGAGAAGCAGCAATATAAACTGTCCATGATCCCATCGGAAAATTTTTCCAGTCCCGCAGTGCGGGAGGCTTTATCATCAGTATTTGTACATAAATATGCCGAGGGATATCCTCATAAAAGATATTATGAAGGAAACCAGTTCGTGGACAAACTTGAAGAACTTTGCCAGCAGAGGGCAAGGCAGGCCTTCTCTCTCCCTGATGACTGGCACGTGAATGTGCAACCACTTGCGGGAGGTAATTCGAATCTGGCCGTTTATAACGGGCTTCTGGAGCCGGGCGATACTATCTTGAGCATGTATCTGCCGGATGGCGGACACTTGTCGCATGGCTGGTCATTTCCTGAAAAGGATGAACAGGGATTGGAAGGGCAGGTTGAGCAAGCCATATATCTGGGGGGCAAGAGAAAAATCAGCATCGTTTCAAAAATTTTTAAAGTGGTGCAGTACAAAGTGGAACCAGATTCTCGGCTCTTTGATTATAAGAAGATCATGGCTATTGCCAAGGAGTACCGCCCGAAGATGATCATCTCAGGGGGTACCGCATATCCGCGCGAAATCGATTATGATGCCCTTCACTCTATTGCGAAGGAAGTGGGCGCCTATTATCTTGCGGATATTGCCCATGAGGCCGGTCTCGTTGCAGCGGGCGCCAATAAATCACCTGTCGGGAAGGCGGATGTTATCACTTTTACAACGCATAAGACAATCCGCGGGCCAAGGGGTGCCGTTATCTTATGCAGAAGCGACTTGGCAGAGAGAATTGATTTCGGCGTTTTCCCGGGCTTGCAGGGTGGTCCTTTCGAACACACAATCGCTTCCCTCGCGGTTTGTCTGAAAGAGGCGTGTACGCCGGTGTTTAAGAAATATGCCTTTCAGGTGGTGAAGAATGCTCAGAGGCTGGCACAAAGGTTCATAGAGAAGGACTACGACGTTGTTTCCGGAGGAACTGACAAACATCTGGTGCTCATTGATATGAGAAGCAAGAAACTCTCGGGTCGCAATCCTGCCAGAGCCCTTGACCAGGCGGGTATCATCATGAACCGTAATTCCGTCCCCAATGAAACCGGATCGCCGATGAACCCGTCGGGACTGCGCATGGGCACGCCAACCATCACCACGCGCGGCATGAAGGAAAAGGAGATGGATAAGATTGCCGAATGGGTTGATTACGTCATTAGAGTTGTCGCACCTGACTGCGATCTGAGGCCTGCTGAATTTGAAGAAAAAATCAAAAAAATGCCTGAGCTTCGGAAAATCGCTGCGGAAGTGAAATCCCTCTGCCGGAAGTACCCTCTTAATATTTGATCGGGCATAATCCTGTGTATAACAAAACATGCTCGGAACAGAATGCAAAATAGAGACGCGGAATTTTTTCATTCTCTATTATGTATAAGACCCATCGTAGCAAGCAGGAGAATGGCGAAGCCGAATGCCATGTAGAGCAAAGTAATTCGATTGAGCTGTAACTCTCCTTTTTCTGTGAATAGTATAACGTTCGAGAGGTAGCTCCAGTACATTAGAAAGCTGTAGTTGAGAAGCAGCGCCATCCTGGTGTAACCGAAAATCAATATGAGTGTGGTGAGTGAAAGAAGGGCGAGGATATGAGAAAGTGGTACCGATAATTGAGTTGACATTAATGGTTCCATATGACCCTCCTCTCTTATCAGATATGCTTGCTCTTTCACCCCTGATTCGCAGCCCATTTTGTTGACAAGATCTTTTGGGTCATAATCTAAGCCACAGTGCAATAAAAAGCTGTGACAATAATCACACAAGAAATCAATTTACATAGATGGATGATCTAATTTCGTGAGAATCTAAGAATCTGTGCAGTATATCTAAGGCATTAGGACTGTCAAGATAAGCATTGGCGGGGATATTGCGTTGCTCTTATGACAAGTTGAAAGTGCAGCCTCCGATAGATTCGGTCGGTGCATCCATTTTTTCTATCCTGTGAAAGGGAAAACATTGCGAATTTGCAAATGACTTCTTACGAGGTCGCAATGTGCGAAGATGTATTTATGGGTGCTGTATGTGATAGTCTAAAGTAGGTGTTGGTCCTATTACCGTCTGCCGCGACTGCCTCTAAATCCTCCGCCGGAATCCGACTGGTAGGGTCTTCCTCTCCCGCTATCTCTGTCTTTTTTTGGTTTGGCTTCACTGACTACGATTGTATTTCCGTCAAGCTGGCCGCCATTGAATTTTATTATTGCTTCTTTTGCTTCCTCTTCGGAGGCCATCTCGACAAATCCGAATCCTTTGGATAGTCCGGTTAACCTGTCTTTTATGATATTTACCGACATGACTTTGCCCGCTCCGGCAAAGTTTGACCTCAGATCATCCTCAGTAACCTTGCTGGACAGATTCCCGATGTATAATTTTTTATTCATGTTTCATCTCCTTTACGGTTACCGAACAAAAGACCTGAAGACAGAAAGAGGCACCCCGGTTCAGGTATTTACAGGGGTGCCTCTTTCTGTAATGAACCTCTTATACAGTCTTCACATTAACAGCAGACGGACCTTTTGGACTCTGCTGGACGTCAAATTTGACGCGCTGGCCCTCAGATAACGTCCTAAAACCGCTGTCTTGTATGGCGCTGAAATGAACAAATACATCGCCGCCTTCATCATTAGCAATGAATCCGAATCCCTTCTTCTCATTAAACCACTTAACGACTCCTTCTGACATTGTTTTCATCCTCCTTTCTTAGATTTTTCAAAAGTTGGATTTCCACGTTGACAGAAAGAACAATTCACCATATCCCTTACGAACATGATGGGTTACCTTATACTGCAAAATGCCATTACCCAACTTTTTATGACTTTCTGAACCGTAAAAAAGCTTCTTTCCTCAAAGGTTTATGTATCTATTATGACTTTTTATCCAATGTCAAGTTTTTTCTATAACTTTTTTGGGATCAATTAAGCGGTTTTCATCCGGCTTCTTTTCATCTACCGATCAGGGGAAGAAAGACTTTTCTTGTATTGATCTGGCAATTCCCAGAAACTGAATTTCGAAAATCAAATCCTTCCCCGCCAATGGATGGTTGCCATCAAATGCAACGCTAGTATCAGATACGCCAGTTACAGTTACTTCAATAACTTGTCCTTCATCCCGGCGTAATTGCAGCAGTTGACCGACGCTCGGCTGAAAGTCTTTAGCAGCCGATCCCGCTTGAAGACAACCGGCATTTCTATAAGGTGCGATCCGTAGGCCTTATCGCTCGTGATTCTGAAAGTCTTCGTTTCTTCCATCTGCATTCCAATAACGGTGTCTTCAAAGCCGGGAATGACTTGCCCCCACCGATTTTGAATTCCAGAGGATCACAATTCAGGGAGGAATCGAAGACTGAGCCATCATCAAATGATCCCTTGCTTGAACTTTCACATTGTCGCCTCTGCCCACCTTTTTCATTCGTCGATTCCTTTCCTTTGATGATGCTCAGGGCATGTGCTAATGGATGCCGCCTTCTTGTCTCATTCTGGAAATGATCTGGTTAATATTGGGCAAAGCGCTTAGTGTCGCCTTCTCTCCCTCGAGGATGGCTTCATGTCTCTTGGAAAAATCGGCCGCTCCTATGTGCCCTACATTGGGTCTTATCACGACATCTGCCCTCCCCAGTTGTATCTGAGATATCTTGGCATGCATGATGTCGATTGATTGCAATATTGTTTCTATGGTGCTCCTGGGGGATGAATTTGCAGGACTCGAGGATATATCAACAGCTATGACGACATCAGCGCCGTATCTTCTGGCTGCGTCAATGGCCAGCGGGCTTACGACGCCTCCATCCACATATGTCCCGTCTGAAAGTTTCACCGGCCTGAATATGCCGGGAATCGAACAGCTTGCCCGCACTGCAGTTCCCGTGTTGCCCGTACCGAAAACGACTTCTTCACCGGTCTGTATATTCGTGGCGACTGCATAAAAAGGGATCTGTAGCTTTTCCATGGCGGTATCCCTTAATACCCAGTTCACATAACTTTCCAGTTTTTCGCCTTTGACGAATCCATTGTCTGGGATCGTCAGGTCCACAATATCGTCCCTCTGGATAGAAAGAGCCATGGATTGAAGTCCATAGGCATCAATTCCATATGCGTACAGGCTTCCTACAAAACTCCCGGCGCTCGTGCCGACTATCATGTGGATAGGGATTTTGTTGGATTCGAGGATCTTCAGTACGCCGATATGCGCAAATCCCCTTGACGCCCCTGCGCCGAGCACCAAGGCTATCCTGACTGGCTTAGGTGAAGGCAGGAGGGGAGTCGCTTTGGGAACACATGCAAGGGTAGTGAGGATACAGGTTATGATAACTATAGATAAGCAGGTGAACCTAATTTTCTTCAAAGGGTCCTGATAAGATATCTTCAGCATATATTAAATTCTATGGTCAGAAAGGCCCGAGGCCAATCTGACCATATCTCGTGAACCTATTTGTAGAATCCGCAGGTGATGACCAGGTCACCCACTTTTTCAAAGAAGATCGACTTCTGCTCCACCTTCTTGCTCGTCGGGTTGGTCCACTTGTAATCCATGGTTCCTTTGCCCTTTGTTTTTTCATCATCAAGTATGGCTTTAATGAATTTCTTCCCGTCAGAATCTGGAAGGTCAATCAGATTCTTTCCGATCAGCGTGGCATTGGCGCCGTGGGACAGGACGACGCCATTGGGGTCCAGCACGTAGATATACAGGTCTTCTTTTACAAATTGCCCTTTAGTATTGTTAAATGCCACAAATGCCTTGTCCTTTCCGTTTGCCTTGTAATACGCAACGGCTTTGTCCAACATGCCTTTAGCTTCTTTAGCCGTGCCTTTGGCCAGTGCAAAAGTAGTCATCCCTGCCAAAAGGCCCACCACCAAAATTACCGTTATTAGTTTTTTCATTTTTTTCCTTCTCCTTTTTCCCTTCTTGAGATTTTCCCACCTTAATTATTTGACGACCTCATAATTAGCGTGATTGACCCATTCACGAATTGAACTTGCCACCCCCTTTCTCCTGATTGCTGTGTATTAATATAGCAGTTGCAGTTACCCGTTCAGAAACTTTGCGTGTAAATGGTTCTTCACTTTACCGTCAGACCGCTCACACGGTAATTGAATTCATAATTCATGGCGCCGCTCCAATTCTGCTGGAATACGCTCTTATAACGCGTCCCATCGACAGGTCCGACCGGCTTTCCGTAGGTATAGAACCAATTGACAATAGGGCTTCCCGTGAATCCCAGGGCAATCCAGTAGGAACCCGGCATAAGGATCGGATTATCCCGGCTGAAGTCGAAGTCTGACCATCTATATCCGGGTTTTAGAGAGAGTTGATCGAGATTGACGAAGTCGCTTGTGGAAATGGGTTGACCGGGCTTCCCCTGATCGTCCTGGAAGATATCAACCCAGAGCAGGCCGTCACCACCGAACTTATGCAGGGCCAGACCGACTTTCTGGAGTTTAACGGGTTTTCTCAGGACAACGACCTGGGCGTACTGGGTAAGGTTGGTCGTTACATATTCTGCCGTCTCTACGAGGAAGTTCCGGGACATTTCAAATTGATTTACCCCTGAGGCCTTCGTCACCCGTGGGAATGCAAAATCCACGTTTTCAGGGAACTCCAAATTGCCGAATACGAACGGTACATCATACCGGAGCCCTTTTTTCTCCTCATCCGTTATTACAGCCGGAGGCGGCGGGGGTGGGGGCGCTTCGATCTGCTTAAACTCTGCCTTTACTAACGGCGAAAGAATGAGGTTCTTAGGGCCATAGTTTTCCCGGTCTCCCGTTACATTAACCTTATCGCTATTAAAATTACCGGCGATATTCTCCTGGAGTTTTGGCCTCTCCGCATCTTTTACTTGAGCCCACCGCAGAAGCCCGTCGTTCTTTGTTTCATTGTTGTCAACGCCAACTTCAATACGGAGGTAACGGGTGGATACGAACAGCATGGTATTCTGGGGGTCAAAAGGCACCCAGCCAAGTTCCGAAAACCAGACCTCAACCCATGAATGCCGGCCCTGACCCATTTTGAAGGTCAGGGTCCCTTTCTGCCATGCAATGTCAAAAGGCTGGTTGAAAGTGATACCATTGACGATCCGGACAGGTATGCCGACAGTCCTGAGCAATGCAGCGGTCAGATGGGAAAAGTTCTGGCAATTACCCTTGCCGGATTCCAACGAATAAACGGCATCATACCTGGCGGGAGGGGTTACGTAATGGACGTGATCCACTACCCAGGCGATGACACGCTGCACCGCGTCGAACTCTGTCTTGACATTTGATGTAAGCTGGGATGCGAGTTCGCGAATGCGGGGGTCATTGGACTGCACCTGGTCTGTCGGTTTAAGATAATCCATTAATTCCGGCTTCACCGCTACAAGAGGAAACGGATCCTGCGTTGCAAGGGCCGGGAGCTTTGTCTCACTCTGAGCGTTGCAGAAAAGGCGCACATCTATGACGTCCGGAGGTCTTATCCACGTCGCCACGACGATCTGATTGCCGCGTCCGTCAGAGATATTTTTTTTCTCTTGCGGTTCAGGGGAAAAAGCGAGGCCGAATTCTTTGATCTCCTGACGAGAGGTTGGCGATTGGAAACTCTGGGGCACGACAAAGCTAAGAACCATCTTCTGGATGCCTCCGCCTGCCGTGACTTGCTCCTGAAGCTCATAGCGGATATTCGACCCCATATCTCCCTTGACTGTATAATTTTCGGCTGGAGACAGGACGGGCCATAATAAGGTTATACCGAAAATTGCAGCAAACAGCTTCTTCATCGTTCCCCTCCTTTCAAATCAAAACACCGCAGGTTTGCAGATTACTTCCCTCACTTTCAGATCAAAGAAACGGGCGCTGTTAGCAGGCTTGAGAAGCAGTGCTGAATCGACGCCTTGAGCGGTTCCCCCTACGGATATTACATCTTCGTCAGTTCTGACAAGACCGGCATCTGCGGCCATCAACGTCACTTCAATGGCAACCTTGACACCCTGACCGAGTACGCGCAGTGTGTGGGCCATAATTTCGTCTACCTGATAAGTGTCAAGCTTGTTCCTCACACCACGGCCGACTCCGCCGAAAGCGTGCTGGCACGTAAGAACTTTAACACCTTGAGATTCAAGTTCCCTTCTGTCCTTTTCTGCCAATTCCTGAAAGTCGGGTTTCGCGTACCCTGTAACATGGGTAACGGCGATGATCTTGATGTCTTTGTCAAGAATTTTTAAGGCTTCAAAGGCAGTTCGTCCGCTGCACGTGGCGATCAGTACCTTTCCTACGGAAAGCTCCTTGGCCCTCTTGGAGACGGCTTCAAGGACTCCTTTCGTGTTTTTCCCTCCTGGTTTATGAAAATAACGGCAGGATACATCATGATAAGAAGATGATTCAGACATGACGGCTTCCCTCCATAGAAAAATACTTTCTTGTAAAAGTATCGTTATGGCCCTGTTCCTGACGATTCCTCACATCATGTTGCTTCTGTCATTTCTCTGCCGGACACACATTTTATAGCATTCCCGGGAAGATGCCATACAAAAATGACTGGATGCTGCTTTACGTGCGGAATGACGATGTAGTATATAGGCATGCATCAGCCGCGTGTCAATCATAAAGTTGAGTTATCTTCCCCCCAATAATCATAGACCTCCAAGATACAAAATATCATTTGACAAAATGGTTTAAGTGTATACGTTACAAAAACATACTGTCCACAAGGCAGCAAATCTGAAAGGAGCATACAATGTTTGAAGTTACGGAAAAAGCGGTTGAGATGATTCGAGACTTTCTCAAAGACAGGAGTGAAAAACATGTCATTAGGATCATGATGAATGAGGGTGGGTGATCCGGGCCCTCTCTGGGCATGGCTCTGGATGAGCCAAAAGAAGGAGATGAAACGTTTAAGAAAGACGGCCTGACCTTCATAATCAACAAAGAAGTGCTTGAGTTGGCTAAACCGATTGCAGTAGATTTTGTCAACACGCCGCAGGGATCCGGTTTCAGACTGACATCCGGCCTAAATGCCGGCAGTTCATGTGGAAGGTCATGCAGTTGTTAAGATAGCAGGGGGCTTATGACTGAAGAAAGGAAGGCGGATTATCTCCGTTACCTTGCTGATGAATTCATGAAAGCAAAGAGGTATGATGATGCGATCCCCCTTTATCAGAAATTAGTTGAAATGCATCCGGGCGAAGATTCCTTTCTTCTTTCATTGGCCTGGGCCTATCATGACAGCGGAAGACTCGATGATGCAATCGCCTGCTTTGAACGCCTCCTAAGTGTTGAACTTGAGCGTAAAGTTTTTACCGGGTTTGCCTTCGATGAGCTTGTAAGGATCTTTAAGGAAGCAGGAGATTATGAGCGTCTTCTTGATATCTGCGAGAGGGTTGTTGCAACGCAAGCGAATGATATAGCGCTTCTCAATGATCTTGGTGATGCCTATCTCAAGGCGGGCAAGGCAAGCGAGTCTGTCAGGGTGTTTAGAAAAATGACTGAAATGGAGCCGGATGCTTCAGCGACTTATTGCAGCCTCGGGAATGCCCTCGTCCAGGCAGGGGACTTTGATGGCGCAGAGGCGGCATACAGAAGAGCAGTCGAGATTGACCCATCGGAGGCGGGCACGTTCTATAACAGGCTCGCTAATGCATATTGCAATGAAGGGCATGACGAGCGGGCAGAGAGGGCTTTCAGGAAGTGCCTCGAATTCCGATTTGATGATCCCATGTACCACTGCGGTCTTGGCGATGTTCTTGTGAAACGGGGAAAGATTGACGACGCCTACGGCGTTTATGAAAAGGCCGTCGATCTTCATCGCACTTCAGCGGGCGTTTACTACAACAGGTTTGGAAATACCCTCGCCCGGGGAAATCACCACAGCCGGGCGATAGATGCCTTCAAAAAGGCGATTGCCGCCGATCCTTGCAATCCCTTTTATTATATCCATCTTGCGGACTCATATGCCGCACTTGGCCTTTCCGATCAGGCAGAAAAAACTTACCGTCAGGCCGAATCTCTGAAATAACGACTTTATTTATAAGAAGTTCACCTCCCTCAGGACTTCTTTTGAGAGCCGTCCATCTTCAGCCTTTCCGAAAATTTTTGTTTGATTGTGAGAAAAGAAATCAGACTCGCCCTTTCTTTTTCAGGGCTTCTTTGAAGACGTGGTAAAAGGCTGCATTATCAGTGAGGCTGCGCTTGAGAATGGTGCCGATATCATCTATGTTTTTCATGTTAATGACCACATTTACACTCTTATTAAAGGCGGTCATATTGTCCATAGTGCGAAATCTGCTGCTCAACAGGGCCATAAAAATCTGTCTCCTAGTGCCTATGTTAAGATTGGCGATGGAATTCAGTACTATGTTGGTGTCGGAGTTTTCCGTGTCAAAATTCTCGTTCAATATAATCACATCATAAATGTGGAACCGCATATTTTTGACGGCATCTTTTATAGAAGCAGATTCTGTAATCTGGTAACCCATATCCCTCATGGCGCTGCTGATTTTTTCTCTCGCAACGGGGTCTGATTCGCAGACCAATGCCGTTCCAATGCCCACTTCCACGAAATCGAATGGTTTGTCGGAGGCATCGTATTCGTATGATTCTTCTTCATTGAATAAGGTTTTCTCTTTTTCCATGGCGATCTAGTTGCCTCCTGATCAGCGTTTCTTGAATCTTCCGTATTCCCTATCGACCTCGAGCTTGCCCAGGATATCTGTAGTTTTCTGTCCCCTTTCACTCTTCACAGTATCAATGCCGCGGCCCACCTCTCCCTTATTGGACGCATAGGCCTTGGCGGTCTCTTCGCTGATAAAACCTTGTTTATAGAGATCAACGATGTAATCGTCGAATGTGACCATGCCGAACGCCTTACCGGCCAGAATGATATCGTGAAAGGTTTTCCCATCCGATTCGCCGTGAAGAATGGTGTCCCTGACGCGCATGTTAGTGCCCATTATCTCGAAGGCCGCAACGCGGCCGCCATCCTCTCTCGGCAGAAGCCTCTGACAGACGATCCATCGGGCCGTGTCGGCGAGGCGTATACGAACCTGGGTTTCCTCTTCCGCAGCAAACATGCCCAGGATGCGATTAATAGTCTGTCCTGCGTCAACCGTATGGAGTGTAGTTAAGACGAGATGTCCTGTTTCTGCGGCGCTGAGGGCTATCTCCACGGTCTCCCTGTCCCTCATCTCGCCGACAAGAATGACCTTGGGTGCCTGCCTGAGAGCGGCTCGAAGTCCGCTCCCAAAGGTGTCAAAATCTGTGCCTAATTCTCTCTGGTTGAATGTAGCTTTCTTGTGAGGATGAGCGTATTCGACAGGGTCTTCAAGAGTGATGATATGAATTGATTTCTGTTCATTCATCTCATTCAATACGGCGGCAAGTGACGTGGTTTTGCCGGTGCCCGTGGCGCCGGTTACGAGGATAATCCCGTTCTGCTCCTGGGCCATTTTATAAAAGGCGTCGGGCAGATTCAATTCCTTACACGTAGGTATTTTAGATTCCAGTTTCCGCAGGGCTACGGAGTAATTGCCCTTCTGCGAAAACACATTGACCCTGAAGCGTGCCTTTCCCGGCAGTTCGTAAGACAAGTCGCATGAACCTTCGTTAATAAGAATCTCCGTCAGCCGGCGGTCCTGATTAATCAAGTTCAGGGCAAATATCTCTGTCTGGAAAGGGGTCAGTCCTTCAAAAGGAGGGTCAAACTCTGCTACGGTCAACACTCCTGCGCTCTCTACCTGGAATGGTTTGCCTACAGTGATGTTCAGGTCAGAGATGTTTTTCTGAGAATCCAGCATCTTCGTCAGTATATAATCTGTTTCCTGTTTCCTCATGGTTTTTCCCTCGGGATATATAGTTAAACGCAGTACGGGACATGTAACCGCGATTGGATTTTCATGTTTCTGTAAAGTCAAGCGGCGGCGCTTTTAGAAGAGGCCTAAACCTTGTCTTATCGTTGGCCTTCATATATGCGTCATCGGGGCTTATCCATCCCCTGTTGTAAAGCTCCCAGATGGAGTCGTCGAGCAACTGCATGCCGTACTTTCTGCCCGTCTGGATCATTGAAGGAATCTGGAAGGACTTTGATTCCCGGATGAGATTGCGAACGGCCGAATTGGCGATCATTATTTCCAGCGCTACACAACGTCCCTTTCTATCAGTCCGCTTGAAGAGAACCTGGGAAATAACCGCCCGAATGCCATCGGCCAGCGTGGACCGTATCTGCATCTGTTCCTCTGCCGGGAAAACCTCGATGATCCGGTCGACAGTCCTGGCAGCGCTGTTGGTATGAAGGGTGGAAAAAACGAGATGCCCCGTGTTGGCTGCTTCGACGGCAAGAGATATAGTTTCCAGATCCCGCATCTCGCCGACGAGAATTATATCAGGGTCCTCGCGGAGTGCCCCGCGAAGAGCCGCTGAAAAACTCTTGGTATGAAGGCCAACCTCCCTGTGATTTATAATACAGCCCTCGCTCTGGTGGACAAACTCGATGGGATCTTCAATTGTGATGATATGATCCTTTCGCAAGCGGTTTGCTTCGTCAATGATGGCGGCAAGGGTCGTTGATTTTCCGCATCCTGTCGGACCCGTTACCAGGACAAGTCCTCTCGGCAGGGTGGCCAGTTTCGCAAGCACCGGCGGCAGTCCCAGATCCTGGCATGTCATAATCCTGCTCGGGATTTCTCTGAAAACCGCTGCTACTCCGAATTTCTGTGAGAAGAAATTGGCCCGATACCTGGCAAGATTCGGTATCTCATAAGCGAAATCTATATCACCTGTTTCTTCAAATTGCTTGACCTTGTGCTCCGGCGCAATTTCGTAAAGCATGGCTTTTAGTTCATCATTATTCAGCACGTTGAACTTTACCCGTTCCATCTCACCTCTTATCCTGAGGACCGGCTGCTGGCCTGATACTAAATGTAGGTCTGATGCGCCCTGGTCATGCATCAACTGGAAGAAGGCGTCAATCTTTGCCATAAACCGTCTCCTTGGTCGTCTTGAAATATAAATTTGTGTAGGACAGGTACATCATTGATCTTCTCGTGATCAAATTTAAGAATCGTTTAGATGTATCGGGAGAATGGAATTTTACTTTAGTAAAGTTAGCGGATTTCAATCCGTCGTTGAAGTATAAGAAAAGGCCGTATGTTTGTCAAGATGAAAAGCCCTTTCTAACTATTGCTTGACATGCGTCGCTGGCCTCGTATATTATCGCCTCCACGGGCCGCATTTCGCGCGAGACTGGCTTCGAAAGGGAGTGGGGATGTAGCTCAACTGGGAGAGCGCGGCGTTCGCAATGCCGAGGTCAGGGGTTCGATCCCCCTCATCTCCACCATGGATAAAAAGACAGGCTGCTTTTTTGAACCGCAGGCAAAGCAGCCTGATTCTTTTTTCAGAATATCTTCGCAAACTGCCGCTTCTTTCTTGTCTTCCAGTTCCCCTTGTGGTAGGCGTAGCTTGCCAGGAGCGGCAATGCCGTAGTCGCTTCGGCAAAGACCATCTGCTCACAGGCCATGTCCACTTTCCCCCAAGATGTAGCTTCCTTCAGTGTGGAGCTTGAACAGGCTCCATCCCTCACGTCCGCCACTGTTATCTGCACGGCATACTTGTGCATGGGCGCATCAAATCCTAGAATCTCGGCGCATATTACAGTGTCCTGGGCAAAGTTTTTTGGGACTCCGCCGCCGATAATAAGAAGTCCTGTTGTTTGGGCCTTTACCTTGGTCATGGTCAGCTCACGAAAATCCTTTACCGCATCGATGGAAACGTGCTTTTCCGGACGCTGGTGCTGGTGCAGCACTAGGCCAAAGCCGGCGCTGCTGTCGGAAAAGGCGGGACAGAAAATGGGAACATCATTTGCATAGGCAACCTGCACCAGAGAATCCTGCTTGGCAGCGCGTCTTGCAAGAAATTTTCCCATCTCACGTATGAATTCCCGCGACGAGTATGAACCGGGCGGCAGGGCGTCGGCTATTTCTGTAATCGTTTTGTCGCAGACCTGGAGATCCTCCTCGTTGATATAAGTGTCATATATCCTGTCAATGTATAGTTTTCTGAGGGTCCGGTCATCAACGTGGGAGCTGCCCTGGTAGTGCCTGAATCCCAGGGCCTCAAAAAAATCCATATCGACAATGGTGGCGCCTGTGGCGACTACCACATCCACCATGTTGTGTTTCACGAGATCCGCATACACCTGCATGCAGCCCGCGGCGCTCGTGCTTCCCGCTATGGTGAGAATGATAGTGCAGTCCTCATCTCTCAGCATCCTGTCATAGATGTCCGCAGCCTGGGCCAGGTCTCTTGCCGAAAAGGACATCCCCCTCATGGCATCGATGATATCAACTGCATTGATTGATTTTATGTCAATGTGCGCAACCTGCGTCTTCAGATATTCCTTCTTTTCCATAATCTCCTCGGTCAGTATTTTGATTCCGGGATTAACCAGTCGGCTCAAGCCTCCCGATTTGAGCCAATAAGAATGCCCTCTTGGTGGGTTAAGTATAAGAAATGAGTGCTTTGCGTGTCAAGGCAATTCGACGGCAAATGCGACCCGTGCCACCGCTCGATTAGGTGGGACCGCATGAGAAATTTTTTTAAGTGACGAATGAGTGGTGGTTGGAAAATGGAGGCCCCCACCCTGACAAGGGAGGGGGGCTTGTTGTTATTCAGAAATTTACCTTGTCGATTCCTTTGAGACGCAGGATCTTTCTTGCTTCGTCGGGTGTGGCTGGTTCTATTCCAAGCTCACGGGCTATGCGCGCGATCTTGGCGACCTGTTCCGCATTACTCTTTGCCATCCGGCCTTTTTCGAGATAAATGTTGTCCTCAAGACCTACACGGACATTCCCGCCTATAAGCAGGGACTGTGTACAGATGGGAAACTGGGCTCGTCCTGCAACGCATACGGAAAACTCGAAATCCCCGATCATCTTGTTCGCATAATCGACAAGGAACATGAGATTTTCCGAACTCGGCGTAATGCCGCCCAGGACACCCATGACGAACTGTATATAAACGGGCTTTTTGATATACCCCGCCTGAATCATGAAGGCCACATTGTTCACCATGCCGGCGTCATAGATCTCAAACTCGGGCTTTGTCCCCGTCTCGTTGAACTTCGCGCAGTATTCCTTCATGGACTTGAAGGTATTGGCGAAGATGAAATCCTCTGTCATGCCGAGATACTGTTTCTCCCATTCAAACTTCCACTCCTTGTATCTCGCGATCACTGGAAAGAGGGCGAAGTTGATGGAGCCGGCGTTGAACGATGCAAGTTCCGGCTTGTAAAGGGTCACCGGTGCGACGCGCTGTTCCGTAGTCATTCCCAGCCCCCCGCCCGTCGTAATACAGATTACTATGTTGCAGCGGCTCTTGATGTTCGTGATTATTTCCTTCATCAAATTCACGTCCGGGACAGGCAATCCCGTTTCAGGATTCCGGGCGTGAATATGGCAGACGGACGCCCCCGCTTCATGAGCCGTCACGGCCTCATCGGCAATCTGATCGGGCGTGATGGGAAGATAATTAGACATAGTCGGGGTGTGAATGCTGCCTGTTATAGCCGCCGTTATGATGGCCTTCTCTTTCATATGCTTTCTCCTTGTAGCGGTTTTATTTTTTCGGATTCAAGAAATCCGGTTGTAGAAATTCCGGGTTCGGATATGTATAAAATCCTTTTCCGCTCTTAACGCCTAGCTCGCCTTTCTTTATCTTCTCCACAAGGGCATCTGGCGGCCTGTCTTTTGGATCTTTCGAATCGTTATAATAAACCATTTCGATATTATAGACCGTATCTAGACCAACTGAATCCATGAGGCCAAAAGGTCCCACCTTCATTTTCGAAAATATTTGCCAGGCGCGGTCAATGTCCCGGAAATCAACAAAATCGTTACCCCACATATACAGCGTCTGCTTTTTAATCGCCCGCCAGACGCTGTTGAAGCAGAAACCCAGAATCTCCTTCTTCACCCTCAACGGCACAAGACCCAAAGAGCGAATCCATTCCTCGCCCTTCTTCATGACATCGGGAAGAGTCCTTGTCCCTGCCATGAGATCCGCCATGTTCATTCCCTGGAGCGGCAGATAGAAGTGGGTGTTTATGCACCGTTCCGGCCTGCCGCTGCTCTCTTCCATCCTCGATACGGGAAGAGAGGAGCTGTTTGTGGCAAATATTGCCTGTACAGGCGCGTTTTCATTCATGAGTTTGAATACCTTGCGTTTTGTTTCCACCTCTTCCGTTACAGCTTCGACTACCAGGTCGGCATCCGTTAGGGCATCGGCAATTTTGGTTGTGAAGGTGATCCTGCTCTTGCATCTTGCCCAATCATCCCAGGGAATGAAGGGATTCGCAACCTTTGCCTTCAAATCCGCAAACAGTCTGTCATATGTATCATCGAAGGCGCCGTCCCTGGTATCGTACACGCTGACCTTATAGCCGGCATATGCCGACAGCATGGCGATCTGCGTGCCCAGAAGACCTGTGCCTACGATGGCAACATGTTCGAATGGTCTTTCCATAAATCCTCCTCTACTTATTATTTCCGTATGTTTGTCTTTTCGGGTCGCCCTGACAAACACGGCACAAATCCCCTACGTCCTGATCAAACCCGCTTCTATTGCCTGCTTTCTTAATCCCTCACGAAAATCAGGATGGGCAATAGCAATTAGTTCATTGACCCGGGCCACGATCGGCTTACAGTAAAGATCCGCAATCCCGTATTCCGTTACCACGTACATGACGTCGGATCTCTGTGTGGTGACCACGGCACCCGGTGGAAGCGCCACCGTGATTGTGGAACTCTTCTTTCCATCTTTCGTCTGGACGGTTGACGGCAGACAAAGAAATCCTTTTCCTCCCTTCGACATGGCGGCGCCTCTTGTAAAATCTGATTGTCCGCCGGTACAGCTGTACTGCGCAAATCCGAGCGATTCGGAACAAGACTGTCCCGTCAAGTCAATCATCAATGTTACATTGATGGAAATAAGATTATCAATCTTCCCGATTTCATTTGGGTCATTGATAATTCTGACCGGTCTCAGTTCCACTCTGCCGTCTCCCATGAAATCGTAAAGTTCATTGCTGCCGAGACCGAACCCCGCCACGATTTTACCCGTGACAATTCCTTTCTTGACCAGATCCAACATCGAATCCACAAACATCTCGGTGTAGACGGATAGATTTTTTTTGCCTGTCAAATAGTAGCCGATCGCATTGGAAAGCCCGCCGACCCCGATTTGAATCGCTGCCCCGTCCGGAATCTGTTTGGAAAGCAATTCCGCTATTTTTTTGTCTATCTCAGTTGGCTCCGGTTGCGGAAGCGGCGGCAAAGGGTGGTCGAATTCACAGATGTGGCTCACCTTGCTGACATGAACTCTGTGTTCGAATCCCCGAACCCTTGGCTGATGCTTATTGACCTGTACAATAATTTTCTCCGCCAGATCGGCAGCGGTTCCATTCCAACCGACCCCCATTGCACCATAATACAGATAACCCTCTTCATCGGGAGGGGAAACATCGGCG
Organism: Syntrophales bacterium; assembly: GCA_049521775.1. Classification (GTDB taxonomy): domain Bacteria; phylum Desulfobacterota; class Syntrophia; order Syntrophales; family UBA2185; genus Fen-1135. The sequence goes on from JBEKOL010000002.1 coordinate 56,536, forward strand.
AGAAGGACATTAATCCTGTAAAAATCCCTCATGGCGATATACGTCTTGGAGAAATTAACGGAGTTGACGTTTACGTTCCCAACTTTGAAAAAGGCCCTTTCATAAGGTCCCATAAAAATAGTGTGAAAATTGATATGGCCGATATATTCAGGTGACTTGATGATTTTGAAGGGGTGCAATGCTAGGCCTGTTATGATATGGACATCCTTGAGTTCGTTTACACGATCTGCAAGGGCTTCCGCAATCTGTATAGGCGCTCCCGAACACGGAGACATCCAGATTCTGTCCCCTGATCCAATCTTGGCGGCTGCTTCCTCGACAGATACAAGCTTGCTGTTATATATTTGTTTCCAGTCCATTGTATTTCCCTCCTTTCCCTCTTCGGAGGAAGAGATATTTCCATCACAGTTTTTTCATGAATTTAAGAATTTCAATGAGGCCGTCATCGCGCCACTTGGTGATCTCTTCATTGTTACGGCCTTGTTCTGGCGCACGGTTGGCCATTTCCTTGTTGACGCCTTCCTGGGCTGTTTCAGCCCAGCCCGGCGGCCACTTCTTCCAGACCGCCATGTCCCCCCACCACAACTCTATTGAAGGCCCGACGTGTTTGAGCAAACCCTGAATTCCGTGCGGGCCGCCGCCCAGGTGGTAGATGAGATTTGGACCCATAAGGGCATAGCGCAGTCCCGGTCCGAAGCATACAGCCTTGTCGACGTCCTCCACAGAGCAGACACCCCTCATCACGAGATCGACGGCTTCTCGGTAGAGGCCCATGGCCAGTCTGTTGGCGATGAACCCGAGGGCCTCCTTTTGGAGGACTACGGGTTCCTTGCCGATGGATTTATAGAATGCGTAAGTTCTCTCTACAGTTTCTTCCGCCGTCTTTTGTCCCTTATTGATCTCGACAAGCGGGATAAGGTGGGGAGGATTGTAAGGGTGGGCGCCTATACATCTCTCAGGGTGCTTTGAGTCCTTCGCAATCTCCGTTATAAGGAGACCCGATGTGCTGCTCGCGAAGACGGCGTCAGTTGCAGCATGCCTGTCCACCTCCGCAAGCAGGGCCTGTTTAACATCATAATGCTCGAGTACGGACTCCTGGATGAACTGAACACCCTTTACGGCCTCTTCAATGTTCGTCGTGTATTTCGCAAGACTGAGAGCGACGTTCATCTTATCCGCCGTCAGAATGGCTTTCCCGACGAGATATTTCATGTTGCCTAGGATGCGGCCCCTGGCGGTTTTCAAGGCCTCATCGCTGACATCATAGATGTGGACGGGGAAACCCTTCCAGAGGAAGTTGGTCGCCCAGCTCGATCCGATCATCCCTCCCCCAAGGACTGCGGTTTTTTTAATCTCAGGCTTCTTCATGTTTTCTCTCCTCCCGCGTTTTTATTAACCGTAAATCATGATGCCCAGCGGGATCGCAAAGAAAAGGGCTATGGTCGTTGCGACAACATGTCCAAAGAAGATGTGCTTGTAGGCATTGGCATGCACGAGTCCGGAGACTGCGAGCACAGTAATGACGACACCATTATGGGGCATCGCATCGAATGCACCGGAAGACATGGCGGCGATCCTGTGAATCAGATCGGGGCTCAGCCCGAGGGCAAGATATTTGGGAGCCATGGTCTCCAGGATGATTCCCAGACCTCCGGATGCGGATCCTGTAATAGCCGCCATTATATTCGTGGCGACTGAAAGGGATATGATCGGGTGCATGGGAAGCGTCAGCAGCCAAGCGGAGACCACCTTGAACCCGGCGGTTGCAGCCACGGCCATACCGTAACCAACGTCGGCGCAGGTGTTCACGATGGGAATAACGGTGTTCACGGCGCCTTTATTCAAGGTAGTCAGGATATTGGCGTAGAACTTCCAGAACAGGATAATACAGGCCACCACCCCTCCGGTCAGGGCGAGAACGACGTCTTTCTTGATGTAGGGCATATCCACGTTGAGCAGTACAAGAACGACAACCGGGGGAATCAAGCTCAACCATACACTCGGCATTGGCCCCGAGGCGGACGCTCCTGCCCCGAGGACGCCTGCAGCGGGTTCCTCATATCTTTCACCTTTCGCCTTGGCCTTCTTTAAGATGTAGCGAAAATAGAAAACGTTAAAAGTGGCGACAATAAACGCTCCAGCCAGGCCGACCAGCGGAGCCGAGGTGGGCGAAGATGCCATGTATTTTGTCGGCATGATATTCTGAATCTGGGGAGTACCTGGGAGCATGGTCATCGACAGCGATGCCGCCCCGAAGATGAATGCTGCCATGAAGAGATGCCAGGGGAGATCCAATTCCTTGAATAGGGGCCGTGCGATCGGAATGACCGCGAAGATGACAACAAACAGGCTCACGCCGCCGTATGTCAGACACAGGGCGACGATTGAAACGGCGAACATGACTCTGAGAGGGTTCTCTTTCCCGGTAACCCTCAGGATACCATCGGCAATGGAACGAGCCGCCTGGCCATCCTCCATGAATTTGCCGAAAACGGAGCCGGCCAAGAATATTAGATAGAATCTTCCCGCGTAATTAACGAACCCTTTCATATAAGGTCCCGTCATCGTTTGCATGATGTTCATGTCGGAGAAAATGGATACGATGACAACGGCAAGGGGGGCGATGATGATAATATGCCAGCCCCTGAGCGCGAGGACTACAATAAACGCTAACGACAAAATAATTCCAATAACACTTAAGTCCATAAAGCGTCCTCCTTTCGTTCAAAATAACTGTAAAGAAAAAATTAAAGCCTTATTGTCGGCAGCGCCGACTGCGGCGGGTTCGGGTAAAGGGTCTTTGCATCCCATAAAGTCCCTTCTCCCTCTTGTCCTGTGGGCAGAAATTCTTTTCTGCCTGTATAGTAGCATAGATTACTGTGGGCAATGAGACAATGGGGGGAGAACCCCATTATGGAGGGGGAAGACCCTACTTTTCAGGGTGGCTCTGGCATACAGTCTGCGACTCGCATGGCAGGACAGATATTAAGAATTTATGAAATGGGCGATTTCAAGGTGGGACGCTTTAGAAATAAGCGCGTCATTTTGATTGTGACAAATTCTTCTATTCGAAATGACACAGCGTGATGTTTCGCGGGTTGGCCTCAGTCTTCCCACAATTCCGGATCTACAACGCCGATCTTGATCGCGTACTTCAAGAGTTCCATACGGTCATGCACGCCAAGCTTATTCATCAGGCCGGTGCGGTGCTTTTCCACAGTCTTGGCGCTCACGCAAAGGATTTCGGCGATCTGGGCCGTGGAGTGGCCCTGGGCGACCAGGCGGAAGACCTGTTGTTCCCTTTCAGTGAGAAGTTCATAGCCACGAACTGCAACAGCCGTCGGCCGTGTCTTCAGATACTGGCCGATGACCTCCGCCTTCAGGCGGGAACTGAGGAAATACTCGCCCCGGTGAGCCGTCCGGATCGCTTGGAGGATATCGGTGCTTGGCGAGGCTTTGAGGACATAGCCGAGGGCTCCTGATGCCAAGACCTGCTGGACGTAGGTTTCCTTCGCATGCATGGAGAGAACCACTACCTGCGTTTCAGTCGATGCTTCACGGATCAGGCTTATTACTTCAAGGCCGCTGAGGCGCGGCATGGCGATGTCGAGAAGGATGACATCGGGACGCAGCGTCTTCACTTTCTTCAACGCTTCCCGACCGTCCTCCGCCTCGCCGGTCACCTCCATGTCTGCCTGACTGTTCAGAAGCTGCCTGAGTCCGTCCCGCACAATAGCATGGTCATCTGCAATCAGGATTCTGATCTTTTTCATTCTTGTCCTCTACCCTACAGGGATCTCAGCCCGTATCGTCGTGCCCTTTCCCGGTGCGGAAGCGATGTCGATACAGCCTCCGAGGGAAGCGACTCTCTCTCTCATGCTGAGGAGGCCGATGCCTCTGGGGGATTTGCCAGTTGCTGTCTCTCGTTTCGACGGCTCATAGCCCACGCCGTTGTCCCTGATGATGAAGATGACGCGTGGATGGCTATAAGTCAGCATGATCTCGACCCGCGTGGCTTTCGCGTGCTTGGAGATATTCGTCATGCATTCCTGAAAAAGTCTGTATAAAGCGAGTTCAATCTTTGGGTTCAGCCTCTTCTTCAGACCGAGGGTCTGAAAATCGACCTCCGTTTCAGTCCGTCTGGCGGTGAAGTCATGAATAGACCACTCCAGCGCCGGTACGAGCCCCAGGTGATCCAGGAGGTCTGGACGAAGATAGGATGTGGTTTTGCGCACATTATCCGCCATCTGTTCCACCGTACGTATCAGTCTCTGGCATCGTTTCTTTTGTCCGTCGGGTTTTGCGCCGAATGATGTCTGCAAGGCCTCCAGGTCAAAATGCAGAGACGTGAGCGCCTGGCCTAATTCATCATGAAGGTCGGCGGCAAGCCGTTTCTTCTCATCCTCACTTACCTCGATGAGGCGCCTCGAAAGGTGGCGGATTTCCCCTTCGGCCCTTATGCTCTGGGTGATATCAATAAGGTTTCCCACCACCGCTGCGTTTCCCACATAAGTGGCGTGGGTTGCCCTCAGATCCACCCAAATCATCGTGCTATCCTTCTTTATTCCCCGGAAAATGTAGCGCGATGGCGAAAAGTCAGATTTCTCCCGCTTTAGACCCCTTTCCTTGACCATCGCCCGATCAATCGGGTGGACGACATCCCAGAAAGGTCTTCCGACAATATCTTCCGGCTTGTCATACCCCAGCATTTCCGCAAACCGGTGGTTGACGAAGCGCAAAAGCCCACCCTGGTGGATGAAGATTGCGGAAAGGGAGTTTTCCACCACGGTGCGATATTTTTCTTCGGAATCGTGGAGTGCCCGCTCTGCCTGCTTCCGGTCTGTGACATCGATGACGAATCCCTCATATCCCTCCACACCGCCTTTTTTGTTCTTGCGTATAGTGGCGGTAATCCTCACGTCTATGACCGTGCCGTCCCTTCTGCGAAACCGGGTCTCGAAATCTTGGACAGAGCCCGTCTGCTCGATGATTTCCTGGAATCGTTCGCGGTCGTGAGGATTGGCATAAACATGAAGAGATGATTTGAGACCGAGGAGGTCTTCCGGGGAGTTGTAGCCAAGCATTCTGGCACCGGCAACGTTCATATCCAGTATGACACCATCGACATCCGTGAGATACACCATGGCAGGCGAGTGCTCAAAGATATGACGGAATCGCTGTTCAGAATCGCGTGTAGATTTCCTCTTATAAATAGCGGCACTTTTCAGTTTCGTCATTTTTTCTGTCTTAGCTGAAATGGCGGATCCTTGTCTTCTCTGCGCAAACGCAAAGCAAAGTGTGGAAAACACCTTTTACGCTCTTGATACGGTGCAACAAAGCTCTTTTTTGTCATTTCGAGCAACGCGGGGGAAAGCTTTAAGGATGATATCGCATTGGAGCGAGTATATGAAAAGCTCTCCTATGTGTCAATGACAGTTTGGTAATGCAAATCATGGCACGGAGACGGGCAGTTGCGCAACGATGCGGCTAACCTTGCTGATTCATGTTTCATCGCGGGGAGAGAGGCTGCTTCCGCATAAGCAATCTCATGGCGATAAATCTCAGACCAAGAAAAAAATCGGCCTTGTCAGCGATTGCAATATCTGGTACTTGCAGTTAATATGAAGGAAATACTCAGCGTCACGCAACTAAATGAAAATATCAAACGACTCCTCGAGGCGAGCTTCGATACACTCTGGGTGGAAGGGGAGGTGTCCAATCTGCGACGGCCTGCATCGGGCCACATATACTTTACCCTCAAGGATGAGAAGAGTCAGATGAGGGCCGTTATCTTCCGGGCCTTGCCCGTGAAAAGACAGTCTTCATGGGCCAGATCGGCAAGGTTCGATCTTGAAGAAGGGATGAGCGTCGTCTGTTGCGGAAGGGTGAGTGTCTATCAGCCGCGAGGCGAATACCAATTGATCGTGGATGTGGTGGAGCCAAAGGGCATTGGTGCCCTCCAGAAGGCATTTGAACAGCTCAAAGCACGCCTGCTGGCAGAGGGCCTTTTTGATCCTGCTCACAAGAAAGCCATTCCCTTTCTCCCACGGAGGATCGGGGTAATCACCTCTCCCACAGGGGCGGTTATCAGGGATATATTAAATATCACGAGGCGGCGGTTTCCTTCTGTGGATGTTCTTATCGCTCCCGTGAGGGTGCAGGGCATGGAGGCACCCCCGGAAATCATAAGGGCCGTCACCGATATGCAAGCCGTGGGAAATGTTGATGTCATTATCATAGCCAGGGGAGGGGGATCGCTCGAGGACCTAGCGCCTTTCAACGATGAGGCGGTGGCGAGAGAGATATATCGTTCCCGGATTCCCATAATATCCGCTATCGGGCATGAGATTGATTTTACAATCGCTGATTTTGTGGCGGACCTCAGGGCTCCGACTCCTTCGGCGGCGGCGGAACTGGTTGTTCCCGTGAGAAGGGAACTTATGAGTTCAATAGAGGCTCTGCAAGGAAGACTGATAAATCACGAACGTCGTCTGATAGCCAGGATTGGAGAACGGGCGCGTCTGCTGAGGGGACGGCTAAAAGATCCTAAGAGAAGGATTGATGATCTTCGCATGCTCGTCGATGACCGCCTGGAGAGGCTTAAAAAGGGACTTGAACACAAGCGGACCGGGGGGAGACCTAAACTGCTTAATCTTGAACTTCGCCTGGACCATGCAAATCCCCTTCTGAAGATCCGGGATCATCGGTTTATCCTTGAAAATCTCAGAAAGAATGTGATAGCCGGGTGGCATGATATGATGGCGGGCCTTAAGGCGCAGGTGGAAACAAACCTCGCTGTTCTGGACACGTTAAGCCCTCTCGCTGTTCTGGGAAGGGGCTACAGTATTGTGAAGAAGCTTCCTGAAGGCCTTATCGTGAAGGAAGCGGCATCGGTTGCTGTGGGCAGCAATGTGGACGTTAAGGTTTCATCGGGCAGCTTTCAGGCGAAAGTGACGGAGGTCAATCAGGAGTAAGAACATGGCAAAGGAAAAATTCGAAGAAGCGCTGGGGCGATTGGAAGACATTGTAAAGAAAATGGAGGCAGGGGACATGACCCTCGAAGAATCCCTCAAGGCTTTTGAAGAGGGGATTAAGCTTGCCCGCCTGTGTTCACGGAAACTGGACGAGGCGGAACGACGGGTGGAAATATTGATTAAGCAGGAAGAGGAAATTGTTATCAAGCCATTTAAGGTGGAAGAGAATGAGCCCGAACCTTAATGTGCCGCTCAGCACATATTTGGATGACAGGAAGAAGATAATCGATGAGGCCCTTGAGCGATACATGCCCGGAGAGGACAGCTATCCACCTGTAATCTTCAAAGCCGTCCGGTACAGCCTGTTTGCAGGCGGGAAGAGAATCAGGCCAATCTTATGCCTGGCCTCGGCGGAGGCATTGGGCGGCAATATCGAATCGATTCTTCCTGTGGCCTGCGCTTTAGAGCTCATACATACATATTCTCTTATCCATGACGACCTTCCCGCCATGGACGACGATGACTACAGGAGGGGAAGACGTACAAGCCACAAGGTTTTCGGTGAAAATATGGCCATTCTTGCCGGCGACGCTCTCTTGACGGAGGCTTTTCATCTGATGTCGGACAGGGTCCTGATGGAAAAGCTCGCGCCGGAAAAATTGATTTCCGTGATCCACGACATTGCCGGGGCGGCAGGATACTTCGGCATGGTAGGAGGTCAGGTAGTTGATGTACAGTCGGAGGGAGAAGCGGTTGAAACCGAAGTTCTTAATTTTATCCACACGCGTAAAACGGGAGCAATGATTACCGCCGCCGTTAAGGCAGGTGCCGTATTGGCAAATGCCGGTGAAGTTGAACTCAATGCCCTCACTGCATATGGCAGACACGTGGGCCTTGCCTTTCAGATAGCCGACGATATCCTGAACGTAGAGGGGGACCAAAAATTAATGGGAAAAGGTACGGGGAGCGACACCAAGCGGGGCAAGGTAACTTACCCTGCCCTCGTGGGTATGGACACGTCCCGGAAAAAGGCGGGAGAGCTTGTGGAAGATGCACTCTTCGCGATAAAGAACTTTAATCACAAGGCAGAGCCATTAAGGATGATTGCCGCGTATATCATAGAGAGAAGAGCATAAGGGAAAAATAATGAGTGGAGAAGACATGAGCAGCATCCTTTCTGCAATCAATTTTCCTGAAGATATCAGGAGGCTCGATCTTGCCCAGTTGAACAGACTTGCCGGTGAGATAAGGGAAAAGATTATCGACGTCGTCTCCAGAAACGGCGGCCATCTTGCTTCATCTCTGGGCACGGTTGAATTGACGCTTGCTATTCACTACGTATTTAATACACCCAGGGATAAAGTCATCTGGGATGTGGGACATCAGGCCTATGCCCATAAGATCATTACGGGCCGCAAGAACCTGTTCCACACCTTAAGGACGAAAGGCGGAATCAGCGGTTTCCCTAGGAGGGAGGAGAGTCTGTATGATGTCTTCAATACGGGGCACAGCAGCACGTCCATATCTGCCGCGATAGGAATGGCCGAAGCAAGGTGCCTTAACGGGGGAGACTTTAAAATCCTTGCCGTAATCGGCGACGGTTCCATATCAGCAGGGATGGCCTTTGAAGCCCTGAATTGGGCGGGAGACCGCAGCAAGAATCTCATCATCATATTAAATGACAATGAGCTGTGCATCTCACCCAATGTGGGGGCCATGTCATCCTATCTTAATCGCATCATGACGGGTCACACCGTCACAAGGTTCAAGACGGAGCTTAAGAACTTTCTGAAGTCTATTCCCTCCATTGGGGAACAGATGGTGAAGTTTACGAAACAGGTGGAGGAATCACTGAAAGGTCTGGTTGTTCCCGGTGTCCTGTTTGAGGAACTGGGGTTCACTTATGTAGGGCCACTGGAAGGGCATCGACTCGATAATCTCATCAAGAACCTGAAAAACGTGAGAGAGTTGGAAGGCCCCGTCCTCGCGCACGTCATTACAAAAAAGGGACAGGGCTATAAATTTGCCGAAGATAATCCGGCAAAGTTCCACGGCATTGCTCCATTTAAGATAGATACAGGCGAACCTGTTGATGAAGGCACTGCGCCTTTATCTTACACAAAAATGTTTGGCAGGACGATTATAAAACTGGCCCGCGACAATCCCCGGATTGTCGCCATTACAGCCGCCATGAGCGAAGGCACGGGCCTCGACGAGTTTGCCAGAGAATATCCCGGGCGTTTCTATGATGTGGGCATGGCTGAACAGCACGGTGTGACCTTCGCTGCCGGACTCGCCACGAATGCCCTGATTCCGGTGGTGGCTATATATTCGACATTCCTGCAAAGGGCCTATGACCAGATACTCCACGACGTCTGTCTCCAGAAACTGCCGGTGGTGCTCGCTCTTGATCGGGGAGGCTTCGTGGGCGCCGATGGACCGACTCACCATGGACTCTTTGATTTTTCCTATCTCCGTTCCATTCCTAATATAATCGTGATGGCACCCAAGGACGAAAATGAACTCCAGCATATGCTTAAGACAGCAGTTGAGTGTGGGGGGCCTGTCTCAATAAGATATCCCCGCGGCAGGGGGGCTGGTGTGCCCGTCGATGATATTCCCGTGTCTCTTGCAGTTGGAAAAGGCGAAACTGTATATGAGGCCGAAAACGCGAATCTTGCCATCGTGGCCATAGGCTCTACTGTTTATCCTGCCATTGCTGCCGCGGCGAAACTGCAGGCTGAAGGAATCAATGCGAGGGTCATCAATGCCCGTTTCGTCAAGCCCCTTGATGAAGTGCTGCTTTGCGATACCGCTAAGGCCATAAAGAGGATAATCACTGTCGAAGAAAATGTCCTCATGGGCGGGTTCGGAAGCGCCGTTCTGGAATTGTTCGAAGAGAAGGGTATGCATGATATCATCGTGAAGAGACTCGGCATCAAGGATAAATTCGTCGAACATGCCACACAGAAGGAATTGAGAAGGATGTGCGGCATTGACGAGGAGGGCATCATGGAAGCGGCGCGGTCTGTGATGGAGCCGTAAACTTTTCAGCGCATGAACAAGAAAATCAAGAAAATCAGATTGGACCTGCTGTTGGTGGATAGAGGTGTCTGCCAGACCCGCGAGAGAGCGAGGGCGCTGATTATGGCAGGCGCCGTGCTAGTGGGAGAGACCAAAACGGACAAGGCGGGCGCCCTCGTTTCCCCGGATGCAGAAATCAGGATAGAAGGGGAAGATAATCCATACGTCAGCAGGGGCGGATTGAAATTAAAAGGCGCCCTTACGGCGTTTGATATAAGTGTGAGAGACCTAGTTGCCCTTGATGTAGGCGCTTCCACCGGCGGATTCACTGATTGCCTTCTTCAGGAAGGGGCGCGAAAGGTATATGCCATTGATGTCGGTTATGGTCAGTTGGCGTGGAAGCTGCGGACGGATGAACGGATAGCCAACCTCGAAAGGACGAACATAAGATATTTCGAAGGTTCGGAAATAAAGGACGGCATTGATCTGGCCACGATAGATGCGTCCTTCATTTCGCTCAGGATTGTCATCCCTGCCGTGCTCAGGCTGGTGAAGAAGAACGACGCAATCATGCTTGCCCTTATTAAACCTCAGTTTGAGGCAGGGCGCGATGAGATTGAAAAGCATGGCGTCATAAGAAATCCTGAGGTGCATGAAATGGTAATTGAGGGAATAAAGAAATTCTGCGCAGAATTAGGGCTGACAGTTATGGGCGTCTGCGAATCCCCTCTCATAGGCCCCAAAGGCAACAGGGAGTTTTTTATTTATCTGAAAACGTAAGAGAGCCATTAATGAGAGACATCTGAAAATCATCTTCAGAAGTGCTCAAAATCTTTTTTCGGCCGAAATGTTAGTGGAGTAAGGTCTTGCAAGACATATGGGTGTTAAACTGGCCAAGACAGCGGGATTTTGCATGGGTGTGAGAAGGGCGGTCGATCTCGTTCTTGATATTGCCCAGCGCAAAGGAAAAGAAGACATCTATACGTATGGCCCCCTTATTCACAATCCCCAGACTGTTGAACTACTGAGGACGAAGGGGATTATTCCGGTAAGTGATATCGACGATATTGATGCATCCGGTAAAAGCGCCACGATCATAATCAGGGCCCACGGCATATCACCGGAGGAGAGAAATAAGATCAGGGAGAGAGGAATCAAGATCGTTGATGCCACCTGTCCTAAAGTGGCTCATGTCCAGGCTATTATCAAGAAGCACGCATCATCGAACTATGCGGTTCTCATCATCGGTGACAGGGAACACCCGGAGGTCAATGGTCTTCTGGGGTATGCCTGCGGCAATGGCTTCGTTATCGGCAGCGCGGCAGAGGTTGTTAATCTTCCGCTCCTGGATAAGGTGTGTGTAGTTGCTCAGACCACGCAGAATACGGACGACTTTATTAACATTGTGGAGAAGATCAAGACGAGGTTTCCAGACGCTGTGATTTTCGATACTATTTGCGATTCCACGGAAAAGAGGCAGTCGGAAGTTAAGGCTCTGGCCGCAGATATGGATGCCGTATTTATAGTCGGTGGCAGGAACAGTGCAAACACCAAACGGCTGGTCAGAATTTCACAGCTTGAGTGCAAGCCGACGTTTCACATCGAGACTGCAGGTGAATTAATTAATATACCTTCAAACCAGTATGAGAAGATAGGTATTTCCGCAGGCGCATCGACGCCCAACTGGATAATTAACCAGGTTTTTGACGCTGTTTCAAGCCATCAGGATGAGAAACAGAGGCAGGTAAAAAGGCTGTTCAACTTCTGGGTATTCGCAGTCAAGACGGAAATCTATTCTGCTATGGGAGCAGGATGTCTGTCTTTTGCAAGCATGCTCTTGCAGAGACTCCCTGTGAATATATTGAATATTCTGACAACGTCCCTTTATGTATATGCCATGCATACACTCAATCGCCTCATCAACAGAAAAACGAGCACCATCATCGGATCATTCCGGGAGGAATCTTATCTCAAACACGAAAAGGCTTATATATCGACAGCAGCAGTGTCTCTGGTTCTGGCCCTGACCATTTCCTTCATTGCAGGCTTGAATGCCTTTATATTGCTTTTCTTGATTTCCATTTTTGGCGTGCTTTATAATACGAAAATACTGCCAGGGAACCTGCGTTTCAAGAGTCTTAAAGACCTGCCTGGTTCCAAGAACATTTTCATGGCCATGGCCTGGGCAGCCGTTGTGGCAGTGCTGCCGCAGTTCGAAATCAGTCTCTCCGCTACTGCCGGCATGGTTGTGGCTTTCCTCTTCACCTTCGGCATTGTCTTCGTCCGTTCAGCCATATCCGATATCCTGGATATCCAGAGCGACAGGCTCATCGGTCGCGAGACGATACCTGTTCTGATAGGCAAGAAATCCACACAGGTTCTGTTGCAAGGGATACTCGTTTTGCTGGTCATTTTGCTCAGCGTATCCCATACCTTAGGGTGGACTCCATCACTGAGCTTTGCACTCCTGGTGTGCGTATTTTTTATGTGGATTTATTTCAGGTTTTATGTTAGAAGGGCGGCATTTTCCGGCGTTGTTCAAGAGGGTATTCTCGAAACCAGCTATATCATAGCTGGCATAAGTTCCCTGGCTTGGCTTTGCCTGACAAGGTATCTGGGCTGAATAATGACGCAGGGGCGGATATTGTGACGAGAAAGACATTTCTTTTGCCTGTAACGATGCTTCTGCTGCTTGCGCTTATCGGCTGCGCAGGAATCCGCTATTCCCAGGTCTCCCCGGAAGCAAAGGATTTCAATCCCAAGAGAATCGGAGTATTTCCGGTCGATGTGGGGACATATGAAGAGGCAAGGGGCGTAATTGACCAGATCATCGCTGGTGTGCTCATTGATACAAAGTGGTTTACTGATGTTGTTGCTGCAGATGTAATAAGCAAGCAGATGCAATCCAACGAGGAGCTTCGGAAAGTGGTCCTCGATTATATGTCCAAACTGAAAGCAGTCAGCTATTCCGATCCTGATCTCAGTCGCAAGCTCGGCGAAATGATAAAAGTCGATGCCTTCCTGTTGGCCAACGTCGACTACTGGAATTACACCAAAGAAAACGATGACAAGGTGGCCCAAATAGTCATGGGCGTCAAAATGATCGATGCAGCTTCCGGCAAAACAATGTGGATTGCCGGGCATCATGAAGTGGAGGCCTATATACTTATGAAACCTGCCCTTCCTGATGTTGCAAAGAGCCTCGTCAAAAGGATGATAAAAGAGATGCCCCATTAGGTTCCCGGGGCGCCCATAAAGAGACCAGGGGCAAACTTTTTTTACCGTCTACAGCTTGCCCTTGATGCTGTTAGTGAATGGAGGTTATGTAATGAAAGAAGAAGTGCGCAGTGCAATAGAGCGTATCCGGCCCAATCTGCAGGCAGACGGCGGTGATGTTGAGCTTGTCGATGTGGATGATGAAGGTATTGTTAAAGTGAAACTTCTGGGAGCATGCCGCGGCTGTCCCATGTCGCAAATGACCCTGAAAATGGGGATACAGAAATATTTGCAGAAGGAAGTTCCGGGAGTAAAAGACGTCGTTTCCGTGACGTAAATTTTAAGAAAAGGCCTTTATCTAAAGGCCCACAGAGCAAAAGATAAGGAGAGGGAAAATGGCATATGTAATTACAGATGAGTGCATCGCCTGCGGCGCTTGCGAAAGTGAATGTCCTGCTGAGGCGATCAGCGAAGGAGAGGAAAAATACGTGATTGACCCTAAACTTTGTACTGACTGCGGGACCTGTGCAGATCAATGTCCTGTGGAAGCCATCGTACCTGGAGACGAAAAATAGAGCCAAACCCAGCATCGGAGATCGAAAGGGGAAGCCATCCGCCTTGGTCAAGGGCGGATGGCTTCCCTTTGTCTGTTTTTACTGATGCCCTTCCATTGAACGACTTCCGCTTGTCATTTCGACCGAAAGTAGAAATCCTGCAACCCATTTACAGCCGGCAGTATTTCTCGTCGCTTTTCTCCTCGGATTGACATAAAATACATGCTTCTGCATTGAAAATTCTCCGGTTGAGAGTGTCACTATGGAACGATTTATTACCTTTGAAGGCATCGAAGGTTGTGGGAAATCAACTCAGATTAAGTTCGCCGGAGGATATCTCAAACAGCTCCGTATACCTTTTATCATTACAGAAGAGCCGGGAGGAACACCCATCGGGATAAAGATCAGAGAGATGCTCCTGAATAATGTCCCGCGTGATACAGCGAACATGTCCTCCGAGACCGAACTTCTTCTCTTCACCGCGGCCAGGGCACAACATATTAGAGAGGTAATTGGGCCCGCCATGAAGGAAGGAAGAGTGGTCTTGTGTGACAGGTTTTCTGATGCAACGATTGCCTACCAGGGTTTCGGCAGAGGTTTGGATATCGACTTTATCAGACGCATCAATGACTTTTCCTCGGCTGGTCTGAAACCGCACTTCACACTTCTTTTTGATCTGCCGGTTGAGACGGGTCTAAGAAGGGCCATGGAAAGAATATCCAGCAATAAGGGGATGCCGGCGGAAGATCGATTTGAAAGAGAGGCGCTGGAGTTTCACAGTAGAGTAAGGGAGGGCTATTTATCCCTTGCGGGAAACGAACCTGAGCGATTTCGAATCATTGATGCTTCAAAAGATATCGAATCTGTCCATCGGGAAGTCTGCGTCCATCTACTGCAATTCATAAATGAGAAACTCTGTGCGCAAGATTCCAAAACAACACTAAAATTCTAATGGTTAAACCTATTGGATTTTTAATATGAGAATTTCTGTATTCTTCAGGTTTAAGAAAAGGTTGGCTGCATGTCTTTCAAAGACGTTTATGGTCATGAAAAACAGATAAAGGTCCTTCAAACGGCGATGGCACGGAATCGTATTCCCCATGCATATCTTTTTTACGGCGCGGAAGGTGTCGGAAAAAGGACCGTGGCGGAGGTATTTGCCAAGGCGCTGAATTGTACTTCCGGGAGGAACAGCCTCGATGCGTGCGATGCATGTTCTTCCTGCCTGAAGATAGATCACGGAAATCACCCCGATGTCATTACGATAAGAGCTCAAGGACAATCAATAAGAATACAGGAAATCAGAGAACTCCAGGAGCAGATGAAATTCAGCCCCCTTGAAGGAGGAAAGCGAATTTTTATCATCGTAGATGCTGACAGGATGAATATCGCTTCTGCTAATGCAATCCTGAAAACACTCGAAGAGCCCTCGGCATCAAATATATTGGTGTTGCTCACTTCACGCCCCCATCAGCTTCCTGCCACCGTTCTATCCAGGTGCCAGCACTTGAGGTTTAATCCACTCAGGCGGGAAACCGTTGCTTCGTTCTTAGAGGAAAAATCATCACTCGACCATAAATCGGCCCAACTGATTGCCTTATCGTCGGGCGGAAGCATCGGGAGGGCCCGGGCAATGAATGATGAGTCGTATCTGACAACGAGGGCGACAGTCCTTGATGTAATTGCACGGATCAAAACGAAAGAGCCCCTCAAAATTTTGTCCGCTCTCAACGATTTTGGACAGGAAAGAAAGGATATTATGGAAAGGCTCGGCATCTTAATGACCGGTTATAGGGATGCTTTGGTGTATAAGGAAACCGGCGATCGAGACAGTCTTATCAATCAGGATTATATTGATATCATAAAGTCTGTTGCCGAGAGTGAATCGGGCCGCAATATTGTGAGCTGCATAAGAGCTGTGGATAGGGCATTACATACACTAAACCAGAATGCCAATAAACAATTGACTTTAGAGGTCATGATGTTTACACTTGGCAGGTATCGTGAATAATTGCTTTTTCTGCCGTTACACAGGCGGCAGCATCCAACCGGGAGACAAATGGGTAATAGCTGATTAAGGCCAGTTCGAGCATCGGGAAAAGGAGCAAGTAAATCTGAAAAATATCGTCGGCATAAAGTTTCGCAAAGATGGAAAGATATTCAACTTTGAAGCTGCTGATCTCCAACTTGCAAAAAACGATCAGGTTATCGTCAATACGGAAAACGGCATGTCTTGGGGTACAGTTATTACTCCAGTGACGCCTGTGCCGATTAATAAACTACCGAATGGTCTCAAGAGCGTCGTCCGCAAGGTTACAGAGGAAGATTTCAGAATCAAGAAAGAGAATGAAACCCTGGAACAGGAGTCCCGCCAATTCTGCCTGGAGAAAATTAAGGCACGGGATCTTCCCATGAAGCTGATTGACGTGGAATGTCTCTTCGATAAGAGCCAGGTAGTATTTTATTTCACAGCGGAAAGCCGGGTTGATTTCCGTGAATTGGTAAAGGATCTGGTTCAACAGTTCAAGATGAGGATTGAGTTAAGGCAGATTGGCGCCCGTCATGAAGCCCGGATGATAAAGGGTCTGGGGATTTGCGGCAGGGAAGTATGTTGCGCGAATTCGATCCCCAATCTGGACCGGGTATCCGTCAAGATGGCCAAAGAACAAAGTGTGTCCCTGAATCCGGAAAAAATTTCAGGACTCTGTGGGAGATTGATGTGTTGTCTGGCCTTTGAATTTGAAGGGTATCAGGATATGAAAAGACACGTACCAAAGTGCGGCAAGGTCATAAATGCTCCTGAAGGGCGCGGCAAGATCATAAGGCAAAATATCCTTAAAGGTGAAATAGTTATCGAGCTGGAAAGCGGTAAAGAGATTACAGTGAATATAAAAGACTTGTAGCTCTCGGATTTTACAGATCTCTGTTGATGCCGGCGGCTATTTAAAAGAGAGACGTATTGTTTGTGGAGAAAGTTTATTACATTACAACGCCGATATATTATGTCAATGCCTCGCCGCATATAGGCCATGCCTATACGACTATTGTTGCCGATGTTCTTGCAAGGTATCATCGCCTTTCTGGATACAGGGTATTTTTTCTGACCGGTACGGATGAGCATGGTGACAAGATCGTCGAAGCCGCCCGGCACGCCAGCACGACCCCTAAGGAATATGCAGACCGCATCAGCGCCCAGTTCCGGAGCCTATGGCCGCAGCTTGCCGTCACCAATGACTATTTCATCAGGACCACCGATACAAACCACGTCGACACGGTCAGACTGATTCTCAAGAAGGTCTATGACGCCGGAGACATCTACTTCGGAAAATACGAGGGATACTACTGCGTAGGCTGTGAACGATTTTACACGGAGAAAGAGCTGGTGAACGGGCTCTGTCCCGATCATAAAACAGCCCCGGAGCATCGGGAAGAGAGTAATTACTTTTTCAGGATGAGCAAGTATAAGGACTGGCTGATAGAGTATATCAAAGATCACCCTAATTTCATCAGGCCGGAGCGTTACAAGAATGAGGTCCTCGCCTTCTTGAGGGAGCCGCTCGAAGATTTATGCATATCAAGGCCGAAGAGCAGGTTGGATTGGGGAATAACTCTGCCCTTTGACGAAGACTACGTGACGTATGTCTGGTTTGACGCCCTCATCAATTATATTACGGGACCGGGTTATCCTGACGGCGAAAAATTCAGGGTGTTCTGGCCTAATGCCCAGCATCTTATCGCGAAGGATATCCTCAAGCCGCACGGCATTTACTGGCCCACCATGCTGAAAGCCGCAGGGATTGAGCCTTACCAGCATCTCAACGTCCATGGCTACTGGATCGTCGACCAGAGCAAGATGTCTAAAAGCCTCGGCAATGTGATCAAGCCCTTGGATTTGAAAGATACATATGGCCTCGATCCCTTCCGTTACTTTCTTCTTCGGGAGATGGTTTTTGGTCTTGATTCCAGTTTTAGTGAAGAGAGCTTCGTCCAGAGGATCAACTCGGATCTGGCCAATGACCTTGGCAATCTGGTGAGTAGGACCGTGACGATGGCTATGAAATACTGCGCCGGAAAAGTGCCTGAAGCTCATGCTCAAACCGAAGAAGACAGGCTGCTTGAGGCGGCTGCAGGCAAGGCCGTTGCTGAGGTGGAGAACTGTTTCCGGGAACTTACGCTCCACAGGGCATTGATTGCAATCTGGGATTTTATCAACGTGACGAATAGATATATCGTCGAGCAGGAGCCGTGGAGGCTCAGTCAGGATGCGGCAAATAAGAGCCGGCTTGCGACTGTTATCTACAATCTCCTCGAATCGCTTCGGATCATTGCAATCCTGGTCTCTCCTTTTATGCCAGGCTCAGCCGGGAAGATTACGGATCAGTTGGGTATCACGAACGCAGCTGCGCAGGATTTTGACAGTATCCGAAGATGGGGAGGGATCACGCACGGAAACAGCCTCAAGAGATCCGAGGCACTCTTCCCGCGGGTCAAATTTGAAAAGGAAAGGGAGAAACCGGAAGTGACAGAAAAAGAGATGCAACCCGTAAAGCCGTTGATAGATTATGCGGATTTCGAGAAGGTGGACCTGCGTGTTGCCAAGGTCCTCGGGGCGGAAGCCATTCCCAAGTCCAACAAGCTCCTGAAGCTCACGATCGATATGGGCGAAAACAGGACTGTTGTGGCGGGTATAGCAAAGGATTACAAGCCGGAAGACATCATCGGGAAGAAAATCGTCGTTGTGGCAAACTTGAAACCGACAAAGATGATGGGTATAGAATCCCAGGCTATGCTTCTCGCTGCCGATACGGAAGACGGCCTGACGCTCCTGTGTTTCGATAAAGAACCCGTCACGGGAGCAAGCATCCGATAAACGGGTGATTCCTCATAGCCAGAATGAATCAGAGACATCCTTATCTCAACAGCAATGAATGAAAAACCTCATCCGGAAGATATTGCCGGCGGTCAGGCTATTATAGAAGGCGTGATGATGCGGCATGGGAACAAGATCGCAGCCGCCGTGAGAAAGCCTGACAAGGAAATAGCCATCCAGGAACAGTATTATATTCCGCTCACTAAGAGATATAAGTGTCTGGGGCTGCCGTTTATACGCGGATCCGTTACTCTTTTGGAAATGATGGTGATTGGCATGAAATGCCTCATGTATTCTGCCGAGCTGGCCTTGACGGAAAATGATGTGAAGCCGAAAAAATGGGAAATGAAGATTTCAGTCGTGATCGGTTTTGGCACGGCCATATTTTTTTTCGTTGTCGTTCCCGCTTACTGCTTTTCGGTATTGAAAGGCTACATATCAAACACAATTCTCTTGAATATAGTGGAGGGTTTCATCCGTCTCGGGATTTTCCTGTGTTTCCTGGGTACCACCCTTTTGATGGAAGACATGAGGCGGGTATTCATGTATCATGGGGCGGAGCATAAGACAGTATTCGCCTGGGAAAATGGTCAGGAATTGACCGTGGAAAATATCAGGAAATTCTCTACCCGCCATCCGCGCTGTGGGACAAGTTTTGTCCTTGTCGTTATGATCACGGCAATCCTGGTATTTTCGCTCCTCGGGAGGCCCGACTTTGTGCACAGGGTTTTCTATAAACTCCTGCTGCTTCCTGTTATTGCTGGAATCTCATATGAGATTATCCGCTTTACCGGAAGAAAGAGAGACTTGAAATGGGTGCAAATCTTGAGCTGGCCGGGATTACTGTTGCAGAAGATTACCACTAAGGAGCCAACGGACGATCAAATCGAAACGGCCGTTGCCGCAATGAAAAAGGTCATTTAGGAGCTGAGAATGAAAGTAAAACAGTTGCCCAAAGAGAATTTTTTTATTCTTGCAATTTTAGTCCTGTCCTTCATAGCCTTATCAACTCTTACAGTCCGCCCTCTCCATGCGGGTATGTGGGATGATATGAAAGAGCGCTATATTCTTAATGCTCTTCCGGGGAAGGGGCAATTCGTGCCGTCTCCCTCCCGCGCTGATATGAAAAATCCTAACTTTCCCCTGGAGGTCGTAAACGACGGCTATAAGATGCTCCACGTCTATCAGGATTTAATGGAAAATGAGCTGGTGGAATGGGCATGGTTGGTGACTTTACGAAACAGGACGGCGCGTGACGTTACTTTTTCTCTTGAGTACAAGCTTCAGGACGACGATTCTTTTTTGCTCGCATCCAGCCGGGAACAGTTCAAGAAGATAGCTCCGGGAGAAACCCTGACATTAGAAAGAAAAGATTCCATGCCTTACGCAAGCGCCAAGCAGGTAACGGTCAGCAAGGTGGATATTCAGCTTCAGTAATAGATATTCACGCTTGAAACGGCTTGATTTGAGCGGCGTTCGGCCCGCAGATGTCGGTCATAGAGAGTTTGACCGCAGGAGTTTTTATGATTCAAGAAAGGAGAAGACGCACGCGCGTTCCCGTACAGATTGATGTTGACGTTTTACTGAAGGGCGAAGTTATAGAGCTCAAGTCCTTCAACATCAGCCTCGTCGGGATTCTCTGCACGTCCAATCCCGTCTTTCAAATGGATGAGCCTTGTAAAGTAATTATTACTCTAAGCGAGGATTCACAGATATCCATTGATGCAAAGATTGTAAGAGTCGGAGAAAAGGAAGTTGCTATCAAATTCATCTCCATGGATGACGAAAGCTTCGTTCACCTAAAGAAGTTGGTACAGTTCAACATAGGTGATGCGGAACGTATCGATGCCGAGCTGCAGCGTCCTGCCTTCAGCTGATATGGAGCGGTGTATCTTTAAGATACTGGACAGATAGCCTTAATATGTCCGAATCTGAAGATCCAAAAATAAGAAAAGCAAATATCCGCCTGGCGGACAGGTCCCATGTGAAAGGTCATATCAATATCAAGGACCATGATAATCTTTCCGACCTGCTCAATTTCGGCGAAGACCCTTCTATCGTCTCATTTAATGCCATAATCGCGGCGGTATCGATGGAAAGGTAATTTTCGTCAGCAAGAGTCAGATTCTGTAGATCTACCCCGAAGACTGAATATAAACACTACCCGTGAATCTTTTTTGACCAACTCCCAGGATTCACAAAATCGATCATACTTCGGCAAGATCAGCATGCGGGTCTATGTCTTTTGAAAGATATACGAAGAGCATTTAAATGGTGAAAGTGTATGTGTCTGAAAGGGCAGCCTCTCGTGGCTTCCGATAATGAAAAATCCACCTTCATCAAGGCTATCCAAGACATTAAGAAAGACGGATGAGATACTTTCCTCGCGGTAATAGGTGAACAGGCTATTTCTTAAGAATATGATCTGAAACACCTCTGCAGGAGGCTGCTCTCTCATCAGATCATGTACCTCCCACACGATATACTTCTTTAGATGATCCGCCGTGCAGTAGTTCTCCTGGGCTTCGCATGCGTCGAAGTGGATCGATTTAATCCAGTCGGGCAATCCTTTCAGACTGCTTCTGCTATAGATCCCTGTCCTGGCTTTACTCAAGTAATCAGGATTAATGTCTGTAGGCCGGATATGAAGTTCAGGTAGAGCGGAGCGCTTTTTTTTAAGCATGTCCCACTTAATTGCAAAGCTGTAGGTTTCCTGTCCCAGTGCACAACCAGCCGACCAGACTTCAATTTTCTCATTGTGTCTGGCGATGATATCCGGGAGGATTTCCTCTTCGAGGGTGCGCCACAGGTTTCGATCACGGAAGAATCTGCTTATGGAAATGCTCATCAGCATTTCGACATCCTTCAAAATCTCAGGGTCGATCATGGCTTGAAGATAGTCATCCATTGTCAGGAGGCCAAGCTCCTGCATGTGACGTCCAATGCGTTTCTTGACGCCCTTTCTTACCTTGGCGTAACCCTGCCAGGAGAGACCGAGCCGGGTAAGGAGCTGCCTGAAGGAATTATCGTCCATAAACGATGCTAGTAAATAAAATAGTGATTGTTATGCTCTTACCACGACAAATGGCGAAGCACAATGCTGCAGGAGTGTCCCTGTGCAGGCGGAGTGTCTTTGCACGAAGCCGTAAGAATATACAGGCTTGACAAGAAACATCCATTTCTCCATAATGCCGAAAATCGGAGCATCCAATCAAAACAGGAGGTGTGACATGGACAGTCCTGTCGATAAGTTCTGGCAGATCAGGCTTGCGGCAATTAAACAATCCCTAGAGGCAAATAACTTCGATGTCTTTATGGCTCAAAATGCCGCCGAAGCAAAAGATGTTGTGCTTAGAGAAATTATTCCCAACGTCGCCCCCAAGAGCATCTCCTGGGGCGGATCTATGACATTCGTCGCTACCGGGCTTTATGATGAATTCACGAACAACAAGAAGATAAAGGTGATTGACACTTTCGACAAGACCATCTCGCGCGAGGACGGCTGGGAACGGCGTCGGCAGGCTCTCCTGGTTGACCTCTTCATTACCGGAACGAATGCCGTGACTGAATCGGGAATGTTGGTGAACCTTGATATGCTGGGCAATCGTGTCGCGGCTATCACCTTCGGGCCGAAAAATGTGATTATTCTCGTCGGGAGAAATAAAATCGTCGCGGATCTAGAAGATGCGATGATGCGAATCAAGAATTATGTGGCACCGGCAAATGTCCTGCGGCTGGGCATGAAAACTCCCTGCGCCAAAACAGCGTACTGCGAAGAATGCAAGAGCAGCGGGCGCCTTTGCAACAGTTGGGCGATCACAGAAAAATCCTTCCCAAAAGGCAGGGTGAAGGTCATCCTGATAAACGAAGATTTGGGATTATAATAGTATAAGGATTGGCTAATGCAAATACAGGATGTTTTCCGCACTTATGGGGATGACTTAAAACGCGTTGAAGAACAGATGGAAACGCATCTCCGTTCCGGAGTGCACCTGATCCCCGAAATCATCCATCATCTCATCGGCAGCGGCGGAAAAAGATTCAGGCCTCTTTTGCTTTTGTCCACCTCCTCACTTTGCGGCTACAAAGGCGAGAAAAAGTATGCCCTGTCCGCAGTGATTGAATTCATCCATACAGCTACGCTGCTCCACGATGACGTAATTGATGAGGCAACGACCCGGAGGGGCAAAATTTCCGCAAACAATGTGTGGGGGAATGCGGCGAGCGTGCTTGTGGGCGATTTTCTCTACTCCAAATCTTTCAAGCTTATGACTGAGCACGGCAATTTAGCGATCATCAAACTCCTCTCCACGACGACAAACACCATGTCGGAAGGGGAAGTTCTTCAACTTGTCAAATGCGGCGACACCAATATAACGGAAAAAGAATACCTGACAATCATCGAGAAAAAGACGGCGACCCTTATATCCGCAGCATGCGCTGTAGGAGGAATTCTGGGAAATGCATCAGACGATCAGGTTGGGGCCCTCACCCGGTTCGGAATGCGCCTCGGATCCGCGTTTCAGATCACCGACGATACCCTCGACTATGTGGCAGAGGAAGACGTATTCGGAAAGGCTATCGGAAAAGATCTGGAAGAGGGGAAAATAACCCTCCCTCTTATCCATGCCTTGAAGAAATGTACTTCGGAAGAGAAAAAACTGATCAAAAGGGCAGTTGAGGAAAAAGAACAGGATGAAAAGGCTATCTCGGAAATCATCTCTGTGATCCACCGTCATGACGGCATTAATTATTCTCTCAATAAGGCAAAGACATACATTGGCGAGGCAAAAGGGTATCTTGAATCATTTGAAAACTCTAAGCCAAAGACATCGCTGCTTGCCATATCCGACTACATTATTGAAAGAAATATATAGACCTCCCCGATTTCACACCACATTAGGCCCTTCGTATATGTCTCTGAAATCGTCGAGGGGGCCTTCTCTGTCGTATCTCATGGCAAGAGGAAGATAATCAAGAATATCCTGGGCCGTTATGCCATCCTCGCCTTTGTCCGCCGCCGCAAGGTCTCCGGAAAATCCATGGATAAAGACACCCTTTTTCACCGCATCCTCCAATGATAGGCCGAGGCCGAACATGGCTGCGATGGTCCCCGTCAGGACATCGCCTGAGCCCGCCGTGGCCATTCCCGGATTGCCGCTGAGATTGACAAAAACCCTTTCGTCCGGGTAACCAATCAATGTATGGGCTCCTTTCAGGACGATTATGGCATGCAGCGACATGGCCGTTAGCTGCAATATGTCTATCTTTTGCTTGTTTATTTCGCCTGCACTCTTCTTTGCTATGCGGGCCATCTCCCCAAGATGCGGGGTGAGGATGGTCTCTCCCTTTCTTTGTCTGATCATTTCCAGTTGATCTACAATGGCCGTAATTCCGTCCCCGTCGATGAGAATGGGTTTCTTTATAATACGCACGAGCTCCCTGACAAGTTGTTGTGTCTCATCGTCCAGAGAAAGGCCGGGTCCGATCACTACCATATCCATCTTTTCCGAGAGTTCGATCAGACGGTCTCGATTTTCCAGGGCGATGCTCCCCGCCCGTGTCTCCTTCTGGGGAACAAAAACAATCTCACTTCCTTTAGTCGCGATAAACGGCGTCATCGATACGGGCGCAGCGAGACGGGCATACCCTCCTCCTGCTTTGAGAAAGGATAATGCGGAAAAATAGGGCGCACCGAAATACGATGAAGCACCGGCAATAAAAAGAACCTCTCCCATGCGTCCTTTGTAGACATCCCTCTCGCGGGGTGGAAGCTTCATATAATCGTTTATCTGGACCTTGAGGGCATCGCTGTTATAGAGGGAAGGCGGAAAAGAAATGTGCGCAACGTAAAGTTTTCCGCTCAGGTCATATCCGGGATAGAACATGTTCCCGATCTTGGGGAGACCAAATGCAACTGTATAATCTGCCTTAACCGCCACGCCTAGGACCTCTCCCGTGTCTCCATCCACGCCGGAAGGGATATCAAGGCTGAGAACCTTTTTGCCGCTCAAGTTGATCAACTGAATCACATCTTTATGAAGCCCCATCGCTTCCCGATCCAGGCCCGTACCGAAAAGGGCGTCCACAATCCCGTGACAGTGGAGGACATCGCTTCCAATCTCTTCCACAGATTCAATCCTCCGGGCTTCGATGGGAAGTTTCGAAATTATATTCCAATTGGCTTTGGCCGCCCCTTTAAACTTATTCATGTCTCCTGCAACAAATACCTTGACCAATCCGCCGTTGCTGTGAATTTTCCGCGCTACGACAAGGCCGTCACCGCCATTGTTGCCGATGCCGCAGAACACAACAAACTTCTTATCCCTTATGCCAATTTCCTGTGCTAAGACATATGTCGAGGCCTGCCCGGCGTTTTCCATGAGAATCTCTTCCGGTATATCGAGTTTTTCAACAGCATACCGGTCCATGAACCGCATTTCGCTGGTCTTGCTGATTTTCATTTCTCATCCCTCTTTGATCAATGACATTGACCGTTTAATGATTGCGCCATTCCTGTTGATATAGTTTATTTGTCGCTCTTTATCAAGCGAAAGCATTTCACCCCAAAAATTCTTGACATCATTTTTCTTTCACAGCATAATTTAAAAAAAGTCATCATAAATATCATGAATATAATAATTATTTTGTGTTTCAGAACTCGCGGGATTTCACTGTTGCGAAGTGATTAATGTTTGGGCGGAAACATGAAAAACTGGCGCCGTTATCAGTTTTTGTAAGAAGGATGGCAAACTCCGTCGCTGCGGGGGGTCTCCTGATATTAACTGCTTTGTCTATTGGCGTATCAGGATACCACTGGATAGCCGGATTCAGCTGGGTTTATTCTCTGCTGGAGGCATTCATGATTCTCGGGGGGATGGGGTCTGTGAATCAGCTCACAACGACGGGAGCGAAGATATTTGCTTCAGCATATGCATTGTTCAGCGGACTTATGTTTATGGGCGTGATGGGGATAGTTCTTACCCTGGTTGCACATCGGCTGCTGCACAAATTTCATATTGATAAGGGAATGAAGAAGTAATTCCTGTAGCGTCGCATATCATAGAAAGGGGAGATGTCATGATAAGTGTTATTGCATCGGTAAGGGTTAAAGTTAACAGGGTCCCGGAGTTTATTGAAATATTTAAGTCTAATCTTCCAAAGGTCAGAAGAGAGGAAGGATGCATCGAGTACTTTCCTGCAATCGATATCGATTCGGGTGTGCCTGTGCAGAAGCTTGATAAGAATGTCGTCACTATCATTGAAAAGTGGAAAAGCGTGGAAGCCTTGAGAGCGCATCTGAAAACTCCCCACATGCTGACCTATAGAGAAAAGGTCAAGGACATAGTTGAGGAGCTTTCTATCAAGGTACTCAAGGAGGCGTGACAAGAGAGAATTGGCATGGGGAAAAACAGAAAGATCCGCAGAGTTATTAAGAGCAAGCCGACCATCGAAGGAGCCGGCGTCCACCTGAAACGCGCCTTCGGCTTCAGTGAGACGCCACAGTTCGATCCGTTTCTGCTCCTCGATGATTTTCGCTCAGACGATCCCAGATATTACGTTAAAGGTTTTCCCTGGCATCCGCATCGCGGAATCGAGACCATCACTTATGTCCTTCGCGGAGATATGGAACACGGCGACAGCATGGGGAATAAAGGCGTCATTGCATCCGGAGACGTCCAGTGGATGACAGCGGGCAGCGGCATCATCCATCAAGAGATGCCCAAAGGCGATGAGAAGGGGGTGATGTGGGGTTTCCAGCTATGGGCCAATCTCCCGGCCTCGCAAAAGATGATGGAGCCGCGGTATCGAGACGTGAAGGATAACCAGATACCCGAAGTCTCTGCCGGTAAGGGCGTTAAAATAAGGATCATCTGCGGAGAAGTCAAAGGGACAAGAGGTCCCGTCCGGGACATCGTGGTTGATCCGGAATACCTTGATTGCACTGTTTCCGCAGGAGCGGAGTTCATTCACGCAACCAAGCCGGGGCACAAAGTCTTCGCATATATCATCGGAGGGAAGGCTTCTTTCTGTGAGGAGAAGAACCCTTTTAGCTATGAGATGGAAGGAGCAAACTATTTCGACTTCCGGAGGGATGCCTTTGTATATAATGAAGGCATTGTACTCTTCGACGACGGGGAACAGATAGTCGTCTCTACGGAAGATGAGCCTGTCCGCTTTCTTCTGATTTCGGGAAAACCGTTGGGGGAACCTGTCGCGTGGTACGGCCCCATAGTCATGAATACGCAGAAAGAATTGCAGATCGCCTTTGAAGAGTATCGGAGCGGCGGATTCATCAAACATAAGAGTGCATGAGTCATTATATGGACTCAAGGACATGGCATTCCATTCATTACGACAGGACTGAGAAGGAGGTGCAAGACGATGCCGAGAGTCATGATCCACCCTGCTAACTATGAGGATGTCCGAGAAGCCGTGGACCGGTCGTTTGAACTCTTCCCTCTAAAATTGATGGGGAAGCGTGTCTTGATAAAACCCAACGTGCTTCGGGCGTCGGAGGCAAGAGAAGGAATTGTAACGAATCCTGCGGTGCTTCGTGCGGTCGTGGACAAGGTGGAAGCCATGAAGCCGGCCGCAATCGTCGTGGGCGACAATCCCGGTCTCTTCGACTACGGAGCAAACGAGACAAGCTTCAGGAAGACTGGTCTCATGGAAGCGGCCAGAGGCTACTATCAGAACATCGGCGGAGATTCACAAAAGGTTGATTTCAATCCTGCATTCATGCCCGCCGTCAACGTCTCCAGGGCTGTCCTCGATGCCGATATCATCATAAGCCTGCCGAAATTCAAAACCCACGGTCTGACGGTTATTACGGGGGCGATCAAAAACAGTTACGGCATCCTTCCCGGCGCCCAGAAGGCACAGCTCCACAAGGCGGCGGGTAACGCCGAACGTTTCCAGGAAATGCTGGTGGATGTATTTCGTCTCCGCATACCTGACTTCTTTATAATGGACGCCGTGGTCGGCATGGAGGGGAACGGCCCGGCATCTGCTGACCTAAGGGACATAGGCATGATCATGGCGTCTGACAATGCCGTGGCCATGGACTCTATCGTGGCGGTGATGATGGGATGTGAACCGGGACGTCTGCGATTCCTTCAGAAGGCGAAGGAGGTCGGTCTGGGGGATTATGACCCGAAGAAAATTGAAGTCATTGGTAAGCTGAAACCAATACCAGATTTCAAGCTTCCTCCGTTCGGCGGCCAGGTGATGCTCCAGAATGACGCGATACAGACGCTGATCAAGAACAGGACACTGATGCGACCGCAGGCAGACCGTAACCTGTGCACGGGCTGCGGCACCTGCATCGATCAATGTACTGTATCTGCCCTGTCCATGGGCGACGACAACCTGCCCATCGTGGATGCCGATACCTGTATCAGCTGTTTCTGCTGCCAGGAGCTCTGTCCTGAGAAGGCGATTGCCCTAAGATAGATCCCGATTTCCCGGCATCAGCCGCCTACAGTAGAGATTGAACCAATCAGGAGGTGGAGTCATGGAAAAGATTAAGCTCGACAGGAATTCCTTCCTATATCCCATGCCGATGGTTCTCGTCGGCGCGGTTGTCGCCGGACGAGCCAATTTCATGGCCGTGGGCTGGGTGTCTCGGGTGAATTTCAATCCTCCCCTGATGGCAGTGGCCCTCGGGAAATCTCATTACACAAACGCAGGCATTCACAAGAACAAGGCCTTCAGCGTGAATGTTCCGGGCATCGACCTCCTGGAGAAGGTTGATTACTGCGGAATCGTATCGGGTGAGAAGACCGACAAATCGAAGATGTTCGATGTTTTTTACGGTGAACTTCCCGGCGCCCCCATGATCAGGGAGTGTCCGCTCTCCCTCGAATGCAGGCTCGTCAATACTATGGATCTGCCGACAAACCGCCTCTTCATCGGTGAGATCGTGGGGGCATACACTGAGGAGCGTTATCTGACGGAGGGCAAGCCTGACATCAAGAAAATCAGTCCCTTCACATTGACCATGCCCGACAACAACTACTGGAAGATTGGCGAAAACGCGGGCAAGGCGTGGAGTGCTGGGAAAGACTTCGGAAAGGGAACTTCATAGTATAGGGAATAGGGTACAGGGCAGAAGGCAGAACAGTTGAAGGCTTCGGCTTATCGGTAGAAGCGGACGAGGCTTTCCGGTTTGACGCCGCACAGGTAAAGGGAAAGAAGAATCCAGTTCCTGACGGTCGTGTATACGATGCCCTCTTTCTCCCACCGCCGTGGGGAAGTCCTGACGGCCTTTCTCAGGATGCATATCTTTCCCTTCCGTTTCTTGATCCGCTGCATGATCTCCACATCTTCCATGATGGGGATATCCCTGAAGCCACCCAGGTCCTGGAAATTTCTCTTCCTCATGAAGATTGCCTGATCCCCATACGGTATCCTCGTCAGGCGTGACCGGATGGATGCCGCCTTCTCAATCAATCTGAATACGGGCCACTCTGAATCGATTGCTAAATCGAATGCCCCGGCAACACAGGAGCTATCATCCATTGCCGTTTGTATGAGCTCCAGGGCATCAGGGGGAAGGAGGGTATCGGCATGCAGAAAAATCAGGATCTCACCGTCAGCAAGGGCCGCCCCGAGATTTATCTGCTTCCCACGCCCCTTTCCCGAGATTGCAGTTTTCACACCCGTATGACGGACAACCTTGATCGTTATTCCCGCCGGGTCTCCATCTACAACAATTATTTCCGCGTTGCCTGAAACGCCGAGAGTCCGGATATGCTCTATCGTGCGGCAGATGATCGCTTCTTCGTTCCAGACGGGGATGATGAAAGAAAATTTCGGCATCATGAGATATTATGCAAGGCCTATAGCCTTGAGATACAGCATAGTCTTAGAGTTTGTAAATCCTGTGTACTTACTGTTCTTGATGAGGGCCGCTATGTCTTCGTATTTGTCTATGTCCCACCATACGGGTAGCACATGCACCAGGGCGCCAGCCATTTGGAAAATATTCATTGTATCGTGGAAAACCGTCTCCGCACCCCAAGGAAGCCCCATAAAGGCATCTCCGCAAAAAGAGTCCTCCTTGAATCCGAGCAGATAATAGCCACCATCGACAGCAGGGCCGATTACAGCATCATATTTGTCGAGGGCGCGAAAGGCCTCGTCGACGATCCGTGCCGGTAAATCGGGGACATCGCTCCCAATTAAAACAACGGATCGAGCCCCTTCGGAGAAGCACTGCAAAAAGGAGAGTCTCATTCTCTCACCGAGATCCTCTCCCGTCTGCGGGATGTAAGAAAATTCCTCGCCCAGCATTTCTCTCATTTCGCGTCCTTTCTCAGCGGGATAGAATGCTATGTGGAACCTGTAAGATTCTCTGGAAAACTTCTCCAATAAATCTTCCACAAAACAGCGGTAGAGATTTGCCGCCGCCTCCTCACCAAGGTCTTTTGCAAGCCGCGATTTTACCTGACCATGTTCCGGGAATCTGACAAACATGACGAGGCATCTGTCTTCTGCTCTCACACTCATGAATTTTTCTCTTGCCTCACAGGGTTGATGAGATTCCTTATCTTCTTTCTTGAGAACGGCAAGATGAGGAGCCACAGAAGCGTGAGCTTCTTTTCATCCCTGAAATAACCGAGACCGATCGTCATCCCTTCATGCCCTGCCGATGGCTGGTCCTGATAGGTGCCCATAATGTGGTCCCACCAGGACAGGTTGAATCCGAAGTTGGTATTCGTTTCACGCATAATGACGGAGTGATGCACGCGGTGCATATCAGGGGTCACAAAAAATACCCTGAGCGCCTTATCCACGGCGCCGGGAATGTAGACATTGCTGTGAGTGAAAATAGAGCCGCCGTTCAGGGCCACTTCGAATATTAAGACCGCAAGAGGAGGCGCTCCCAATATGACGATGGCGGCCATTTTGATGAACATGGAGAGAACTAATTCCACGGGATGGAAACGCACCCCCGTCGTCATGTCAATGTCCAGGTCTGTATGGTGTACCATGTGCAGGCGCCAGCACAAGGGCACAGTGTGAAATGCGACGTGTTGAAGATAGATAACGAAATCGAGGCAGACGGCGCCGATAATGATCGCGGACCATGGGGGCAGGTGATAGAGATTGATGAGCCCCCAACACTTCTCCCCGGCAAGAATGGCCACCGTTATCGGGATGACCGGGAAGATGCCCCTGATCACGACGGTGTTTAGAATATGGATGGAAAGATTACTGAACCACCGAAGCATCTTCGACGTAATCAGCTTGCGGCGCGGCGAGAGAAGCTCAAAGACGAACATGAAGATGAAAATAGCCGCAAAAGATACGACCCTAACGGGGATTTCATAACTGAATGCGTCTATGGATAAACTCTCTGTGGGTAGCAAGTGCTTACTCCATCAAATATAACGGTATTTAGAGCCCGCTTCGGATATCTTAATTGAAAAAAAATAATAATAAAACAGAAAAAAATATATCAACTCCGATAGGCCGGTATGCCTCTTATGAGCGGAATACAGTTGCTTGCTCCAGATGAGTCGCTGGTGGTGGCATGAAAGTGGATGCTGCTACAAGCATCCACTTTTGCCGGCCTTATTATAGAGATTCTGGTGTGACCGGCATTAAATACGCCCATGTCACGAAGACTGATTGTTATAATATTTATGTCGTGATATAATTTTAACTAGTTGGCAAAGTTGCAGCAATAGGACGCTGAGGAATACACGATGAAATTTGTCGACAGGCTAATGAGTCAACTCTTCAAGTTGGATCTGCGCCGCCGCCTGATAGTGGGATTCCTGATTGCCACATGTCTCACCGGGTTCATAGCCACCGTCATCGGCATATGGACGATTAATAAGAGTACAATAGACGAAGTACAAAACCGGGTCAGACAGGATATCAATACGGCAAAACTAATCTATAGAGAAACTCTGGAAAAGATAACTTCCCAGATTCAATTTACGGCAGAAGCAGTGGACCTGCACATAGCGATAGCCAACCATGACATATCTAAAATGGAGAACTTGAGGGGCCTAATCCGGCATCGGCGCGGTACTCAGGCAGAAGACGGCGATGTGTTCCTTGATATGCTCTTAGTGGTCGACGCCAAAGGGCGTGTCCTCTACAGGGCGGCGAACGCGAAAATCAGGGGGGACAGCATGCTCTGGACATCGGTCGTGAAAAACTGCATAGAAAAGAAGTCCACACAGGCATCTACTGAACTCATGCCCATTGATGACATTCTCAGGGAGAATCCCGATCTTGCCGGGCTGGTCAAGATAGAAATCATAAAAACTCCTCTCTCCTTCGAATCGAGTGAGAAGCAACTCTCCCAAGGCATGGTAATGATGGCAGCATATCCAATCCTTGATGAGAGAAAGCGATTAATCGGCGCCGTAGTCGGAGGGGTTCTCCTTAACAGAGACTATGCCATCGTGGATAAAATAAAGGAAACCGTATACCAGGGCGAAAAGTATAAGGGCCGTGAAATGGGTGTGGCAACCATATTTCAGGGCGGTGTGAGAATAGCCACCAATGTCATGACGAAAGACGGCGAGAGGGCTGTCGGCACTATGTTGTCCAAGGAAGTCTATGACAGGGTTATAGTGGAAGGAAAAGACTGGGTCGGCAGGGCCTTCGTGGTAAATGACTGGTACATAACCACCTATACCCCCATCTACGATATAAGCAGGAAGCTCATAGGGGCGCTCTATGTGGGCATTCTGGAGGCAAAGTACAGAGACATAAAATGGAATACCATATGGATCAACCTGGGCATTACATCTCTCGGCATGATCATCGCCTTTATTATCTCATTTAGACTGGGGGACACCATAATAAAGCGCATACGCATGCTGAAGGAGGCCGCAGAGTCTATAGCCGCCGGCAATCTCGATTATAAATTATCGCCCGATAAAATATCCGGATTTGATATGCTGGATGAGGCCTTCAATTATATGTCGAAATCCCTGAAGAACCACAATGAAATGCTCCACAGGGCTCACCAGCAACTGGCCAGAACGGAGAAGCTAACGGCATTGGGTGAAATGGCGGCGGGTGTGGCCCATGAGATAAACAACCCGCTGGGGGGCATACTCCTTTACAGCAACCTTGTTCTCGAAGATATCCCTGAAAATTCTCCTGCAAGGGAAAATATGCAGAAGATAATCTACCAGACAAACAGGTCAAAGAGGATCGTCCAGAGCCTGCTTGACTTCGCCAGGACGCCGACGGGCGAGATGCTGCCTTTGAATATAAACGGCGTCATTGAGAGTTCCCTCAGTCTGGTAAAGGACCAGGCAATGTTCCACGGTATAGAAATAAACACCCGTCTTGCAGAAGACCTTCCTGAAGTGATCGGTGACAAGTCCAGGCTGGAAGACGTATTTCTGAATCTGTTCATCAATGCCGCCGATGCCATGAAAGGCGGCGGAACGTTAACGATTACCACCATGCAGGGTGCCGATAATTCAGTGAAGATCCTGATCTCAGACACCGGCAAAGGAATAGAAGAAAAAGATTTGCCTCATATATTCGAGCCTTTCTTTACAACAAAAGAACCCGGCCAAGGGACCGGCCTCGGACTTCCCATAGTTTACGGTATCATCAGGAAGCATAATGGCTTTATCGATGCGGAAAGCAGGTCCGGAAAGGGAGCGACTTTCACTATCTCCCTTCCCGCACATTTGGGCAGATACAGCGGCATGGACGAAGACGTGTTTTACAGTTAATCTTATGAAATGAGAAGGGTGACTAAACAGTGACTTCGAAAGATAAAAAGATTCTGATTGTCGATGACGAGGAGTCCATGCGTGACGCATGCACACAAGTGCTGTCCCGCAAAGGGTACCAGGTAGAATGCACGGGAGACGCGCTTCGGGGGCTTGAGATGGCTCGAAAGGATATCTATGACGTGATCCTGTTGGATATCCGGATGCCCAAGATGGATGGATTAGAGATTCTCGTAAAGCTGAAAGTCGAAAGAAACATCTCTGCAAAAATCATTGTTATCACCGGCTATGCCAGCATCCCTATTGCCGTTGAGGCAATGAGGCAGGGCGCATTTAATTTCCTGACGAAACCTTATTCCGCAGCCGATCTGAAAGGAGCGGTCGAGGATGCCCTCAAGCGGGACGAGAGCAACGCGGAAAAAGGACTTTCCCTGCTCAACGGCACGAGCGACTATATGAAAGAGCTAAAGGAATCCATCAACCGGATAGCACAGACCGACAGCACCGTTCTGATTACGGGGGAGAGCGGGACAGGAAAAGAACTTGTGGCGCGCACCATCCACAATCTCAGCAGGAGGGCCAATCAACCATTCATCCCCGTAGACTGTTCCTCGCTGGTTGAGACCCTCATGGAAAGCGAACTGTTCGGACATGTCAAAGGGGCATTCAGCGGCGCGACGGAGTCGCGTGAGGGCCGTTTCCAGATGGCAGATAAGGGAACATTATTTCTTGACGAGATTTCCAACATCAATCTCAACATTCAGGCCAAACTGCTTAGGGTAATCCAGGAACAGGAGGTACCCAAGGTTGGCAGATCATCGCCGGAACGGATAGATGTCAGGCTGATTGCTGCAACGAATAGAGATATCCGCACAGAAATTGAAGCAGGAAGGTTCAGGGAGGATTTGTTCTACAGGCTTTCCGTTGTGCCTCTCCCCATAAAACCATTGAGGGAACATAAAGCCGACATCCTGCCCATTGCTCAGCATTACCTTGATATATTCATAACGAAGTACGACAGCAAGGTGCGGTCATTTTCAGAAGAGGCAAAGAAGTCGCTCGTATCATACAGGTGGCCCGGCAATGTCAGGGAACTAAAGAACATCGTCGAGCGTCTATGCGTGCTGTGCGACCATGATGTCGTTAATCTATCTGATATATTTTATTATGGTCAGGACGATCAGGCAAAGGCCCCTGTGGTGGATTCTTCTACCGGCAGGATGACTCTAATAGATGTAGAAAAGGAACACATCGTAAAGGCTCTGAACCACTTTCACTTCCAGATCAATAAGACGGCAAAATTCCTCGGTATAGACAGGAAGACCCTCCGGATAAAGATGCGTAATTATGGTATAAAGATGGAGCATCGTTAGAAAAAACGTTGCCGCAAGGGGGTTATCCGCCTCAGAGACGGGGAGTTTTACCCCTCAAAGTTTCCCTTTTCCTACCACTCTCTATATTTTTTCTTTATAAATCAATAAGTTACAATCTGGCATCATCCTTGCTCATATTAATTATAAAAATCAAAAATGGAGGTAATGAACGATGACAAAGAAAAAAATTCTCTTAATAGACGATGACAAAGATTTTCTATTCGCAACCAAACTAATTCTCGAAAAGGGCGGGTATGAGGTGTTCCTGGCAGAAGACGGCAAGAGCGGAGTTGAGATGTGGAAATCCGTGACCCCTGACCTTGCTATCATCGATATGATGATGGAGACATGGGGTGAAGGGTTCTCAGTATTGAAAAAAATCCGCGCCACAGACACCGGGAAGGATACGCCTCTTTTCATGTTGAGCGCCGTAGACTTGCAGGGTCCGTACCAGTCGTTTGAACCGCCGGCAGAATTTCCCAAGGTGAACAGGGTATTGCACAAACCGGTGAAGGCTGATGATCTCCTCGGATATATTGCCCAGGCGCTGGGAAAATAATCGGCATGATGAATGTTCAAAAACCTCTCATTTTGATCATTGATGATGAGGAATCCCTACGGGATGGATGCAGGCAGACGCTGGAAAGGTCGGGGTATGTCGTCTTGACTGCGGGGGAGGGGGTCGACGGCATCAAGATCGCGAGGGAGAATAAACCGGACATAGCCTTTGTAGATCTTAAAATGCCAGGTATATCGGGTATGGAAATCATTGAAATCCTCTCCAGAGATATACCTGATATTATCCTTATCATGATTACCGGCTACGCAACCATAGTCTCCGCTGTGGAAGCCATACAGAAAGGGGCCTATGACTACCTTCCGAAACCGTTCAGCCCCGACCAGTTGCGGGCTGTCGCCAGGCGAGGACTTGAGCATCGTAACCTCAGGATAGAAACGAGAATTTTGAGGGAAGAAAAGGAGCGGATGGAGAGAGATTTCATTACGTTTGTAAGCCACGAAATGCGTTCCCCTCTGGTCGTCATCAGGCAATGCATGGAATCTCTCAAAGCAATCGCCGGCAATCGCTTCGATAAAGACGTCACAGACCTTATTGAGAGATGCAGTACGCGTGTCGAGAATCTTGAGGGATTGATTGAACACTGGCTGGATCTCAGCCGAATAGAAAACGGCACCTTTGCACAAAAGAAAGAGTCCTTGAGGTTATCAGACGTCATTTCGCTCAGCGCCGAGGAATTGATGCCTATATGCAACGAAAGAGGAATTGCACTTGAGGTAAATGTGCCGGAAAATTTATTCCAAATTGTCGGGGATGAGGAAAGCCTAGTCAGAGTATTTATCAATATCATAGGCAATGCAACAAAATATACGCCGGATGGCGGCAGAATATGTGTCTCTGCCCGGAACGGCGAGTACTATGTTACTGTGAACATTTCGGATACAGGGATTGGCATTCCCCAGGACAAGCTCCCCTTTATCTTTGAGCCGTTTTTCAGAGCAGGGGGCAAGGAAGAACGCCACAGAGGGTCCGGTCTCGGATTGACTTTTTGCAAGAAGATCATGGATTCTCACGGCGGGGAAATAGGCGCCACATCGAAGGAAGGTGAAGGCACAACCTGTATATTGAAATTTCCCGTTCCCCATACCAGAGCTGATAAAGTTTCTGAGGCCCCGGCATAGGGCGTCTTAAGAAGCTTTTCTCTTTCAATGGACCATTACCGGACAAACGACGCATGCCCATAACATACGACGACGCAAAAGATTACCAGTTTCATGAGAAAGACATGCCGGGCCGATGTTTTGTCTGTCATAAATACACGGACGTACTGCTGATATTCCGACAAATCAAAAGCATGTTGCTTGTCCATCTCTGCCGGGACTGCATATATGAAAACATCGCAGATTATCTCCTGGACAATACGAGACCCTGGCTCAGCGAAAAAAACACTATTTAGCAAAGCGACGGTTGGTGGGTCCTGTGGCTTAAGAAGGGTGTTTGATCTTACCAGCCGGAGACGCAGCTCCCGCAATCCTGTCCCTAGCCGGATCGAGTACAATTCCCTAAATTGTGAAATATATTTAAGTCTTCTACCGCTATGCTTGCTGACGTCTATCGTATTCGATAAAACGGCAGAGAGGGTTATCATCTGTTTGTTTGCATGTTCTCCACGGGAGATGTTACGATAAAGGCTGTAATATATCTCCCCTATCCATCCCGGACCTCAAAGGAAGATTTGATCAAAAAAAATTTCTTGTAGAGTTCAGAAAATAGTTGACATAATGAATCATATTTTGGTAGAGAGAACCCTCTATTGATAGGGGTCTTTCGAAGACCGGATAAATCTGGCGTACGAGATGCTCTATTTCTCGACCTTAAGCGGTTTTTTCTACTGCCCACTTTGCCTTGTTGCGATACCATTGCTTGCTTTAAGGAAAAAACAAAAAGATCACGGGACGAAAGACCATGTCCATCTTTCCCCATGATTGCGATGAATGCGGCCAGCCTGAGGAGAGCTTCAGGTTTTGCGAGAGCAGGTGCATGCTGCAGAGTTGTCCCGAATGCAGTTTTCTTTTACAACTTTATGGAACTGGTTGCGGAAATATCCGCGTTTATTATCTATGCCGTCAATGTTATGAGAGGCGCATTGAGCGGGGGTTTGTGGAGCCCTAGGAAGGAGGTATGAGCTGCTTTCCGTTAATTGTTGGCATTACTAACTCTATTTTATTATTTAATAGGAAAAGGAGGATTACATGGCAGATATCGACAAAAGGATGACGCTCAAAGAAGCGGTAGCAAAATTCATCCATGATGGCGATGTAGTATACTATGGGGGCTTCCAGATCATGGTCCCCATGGCCCTGACTCACGAAATCATCAGGCAGAAGAAGAGGCACCTTACTACCATCGAATCTTCGACGGACGTGGGTGGTCTGGACCTTATGGTGGGTGCCGGCTGTGTGTCGGAAATTCACTCTGCCTGGATCATGAACTGGTACGTGAAGGCCCCCTATGCCGTTCGCCGGGCATTCAATCAAGGTCACCTCAAGAGGTATGACATCTCTAACTTCGGCGCCACCACCGCGATGATGGCAGGTTTTATGGGCATTCCCTTCATGCCCATCCTGGGAAATATCGGGTCGGATATGCAAAAACACAACATAAACGATCTCAGGGTAATAGAAGATCCTTTCACCGGCAAGAAGGTAAATGTTGTGCGCGCCTGGCGTGCCGATGTGGGGATCATCCACGCACAGAAGGCCGACCGTCTTGGCAATGTGATATCTTATGGAACCCGGGGTGTCACCGACGAATTCGGCGCCAACGGAACAACGCGTGGTGTCATCGTTACGGCCGAGGAGATTGTGGAGCCGGAGGTAACCAGATCTGATCCGGACCGCGTGATTGTTCCCTACTTCAAGACCCTGGCCGTTGTCCACTGCCCGTATGGTGCCCATCCCTCGGCATGCCGCGGCTACTACGGCCTGGACATCCGCTTCTCTCAGTATCAGGGGAGATATGAGCGGTACGCAGACCTCCTGCCCGCCTTCCTCGATGAATGGGTATACGGCTGCAAAGACCACGCCGCGTACATAGAAAAATATAAATCGAAATTCGGCCAGAAAGGCCTGGACCTGCTGAAACCCAAGCTCGGCTTTACGCCGAGCCCAAAACTGGGTGTCGATTACGGTTACCATGATCCGACATGCTGGAAGGGTGTGCCCATGTACACGGATGACCGGCTGAAGGCTTACGAAGAA
Source organism: Syntrophales bacterium (assembly GCA_049521775.1). GTDB lineage: Bacteria > Desulfobacterota > Syntrophia > Syntrophales > UBA2185 > Fen-1135. The sequence continues at coordinate 95,047 of JBEKOL010000002.1, forward strand.
GCGCTCGCCGCGAAGAAAGGGGGTAAGTAATTATGGCTGATTATAAACTGACAGAACTTATGACAATCCGCGCTGCCAAAGAAATTACAGACGGAGAGGTTGTCTTCATAGGAGTGGGACTGCCAATTATGGTGGCCGCATATGCCTTTGCCACCCACGCCCCCAACATGATTATGTTCACCGAGGGCGGCGCCATTCGGGCGACACCTCCTCAGGCCCTTGCGATCACCGTGGATGACCCTGCTGCTTTCCTCGGGGGCGATGCAACGTTCGGTATGCTGGCCACCATGGCCGCGCTGCAGCGCGGCGAGGTCGACCTTGCCTTCCTCGGCGGCGCCCAGATCGACAAGTACGGCAACATCAACTCGACGGGAGCAGGGGACTGGTCCAAGAAGGAAAGCTTCACCTACTTTGCCGGAAGCGGTGGCGCGAACGATATGGCGACTTCAGGCAAAAGGACCGTTGCCATTATGCCCCAGGATAAAAAGAAGTTCGTCGAAAAATGTGAATACATTACCACTCCCGGCTACCTCGGTGGCCCGGGAGAACGCGAGAAACTCGGCATGATCGGTGGGGGGCCGAACTGTGTGATCAGCACCATGGGCGTCTACAGGTTCGATGAAGACACCAAGGAGATGTACCTGGCCGAGTTCTTTCCCGGCCAGTCCGTGGAGAAGGTCAAGGCCGCCTGCGCATGGGATCTCAAGGTATCGCCCAATGTCGTGGAGACCACTCAGCCGACCGAGAAAGATATTAAGATCCTCAGAGATCTTGACCCGACCGGTTTCTATCTTGGATAGTTATTAGGAAAGAGAAACCATACAAATAACGTAAGAGAGCGGTGTTTTTCTCTGCACCGCTCTCTTTTAGGGATATTTACCTGATAAGAATCTGATTGAGGTCCTCACAAAGAGGCCATTTCAGCATCGGCAATTATTCCCTCTCATTAAAAAGCGTTCCGGCGACTTGCGCGCAGTTGCAGGAAATGCGTGCGCAAGACACGAGAAGTGTGGATTGGGCTGCAACAACCGGTCTCTAGACTCGTGACTGACGATGCCGGCCACGCACCGTCGGATATCCTGCAGGTGGTATGATGCAACAAAAGATCATAGAGGCAAACTTGCAAAATAACAGCCGCAATAAAATGGAGGAAAGATACCTCAAGTATCGGCACTATTATGCAGGGATTGACATTTCCGGCTTCGGCGGATATGGAAAGGCCGTCTATTCACCTCTCTTGCCTGTGTTTGATCGCTGTTATAAAAGGAAGTCTCTCCATGATGTCCCCCCCAATATCACCTTTCTGGAAGACAGGGCATATCTTGTCGAGCATTCGGATTACAAAAAGGAAAGGGGAGGTGCGATCAGCTTTCATATAAAAGTGATGGCCCTCAGCATGATTGGGCTCATTATGAATCACAACAGTGATGTGATCTCGAGACAACTCCTGGAGGCCATAGTGATTGATATTTCTAGGCACACCAAATCCTACGATTACGCCTCGTGCTTTTGCTTTTCGATAACCGTCAAGATGTTTATCGATATGCTGAAGGAGGAATTTTCTCATTTCGGAAGTCCGGTGACGGATCTATCGTTTTATGATTTTGCCAACGAGGAAACGGTAGCGCCAAAACCAGAGCCGGTCATCAGCGTCCTCTAATGGACGTGCCCATCTCTCCATCATAAAATCTCTCACCTTCTATCAAAAAGGTACACTACAAATAACAATGTTCTCAATAGGTTCCTTGACGATAAAGAAGCAAAAATGTTAAATGATCTTAAGGAGTGCCAAGTATGTATCTGCACCAAGTTGAGGTTGGTCATATGGCCGTATTCGCCTATATTGTGGGCGACCCGGAAACAGGCGAAGGCCTGGTAATAGATCCGGCAGCAGCCGTGGACGGCATCATTAAAGCCGCGAAAGAGAACAATATCAGGATCAAATACATCGTTAATACACACGGGCATGTGGACCATATGACAGGGAATGCGGAGATGAAAACCAAGACGGGCGCGCAGATTATCGTCCACAAGGATGATGCCGAACTGCTCATGTTCACACCAGCCGCTGTCTTCAGACTGCACGGCGCCGAGCGATCACCGTATCCGGATATCATCGTGAATGACGGCGATGACATCAGGGTGGGAAACATTTCCCTCAAAGTCATCCATACACCGGGACATACGCAGGGCGGCATATCTCTTTATACAGAAGGGTATGTCTTCACAGGGGATGCCCTTTTTGTGGAGGCTGTGGGAAGGACCGATTTTCCTGGAGGGTCTTGGCTGGTTCTGCGCCATTCAATAATGGAAAAGCTCTTCACATTGCCTGATGACACAAAGGTGATGCCAGGCCACAACTACGGGAGGATGCCGTCGTCCACCATAGGGCACGAGAAGATGTATAATCCATACCTGAGATAGGTACCAACCCTCCTTATACTGGCAGAGAGGCCGACAGTAAAGGCAGGATCGCCATCATGTCGCCGATGATCTCTTCGGCTATGGCGGGGAGCTTTTCATTGAGATCTATCGATAGACTCTCATCGAAGGTTACTTCACTACCTATTTCGACACCGTAGACTGCGGCAAGGCGAGGCATCTCAAAGCCGCATTGCACGCCGAGTTCCATAAGCTCAAAGATATTTAAGCCGTGCGAGGTAAAGAGATGCAGCGTGCCGCAGCGGTCATCTGCGCCGATCTTCTTGAGTTCTCCCATCTTTCCTTCTTTCGTGGTCATGGCATCGATGATGAAGATAGTATCGTAGCCCATGATTAAGTCGAAGAGGGAAAGGCCGATCATGGCGCTTGCTGCGACATCCGCCCCGCGGATTTTGTTCCGGAGCATTTCGGCGAGCGCCAGACCCACTCCGTCATCCGACAGGATGGGATTGCCCATGCCAAGGATAAGAGTCTTCATTGTCAATTCAGTCCTCCGACATCCCTCGTTTCATAAAGAAACGAAATATGCATCTTTCAATACCTCCCATCTATCATCGGCTTATTTCCCTGATCACTCTTCCTTCGTGATCTCTAATCTTTACCTGGAGCGGCATTGTGCCGGGCAGTGAGTGGGTGGCGCAGGAGAGACAGGGATCGTAGGCCCGAAACGCCATTTCCACCATGTTCAGGAAGCCCTCCTTTACGTCCGGGCCGTGGACAAATTCCTGGGCGGCCTTCTTTACGGACAGGCAGATGGGGGCGGCATTATTTTGCGTAGCCACGATGAGGTTGACTTTCGTGAGTATGCCTTCGTCATCGGTTTCGTAGTGGTGGAAGAGTGTTCCCCGGGGCGCCTCCACACATCCCACGCCCTTGTTTTTGAGCTTGAGATTCATGTTTCTGATATCTTTGCTGGTGAGCCGTGGTTCATCCGCGATGATCACATTATTCTCCGCGGCCTGAAGCGCGCAGATGAGCCGTGCCCAGTGCGTGGCGAGCGTGTGATGAGCGGGCTTGCCTCCCAGGGTATCGAACATGATCTCCGCTTCTTTTTGCGCAAGCGGGGTCTGCATGGCGCTGGCTACGTTGAGCCTGGCGAGCGGCGCGACACGGTATAGCGACGTACCGTTGCCTTCCGTGAGCCCCTGCCAGCCAAGCTGTCTTAAGTGGTTGAGTCTGATGTATGTCCACGGCTCCACCCATTCACCGATATGCTGGTCATAGTCGCGGGGATGGAATCTCACGTATTCTTTGCCTTCAGGGTCGATGACCTTGACCGTCCCGTCATAAAAGACAGCCCTGTCGTTCTCATCCACCAGGGCCATGTAATAAGTCTTCAGCTTATAGGCATCGTTCAGGATCAGATCCACGTAGGACTTGTTTGTGAGAACTACATCCTTGAAGAGCTGAATGGCGAATTTGGCGAAGTCGAGAGAAAATACGGCGGTGTCTTTGACCCATTTCCGGTCCTGCTCGGTAAATCCCCTCGGTACGCCACCGGGCAACCCGCCTTCCGGGTGCGGCGCCTTGGTGAAGATATGCCGGATGATGTCCCGGTTTCTCTTTCTGACCTCAATGACCTTGATGCCTATTTCCTTGCCCACCTTGCCGATAACGCCGAGGATGTTTCGCTCTTTCGGATCGGCGTGTGGACCAACGACAAAATCGGGCGCCGCGAGGAAGAAGAAGTGTATGTAATGGTCCTCAATATAGAAGGCATTGAATTCGAGTTCCCTGATCAGCCTTGCCGCCGGGGTGGGCTCAACACTGTAAAGGTCGTCGAGTGCTTTGGTGGCAGCCATGTGGTGCGCTGAAGGGCAGACGCCGCATATATTCGGTACGATTCTCGGCATCTCCTCTGCGGGTCTGCCGAGGCAGAAACGCTCAAACCCCCGCAGTTCGGCCACCTGCCAATAGGCATCCTTTACGTCGCCTTTCTCATCGAGAAGCAATTCTATCTTCCCGTGTCCTTCAAGCCTGGTGATCGGGTCTATGGTTATTTTTCGCGCCATGATTATTTCTCCTTTTTGTTGCTCTTTCGTTTCAGCGACGCCGAAGGGAGACTGAAGCGGTAACAGTAGCCTGCCAGGTCGGCAATACCTTCGATGACTTTTCCGGCCTCCGCCTCACTTTCTGCGCCGATGAGCGAGGCCAGTCCGGAGATTAACTTCGCACCCGCGTCATCCACACCGTCAACAGGACCGAAGCAACCTCTGCAGGGAATATTGGTTCTGATGCATGTTTCGCCGCACCCTGAGCGGATCGCGGGCCCTGCGCAGAGAACGCCCTGTGCCAGGAAACACTGGTCGTCTTTCGCTTCAATCTCGTGTATCCTTTTAAACTCCGAAATTTCCATCCTCAGCGGCTTGGATTTGTTCCGTGGACAGGCGTCGCACAAGGGCTTAGTCGGTGCGAGCGTCGCGCCTCTGGGAGGCAGCTTGTCTTCCAGGACGGCAAAGACCGCGTTTGCTATGAGTTCCGGCGGCGGCGGACATCCCGGCAGATAGTAGTCCACGTGGATAATATCGTGGAGCGGATATACGCGGTCAAAGAATTCCGGCAGCGTCAACTTGTTTCCGTTGACTTTAGTTTCAGTCTGGGGCCTGTTTTTATTCGGGTTCACCACTGTCGGCGCATCCTGGTAGACCCAGTTGAAAATTTCCTCTTTTGAAATAAAATTCGCCAACCCCGCGGTTCCTCCAAAGCAGGCGCAGGCGCCAAAGGCCAGTACAAGCTGGGATTTTTCCCGGAGGAGCTTGGCCATCTCTTCCTGTTCTGAATTACGCACGGACCCATGAAGGATGGAGAGGGCTATCTCACCCTTCTTCATCTTGCGGATGCTTTCGTACTTGAAGTCTAAGGCGACAGGCCACAGCACGATATCCACGGCATCGGCGACCGTTAGAATCACTTCGTTCAGATCCACTATGGCCTCATCGCAGCCGGCGCAGGATGCGAGCCAGTAAATTGCTACCTTGGGTTTCTCTGCCATATTTTCCTCCAATCTTCCCTTTTGCTCCTTATACGTAAACTTACCCAAATCACACTGCAACCGAAAGGGGCCCCAAACTCTCAATCTCTTTTTTCATTTCTTCGATGAAGACAGGGATTTTCGTGCCTTCCGGGTCAAGGCTCAGCGCAATCTTGAGACGTCTGGGCTCGATGCCGAATTCTTTGAGCGTCTTGCGTAATAGAAGCACCCTCTTTCTTGCCTGGTAGTTGCCAGTCTGAAAATGGCATTCCTTATCGGGGCAGCCTAATATAAGCACTCCGTCTGCCCCTTCCTTGAAGGCATCTATGATATGCGTGGCGTCCACCTTGCCGCTGCAGGCCACCGGAATAAGGTTTATCAGCTTCTTGGCATAGCCGTTACCGCTCAGATAGCCCCACCCGAATTTACAGGAGAAGCATACAAGTTTGGGGGTGAACTCCTTCATATTATCCTCCTCGTGACTATTTTCGTAAAACCCATTCATCAGAATAGTTGCATTTCCCTTGAGATTATCATGTCACAGTATGCTGCCTGTGAACAAATGTGGTGGGCATCCTTCCGGCGCCCACTGGGCAATAAGTTCTGCGTCTAATTGAACGCCTGCTTCATCCCCAAAGAAGATAATCCCATCCGACTGCTGATTTAGATAATCGACGAATAATCTTCTTTTTACCGAAGCTGCCTTCTCATACTTCTTACGGGCCAATTTCACAGGGGTGTCGATCGCGTGAAGCCAGTTAATCAGCTGAGTGCGTCCTATAACGATCCCATGTCTCTCTTTCAGGTACCTTCTGACCAGGGGATTGTCCCAGCGCGACTGCATGTATCCTTGATTCATCGGTGACTGAATTAATGTCTTTTTCAGATCTTCTGCGATATCAGCCGTTAGCTGGCATGGGCGGCCGAGATGCTGGTCCTCGAGCCCCTTTGTGCCTTCCGTGTTTATCCTTTTTACAAGATTATAGATACCCTGCCGGGACATCTTGCGCCGGCGACTTAGGTGATCTATAGGCACTTTATCAATGACACCCTGCAAAATAGCTATCCTCAATCCCACACGACCATGGCATTGTCGCGATAAATATTCATCCAAAGAAGCATGTGTAATCTCAGGATGCGTAATCATAAGTTTAGATGTTGCCATATTCTCAACTCCGTCTCATTTGAATTCTGAAATAATGATCCTTAAAACGAAGCATAGACTTCGGCGATACGTTCTTCCATATCGGAGCCTATCAGTTCTCTTGCGCCGGCCGGGCAGGATGATACGCACATGCCGCAGGCCTTGCATCTGAATATGTCGGTGGCGGATACCAGGTGGCCGCCCTGCTCCTTGAGATAGGCCGCTCCGTAATGGCAGGATGATAGACATATCCCGCACCCGCTGCACAGGTGCTCGTGAACAACAACGGAGGGCAGTTCGTCCTGCATACCGATGGATATGCAGGCCTTGCACGAGACGCAGGGGCCGCAGCAGAGACAGCGCCTTGCCTCCTCGATGGCCTCTTTGAGGGTAAACCCTTTCTCGAACATCTGGAAGTGTACGCGCTTCTCTGCCGGTATCCATACCACCTCGGGCTCAGACCTGTAATCTTCATCCTTGAGCTGTGGTATCTCGAATGCCTCAAATTCTTTTTTTCTGCCGGCCCTGACATCAATTCCCTTGAGATAACGCTCAATGGACTCCGCCGCCTCCTGGCCTTCCCGCATGGCATCCACCATAAAGCCGACCCTTCGCACGTCGCCACCTATAAAGACCCAGTCTTTGTTGCTGCTCTGAAGCGTGAGAGGATCCACAGCCAGCCGTCCATTTTCATCCAAGAGGCCTTCTCCCTGGAGAAACTCTCTATCCGGTCCCTGACCGACGGTGATGATAAGGGCATCGCCGTCTATAGTGACGGTTTTTCCGGTGTCGAATTCCGGATTGAACCTGCCATCTTTATCGAAGACGCTCGTGCATTTAGGGGATACTATGCCTGTGAATCTTCCTTCCTCGCCCAATATCTTGCTTACGCCGCGGGAGTATATGGTCCTTATGCCTTCTTCCCAGGCGCCCCGGATTTCCTCATGATCCGCGGGAATACCGTCTTTCGAGGACTTGTCCTCTGATTCGAGGGCCACCAGGGTGACGTCTCCACCGAGTCTCTTAGCTGATCGCGCCGCATCAAAGGCCACATTGCCGCCGCCTATGACGATAACCTTTTTGCCGCCCAAGTAGTCTTTCACAAGGATGCCGCGACTTACCTCATACAGGAACGTCTGCCCATACATGACGCCGTCCAGATCCTGGTTCTCCACCATTTCCCGACCAAAGGTAAGAACTCTCGGCGTGGGCGTTCCTTTGGCGATAAACACTGCCTTGTACCCGTCCTTCCTCAGTTTATCGAGGGTGAGATTCCCCTCTCCGATCCTGGAATTGTATCTTACTTCTACGCCAGCGACCCTCAGCATGTTTTCTATGACTCTCTGAAGCACAATTTTTGGCAGGCGATAGTGGGGAATCAGCCAGAGCGCCCCTCCCAGTCTGCCTGAAGACTCGAAGATAGTTACTCTGTAGCCTTTTCTGCCGAGGTGAAAGGCGCACATCAACCCGCCCGGGCCTCCGCCTATGACAGCTACGTTTCCCTTGTCCTTAACGATGTCGTATTCTTTTTTTTCATCGAGGTGGTCTAAGAAATAGTCGGATACAAACCGCTTCAAGAGTCTCCTTCTGATGGAACCTCCCTTGCTCTGGTAATTACAACCCAACTCGCATATACCGCAGACATAGCCGCACACAGGGAAAAGCGGATTGTTCTCAAAAAGATAGTCCCCGATCTGGATCAAACCTTCTTTGGCCTGCTTGATATCTTCCGGCAGCAGAGAGATGAGAACGTTTGTGCGCTGGATATCCTCATTGATGGGACATCGCTCCTGACAAGGTGCGAGACACTGCTTGATGGCAGGCTCTACAGACGCCTCTCCCTGGATGGTGGTCTTCCACATGGTGATCCCTCCTCAAAAATTTTTCCGCACCTGTAGACCGCTTCCGTAAGTTATCTACCATTCTGTCATTTCGAGTGAAATGAAATGACATCCTTTAGGACGACATGGTATGAAGGATGCGATCTGCCAATCAGAATGTATACTTAACAATTAGCAATACCGATGCCATATGTTTTTGTTAAATGATTTTAAATAGATATGAAGCTTGAGATGCATCTTTGCCCTTGTTCAGGGGTAATATTACCCCCACCTGGGGGTCTTATTACCCGCCAGAAACTGTGTCGTAATGCCTACTTGTCATTGCCATGGCTACTGACAAAGGTAGGGCGCTGAAACCGTAATATTGATGCGTGAGGCTAGGCCGTAATCGTCAAGATAATAAATGAACTCCTTGACAAGAAATTTCGAATTTGTTTAACTGCCGAGCAGGTGATGGAGTTCGCCTGTAAATAAACCGCCTTTAAGGCTGATAACTCCTTCCGGCTTCTTCCTGGGGGAGTTTTTTTATGTCTGATACAATCAACCATGATTCAGTGAGCCGAGTACAGGACGTTTCACAACAATCGCTGAAAAACGTTCGTGACCTCTGCTCCAGATTCTCCATTCTTTCCCTGAACCGCCAGATAGAGGCCTGCGAGAAACTGGTTATCCAGAGCCCGCCCATTGATGTGGCAATTCTCGGCCAGTTCAAGGCAGGCAAGAGTTCCTTCATCAATAGTCTTATCGGCAAATCCGTTCTTCCCGTTGGCGTAATACCGGTTACCACGGTTATTACCCGCCTTCAATTTGGGGAAAGAGAACAAGCCGTTGTCAGGTATTTCGACGGTAGCGCATCGGAGATCGGCATTAACGATATTGAAGCTTTTACCTCGGAAGCCGAAAATCCATCCAATAAGAAAAACGTAGAGGTTGTGGATATTGAACTTCCGTCTCTCAGGGATTACGCAGGTCTGCGATTGGTGGATACCCCCGGCTTGGGAAGTGTATTCAAATATCATGTGGAAACCTCTGAAAATTGGCTTCCCCAAGTGGGGACCGCCATACTTGCCGTCAGCTCCGACCGCCCCCTTTCAGGTAACGACGTGCAATTGATTCGGGAGCTCATGCAGCACACGCCGAATATAGTCATACTCCTGACAAAAGCTGACCTTCTCTCACGGGAACAGCAGAACGAAGTCATAGAATTTTTTGAGCGAACGCTTCAGCGTGAATTAAATAAGCGGTTGCCGATCTATATATACTCGACCCGTGTGAAGACAGAGAAATACAAGGATCGATTGGAAGAAAGCCTTCTTTTCAAGCTATCGCTAAACCGTGATTTCGAGTTCAGGAAAATCCTCCAGTACAAGATGCAGTCCCTGATAAGAGGTTGTCTCGGCTATCTCGATATCGCCCTGAAGATGTCTTTGCGGGCTGACCTTGACCGTGAGAATCTTCATAAACAGATCTTCGATGAAAAAGTTAATTTCGACCTCATCCGTGAGGAACTTACCATCATTGCCCGCGAGAACCAGAGACAAACGCGAACCCTAATGATGAACTACCTTGATAATTTTCAGAGACCTCTCAGGAAGAAACTCTCTCTGGATTTGGAAAAGGAGCTTTCCACGTGGAAAGTGAATCTCTGGAAACTCACCCGGAGATATGAAGAATGGCTCGCAGACCGCATGACGGAAGAGATGATGCATATCTCCAAAACAGAGCATAGACATTTCTATGGCACTCTCAACAAGGCTCACGCCAGTTTATCCAGATCAATTGAATCCTTCAGGAATCTTTTGGATAAAAATATCGAAAAGGTTCTTGGTGTGAGACTGGCTGAAGCGGACTGGAGAATTGAGGTATCAGAACCCGATCACCCTGACATCAAGACGATAAGATCATTTGACTTCCATTTCGATCTCATCTGGTTTCTTATCCCCATGTTTATCTTCGGGGGACTTTTTGAGAAGCATTTTGTCAGCGAGATTCCCCGTGAAGTGGAAGCCAATATTTCCCGTCTTGCCGCCCAGTGGGAGGACCGCATCAACAGGGCAATCGAAGAAATGCGAAAACAGGCGATTGATTACGTAAAAGAGGAACTCTCCACCATAGACGCCTTGTTATCGAAGACGCATGGTCAAACAGATGAGATCAACGAGACCATTCAAAAACTCAATGAAGGATTGCAGGACTTAATAGCTTAACCTGGCAATAGGTCATTGAGGGTTTAGGCGGAACCATGTCGTGCCGGGATTTTTTGATAATTCATTGAAAAGGGGAATATAGATGGAAAAGGAGAAGGGCTGTGTATTTTGCGACATCGTAGCGGGCAAGGCCGAAGCATATAAGATTTATGAAGACGAGCATTCCATCTGCATACTGGATATCCACCCTTTCACAAAGGGTCACTGCCTGGTAATTGCAAAGCGGCATGTCCAGTGGTGGCACGAACTCTCCGATGAAGAAAACACAAGCCTTTTTAAGGTGGCGAAGGTTGTCGCCAACCGGATGATGGACAAATTCCATCCCGACTTCATCTTTCTCTATGCGCGTGGCAGAAGAATTCCGCATACCCATCTTTTTTTGATCCCGACTTACAGCGGTGATGTACTCGACCGTTTTTTCAACGCCCTGGAAAATTTTCAGGAATCACCACAGGAGCTGGCAAGACTCAAGGAGCCGCAAGCCATGGCTGAAGCAGCGAAAGTAATAGGACAAGGTTAGAAGGAACTGCGAGCAGATTGCACTCTTTATAATCGATGCAGGCATTTAACTATATCTTGCACCGCAAGTATTATGAGTTAAAGCTGAGATAGCAAAATGTGCCAAACAAATCAGAGCGAGAGATACCCGTCAGGGGCAAGGCTGGTTGCCAGCATCACCATGTTTATGTCACGATGCTCAGTCCAGGTCTCTGCCTGTCTGTTTGTAACGTCAAGCCAATACGCCTCAATCATGTTACTGAGCGGTGTGTAGCGCATCAGATTTTCCGTCTGCGAGTGCAGGCGATTTAGCATGATGAAACTGCGCGGAGCCTGCTTAATCCGTCCCGGCAATTTCTCAATTGCATGTAATCCGATAGACAATCCCAGCTCCCGAAATGCAAGGCGGTAATCGGCAGGAAGCCTCAATGAATTCCTTCTTTCATAGGATCGCAGGCCGATCAGAGAAGAATCCAGGAGGTCATTCAGAAGCTCTGCCTGCCCGATATCTTCGGTCATTATCAGTTGGGCCAGTTTGTACGTGGCACTTAAGAGTTCGCCCATGCCGAGAGGATCGTCCGTTGCCCAATTCTTTCCTTCACAGATATCGGCCATATCTGCGATCTCCCTGCTGAGGTCGAAGTCTGCCGAATTCCTGGAATCTTTTGCCGCCATATGCTGAAGCTCCAGGTATGTGATGAGTCCGTCGAGAGGATCGTGATGCCCCATCGACGGCACAAGCGGACGCGAGAGGTCAATGCTCATTTTCCAGAACATGCGTTTCGGGTCACCGGACGATGGAAGATAAGTAAACCCTACGTGTACCCTTTTTGCAAGCTCAAGCGCCCATCTATTGTAGATTGAATCTCCGGTAACCCGGCTTACACGATTGAGGGCGTGCATCCATTTCGTCAGGTAATGATAGTATTGCCCGTCCCTATCCCATTCCAATTGTTCATCATAAGGTTCATCAGCTCTGCGTTCGTGCATGCCCTTGCCGATTCTCAGCCCGTTTTTTGTGGGGTGCGCTCTGCCCTCTTGTTCCTCGAGACCACTGATCCAGCCGGTTCTCGGGTCATCGTCACGGTGTCGTCCCAGTATATCATGAACCTGATCGACGAGTTGCAAAGCGAGGCGCCTGTATTGCTCATCATTCGTTTGCCGATAAAGTTCAAGGAAGTTGCAGACGGCGAAAGCATCCGTCCATAAGTAGCGCCGCGCCGCTTCCCTGGACGATGACAGTCCGGTAAGATGGGCAAATTCCATCATGATTTCCCGGACCACAGCCCCGCCTGTATTTTGCTCCATCTCTTCACCATACCCATCTATCATTCTCGCGCAGAGCCTGCCTCTCTTCGTGACTCATTTCCCTTGCTCAGGGTCAATCATTCTAATTTTTTTCTTTCTCTTTGCCTTGAAAAGGGACAAGTCTCATTGAGTCAAGAAACTATTCCCTTAGAACTCTGAGTCAAGATTTTCACTCAAACATGAAATGATCCTTGTTTGCATCTTCGGGCTTGCTCTCGAGTTCTGCAATAACCTGGGCGCCTAACAGAAGTATTATCGCTGCCGCTTCTATACCGAGAAGGAACACAACCGTCGATGCCAGAGAACCGTAAATTATATTTACGAAGGATATGGACGTGTAATACCAGACGACGACGCGACGGGTTATCTCCCAGAGAATCGTGGCTGCCAATCCTCCGATCAGCGCGTGATGAAATGTTATCCGCCCCACAGGCATGACGAGATACAGAGAGGTGAACATAAGAACTTCACCAATTAACCCCGACCAATAGAATGCAATTCTGGACGTGCCTTCAAAGCTCCAATTCCAGCCTAAGAGCATGAAGTGCCTGTTTTCGATGGCCTCTAATGCTCCCGCAAATAATGACACAAAGAATATGCCAAGGCCAATCAATAAAATATACACAAAAGGAATAATGGCTGAAATCATAAAGTTGCGGCGCTGGATTCTAATGCGGTGGTGAAATATGACCGAGATTGCATTCTCAAGCACCGTGAAGGCTATGGAGCTGAAAAACAGCATGATCAGTATGCCGATAACACCGATTACATTGCGGTGCACAATGAATACCCGCACCTGTTCGGTCAAAGTCGATGCATATCCCGGCATCGCCATTTCCAGGTATGTAGATAGGGTGAGAAACAGCTGTTCCTGTTCTATAAAGTGCGACAGGACAATCAAAGTGAGTATCGACAGAGGAACGATCGACAGAAGAGTGTAATAGGCAATGGCACCGGAAAGCAGTATGCCCTGGTTCTGTCTGAAACTGCGTAATACTTTAAACACGAAGCTCGCAAACTGCGGCAATGCCCTTATTGATTTTTGAAATTTGTTGACCATGGACAAGATGTTACGTGAAGAATATATTTACCTTTTAATCTCCATCCGGCTTCATAAAAACATTACGGGAGGGCGCCGCAAATCACGGAAATCTCAATTGACGCATCCCTTGGCAATTGGTCCACTTGAACTGTTTCCCGGGCAGGGAGGATATCGTCAAAATATCTGCCATAGATCTCATTGAATTTTCCAAAGAGACAGAGGTCTTTAAGGAAGACTGATGCTTTCAGAACATTCTTCAGGCTCATGCCGCTTGCTTCAACCACAGCCTTGAGATTTTCCAGAACGAGTATCACCTCGGCCTCGAAGTTCCCCGTTAATAATTCACCCGTCTTGGGATCAATGGGGATCATCCCGGAAACGAACAGCAGATCGCCGTACCTTACTGCTTGCGCATAAGGGCCGATTGCCTTTGGGGCATCGGGAGTGCTTATTATTTTTTTCTCTGATGCGGTATTCATATCCGGCCTCCGTCCATACAAGACGATTATAATATCTCGACATCATCCCTTCTGAACATCTAACAGCCTGAGCATCTCGGTCATATCTGTCGTCTGGTTGTGACAGGCGAAATTCGTGCAGACATAAGCTGTGGCCATATTATTCACATGTTCGAGGTCTTTCGTAAAAGGCGCTATGTTGACTATATCAGAGGATTCATCCTCCGGAGGGCGAAGAAGAATAACTGCGTTGGGAATAAAATGCTCTCTTAGCCCACGTAACATTCGCTCCGTATCATCTTCTTTGGGCCTGCCAGCAACCACGATTTCATAAGATGGATATAGCAAAAAGCCCAGGGCCATCATGAACTGGGTATGGCCCAAAGGCACTCGGCCGACATAACCCGCAAGGGCGCGGCTGATATCCGCGGCCCGTGCTTCCAGTTCTGTGTTCCCCGTAAGTCTGGAAAGACGGACGAGATTTAACATGGCAACGGAATTTCCCGAGGGAATGGCGCCGTCATAGCTCTCCTTCTCGCGGATAATCAAATCTTCGCCGTCATCTGGCGTGAAATAGTAGCCGCCGTGTTCCTTATCCCAGAAGTGTTTCGTTAAATCCGCTTGTAGCCTCAATGCCGTCTTCAGAAATGAAGCATCAAATGACGCCTCGTAACACTCTATCAGTCCCCAGATCAAAAAGGCATAGTCATCGAGATTGGCCATGATGGCAGACTCTCTCTCGCGGTGCCTGTGATAAAGTCTTCCATCGACCTCACGCATATTATCCATGATGAATTTTAAGGAGTTCTGCGCTGCTTTGAGGTAAACCTTGTCACTGAAAACCTGCGCCCCTTTCGCCAGAGCAGCGATCATGAGGCCGTTCCAGTCCGTCAGGATCTTATCATCTTTGTAGGGACGGACACGTTTGTCACGGGCAGAAAACAGCGAAAGCCGTGCCGCAGAGAGCCTGTGACGGAGCGACTCTTCTGAAATTCCCAGAGATGGAGCAAGTTCATGGGCGGGCTTCTTGATGTGAAGAATGTTGTGGCCGATCATTTCTCCCGTTAACTGATCGACAAAATTTCCCGCCTTTTCCACCTGAAACACCTTCATTATCAGCTCCGCTTCGGATGGTCCCAGCAACTCTCTGATCTCGTCTTGTGTCCAGAAGTAGAATTTCCCCTCTTCACCTTCGCTGTCCGCATCCTCAGCTGAGTAGAAAGCGCCTGACCGCGACTTCATATCTCTAAGTACATAGGCAAATATTTCACAGGCTGTTCTTTTGAAGAATTCGACTGCCGTCGCCTGATACGCCTCCGTATAGGCCATGGCCAGCAATGCCTGGTCATAAAGCATCTTTTCAAAATGAGGCACCAGCCACCTCTCATCAGTGCTATACCGATGGAAGCCGAAGCCAACGTGATCATAAATGCCGCCGCAGCGCATGGCACTGAGTGTCCGTACAACCATCTCCAGTGCCTTTGTCTCACCGTTCCACTTCCAGTAACGCAAGAGAAAGAGCAATTGGTGGGGAGTGGGAAATTTAGGAGCCTGCCCGAATCCCCCATATTTTTCATCATAGAGTCCCGCGAGCCCTTCGTATGCTTCCCGGATAATATCTTTCGTCAGAGCCTCGCCCCTAATTTCTGACGTCTTCTGGCGCATGGAGAATACTATTTCATCGGCTGATTTCAAAATGTCATGATAACGTTCTTTCCATATCTCCTTGATTCTGGGCGTCATATCCAGCAGGCCGATTCTGCCGAAGCGGCTTTCCTTGGGAATATACGTAGCAGCGAAGAAGGGTTGCCTGTCAGGCGTCATCACAATGGTGAGCGGCCATCCTCCAGCCCCTGTCATCATCTGGCAGGCGTTCATGTAAACCTTGTCGATATCGGGCCGCTCTTCACGATCAACCTTGATGCAGACGAAAACATCATTGAGGAGTCTCCCGATTTCCTGATCTTCAAAGGATTCATGGGCCATGACGTGGCACCAGTGGCATGTCGAATACCCTATGGAGAGAAAAACTGGCTTATTCTCAGTACGGGCTTTATCAAATGCCTCCCCGCACCATGGGTACCAGTCAACGGGATTATAGGCGTGCTGGAGCAGATATGGGCTCTTTTCATGGATCAGGCGGTTTGGAATATTGCCGATCGCTTTTTCCGAGGTGCTCATAAATGATATTCCTATTATTCCGTGGGTGAAGGAGCTTTCTCCGCATCTTGGTGAATGCGAATGACTTCTGTTGAGACCTTACCGTCCTTCACTCTGACGACAATGAAATGATAAGAATGCTCACCAAAAGGAACATTAATATGGAGCGGAGCAGCAGCGCCCCCTGTGATTATATATTTCACGCCCTTTACTTCATCCTGAGCATAGAGATGCAGGTGGCTGAAAAAAGCCACGGATACTTTCTGTTCCGACACGATCTGCTTGAGCCTGTCTGCCCCCTTCGTGAAGCAGTGTTTGTGTTGCCATCTCTGGGTTTCCGGCGGTATATGCATAATTACAAATTTATATTTCCTTTTTGCCGTCAGTTGTTCCTCCAGGTATTGCAGCTGCGTCGGAGTCAACTCATACAGAGAGTTGTCAAGGGCGACAATCCGCATGCTGAGTTTCTTCAAATCCAAAACATAATTTAGCGGGCCTATCTTTTCCTGAAATATTTGTTTGCCATGCGGACTCTTGACATTGTTCGTCAGTTCATGATTGCCAATGACCACAAAGATCGGCGTGTCGGGCAAAGAGCTTTCCGCTATATCGAGAAAGTGGTTAAATTTTTTCTCCCTGCCTGTAAAGACTGTGTCCCCGCCGTGCAGGATGAAAAGAGGCCTCAGTTTGCCCGCCGCAGAAAGTATTTTCTTGAATATTTCATCATTGTCCCTGCTATCGCCCAGAACGACAAACATAAAATCATCGGGCAACGTAGTCTGAAGATTGCTTTCAAGTTTCTGTAGCGATCGTTCGTAGAGGGTCGATGAATAACTCGCCAAGGGCCAAGCGATGCCAAGCACAATAAGGGGCAATACTAATAGGAAAATCAAATGGCAGCGGCGTGGCATTATTATTGTTCAAACCTCGCAAATACCGATATAGAAATAAGGACAGCGCCCATAGTTGTATCCGTACATCTGGTCCAGAAGGGGTATCCCGGAGCGCGGCTGGACCCGCAGACAAGGAATCGTGTGGAAGATTTTACTTCATCAATGCCTCTGCAGCCTGAACTACATGTTCTGCGGTAACGCCGAATTTTTCATAGAGAACTTTATAAGGTGCGCTGGCGCCGAAGCTGTCCATTCCCACAACTGCTCCATCGAGTCCCACATAGTGCTCCCAGCCAAGTTTTATTCCTGCCTCCACGGCAACTCTGACTTTGACGTCCGGAGGCAGTACATGATTGCGATATTCGGATGGTTGACTATCAAAGATTCTCCAGCTCGGAAGAGATACAACCCTTACACGAAAGTCAGACGACAGACGTTTCCCCGCTTCCAGGGTGATCGATACTTCTGACCCGGTTCCGATCAGGATCATATCGGGCTTGCCGGGAGCTGATTCCCAGAGGATGTACCCGCCGCGCCGGAGACCGCCAGCAGGTGCAAGCTCGGTCCGGCTCAGGACTGGCAGATTCTGACGGGTAAAGATCAGCGCAGTAGGGCCATCATGTTTAAGGAGCGCGGCCTTCCAGGCCTCTACAGACTCGCCGGCATCTGCGGGCCGGATCACTGTTAGATTTGGCACCGCCCGCAAATTCATAATCTGCTCAATAGGTTGATGTGTCGGTCCATCTTCACCGAGACCGATGCTGTCATGCGTAAAAACATAAATGACCCTAAGACCCATGAGGGCTGCCAGACGCATGGGCGGACGCATGTAATCGGAGAAGGTTAAGAACGTAGCCGTATATGGGATAAACCCTCCATGGATGGCCATGCCGGATGCGATAGCACCCATGGCATGTTCACGCACGCCGAAATGGATATTGCGACCTGTGTAACCCCAACCACCGCCGACAGCTCCCTGTGTATCTCCCTGCGGTGTATCGGGTTTTTGAAAATCACCAAACCCTTTAAGCCATGTGAAGGTGGATGGGTTGAGGTCTGCCGAGCCGCCCATAAGTTCCGGCAACAGGGGAGCGAGGCTCTGCATGATAGTCTCAGATGCCTTGCGGGTCGCTATATCCGTGCATCCCTCCGGATACACAGGAAGCTTTAATTCCCACCCGTCGGGAAGATTTCCTTTCATGACGCGTAGGAATTCCGCGGCTAAATCGGGAAAATCATCGCTGTAACGTTTGAGGGCCCTCTCCCATTTGGCCTCCCATGTGCGGCCCCGTTTGATGGATTTATGAAACTGGGAAAGAACATCATCAGGAATGTAAAAGGCGGGTTCCGCTGGCCAGCCGAGGGATTTCTTTGCTGCCAATAACTCTTCTGCGCCGAGTGGCGAACCGTGGGCTTCAAACGTCCCCTGTTTATGGGGCGCCCCATAACCTATGATGGTCCGAACGAAAACAATCGAAGGACGCGACTTTTGAGCCCTTGCCTTTCTTACGGCACGATCAATTGAGGGAACGTCATTCCCGTTCTCCACATGTCCCACGTGCCAACCATACGCCTTGAACCGCTTTCCGGCATCTTCGGTAAAAGTCAGTGACGTCGCTCCGGCAAGAGAAATGCGATTGTCGTCATACAGGACTATAAGCTTGCCGAGACCGAGGTGCCCAGCGAGGGAACATGCTTCGGAAGTGACGCCTTCCATCAGATCGCCGTCGCTGGCAAAAACGTACGTGAAGTGGTCGATAATCTTATGACCGGGTCGATTGTATCTAGCTTCAAGGTGTGCTTCCGCAATAGCCATACCAACTGCGTTGCTAAGGCCCTGGCCGAGAGGTCCTGTGGTTACTTCAACGCCGGGCGCGCAGTGGCGTTCCGGGTGACCGGGCGTTCTGCTTTCCCATTGACGAAACGACTCCAAATCGGAAAGAGACAAGTCATAGCCGGTAAGATGGAGCATGGCATAGAGGAGCATTGACGCATGTCCTGCAGAGAGAACAAAGCGGTCCCGGTCGCTCCACATGGGATTTGCCGGATTGTGTTTCAAGTGTCGCATCCAGAGTGTATAAGCCATTGCCGCTGCAGCCATGGGCATGCCTGGATGCCCTGAGTTGGCCTTCTCCACAGCATCGGCGGCCAGAAAGCGTATGGTGTTTATGCATTTTTCCTCGAATGATCTATCGTCGGCCATTTTATATCTCCTGGTAAATTATTTGCGGAATAACCCTTTGCCTTTTGCTTAGGGCAAACTCAGTAATAGCAGCATATGAAGATCAGTTAGTTTGATTGTCATTTCGGGCAACACGAGAAATCATTGGCTAATGATTTGCTATAAAGATTTCTCCCTGCAGTCGAAATGACACCAATCGGTTGCGATGACAAAAAATTTTATAACGCCTTGTTGGTCATCAAGATTATTTCAAGCAACAAATAAGGAAATAAATTCTTCAGCTTCTGAGTTTATATACTAACATAAACGGCAAGACAAGAAGATTAGAAGCACAAAAACTTGACAAAGCCGTCCTTTTTCAATAAAAAATGGTTCAGACGGTATGATAGGCTAAGAACAGAAAATGACAAATTCCCTCAGCGGGTTGCATATCCTCGCATGTCCATAACAATTAAAAATTTATCCAAATTTTACGGAAAGACGGAAGCCCTTTCGGAGATCAATCTGAACATCCGGTCCGGTGAATCTGTCGGCCTCGTAGGTCTTAATGACGCAGGGAAAACTACGCTGCTGAAAATAATTGTCGGGCTTATTGTCAACTTCGATGGAGACGTTCTGATAAATGACCTGGCAGCCACTAACAGGGTGGCAAGACTAAACACATCTTTTCTACCTGAGGATTTTTCTCCGCCGCTTTATCTCACCGGGTATGACTTCGTTTCTTACATGCTACGCCTCTGCGGCGGGCGTTTGAATCAAAGCGAGGTCGACGAATTCGCCAACATACTTGAACTGCAAGTGAATGTGTTGTCACAACCGATAAGAACCTATTCAAAGAGTGTGCGTCAAAAACTCGGCTTGCTGACAGCCATACTGCCTCATACGGAAATCATCATTCTTGACGAACCTTTGAGCGGACTTGATCCAGGAGCGCGGGCAGCCGTTAAGGACGCATTCAGCACGCTCCGGAAAAAAGGAAAGACACTCTTGTTCTCTTCACACATATTAACAGACCTTGAAGAAATAGCGGACAGATTGGTTATCATCCACGAAGGGAGGGAGATCTTCGACGGCAATCCGGAAAAACTGAGGTCACACGGCGGATGCACCCTCGATGATGCATTTCTTCTCGCGATCCGTTCAATCCGGACGCCGTAGAAAATGAGCGTGTTATCTATGAACAGGATCGGCATCGTATCCATTTACACTCTTCAAGAGGTGAGGAGGGACAGATTATTCTGGGGATTTGTACCACTAATGCTCTTTGTAGTTGCCCTTACCTTCTGTATGAGAGGAACCAGTATAGTTGCCGGCGCGGAAGCCTTCAACCGTTCATACATTGCTCTGAGCGCTTTGGCCGCCACTATTTATATTGTTCTTCTCGTTGTAAGTTCAATGCATCGGGAGATTGATTCAAAGTCAATTTACATGGTGATTACGAAACCATTAGCCAGGCATGAATATATTCTCGGTAAATTCATGGCCTTTTCCCTGATTTCCGCAGGGATAATCATTATATTTTTTGCAGGCGCTCTCGTATTTGAAGTGGGGCCGTTAAAACCCCTTGCCGTTCATTACATTCTATGCTTCTTCGAACAAATAGTAATTATTATGGCTGCCCTGGCGATTACGCTTGGATTGCGATCCCTTCCGTTTTCCCTTCTCGCGGTCGCCGGTTTTTATATTATAGGACACAGTACAAAAAAGATGGTTGATATCGGCATGAATATGGTTTCCGCATGGGTTCCTGCCCTCAAGATTTTCTATTATCTCTTTCCTTCTCTGAGCCTCTTTAGCGCCCAGGCGGCTGTGCTGGAACAGGGGCCTGTCTCTTGGACAGATGTCCTTTTCCCTACGGGTTACGCCGTTGTTTACCTTGCCATTCTCTTTCTCATAATTGTCATCGATATCAGGAAGAGAGATTTTTAAATGCCCGCAAAAAAGGACATTTTCAAGAAGGTTCTTTTGCCGTGTGCGCTCCTGATCCTCCTAGCTCTTCATGCCCTTCTTGTGGATGTGGGATGGAAGGGCAGCGCAACAAAAAATCAATACAAGGCGGTTCCCAAACTGAATCTTTCCTGGATGAAGCTTATATCCCTTGACCAGGATAGATTTGCGAGCCTGCTCCTTTCGCTCTACCTTCTTTCTGCCGTTCCTGCTGATTGTTATGAGTGGGACTATAAGGGCATGTTGTCTTACATGCGTGTGATCACGAGGCTCGACCCATACAACAAAGGTCCCTTTTTCTTTGCCGTATATTATATGAGTTACAGGACAGATTCTGATGGACGATTAATTCTTAATTATTTGGAGGAAGCGCAGGATAAATTCCCCGATGACTGGAAGCTCCCCTGGCAGGTCTCTTACTTGGCGAAAATCAGATTTAAAGATAACGATCTTGCGTATCACTACGCCCTGAAAGCTGCACATTCGCCCTATGCCCCGCCTATCATAAAGATAATGCCTGCAATTCTGAAACGGAATCTTGGAGATAAGAAATCAGCTTTTGCTTATCTGACTATTTTACGAGACCATTCAAAGGATCCCAAAGAGATAGAGGCAATAGACGAAGAACTTCAAAGGTTAAGCTCAGGAAGCCTCCGCAAATAAGCCGCGACTCATTGTACACGTCCCGCCGTTTATCCGCACCTTTGAAAAACTCTGGACATCCTATGAAAAGTGTGAGCATATATAGCAAGCTATTGCTTCTATTCCTTACTACGGCAAGAGATTCTGAATAGAATTGTTTTAACCAAAATAGGAGGCCAAGACCATGTTAGAAGGTCTTTTTCAGCCAATGCATCTTCTGGTGATATTGGTAATTGTTCTGATTATCTTCGGACCGGGAAAACTTCCTGAACTGGGAAACTCAATCGGCAAGGCCATAAAAGGTTTCAAGAAGGCTATGGCGGAGCCGGACGAGAAGCCGGGCGATACTTCAGAAGGCAAGAAGATCGAAGATAAGAAGGAATGAACAATATAACCGGGTCTCCTTGATGAACGGACGCCTAGCCTTCAGAACTTTAATCCTTCTCGTATTTATTATTCTCTCGACCTATCTCTTCATCCACTATGATCTTTATGTTTACTTCGCCAGTCAGCGGAGGGCTATCACCCTCATTGACTCCTTTCATCCGTATGATGAACTCGTCTTCATTGGCCTCCAGATCCTGCAGGTGGTAGCAGCTCCGATACCCGGCGAAGTAACTGGTCTTATCGGCGGATATATTTACGGCGCCTGCATGGGTACGGTTTATTCCACCATTGGCCTTACTATCGGTTCCTGGATCGCCTTTGCACTTGCAAGGTTCTTTGGTCTGCCCCTTGTGGAAAAAGCCGTAAAGCCCGCGATTATTAAAAAGTACGATTACTTTCTGGAACACCGCGGTCTCTTCGTTTCTTTCCTTTTATTTCTTATCCCCGGTTTTCCGAAGGACTATCTATGCTACATGATGGGTGTGAGCCATATGAAGACGTGGCATTTCCTGGGCATTTCAACAGCTGGGCGTTTGCTCGGGACCATCTTGCTCTCCGTGAGCGGCAGTTGCGCCCGCAACAATCAATACATAGAACTCCTGTTAATTGCCGGTGTCAGCTGCCTTCTGCTCGTGATCGCATACTTTTACCGTGACAAACTGCTGGAAACATTGAAAAGCAAGCAAGTAACATCAGAAACACCCGAGAAACCGGACGATAATCAGCACCAGTAAAAAAATCAGAAAAAACCAAAGAAACTTAGTCACCAGTCAAGGAAATATCCTTAATACTTGACACGCAGTCTTTCTTCCCCTATCCTCACCACGATCGCAAGTTCATCCCAATAAAGACAAGGAGGCATTATGGGCGGACACAAGAAGATCGAGCGTAAGAAAGAACTAGACCGAAGGCGGCGAAGACGAAAGAAGAGTCTGAAGCTTAGAGCAAAAGAACAGGCGCAGTCGAAACCGGCGCATAAAGCGAAATAAAATACAGATCATGGGATTATCTAAAAGACACATCGGCCTTGCACTCAGAGGCGGTGGGGCCCATGGGCTGTAGAAACTGTAAGGGAATGCGAAAGACTTCTGTTTGATGGTGGCGTCATCAGCATGATACCCGTTAAGATTGCGAGGAAAGAAGGGACCGGCATTGTAACAGCCGCGGCGATTTATCGTGGCATGCAAAGCTACGAAGGATTAAAGACAGTAAAAGATATATTCTAGAACTTCTGAGATAACTTCCGCTGAATTGGAAAAGATGGGTGCGGATATTGTTAAGGATCCTTCGTAAAACAGGTACACTGGGCAAGTTTTCATCTGATAAGGGAAAGCGAAAAAGCAGCCTCAGCAATGCTTTCCCGTGTCCAATAGACGATCATTTTTTAAAACGCGGATCAACTTGATTAAGACTGTTAGGAACTCTCAGGCAATACGAAGATTAGTATTAAGACCAACTGCTCTGGTTACTTTTATGCAGAGATACGCAGTCTTCCCTCCACAAGCATGAAAGTTCCTGACAATATTCCACCCTGACCGTGCCGAAGCATTCGATATTATTTTCCGCCCTCTGAATTGCCAGGATCATATCATGTTTCTTCATCTGATACGTATTGATCCCCATTTTTTTTGCCATTTTTTGGATTTCGCTGTACTTCAACTTTATTGTCCCTCCTCTCATTACCGCAAGCGATACAACTGGAGAATTCACTCTGCAAGTCTGTTGCATCAAAGTCTAGCGGCGAATCTCATGGTACCGCAACAACAATGATATGGTAAACAGAGGACCAGGTCAGAGGCTTGGCGATGGTCTTGCCTCCCAGCTGGGCCGCCAAACGCTGCGCTTCTTTCTTATAGTCTGAAGCAAAATAGATCGTATTCACTGTATAATCCGTCCGCGTTGCCGTCCCTATGTCTGCAACTCTGTAACCCATCCCGATAAGCTTCTTTGACACTTGTCTTGCAGTGGGTAATTTGCCATTGCCGCTTAAAACCTTTATCTTAAGATTTTTGAGACTCGTCTCTTTTCCTTCCACAGCCTGTTTTTCATCTGCTGATTTCTTCATTTCATCTCTCTTGGAGATATCGACTTCCTTGACCTGCTCTTTTTTGCCATTGTCGGAAACAGTGGTCTCTTTCTCTTTGGAGGAGCCCGTCTCGCCTGCCACGGAACTATCTTTCGTGGCAGTTTCCGCCTCTTTCATCTTTTGCACCTCTGACTTCAACAAAGTCAGTTCCTTATTTACAGCTGCCATCTGCTCGTTGAGCTGGGCTATGGATGCCTTGGACCTTTGCAATTCCTCCGTGGAATTTCTACCGGAAATATCTAATGCTGTGCAGCCTGAAGTCGCCAAACAAAATACCAGGGTGAACATACATAACATTCTCAAATACATTATTCACCTCCCGCATGTAATATTGGGGCTTGATAGTGTTCAAAACCGTAACCTGCTGCACCCAGAAGGGCAATTCGCGGATTGAGAATGACGAAAACCGGTATCTGTGAAACCAGCTCAGACATGCGTCCTTTGTAGCGAAAGGATTTCATAAACCGTCCATTTTCCAGAAATGGCAGTATGCGGCGAGGAATACCTCCCCCCAAATAAACACTGGTTGTAGCCATCACTTTGAGGGCCAAATTCCCTGCTTCTGCTCCGAGGATGGAAACAAATATGTTAAGAGTCATCACACAGAGATCACAGCGATTAACGCGATCTAAAGCGCACTCTATGATGACCGGCACAGGGTCATTTTCCCCCGCCATCCTCATAGACAGCCAAGATGGTTCCTCAGCATAGCACTTCTCACGCAGAAAACAATATATATTTAATATTCCCGGCCCTGAACAAACGCTTTCATAACTGACATGGCCGAGCTTCTCCTGAAGGTAAGTTAACAGTTCCCTTTCCAGATCATCGCTCGGAGCAAAATCCACATGGCCTCCCTCTGAGGGGCGCCCGCGGTAATGTGTTCCGTCCCACGTCAGAAATGCCTCGCCAAGACCGGTGCCCGGGGCAACAACAGCCGCGCTTCCTCCGGAAACGGGACTGCCTTCGTTCAGGGTATGGAGATCCGATGGCTCCAGAAGGGGCACCGCGAAGGCAATGGCCTCAAGATCATTCAGCAGTCTGACGAATGGCAGGTTCAGTTCCCTGCCGAGTTTGTTTTCATCGATGATCCATGGCAGGTTGGTAATCTTGGCGGTGCCTTTCATGACCGGGCCCGCCACACCGAAGCAGGCAGCATCCGTTCTAATATTAATGCCTTTGAGAAATTCCCGCACGATGGTCATGAAATCAGGAAACTGTCTGCTCCGAAAGTCCGCCTCTATTAGAGGAGAACGCAACCCCTTTTCTTTTGAGAAGATTCCGAGGCGAGTATTTGTTCCGCCGATGTCGCCTGCTAGTAATATGGCCATTTTCTTTATCACACAAATTTTTTGAGCTGTATCATGTAACAGCCGTTTCCATGTGGCCGTTCAGGTGACTTCGCTTTCAAGCCACTCCAGATAGTCACGGTTTCCTGTGACAATTGGTATAGCGATGATTTCGGGCACTTCATAAGGATGAACAGATTTGATTGCTTTTTCAATTTCTTTGTAAAGGGCCTCTTTGCTTTTTATCCAGCATTGCCACTCTTGGGCTTTTTCGATTTTCCCCTTCCATCGGTAGAGACTGGTTACGGGCCCCGCTATCTGCACACAGGCAGCGAGTCTCTTCTCAACCAGGCACGCGGCAATTCTTTCTGCGTCTTCTTTCTTTTCCGTCGTTGTCACTACTTGAATGTAGGATTCCACTTCATCCACCTCTATTCCCTGCATCATGCATTCTGTTTGGCGCATGCATACATCATGATTGCCGCTGCCTGAGGCAGGCTGAGGGAATCTCCTCTCCCCGCACTGGGGATGTGCCACAGCTCATCAGCCAAACGCATCATGGCTTCCGGCAATCCGTGACTTTCACTGCCCAAGAGGAGGGCCGTTCTTTGTTTACACGCATGCGGCTCTATACCCTTTCCTATGTGAGAGCCTACGAGAAAAAAACGTTCTTTTATTGTCGGCAGGGTTTCAGAAAAATTGATATCCTGTATAATTCTCATTTGGAAAAGCGTTCCCATGGCGGATCGTACGACTTTGGGATTTGTAAAATCTGTGGAACCGGTGCTAAGTATTATTGTTTCTATACCGAACCAATGTGCGGCTCTTACCACGGCGCCAAGATTATTGGGATTGCCTATCTGATACAGCAGGAGAATATGACCCGAATCGTGCTCCAGCAGTGCGCTGATGTCAGAGCGCGCAGGCGTGGCTGCGACCGCCATGACACCCTCTGGTTCTTTATCCTGACTTAGTGCATCCCATTCCCTTTCCGATAGTCCGTAGACGTCAATTCCTTGCGGAATTGTGGAAAGAAAAGCATGCCAATCAGAACTTTTTTTCTTCATCACCAGAATTGCCCCGGTTTTCCATTTGCTGTTGAGCAATCCCTGGACGACTTTATATCCTTCAGCAAGAAAAAGGCCTTCCTCGCGGCGATACTTGGCCTGGTATAGCTTTTTCCATAATTTTAATTGTGATCTCAGGGGACTGCGCAAAGTAATTTCATATGCCATTAGCGAGAGTTCCGTCAAAAGGTGTCCTGTCACGCCGGTCTTAAACGCGCACCTGTCTTTCGTTTCCATCCGAAAAAATAGATACAGACGCCGGCAATCATCATTAGGATACAGAGCATCTGTCCCATGCTCAGGATTCCCCCAAAGAGACCCAGTTGCGAATCCGGCTCGCGGAAAAACTCGATGATAAAGCGAACCAACCCGTAACCGAAAGTATACAGGGCAAAGATGAAGCCATCAAACGGACTTTTCTTTCTCACACTCCAGAGGACGATGAAGAGAAATATCCCCTCGAAAAGCGCCTCGTAGAGCTGGGAAGGGTGACGCAGCTGGTGGGTCAAATCCAGCGGGAAATACATGCCCCACGGCATGGCGGTAATCCTGCCGTAAAGCTCGCCATTAATGAAATTACCGATTCTTCCAAAGGTATATCCAAGAGGGATGGCAGGGCAAAATAGATCAGCAAACCGCCAGAAGTCTATCTTGTGTTTACGGCAAAAAATAACCGATGCTATGAGGACGCCGATAGCGCCCCCATGGTAGGACATGCCGCTGATGCCAACGTACTGCATACCGTGAGCGAAATCGAAAGGGAGGATAATCTCAAGTGGATTTTTTACGTAATGGCCAAAATTATAAAAAAGGACATAACCGAACCTTGCGCCGACTATAAGCCCCGTGATGGCCCAGATAAAAAAGTCCTGAATTGTTTCTGTCGAATACGTATAATCCTCACGTTTTATCCGATAAGAGACGAGGATATAGGTCAACAGAAAAGCGATTATGTACATGAGACTGTAATAGCGAATCTGAAAGGAACCGATCTCAAAGATAATCGGACTCACGCGCTCGGGAAGATGCTGCCAGCTAATAAGATTCACCCTTCAACTCCTCTACATAGTGCTGCGCGGAAGCTGCCGCCGTTGCTCCATCTCCACATGCTGTAATTACCTGGCGAAGACCTTTTCTTATACAGTCACCTCCGGCAAATATACCCTTCACCGAAGTCTTCATATCTGCGTCCACAATAATATATCCGCCGTCGTCGAGATCCACGATGCCGCGAACCATATCGGTCTTTGGAGTCAGGCCGATGAATATAAATACCCCCTGGGCGGGTATCTCCCTTCCCATATCCGGTGACTGAACGTCTCTGATCTTCACCTTTTCGACAACATTTCCTCCTGATATTTCCTCAACCACAGAATTCCAGGCGAAATAAATTTTGCTGTTAGCAAAGGCCCTCTTCTCAAGGGCCTTTATCGCCCGCAGTCGGTTACGGCGATGAACGATGGTGACCTTGTTTGCAAACTTGGTGAGAAAGACGGCCTCCTTAACGGCAGCGTCTCCACCTCCTACAACAACAACTTCCCTGTTCTTGTAAATGGGACCGTCGCAGGTCGCACAGTACGAGACCCCCTTGCCTACAAAAACATCTTCCCCCCGGACACCCAGTTTTCGCCAGTATGCCCCCGTTGCTACAATAACGGCAAGCGCCTCATAGTCTCTGTCTGCTGATGTCACCTTCCACCCTTCCGTATTGCCCCAGCGGGTCTTTGAAATGCCAGTGACGTCCTCTGAGGCTATCTCCAGCCCGAATTGGAGAACCTGTTTCTTAAATCGCTCAATAAGTTCAAACCCGCCGATGCCTTCTGGCATACCCGGATAGTTCTCTATTATATCCGTAACGGTAATCTGGCTTACGGAAGAAGCGCCTTCTATCAGCAAAGTCCTGAGATTGGCCCTCGATGCATAAATACCCGCCGTCAAACCGGCGGGCCCTCCGCCAATAATCACAATATCATATACATGATCGGGAATAGTCGCTTTATCCAAAGATTATCACTCCATTCATTTTTTGATTATATATGGTGCGCGGAGTCCATACATAAAGGAACTCGGCAGTGCCTTGTTGTGTAGCGGGGTTGCAGGGTAGCACCGTATTTTTATTATTAAACAGAAAAAATATCATCTTGTAAAGTTCGAATACAGCGCAAAGTTGCATCAAATTGTTCTTTGATGGGAATAGCTGTCCTTTTTTGTTTTTTCCATATAGTTTCTCAATGCCTTTTGGAAAAGAAGAGCCGCCAGTAGGGCACAGTGGCTATGGTCGTGAGGCAGACCTCCCAGATGCTCCAAAATCGAACTCCTGTTGATCTTGAGACATTCACGGATTGTTCTTCCTCTGGACATCTCCGCCGCTGCATTGCAGGCGGCAACGGTAAATATGCACCCTTCCGCAGTGAATCTTGACTCCTCGACTTTCCCGTGTCGAACGCGAAGAAACATCTTTATCTCCTTGCCGCAATCGTCGGACTTTTCCGCATAGCCGTCAGGACTGTCTATGGCGCCATAATTTTCAGGATTCGTTCCGTAATCAAATACTTTTTCCGGATAAATTTCCCTGGCCTTTTCGCGCAGGATGGCTATCATATTTTGTAAAATTTTATTTTCATCCTCCATCGGTCGGATAAAACCTCTTCAACGCGTTCTCTTTTTTACTTAATCGGTTTTTGCATATATTACAATAATAAAATTGTTAGCTTTGTAAAAGGTTACCCCGTAAGCACACAGGCGAGATACATTCGTATTGCGCCGTATCCCTCTTATACAAGATTGCCGCATGCTATGCAGCGTATGCCTTGCATGGTCATCGGGCATGCCAGAGAATTTCAAGAACAATGTCAGAAAATAGTTGACATCGGCCTTTTGAAATGGTAAAACTTCCACACTTTAATGTATTCCACCATTATTGACAATATCAGTTGCCAATATCTCTAATGCACTATCTAATCAAGTTCCGAACTTTTTTATGATGATATTGCAATCACAACTCGAAAAGAAAAAAATCCCCATAAATGTCTACAGTTTATTTGGAAAAGATATTTGGTCTTTACGGGAGGTGCCGGCTAAGTAAGCTGTTGTCGACATTTCCGACATGAAACACAAAAAATAAAGACGTCACGTCCAAAAAGAGCGACATAGAGCACGACTTGCGGAATAATAAAATTGAAGCCGGAGGCGAACTCAAGAGGAGGCAGAAGAAATGTTAGGTCCGGTAAGTTCGAAAATTAAATCCGTTTCCAAGCTGAAATACGATGAGAAGCCTTTCGAGCACTGGGGTCTGACCTCCAACGAGGTAAGGAAGATAACAGAAAAGAAAGACCACGGCCTTTACGACAAGAGGATGACGTTAAAGGAAGCGGTGGCCAAATTCATCAAGGACGGCATAAACCTTGGAGTCGGCGGTTTTGTAAATACGAGGGTGCCGGCAGCAATCATTCATGAAATTATCAGAAAAGGAGTAAAAGACCTTACCCTTTCTTTCCAGTCAAACTCTATCTGTCTGGAATGGCTTGCAGGCGCCATGATTGTCGCCCCGGAAAAAGTATCTATAAAGCGTGTAGAATTAGCCTGGTGGGGTTACGAACTCATTGGCATAGCTCCCCTGTGGAGGTATTTGGTCACTAATAAACTTGTGGAAACCGACGACTACACCAATTACGGCATGTCGGTAAGATTCAAGGCAGGGGCCATGGGCATTCCCTTCATCCCCGTACGGGACCACGGCGGATCGGACATGGAACTGGTAAACAGGGGAAAGATGATCGTGTGTCCCTTCACAGGACAGAACATTTATCTCCTCCCGGCCTGTAATCCCGATGTAGGCATCGTACATACTACTGCGGCAGATATGTATGGGAATGCGAGAATCTTCGGGGCCCTATGTACGTGTCCGGAAATTGCAATGGCGTCGGCATACACCATCATGACGACTGATAAGGTCATCCCCACTGAAACAATCAGAAGGTATCCGAACCTGACGGAAATTCCCTACGTTTGCGTGGATGCGGTTGTCGAGCAGCCTTTCGGATGCTACCCCGGCGCCTGCTACGGCTACTACTGGTTTGATATGGATCATCTCAGAATGTACAGGGGAATATGTGATGATTTCAGAAAGACTGGAAATAAAGACGGTCTGAAGAGATATTTCAATGATTATATCTTCGGCTGTGAGACATTTGACGATTTTCTGGAAAAGGCGGCTGGTTACAAGAAGCTTCGATACCTGAAAGAGATGGACGGCGGTCAGCCTATTTATACACTGTAATGAGACGGCAATATGGCAAGAGGAGGAAAGTGATATGCCAGAATACAGTGCTTTTGAAATGATTGCTTATACGGGATCAAGACAGTTGGAAGATAGGAAGATCGTCTTTGTGGGTACAGGGCTCCCTATTATTGCAGCCATGCATGCACAGCTTACCCATGCCCCCAATCTTTATATGATTTATGAAGCCGGCTCCCTGGCCCCCATCCTGGAGATCGGAATGCCCCTCTCCGTGGGTGATACCAGGGCGGGACGCAAAGCCTGTTTCCTGAAGGGTCTCTGCGCAGTTTTTGAAATGACGCAGAGAGGCTTTGCCGACTACGCCTTCATCGGAGGCGCCCAGATCGATATGTACGGTAATATCAGTTCCACCATCGAAGGAAGTTACTACAACAAGCCCGACATCCGGTTTCCAGGGAGCGGCGGCGCCGGAGCGATGGCGGCCAACTGCGGAAAGACCATTGCCATCATGGCTCTGGAAAAGAGAAGGTTTGCCAAACAGGTGGATTTTATCACGAGCATCGGATTTGGTGATGGCTCTCCCGACTATAGGGAAAAAGCGGGTGTTATGGGTTCCGGCCCATACAGAGTCATCACGCAGCAGGCCATGTTCGGCTTCGATGAGAAGACCAGAAGAATGAAGCTTTTGGAAGTCAGGCCGGGATTTACGCCGCAGCAGATTCAGGATATGATCGAATTCGAATTGATCATTCCTCCCAAAGTGCCGGAAATGGCAGAACCGACGGAAGAGGACTTGCATCTTCTTCGGGACGTAATTGATGCGGAAGGCTACTTCTTAAAGAGGGTTGTCAAAAAATAATTTATTTTCTAAAATCCGTAAGGAAAGGAGGGTAGGAGAGGACATTTAAAAATAGGGCATTTTTTATAAACGGTGAAAGAAATCATTGCGAAACGAAGTGGCAAACTATAAAAATAACCCATCGTTTGCGATGACAAGAAATCGGGAGTCATTATTCAACTTTTTTTATTCATATCTTTTATTTGTTGAAAGGAGGGTTTAGATAATGGCGGAAGAAGTAAAAGCTACTCAGCCGAGATGGGTGCCTCTTTTATTAGGATTATTGAGCAGTACGACATGCGGCGCCCTTTTGTATGCATGGAGCGTGTTCATTAAGCCATTGAACGCGGAATTCGGTTGGACCCGTGCCGAGATCGCCATGGCCTTTGCGATCTGCTGTCTGGTGTTCGGTTTGATGACGTTTCCCGCAGGGCGTATAAGTGACAAGTATGGTCCAAGGCCTGTAGTTATGGCGGGCGGTATCATTTTAGGTATCGGATTTGTTCTGTCCGGATTCATCCAGGCAAAGTGGCAACTTTATATTACATACGGTCTTATTTCGGGATTTGGTGGCGGTATTATCTACCTGCCACCCATAGCCACGGCTCCCAAGTGGTGGCCTGACAGACGGGCGTTAGCCACGGGGTTTGCGGTCGTCGGTCTGGGACTCGGTTCGTTCATCATGGGTCCCTTGGCAACATACATTATTCAGGCCCCAGAGATGGGATGGCGTTATGTGTTCTGGTACTGCGGTATCGCCATGGGTCTTATGGCTCTTATCGCCGGTGCGTTCTTGAAGCCCCCACCGGCAGGTTGGAAGCCAGCCGGATGGTCGCCTCCAGCGCCGGCCACAGGTGCGGGTGCACCGAAGGTTACCCGTGACCATACGCACGAAGAAGCCTGCAAGTGCCCCAAGTTTTGGTTTATGTACCTTGCCTATTTCTGCGGTTCCTTTGCCGGTTTGATGGTGATCGGTCACCTTGCAGGTCATGGTCGAGACCAGGGTCTTACAGCCATGGCTGCTGCAGGAGCCGTGAGCTCTCTCGCCTTTTTTAATGCGGCGACAAGAATCCTTTCCGGCTGGTTTGTGGACATGATCGGCATTCGTGGTTATTTTGCCGGGTGCTTTGCTCTCCAGACGGCGGTGATGCTTCTGTTATATCCTCTCGGCGGCAACTACTGGGCGTTGTGGGCTATTGCTGCCATCATCGGTTGGAACTACGGCGCCATGTTTACGCTGTTCCCCGCCACGTGTCTGCAGTTCTACGGGCCGACGGCGCAGGGAAGCAACTACGGGCTTCTATTTACGGCGTGGGGACTCGCCGGCTTTGCCGGGCCATGGGTCGGCGGCTACCTGAAGGATTCAACGGGAACTTACTACATTCCGTTTATCTGCGGAGCCGTTGTTTGTGCCATAGCATGCGTGATTATCGCCATGACGAAGTCGCCCGAGAAGAAGGTCTGTTAGTTTCCGTGCTTGAATTTTGGGGAGCATAATAATTAAGGCGCTCCGGCTTGTCCGGGGCGCCTTTTTACATCCATACAGGCAAAAGAAAGATTTCACTTCTGGCATTCCACTCTCCGCCTATGTATGGACAGGCTTAGCAAGGAAACCGTGGCAACTTGAAATACATGACATCTTAAAGGTAATAATATGGATTTAGGAATACTGGGGCAGGTTCATCTTACCTGGGATTTTATTATCGGGTTTCTCAGCATCATTATTGTGAATCTCGTTCTTTCAGGTGACAATGCTTTTGTTATCGCCATGGCCGTGAGGTCGCTGCCCCGAAAGCAACGGATGAACGGGATTGCTTTCGGGGTAGGAGCGGCGGTCGTTCTTCGAGTGGTTCTGACCTTTTTTACCGCCAGGCTCTTGCAGGTTGAATATGTCAAGCTTATCGGTGGCGTCATCATCATCTGGATTGCCGTAAAACTTCTTGTCGAAGGGGTTCCGGAAGACAAAGTTCAGAAGGAAGCAAAAACCCTGTGGCACGCTATCTGGATCATCATCGTTGCCGATATGACTATGTCGATTGATAACGTTCTGGCTGTTGCCGCCGCCTCCAAAGGGAATTTCTTTCTCCTTATATTCGGTCTCGGTCTCAGCATCCCTATTGTAATTTTTGCCAGTACCCTGCTTGTCGTGCTCATGGATAAATATCCGATAATTATCTATATCGGCGCTGCGGTTCTTGGGCAGGTGGGAGGTGAGATGATGGTGACGGATCCCTTTGTAATTGGATTATTGAATCCCTCGAACATACTGAAGTACTGTGTGGAGGCAATCTTCACCATAGGGGTTGTCGTTGTCGGCAAGCTCTGGGTGAGACAGAAGACATCGCGGCAGATGATGATTATAGAAGAGGCATCGCAAACTGTGAATACAGATAGCAAAAAAAGGCGTTAATGGAATTCAGAAATCTGAAAAAGAAACAGACCCTCAACCTTTTTTTGCTTTTCATGCATCTTTCTTAAGACATCCTGTCCATAATTGTCTTGACTAATCCATCAAATTATCTGATCATTTTGTATAAGGGTAGGGAGAGTGTTTGAACGCATTTACCTTTGAATTAACTCCAAAAAGGGAGAATTACATCAAACAGGAGGTGCGACATGATAAGAGTAATGATTGAAAGAAAATGCCAGCATGGCAAAGAAAAGCAACTTCGGGAACTGTTGCGTGAATTGAGGATGGCAGCGGTGCGGCAGCTCGGCTACATCACCGGCGAGACGCTCCGGGCAGCAGATGATCCCTCACTCTTTCTGGTCATCAGTACGTGGACCACAATGGACGCCTGGAAACTATGGCAAAATGCGAGACAGCGTTTGTCGGTTGAGGAAATGATTGAGCCTCTCATCACCGTCGATAGAAAGGTGCGTGTTTTCACCGAGGACTATGAGGACTGATCAGTCTTCATCCGCCCCGCAATTGATGACATCGTAAAAAGTTACCGGCGTTGCCAAAGGGACTTTTTACGATGTTGGCTTTCTACCCTATCCACAAAGATAAATCTGCAACTTCCCGTCAGAAAATGGTTGACAGAAACCGTTTTCAATGATAGGAAGGCACGCGAAAAACCTATTTGCCCACCAATATTGAAACCCTTGAATAACGGCAGAAAGTGCCAAAATGACAGCAAGTTATAAAAACTTTATGTATTAACATCTAGCGGATGGGTTTTTATTCAAGGATTTCCTATTGATATCATCTTCAGGAGGTAGATTATGTTTAACGAGAAGGAGTTGGAAAAGATCAAAGCCGGGAAAAAGAAATGGTCGGAAGGGACTCTGGCAAAGACCTTGAGCAAAGCCCCTGAAAAGAAGGCTAAAACCACTTGGTCCGGGACCCCTGTCGAGTGTCTCTATACCCCGGTGGAAGTGGCCGGTTTGGATTATGAGAACAAACTCGGCTATCCCGGTGAATATCCGTATACCCGCGGCGTTCAACCCAATATGTTTCGGGGCAGGTTCTGGACTATGCGCCAGTATGCGGGATTTGGCAGCGCCAAGGAGACGAATGCCCGCTACCGTTACCTTTTGGGTCAGGGGCAGACGGGATTGAGCGTGGCCTTTCATCTTCCCACCCAGGCGGGCTATGACAGCGATCATCCCTTGTCCATGGGCGAAGTAGGAAAGGTCGGCGCCGCCATCGACCATATCGGCGATATTCGCATTCTGTTTGACCAGATTCCCCTGGACAAGGTCACGACGTCCATGACGGTCAACGCCGCCGCCACGGTGCTGCTTGCCATGTATATGTCTGTTGCCGAAGAACAGGGCGTGACATATGACAAGCTGGGCGGAACCATACAGAACGACGTTCTGAAGGAAATCATCTGCCGTGGTCAGTATATCTTTCCTCCAAAGCCGACCATGCGTCTCACAGTCGATCTGATCGAGTTCTGTCAGAAATATGTTCCCCGGTGGAACAGCATAAGCATCAGCGGTTACCACATCCGCGAATCAGGCTCCACTGCCGCCCAGGAAATGGCCTTCACTATCGCCGATGGAATCGCCTATGCTGAAGCCTGCGCAGCAAGAGGCATAGCTGTGGACGATTTTGCACCGCGCCTCTCCTTCTTCTTCAACGCCTTCACCGATGTGCTGGAAGAAGTTGCCAAATTCCGCGCCGCAAGACGCGTCTGGGCTAAGATCATGAAGGATAGATTCAAGGCCAAAGATCCCCGGTCCATGATGCTTCGATACCATGTGCAGACCGGCGGTGTTACCCTGACGGCACAGCAGCCGTTGAACAACATCGTCAGGGTTGCCTTGCAGACATTCGCCACCGCATTAGGCGGGCACCAGTCCCTCCATACGAACTCGTATGATGAGGCCCTGTGTCTCCCCACTCAGGGAGCAGTGACCGTCGCCCTGCGAACGCAGCAGATTATTGCCGAGGAAAGCGGCGCCTGCGTGACTGTCGATCCTCTGGCCGGTTCTTACTATGTAGAGTACCTGACCGACAAGATCGAAGCGGAAATCGAAGATTACATCAAGAAGATTGACGCCATGGGTGGAACCCTGACGGCAATCGAGCAAGGATACATTCAGAAGGAAATTCAGAACAGCGCTTACCTGTTCCAGAAATCCATTGATTCCGGTGAGCGGGCATACGTAGGGGTCAACAAGTATACCATGGAGGAGCCCCCTGTAACTGACCTCCTCAGAGTGGACATGAAGGTTGGCGAAGAAAAAGCTGCGGAACTGAAGCAATGGCGGGCCAAGCGCGACAAAGCCGCCTGGCAGAAAGCCCTGAATAAGCTTCGTGAGGTTTCGAAGACGGATACGAACGTAATGCCGACAGTTATTGAAGCAGTAAAGGCCGGGGCTACCGTCGGCGAAGTTTGTGACGTGTGGCGCGAAATTTTCGGGCAGTATCGACCCAAGGAATTTATTTCATGATGCGTGGAGGTGACTTACAATGGCAGAAAAGAAGATAAAAATTATCGTTGCAAAACCCGGGTTGGATGGCCATGATCGTGGGGCCAAGCTCCTATCCCGTATTTTTGCTGAGGCCGGTATGGAAGTCGTCTACACCGGATTAAGGCAGACACCGGAAATGATTGTCGAGACCGCGCTACAGGAGGATGCTGATGTTGTCGGTCTGAGCAGTCTTTCGGGGGTCCATAACTATTTCTTTCCAAAGGTGGTCGAGCTGCTGAAGGCAAAGAAACTTGGCAACGTTTTGGTTGTCGGGGGCGGAATCATTCCCTTGGAAGACATCCCACCTCTGAAGAAGTCAGGTATAGCCGAAATCTTCGGGCCGGGAACCTCAACGGATGCGATCGTCAGTTTCATAAAAGCAAACGTCAAGGCGAAGTAACAACAGGCGTTAGTCGAGTCCGCTTGTTGCCGAACATACTCACACAAGGTACAGGGGAGGCTTCATATTGTCTCCCCTGTGCTATTGAAATACAATCAGATCACTCGTTGAGATGCCTTTGTGGTTCACGGATGCATCAG
Organism: Syntrophales bacterium; assembly: GCA_049521775.1. Taxonomy (GTDB): domain Bacteria; phylum Desulfobacterota; class Syntrophia; order Syntrophales; family UBA2185; genus Fen-1135. Next base: position 132,158 of record JBEKOL010000002.1, read on the forward strand.
TCTGCAGGAGCGAACAGATAGAATATGGATATTGATTATGTAGCAGAAATCCTAGAGGGGTCACCGCTGGCAATGGCCCGCGTGATCACCTGGCTCGAAAACGAAGATGAGCGGGCGCGTTCCTGTATGGAGAAAATTTATCCCCACACCGGGAATGCCTACATACTGGGAATCACTGGTTCTCCCGGTACGGGGAAGAGCACCCTTACTGACGGGGTAACATGGCAACTGCGCAACAAAGAACTTACCGTAGGAATCGTGGCAGTCGATCCTTCGAGCCCATTCACGGGAGGAGCCCTGCTTGGAGACCGGATCCGGATGACCCGTCATAGTGAAGACAGAGGGGTTTTCATGCGCAGTATGGCAACCCGGGGCTATCTGGGAGGGCTGGCCCAGTTTACCCGCGGTGCCGTCAAAGTACTGGATGCAGGGGGAAAGGATTTTGTCATTATTGAGACAGTGGGCGTAGGGCAGGACGAGGTAGATGTCATGCGTGTGGCAGATACTACGTGCGTCGTCCTGGTTCCCGGTCTGGGCGACGTAATCCAAAGCATGAAGGCCGGGATCATGGAAATTGCAGACGTCTACGTGATCAATAAATACGACCGGCCTGGAGCTGATCAGCTCTTTTCCGAGGTGCAGTTTCGTGTCGACCAGGATGCAAGTATAAAGGACCGTGCATGGGTGCCGCCGGTGATCCCGACCGTAGCTGTAGAGGGGAAAGGCGAGGAGGAACTTCTGGAAGCTATTACGGCGCATCGCGTATATCTGGAACAGAGCGGCAAGCTTCTGGAGAAGCGTCGCGACCGGATACGTGAGGAAACCCTTCAGATGATTCACCATGAACTTTTCCGTATCATCCGTGAGCGCCTCGCTGAAAACAGCAGGATAGAACAGATGGTGGAAGAGATCATGGACCACAAGCTGAATCCATACAACGTTGTCGAAAAAGTTGTCAACGAGTGGCTCCGCTCACCAAGGTTGAAGTAATTACATAATGTCCTAATCATGGGCTCATCACTGGCGTAACCTGTACAGACACGCCTGCATCCAGTTCCATGCTTTCGTAAGAATCAAAGCTCCTCCTGACATATCAGATTTTTCCATGATAACTTCGTAAAAAGTTCCCTGTCTGAGAACGGGCTTTTTATGAGTTGCCATAATTACATGACTTTCATCTCTTACCCTGCCTATTTTGCTAACCTTAATTGAGGATTGATCATGAAACGAAAAAAGACTACGGGCAAGCGGGTAAATATCATCGATTTCAAGGGATTGATGGACGAGAAAAAGATGAACGATATGTGCGGCCTGGATTATGAAGAATTCAAATCTGCCGTCACCCGATTAATCTTGAGCATGGTCGAGGCGATGGGAAAAAATAATCAAAAAATTGATAAATCCTTTGACAGAATAATAGAACATCTGAAAATCGTGAGCAAAGAACTGAATCTTCTCAAACAGGTGCTCTATGTGGAACGCATTTTAAACGGCGAACACAGGGATGGTCGTATGACCATGGAACATAAGAAGTCTTTGGCCAAATCCTTCGGCATCGATTTCAATAAGTTTATGAAGCAGCTGACGGACGCGGGCAAGAGTTCTAAGGGTAAATAATTGACATAACAATTGAGGACACGCTGATATTGCATTTCTCCCGTATTATCGTGAGCTTGGAAGAAGATCATAAAAGTATTGACAAACGATAGGGGCTGTGTTAACTCGCGCAAGGTTTTGTCCTGGGATTATTTTCTGGTATACAATTGTGCAAGAAATAATATATCTAAAGAAAGAAGGAGACAAGAAGTGATGTTTACTAAAAACAAGTTTTTCCAAGCAAGCGTTTTAGCCGTCCTTTTGATTCTTTTTGCGACCCCTCTTCTTGCAAGCGAAGCGGAGTTGAACATTCCTGAATTAAGTGCGTCACAAAACAACCTATTGATGATCGGATTTCTGATCTGCTTTGCCGGGATGGGTTTCGGCCTTTATCAATATACCAAGGTCAAGGCGCTTCCGGCCCACAAATCCATGCTGGATATCTCGGAGATCATTTTCCAGACCTGCAAGACCTATCTTATTCAGCAGGGCAAGCTGCTGATTGTTCTGGAAGTGTTCATCGGTGCATGTATCGTTTACTATTTTGGTGCTCTTCAACATATGGGTATGAACGGCGTGCTTATAATTCTCGCCTGGTCCGTTGTGGGTATATTAGGCTCATACGGCGTCGCCTGGTTCGGTATCCGGATGAATACTCTTGCCAATAGCCGGATGGCTTTCGCGTCCCTGGAAGGCAAGCCGATCAAACTGCTTAATATTCCGCTCACCGCTGGCATGAGCATCGGTGTCCTTTTGGTTTGCGTGGAACTCATCATGATGCTCGTGATTCTGGTCTTCATGCCCCGCGACGTGGCCGGCGCATCCTTCATCGGATTCGCTATTGGCGAGTCGCTGGGCGCGAGTGCGCTGCGTATCTGCGGTGGTATCTTTACGAAGATCGCCGACATCGGTTCGGACCTCATGAAAATCGTCTTCACCATCAAAGAGGACGATCCGAGAAACCCTGGTGTCATCGCCGACTGTACCGGAGACAATGCGGGTGACAGTGTCGGACCTACGGCCGACGGTTTCGAAACCTACGGTGTAACCGGAGTCGCCCTGATCAGCTTCATTGTCCTCGCCGCCTTTCCCCAGTATCAGGCAGAACTGCTTGTCTGGATCTTCGTTATGCGCATCTTGATGATCATCACCTCCATCGTCTCCTACTTTATCAACGGGATCGTCTCGACAGCGGTCATGGGGGATAAGGAGAAAGTGAACTTCGAGGCCTCTCTGACATCGCTTGTCTGGATTACATCGATTATTTCGATCATTGTGACCTTCGCCGTCAGTAAATGGCAGCTTGGTCATCTCGCGGATAACATGTGGTTCAAGCTTTCGATTATTATCAGCTGCGGCACGCTCGCGGCGGCGCTGATCCCGGAGCTTGTTAAAGTGTTCACGAGCTCGAAATCCGCTCACTGCGCCGAAGTGGTCACGGCAGCGCGAGAGGGCGGACCCTCTCTCGATATCCTTTCCGGCTTTGTCGCCGGTAACTTCAGCGCCTTCTGGATCGGCATTTCCATAGCCGCACTGATGTTCGCCGCTTACTATACCAGTACATTCGGACTTTCCAAGTTTATGGAATATTCTTCGGTCTTCGCGTTCGGTCTTGTGGCTTTCGGTTTTCTCGGAATGGGCCCTGTCACGATAGCGGTCGACAGCTACGGTCCGGTTACAGACAATGCCCAGTCCATTTATGAGCTGTCCCTGATCGAGACCATCCCGAACGTTGAAAAGGAAATTGAAAAAGAGTTCGGATTCAAACCCCGCATGGATGTAGCCAAGCACTACCTGGAAGAGAATGACAGTTGCGGAAACACCTTCAAAGCAACCGCCAAACCGGTTCTCATCGGTACGGCCGTCGTAGGGGCCACGACCATGATTTTCTCCCTGATCCTTCTGTTGAGAAAGGCTCTCGGAATCCAGCCGGAAATGATCTTGAACATGCTTAATCCTTACACGCTGCTTGGGTTCCTCTGCGGCGGAGCCGTTATTTACTGGTTCACAGGTGCATCCACTCAGGCTGTCACCACCGGCGCTTACAGAGCCGTCCAGTATATTAAGAAGAACATCAATCTTGACGACGAAGCCAGTCTGAGCGCTTCCATCGACAACTCAAAGGAGGTCGTGAAGATTTGCACACAGTATGCACAGAAGGGTATGTTCAACATATTCATCGCGATTTTCTCTTTCGCCCTGGCCTTCGCGTTTTTTTCCGCTCCAGTTTCCGGACCCGAGCCCGCATCCTTCTTTATCAGCTACCTGATCTCGATTGCGGTATTCGGTCTCTTCCAGGCGCTTTTCATGGCCAATGCAGGCGGATGCTGGGACAACGCCAAGAAGGTCGTTGAAGTTGATCTGAAAGAAAGGGGAACACCTTTGCACGCGGCTGCCGTTATCGGCGACACAGTCGGCGATCCCTTCAAGGATACCTCTTCGGTCGCTTTGAACCCGATCATAAAATTCACCACACTGTTCGGGCTTCTGGCAATGGAAATGGCCATCGCCCCGGGGATGAGAGAAAGCGCTGGAATAGTAGGCGTCGTATTCTTCCTCATTGCTGTGACCTTTGTCTGGAGATCCTTCTACGCGATGCGGATTCCGGTCGATAAATTCGATAAATAAAGGATATTGTTACTGCTGGAAAGAAAAAGGCCGGATCAAAATATTTAATCTTATTTTTTGAAAGGGGGCCGTGCTGGCCCCCTTTCTTAATTTGACTTGCTGATTATCTTTCTTTGGCGGCAAACTCAACAACCTTCCTGTCAGCCTCTTCACTTTCACCTTGATCTGCATCATACATGTTAGACATGCCGTTAAAAATCGCGCCCTTCATCATGGAGAGACGCCTTGTCACCATATCTCCGGAAATATGCGCCGTCGCCTTGACTTCGATGCTTTCTCTTCCCTTCAACTGGCCTTCGATCTTACCTGCTATGGAAATATTGTTAGCCGAGATATCGCCCTTGACGTATGATCTTTCGCCAAGTATGACTTTGTTGCCATGCAGGTTGCCTATGATAGTGCCTTCGATGAGAATCGTTCCCGCAGATTCGGCATATCCTGTGATTTTCGAACTTTCACCGATAAACAGCTCGAGTTTATCCGACTTCCTGTTAGTAAACATCAGGACCTCCCCTTTGTATAGCTAATTGGATTTTCATTTTTGCCATTATGCCAGACTTCATAATGGACGTGGCTTCCTGTAGCGGAACCGGTGGAACCAATGTATCCTATGACATCTCCTCGTTTGACGCTCTGCCCCACCCGTGCAGCATTCTTCCGATTGTGGACATAATAGGTGGAAAAACCATGACCATGGGCGATCACAACAACATTACCTCCGCCTGTGTTATAACCGGAAAAGACAACAACACCATCTGCTGTCGCCGTGACGGGGGTGCCAGCGCCAGCGGAGATATCAATACCCCGGTGGAACTCAGAATGTTGCGAAATCGGATTGATTCTGCTGCCATAAGGAGAAGAAATAATCCCTTGAACGGGAAAGCCCCTAGGGGCGGCGAGATAGATATTCTTTTGGGAATGCAGATAATCCTTGATAGCGCTGACTGTATTAATGGAAGTTTCGATCTGCTCCTGAACCTGATTGATGTCGAACGATCCGACGTCCGACGTGTCAACTTTTTCAAGGATCTTTTCTTTGGAACCGAGAGAGATCAGCTGATGTAGCTCATTCTCTGCCTTTTTCAAAGATAATAGCGTGGTCTTTAAATCGTACACTTTTCTTGAATAATCAAGGAACTGCTTTTCCATGCCCTGGTATTTGATGGCATCGGGAATCATGGAGGCAAGGTAAACAGCGCCCACGAGACTGCAAATGATCGACAGAATGACACCGATAGCCGGGATATTCAAATTCAATGACCTCCGGGGATTATCGTGGGGGATAAGCATGATGGTGATGGGCGTGAGGGCTTTTTGGCAGTATATTTTTAATCTTTGATAATACGGCATGAATATCCTCTCTTCAAGAAACATCATTGTGTCTTGTAAATCTTCTCATGCGAGATTCTAGTGAATGACATTTTGGATACAATATACCGCATTATCGAATAAAAAAATGTGACGGTAGGCACAGATTCTTTCTTGCTGGGAAATTGTTTTTTGAGGGTACCGCTAAAAGGTTGTGAGGATCATATATGATGACAATTATTTCACAAAAGCTGGTGTTCACATTTGTTCGCCTTTTGCCGGCACCTTAAGAAGCTCAATAAATATATGCCTTGAGAGATTCTTTTTCGGAAAAGGGGCGGAAAAAGAAATTCTTATCGATTCGTTTTTCTGGTAAAGGTCAAGAGGATACCGGAGAGCAGGATGTAGGCGACGGCGATCGTGTAATGCGCATTTGATGCAACTGTCCAGGGTAGGTAGACTTCACCTGTGGGCAACACTGAATGAATTATGCCGAAGAGAGTAAAGAGGGCACAGGCAAAGGTGCAAAGGGCGGCGAGCCGCGGCTTGCGGTCTATCAGAAAGGCCAACATGCTTCCCCAGAGGAGGGCCGTGAGGATAAAGCCGTTGCTAAGCACGGTTAGGCTCTGATACATGACTTGCAGGCGGATGGGGAGCTTGTCGGGTGTGATGGCCATGGCGCCCAGAAACTGGCTGAGAATAATAATTACGAGGTTGGCAATGACTGGCATGAAACTTAGGCTCACAGCCGGGGAATGCGCCTCCGGCGCCTCTTTGTAGGCTTGATGGACGATCTCGAAACCGATGAAGATGAAGATCGGGGCCAGTACGGCCCGGGGGATGATGCCCACGATCAGGGACAAGAGACCGATTACGGAACCTATACCGATAGAGAAAGCGGTCAAGAGCGTATACCAGTAGGTGGCGCCCATCTTCTTGTATGCCGGATGGCCGATATATGGCGTGGTCTGAGCTACACCGCCGAAGAAGGAGGCGATCAAAGAGGTGAACGCCTCGGTCAGCAGGATATCGCGCATACGGTAGTCATCGCCAGCGAGACGGGCGCTCTCCGTATTATTGATGCCGCCGATGATTGTCATGATCCCGAAGGGTATAGCGATGGGAAAATACTGTATGCCCTGCGGCAGAGTCTTGAGGAAGTCGACGGAAAAAACAGGGAGACAAAGAGACATCTCAAAAGATGGTTCCTTGAAATCCGGAAGATACCCGGTGTATCCCAGAATAAAATGGATGGCAGTGCCCAAGAGCACGGCGATCAATACACCGGGGATGCGGCCGGGGAATTTCATCTTTCCCAAGAGGACGGCGAATATAATTCCCATAGCCACCACACCAACAACTACCTCGTTGAAGATTTCGACGAGGGGCAGAAAACCGAGGAGCAAGAGTCCGACCCCTGCGATAGATCCCAGGAGCCCGGCCGTGGGTATGACGCGCTGCACCCAGGCGCCGAAAAAAGATGTTATGACCTTGACGACGCCAATCATGAAAAGCGTTGCCATGCCGATCTGCCAGGTGAGTACTGCGTCACGTGTGACGATATAGGCGGGGCCGATAACTGCATAAGCGAGGCCAATGGAAGAAGGCGTATCGAGACCCAAGGGCATGGCAGTAACATCTCTGCGGCCCGTTTTCTTTTGCAGTCGTATGGCTAAGTAAGAATAAACGATGTCGCCGACGAAGACCCCTATAGCCGTGCCGGGGATCATGCGCGTCAGGATGATATCTGCGGGATAGTTGAACGTGAATATGAGGATGGAGCTCATAAAGATAAGGACACCGAGGTTGTCGAGAAATAGAGCGAGGAAGGCGGGCATCTCTCCCCAAAACTTACTTTGCTGGAACGTGCTCCCTGCTTTCACCTTGACATTTCACTCCATATCAAATTCGGTGTATCCGCCACAGTAAGACCGTTTGTCATATAAACCCGTGGTCGCCTCACGCCTTCGGGAGTCTCTGAAACATTTTAATGAATCGCATCATTTCTGCCAGATCGGACATCCGTATCTTACCCGTCATGAAAGCCCATTCCGGTTTCATCTTGCCCCTTTCGATATCATGGTAGGTCTTGTCCGCAACACTTACAGTGCACTTCGCCTCACCCTTGAATCCGGACTCAACGCTGCAATTGCCTTTCGTGATGTTTACCGTGAACTGCCCGCCTTCGGGTCCGGAGATGTCAAAATGAAATACTGTTTGCCAGTCGCCGGCATTTTCGGGGAGAAATCGTTCGGGCAGGCTTTGAAGGATTTCAGCCGCAGTCTTCGCTACGGGGATGACTTTTTCTTCTTTTGTTGCACCGGGCGCAGCTTCGTTCGCCTTTGTTTCCTTCCGCTTTTCTATTCTTTCGGAAACAGGTTGGTAACCCACTTGATCGATCATGATACGGGCTATGATTTCCCTCATGATCTCGGAGGTGCCGCCGACGATCGTTCCCACCCTCGCATCGCGGTACATCCTGGAGATCGGGTATTCATCCATATAGCCATAGCCGCCGTAGAACTGGAGACACACATCGGCAGTTTTTTTGGCAAGCTCGCTCGTGAGCAGTTTGGCCATGGAAGAGAAATGGACAGCAGGCTCGCCCTGACTGTGAAGCCAGGCCGTGTAATACGTGAGCTGCCGGGCCGCTTCCAGCTCCGTCTGCAAGTCTGCCAGAGTATGTCGTATCGCTTGGAACTTCGCTAGAGGCCGGTTGAAGGCCTCTCGCTCTTTGATATATGCCAGGGTCGATTCCAGCCCGAGAAAGGCGCCGCTGATGGAGCCGATCGCGCCGACCAATCGCTCCAACTGGAAGCACTCCATGATGTAATAGAACGCCCTGTTTTCTTCGCCTATCCGGTTTGTGACGGGTACGCGGACATCTTCGAAGGTGAGCTCCCCCGTATCGGAACAGTGCCAGCCGATCTTGTGGAGTTGTCTTGCGGAAAACCCCGGTGTATCTCGATCAACGAGAATGAGGCTAATCCCGCCCGCCCCGGCTTCGGCATCCGTCTTGGTTGCCACTAAAACGAAATCCCCGAAGACACCGTTAGTGATAAAGGTCTTTGATCCGTTGATGATGTAATAGTCACCTTCTCTCATGGCCTTGGTTTTGATCGCCGCCACATCCGAGCCTGTGTTCGGTTCCGTGATGGCTAGGGCGCCGATCTTTTTTCCTGTGATGGCAGGGACCAGATATTTCCGTTTCAACTCTTCGCCTCCGAAGCGGTGTATGTATTCCGCCGCCATATAGACATGAACGCTGACAGCCGCCGCAAATCCTCCCATAGTGGAGCGCGGCAGTTCCTCAAGCAGGACGACGGAGTAAAAGAAGTCTGCCGCTGTTCCGCCATACTTTTCAGGATAATTGACGCCGAAGAACCCCAAATCTCCCATCCTGTTCCAGACCGCCCGGGGAATACGTTTATTCTTCTCCCATTCCTCTGCGTTTGGGGTTACCTCCTTTTCAACGAATTGCCGCACCATACGCCTGAATATTTCGTGATCCGTGGTGAAATACAGCGATTTCATAAACACTCCCTTTCTTTATTCATGTTTAGAGCTTTTAAGATATTGGCGCCGCGTCATTCCCCGATGAACTAATGTGAGGAATCTATTTATGTCCCTCATGTCAGCAGTGAAAAAGATTTCTTCTTTCAGTCGAAATGACAAAGTGGAAGTCTTAAAAGCTCTACTGTCGCCCTGTACTCTTAGCCCTCTATATACATGCTATCAAGAAGGTCTTTATATTTTTCTTCAATGATCCTTTTTTTCAGTTTCATGGTCGGGGTCATTTCACCGCCTTCGATGGAGAAAGGCGCCGAGAGTATGCGGTAATACTTGATCTGCATATATCGGGGAAGCTGTTCGTTCGCCATGTCCACCTCTTTTTGAATTCTTTCGACGACCAGGGGATGCTTAATCAATTCTGTCCAGGAAGATACTTTGGTGCCTTTATATTCGGCCATCGCCTGCACGGCACTTTGATCCAGTACAAGGAGCGCCGTAAGGTAATTCCGACGGTCGCCGTGGACATAGGCCATCTCGATATACCTGCCGCTTGAGAGCAGGTTTACGATGGGAGCGGATGCGATATTCTTTCCGCCTGACGTGATTATGAGCTCCTTCTTTCGATCTGTAATGGTTACGCGTCCCTCTTCGTTGATTTCTCCGATGTCGCCCGACCGGTAAAATATATCGGGTGTGAAGGTAGCATTTGTCTCCTCCGGGTTCCGCCAGTATTCCTTGAAGACATTGGGACCTTTGACTTCCAGTTCACCGTCCTCGGCAACACGCACCTCGACACGGGGAAGAGGCTTTCCCACCGTGCCGAAGCGGTAGTCATGGGGACTGTTAAGAGTAGAAGGGGTCGTCGCTTCCGTGGCACCCCATCCTTCGAGGATCAGGATATCCATGGCATCGAAAAACTCCGCCACCTCTTTGCTGAGAGGCGCTCCGCCGGAGACAGAGAATACTAATTCGCCGCCGAAGATGCTCTTCACTTTTTTGAAGAGGAGTACGTCGGCGAGGCGATGAAGAATACTTACGTGCCAGGGGAGAGGCATGCCGATCATTTTGAGATGTCCCGCTTTTTTCCCCACACTAAGAGCCCCGGAGAAGATTGCTTTTCTAATGGGAGAAGCCGAGCGTACACCTTGCATGATTCTGGCATGAATCTTCTCAAAGACGCGGGGGACAGCGATGAAGAAATTGGGGTTTACCTCCCGAAAATTTTCGACGATGGTGTCGAGGCTTTCAGCATAGGCGATACAGCCTCCTGTGTAGAGAAGGAGGTAATATCCGCCGAAACGCTCCATGGCGTGGGCCAGGGGGAGGAAACTGATGTTCCGTTTAAGTTTGCTTATGTCTCGCACGTGCTCAATCAGCATTTCAAGCGTTCTGACATAATTATTATGTGTGAGGACGACACCTTTCGGGTTGCCCGTTGTCCCGCTTGTATAGATGATGCACATGGCGTCCTCACCGTCAATTTTTTCGGAGAGTTCATGGATTCTGAGAACCGCCTCAGGCGAAGGTTCCTCTTGCAGGAGAACCGAAAAGGGAAAGACCCACGATGGATCGCTCGCTGTAAACGGTTCGGAGAAGACGAAGACGCCTTTGACACTGGGGATGTCTGCCCTGATGGCAAGGATCTTTTGGAGCTGCGCTTCATCCTCTACGAAGAGGAAGGAGGCCTCCAGGTCTTGAATAATAAAGGCGGCTTCCTCGGGGAGGGAGGAGGAGTAAATAGCCGAGTTGATGGCGCCGGCCAAAAGCGCGCCCGCATCGGCCTCGGCCCATTCCATGCGGTTTTGTGAAAATATGGCTATCCGACCGCCGGCCTGGAGGCCCCTCTTCATCAAAGCAGAGGCAATGTGGAAACAGATATCCCCGAATTCACCGTAGGATATCGTCTTGTAGTACCCGGCAGATTTGAACATTAACGCCGGGTCCTTTTCATACCGGGAGAAATTATTGAGGAGAACCTGATTGAAATTCTTGAATGCCATACGGGTTTCAACTTTCAAATTGTTATTAGCCTTGAGTTAAAGTCGTTGACTTAAGTAATTCGTGTCGAGAAATCCCCCGCCCCCCCCTTTTTTGCAAAGGGGGATTGAGGGGCATTTTGACTCGCTGTTGCTGTGATCTAATGGTATTAAGCAAGCAGCATTAAGTATAAAAACTTTGATTCTTCGCGTTGCGGTCACGGAGGATCGGGGCAGGTGTGAATCGTCCTCCGTAGCGCTCTTCCAATTCTTCCATAAGGGAAAGAATTTTAGGAAGCCCCATGCTGTCTATGTAGCGAAAAGGTCCCCCAAGAAAGGGAGGGAAACCGAGCCCGAAAACGGCGCCGATATCTCCGTCCCGCGGTGATAGCAAGATGTCTTCCTGGAGGCATAAGGCTGCTTCATTTATCATGGCAAGGGATAGCCGGTTCTGGATTTTCTGACTATCAAACTTTTTTCGCTTGCGTCCGCTGAAGAACTTATAGATTTCATCGTTAACGACCTTCTTCACTTTCCCTGATCGATTGCCGTAGAAATAGAAGCCACGATTGTTTTTCCGACCCTTATAACCGGCCTGGAAGATCCTCTCCATGGCCGTATTCGGCTGAGCGCCCCTTGCAGCGAAAAGCGGGCCCAGGACCTTTGAGACATGGGCTCCCACATCAATCCCAACCTCGTCGAGAAGGGCAATGGGTCCCACTGGATAGCCGAATTGGCGCATAGCAAGATCGATTTCTTTGATGTCTCCCCCTTCGTTAAGAACTTCCAACGCCTCGTTCAATAGAGGCGCGAGGATACGGGTTGTATAAAAACCGGGACCATCGTTGACGATGATAACGGTCTTGCCCTGTCTGATGCCCACATCGAACGCTGTCGCCCTTACCCAATCCGCCGTCTTTTTCGTCACGATGATTTCGAGAAGCGGCATTTTGGGAACGGGCGAGAAGTAATGCATCCCGATGACCCGTTCCGGGTGTCTTGCTGCCGCAGCGATGCCCCCGATGGGAAGGGACGAAGTATTGCTGGCAAAGATGGCATCCTCTCTAATAGAGGCTTCCGCTTCCGCGAGAATTTTTCTCTTGAGCTCCATGTCCTCGAATACGGCCTCAACGATCAAGTCCGCCCTTTCGAAACCCCGGTAGTCTATAGTGCCCGTGATCCGGCTGAATGTCACATCGCGCTGAAAAGGCGACAGGGCCTTCTTTTTCACCTTTCCATCCAGATCCTGCCAGATCGCCCTTTCTCCCTGTCCAACGGCATCATAGCTGACGTCCTTGAGAAAAACCTCCAAACCGTTTGTAACGCTGACATTGGCGATCCCTGCTCCCATGAGTCCCGCTCCCAGAATACCGATCTTCCTGACCGGACATACCCTGTCCTTCAGAGGATTCTTTTTCATTCCCGTCATGCTGAGGAATATCTGTATCAGTTCACGGGACTGGGGGCTCACAACCAGCTCGCCGAATTTTTTTGTTTCCGCCTCCATGCCTGCTGCCAGACCTTTTTCCATTCCTGCCATTACACACTCAATGATCTTGAAGGGTGCCGGATAATTTCCCCAGGTCTGTTTCTGCACCAGTTCTGTTGCCTTCTTGTAGACGATGTTGCGGATGAGTGAGGTGCTCTCCAACAATTTCGTCAGAAGGGGCTGCTTTCTTTTACGCTTAAAAGGTTGATCGGCCAGATCGAGGGCAGCGTTTTTCGCCGCCTGGAGAAGTCCGTAAGAATGGATGAGATCATCCACGAGTCCCATTTTCTTCGCCTGGCGGGGGTAGATATTTTTTCCTGTAAGCATCATATCCAGGGCGGCTTGCAATCCAACGAGGCGGGGAAGCCGCTGGGTGCCGCCTCCTCCCGGGAGGAGCCCCAATTTTACTTCCGGCAGAGCGATAACCGTCTTGGGATCGTCACTGGCAACGCGGTAATGGCAGGCAAGAGCCACCTCGAGGCCGCCCCCCAGAGTTGCTCCGTGGATTGCAGCCACAATGGGTTTGGGAAAAGCCGCCATCCGGTTGAGAAGCACGTGTCCCTGGCGGCTCAGCATCTCTGCCTCCGCGGGACTTGTCATGTCCTTGAATTTCTCTATGTCCGCACCCGCGATAAAATTATCCGGTTTCCGGCTGATCAGGACAATCCCTCTCGCGCTATCGTCTTCTTCGAGGCCGTCAAGCATTGTCTTGAATTTATCCACGAGGTCGATGGAGATCTTATTGACTTTCTCGCCCGGCTGATCCATCCATACGATTGCCACGCCGTTTTCCTTCTCGATCTCTGCGTAAGACATTGCGGTCTCCGTAAATTTTATTTCTTTCGTTCCAGGATAATTGCGTTACCCGTGGCTCCCGCGGCGCAGGAGGCGACGAGGGCGAATGTCCCGTCTTCTCGAATAAGGCGATTGGCTGCCGTAGTGACCAGCCGGACCCCCGTAGCCCCGAAAGGATGCCCTAGGGAAAGTGAACCGCCCAGGATGTTAAATTTCTCCAGAGGGACTTCCCCGACTTTTTGGTGTCGGCCGAGTTTCTCCCGGGCAAACTCGTCTGATGCAAGACATTTCAAATTTGCCAGGATCTGACCGGCGAATGCCTCGTGAAATTCAAAGACGTCGATATCCTGAAGTCCGAGACCGGCCATTTCGAGGCATTTCGGCGTTGCATAAGCGGGTCCTAAAAGAAGTTCCTCAAAGGGATCCTGGGCTGTGTAGGCATAGGCGCGGATTGCGGCCTTGGGCGTATAGCCGAGTGAGGTGGCGACTTCCTCGGCCATGAGCAGACAGGCGGCTGCTCCATCCGTGAGAAAAGAGGCGTTCCCGGCCGTCACTGTCCCATATTTCTTTACAAAGGCCGGTTTCAGGCTGCCCATCTTTTCCAGGGAGGTGTCAGCCCGGAAGCCATTGTCTTTATCAATAGGCTGAAAATCGGGGGGCACCAGGACGGTTTCTATTTCGCCGCTCAAGGTACCTTCGGCTGTCGCCCGTGCAGCCGCCAGATGGGAACGAACGGCATAACGATCCTGCTCTTCTCTGCTGACAGAGAGGCGGGCAGCAAGACGGTCACAATCCTCTCCCATCGACCGCCCCGTAGAAAATTCGGCAATGGCTGGGATTTCCGGAAGCAGGTCTCTAATGCCTATGCCTCTTGGAAATTCCAGATAATCCTTGAGATCATTGTATTTCTGGGCCTCCATAAGTTTCTTTCTCATGGGCTTCCGGTAGCAGATGGGAATATCGGACAGGCTTTCCGTTCCTCCGGCAATCACTATGTCTGCCTGGCCCGTTTGAATCAGGTCCACGCCGGTTGTTATTGCCACATTGGCAGATATGCATGCCATAGTAACGGTAAATGCGGGAATGGTTACGGGAAGGCCGGCGCCGAGTGCGGCCTCGCGGGCGACGTTGGTCGTTGCAAGATTGGAAATGACCGCTCCCATAATGACGCGACTGATTTTTTCGGGTTCGATCTGCGTTCGTTCGACAAGAGACTTGATGGCAAATCTTCCCAGGTCGTAGGACATAAGGTCTCTGTAACCTGTCCCGGCCCGGAGGAATGGGATGCGGCAACCCTCAATGAGGACGACATTTCGGCCGCGGTATGTGGAGGCTTCCATTTTTCTTTCCATGATTTTATCTGAATGAAAAGATTCCTACTCGGCTGAAATAAAACTCCTTCAAAATTTATGGTTCGTGCCCTTTAGAGGACTCCTGCCGAAATTAAAGAACAACCTCGCCAGATCCAAATTTCTTACCATATTCTACATCAGAGTTCTATGGATTTCATTATTGCCGACAAGAGGTTAGACGACGGGAAAATTGAAAATCATTCTTGCCGAAAAAAATAGAAGATTTGCACGGAGATGACTGCATCTGCCGGTTCTCACGTTCAATAGTCTGTGAAAAGCAAGGACTGACGGAAGATTACTTGCATTCGGAGAACTCAGCAGATATATTTGCCGCACTCTTCGAGGAATGTCCTAAAAGAGGATGTTTCTTAAATTATGAATAGGCAATTCTGATTTCACAACTATGGAAATTTATCTCTTCCTCGGTATTGTCGCCTTCTGCGCCGGATTCGTTCAGGGACTTTCAGGGTTTGGTTCGGTCCTTTTGTCCCTGCCGCTCTTGGCATTTTTCTTGGATGTGAAGACCGCCATTCCAGTGGTGGCACTCTTTGGAGTGGCGCTGACCATATTCCTCCTGGTGCAACTAAGACAACACTGGGATTGGAGGAAAATTTACCGCCTCTGTCTGGGCTCTATCCCGGGCGCTCCGGTGGGCGTGTGGTTTCTGAATCATACCGAGACACAATTGATTCAGTGGACAGTCGGCGCTGTCCTTATCGCTTATGCCTTATATAGTATCCTTCTGAAACCCGCTATCCGCTTCACTGCTCCCGTATGGGCATATCTCTTCGGCTTCACAGCGGGATGCTTGGGTGGCGCCATTAGCGCCTCGGGTCCACCTGTTATCATCTACACGTCACTGCAGCCCTGGAACAAGGATCAGATCAAGGTTACCCTTCAGGGATTTTTCGTCATCTCCGGCATTGTGGTAGTCATATTCCAAGCCATTGGCGGGCTTGTTACGGGCATGGTTTTGTGGTACTTTCTTGCAGCCCTCCCCCTCCTGTTGCTTGGGACTTGGGTTGGGTCACTCCTCTACGGAAGAATCAGGGAGGAAACTTACAGGAGCATACTGCTTACCCTTATGGGGCTTCTGGGGCTATTGATGCTCCTCAAATAACATCCTCGTATAAAGTCCGTTTCACCTGTGTATAGTGAAATTTGATATTTTCCGAATATCATCTGTTACCTGTTGAAAGAGCGCCGCAGGAAATGATCACCTGACGTCATGCCATGGTGAAATGACTCTTCGGTCTTGCAGTCTCAAAACGCTACGCGGCTTTATTCTGTGAGCGTAAAGGAGATGCTGCCAATGGACACCCACGATGCCTCCTCCCAGTAATTCTTGTCACGGTCACGGATAAAATATTCGATGCGGTAGTTGCCGGGCTGCCTCAGATCGAACGGAAAGGCAACAGTGCCCGGGTTATTGCAGTATGAATTTTGCCGGGCTTGAGGGTTCTTCCCGTCTGCATCTCCATTTGGACGATAAAGGATATAGCCGAACAGGTAGAGTGGATTATTGTTACTGTTACGGTACGTTGAAACGCTGGGCCCCGTCAGCCATGCGCCGAATATGTGTCCCTGATTCCAGGCATTCATTGCTTCTTTTACGGAAAAGATTTTTCTCGATTCACGCACTTTGATTTGTTTGTCGTAAGAATCCGGGCCGGAAGCTATTTCATCGTATATTCCCACACCCCAGCCCTTCAAATCCCATCGCTGATATTTGAATGGGGGAACAGGAAAGGGGGCACCTGATATGCCTGCCTGTATAGGCGGCGGCTGATTTGAGGCGTTCTTGCCATCAACGAAATTGAAGGAATATTTTTTCGCCGACACTTCATTGTGTGAATCCTTTTCTTCAAGCGCAATGCGGATAGTCCATGTGCCAAAGGAAAGATTTGATCTGTTGGCGCTACGCTCGTAAAACAGGGCGGGCAAGCTAAATTCCTGCTCCGCATATCCCTGTTCATTGAAGCCATAGCGGGTATTCCATACATCCGTTCCGTCCGGGCGGAGTACCTGGACTTTGAAATAGTAGTCGAAGGTGCCAAACCGGCTCAGATTTCCTTGCCTCTGGACGCGCATCCAGAATTTAACCTTTGTAGACTGAAGCGGTTGAGTGAATGCCCACGTGCTTTGGTTTGTGCTTATTCCCACGTCGAGGACTCCGGGATGGGCGAGCGCCTCCTTTGAAATTGCGAAGGCACAAGAAACAATCAAGAAGAACAAAATCATCCGCAGTAATTTATTTCCATTTTTCGAGTTCTCGATATGCATTTTCCAGACTCCTTTTACATAATTATCAAAACTGATTCTCAAGCGAACAGCATCGCTATAACAGACGCGGCGAACGTGATAACGATGGATATAATGAAAGCCGTTTTAATGACTTGGCTCTCAATTCCCAGAGCGTCTATGGTCGCTGCCGCATTCTGAAGTTTTGCCGGGGAAATGACACTGGCCAGCCCACCTCCGATGGCAGTTACCGCCGTAACGATCAGCGCGTCCACATTCAGAAGCTTCGAAGTCAGGAGATGGTATTTTGTGAACATGGCAATAGTCGAGGCCTCGCTCCCGCTCAAGAAA
This sequence comes from Syntrophales bacterium, assembly GCA_049521775.1. Lineage (GTDB taxonomy): Bacteria > Desulfobacterota > Syntrophia > Syntrophales > UBA2185 > Fen-1135. The sequence continues at coordinate 149,407 of JBEKOL010000002.1, forward strand.
CCTCCAAAGAGTCCGAGATAGCCACTGATGAAGGGATAAAGGGCGCCAAAGGCCATGGCCGAACCCTGTGACAGCACCCAGATCATATTCGTGGCAGGTTCAACAATCTTCCAGACGGACCCCAGATTTTGTGTTCCGGAGTTGTTCATCACGAATGCAATGGCGAAAAAGATGGCTGCCGAATAGGTTGGTCTCGGCGCTCGTCTCACCCATTTCACCAGAGTTTCTTTTACCGCCTTTCCGCTGGGCCTGATGAAGATGGCCGATAAGATCGTGCTGACGAGGACCCACGTATATGCATTCCAGAGCATGCGCGTCCTGATCGATTGGCCGGGGATGAGGGAGACGGCCATGCTTATCTTCTTGTAAAGAAGATCGAAACAGGGCGTATAGAAGTTGATGGCGAACGAAGCGGCAATCAGGATAATCCACGGTGAAAGCGCCGTTATGAGGGGCATGCCCCTTTCAACTTTCAAGTCTTCCTCAGTTAGATGCGTTCTGTCGATTATCGGTTTGCCTAAGAGCTTCAGATAAAGAAGCATGACGACCATTGTTGAGAAACCGGCCATGACGCCCGTAAGCACCACGCCGCCTTCAAGGAAGGGGATGTAGCTTACGGCAACGGCGACACCGCCGTTTGTAAGACCAGCGATGAGACAAGGTATGAATCCTTTCCGAACGAGTGCCCAACGCCCGACGATCCAGAGCATCCCGAAACCGATCAGCGTGGAAATGACCGGAAGGAATTTGGCAAAGACACGGGCTGACTGGACGAGGGAAGTCCCCGTCATGTCTGAATATACAACAAGAGGCGCGCCAAGTAGCGCAAAAGTGCAGAGGCCGTCAAAACCGATTGCCGGGAGTGCTACTGCGACAAAGGTGGAATATCCGAGGGCAACAAGAATGGGCGGGAGTATTGATACGGGGGTCGCGCCGACGGCCACAAGCAGTGTACCGGCCCCCACATTGATGAGCATGATCTGTACGACCCTATCTCCCGATGCGAATGTCTTTACAAAGACGGCTATGCGTTGCAGGGCGCCCGTTGCTTCCATGTAGCTTATCTGCAGTATCGATGTTGCAACCATCAACGACACAGGGAACGAGGCGATCATGCCGGCGACGGATGAGCGCAGACCCACTTCCAGCGAGGTGTTAAAGAAAAAATGTGCGGTGGCTGTCGTCAGAAGCCATCCTACGGTGCCGCTTGAATCGGCGGCAAAATGTTTTCTTACCATCAGGAAAACAATGACAAACATTGGAAGCAGTGTCAGTGCAACGGATAAAAGCATCATTTCCTCCTGGTTCTTTCAGTCTGGCATTCTAAAGAAGCCATGAACAAAACTATTTCTGCCCATGGCCTTTCTTTTTCCCGTGTTATTCCTTGTGGATTTCTGGACGGTGGAAAACAAGTCCAAGTCTGCAATAGCAATAAGCGCAATAGCTGCTTTCAGCCTGCTGCTTATTCTGCGTCGTTTCCTTACAGAGGTGGGACAAAAGAACATACCGCATTGGTTATGTCAATGAAAAAAGCAAGGTTTTCTTTGTGAAAAAAGCAACCTCTTGAGAATTAGAAATGCTGATATGCAAGCGGCCGAAGTGCAGTATGAAGCACCAGCACAGTTAGCGGCGATAACTGTGCCTAATCGGTCAGGGACGGTTTAATCTATCAAGCACCTTGTAAAGTGCCTGCGTGCCTTCCGTTTCCAGCCCCTCCGCCATAGCGGCGGTGTAGAATTGGTTTGCCATGGCCAGGCCGGGAAGAGACAGCTTCATCCTTCGCGCCTCCAGCAGGGCGATGCCCATATCCTTTACAAAATGACGGATGTAAAAGCCGGGGGCGAAGTCGCCCTTCACGATCCTCCGCCCGAGTTGATTGAGAGACCAGGAGGAGGCCGCGCCTTTGCCGATGATGTCGATGACAGCGTCGAGATCCAATCCGGCCTTGCGGGCATAGAGAAGGGCCTCGACGACACCGACCATGGCGGCGGCGATAACGATCTGGTTGCTCATCTTGGTGTGCTGTCCCATGCCCGGTTCGCCCATGTAAGCGATATTCTTGCCCAGCAGTTCAAAAACCGGGAGCACCCGCGTGAAGGCTTCTTCATCCCCACCTGCCATGATTGCCAGCGTGCCCTCTCGTGCCCCGACGTCGCCGCCGGAGACAGGGGCATCGAGAGACGAAACAGACTTGCCCTTCGCTTCTTCATAAATCCGGCGGGCCAGGGACGGCTCGGACGTGGTCATATCCACAATAACCGATCCCGGACGGCTCCGCTCCAGCACTCCTCCCCTTCCCAGGATAACCTGCTCCACATCCGCCGGTTCGCTGACCATGGTGAATGTTACATCGCTTGCTGCTGCCACATCTCCGGGAGTGGCGAGCCAGGCGGCGCCCTGGCTGCACAGTTCTCCCGCCTTTTCTTTTGTCCGGTTATACACGGAGAGCGGATAGCCCTTTTTCAGAATATGTATGCACATGGATTTGCCCATGACGCCTGTGCCGATCCATCCGATTTTCTCCATCGCTCGCTCCTTTATTCTGTTGTAAATTTAAATTCAACACTAAAGAAAGAACTTGCCGGGATAAAAAAGAGACACTCCGGATATAGAAATCTCTTGATGCTCTTCGTGGCGGCAAGGCCTATTCCGTATACAGACAGAAAAAACTACCGCCTGCCTGTCTACAGATCACCACGTCCCCGCTTGCTCTCCAGGTTGTGAACATGCACGTGCTGTCCGGCTTTAATGTCTATGCGGGCGACGCCTATAGGCTCACCGTATTTAAGTATGAGACTGCCCTCCGGAATATCTCGAATGGCGAATTTGTGACCGAAGGGGATGTTGTCTGTAATATGCACAACGATCCTGTCGTCTGCCGCTTCCACGACTATCTCTGCAGGGGCCTCGATGGGTTCCACGACGACGGCCACATTGTCGATTCCTTCCATCACAATCGCTTTTTTCGTCAACATTATTTAACACCTTCAACAGTTTTCTTCAATATTGATTTGCTAAACCCTTCTGGAAGATATTTATCATTTTCCTTCTTACATCGACGGTCCGATACGCTTGATGGCAAAATCATTGAAGCCCAGAGTCTCGGCTCTGACCAGCTTACCCGAGGCAACCTGCATAACTTCTGCAAAAATCCGCTTACCTACATGTGAAATCGATTCATGGCCGGTGATGATGGTGCCGGCGTTCATATCCATATTGTCTTTCATCTTTTCAAAAATCGCCGTGTTCGTCGCCACTTTGACAGCCGGCGCAATCGGCGAGCCGCAGCAGGTGCCGCGCCCTGTCGTAAAGACAACGATGTGGCAGCCGCCGGCGACCATCCCCGTGAGCTGCTCGATATCCTGTCCCGGCGTATCCATCCAGATAAGCCCTCTTTTCATAACGGGCATTGCATAGTCTATGACATCCTGGAGGGGTTTCGTACCCGCCTTATAGATACAGCCGAGGGATTTTTCTTCAATCGATGACAGGCCGCCTTCAATATTTCCCGGCGTGGGCTGTCCGCCCCGCATGTCCACTCCCATAGCCTTCGCCGAATCCTCGCATCTCCTTATCACATCATAACAGCGGGCTGCAACCTGCTCGCTCGCGGCCCGGGCAGCGATGAGATGCTCGGCGCCGATAAGTTCCGTCGTCTCCGCGAGGATGACGCTCCCACCGGCGTCGATCAAGAGATCGCAGGCGACGCCCAGTGCCGGGTTGGCTGATATGCCGGAGCAGGCATCTGATCCCCCGCACTCGGTTCCCAGGATAAGTTCGGAGACGTCGCTCGATGTACGTTCCACGGAAGATGCGCCTCCAACCATTTCGCGTGCGGCGCTCGCCCCTGCCGCTATCGCCTTGACAGATCCGCCCTCATCTTGGATGATCACAAGATGTACCGGTTTATCCGGGCATGTCTCTTTTATTTCCGCAGCCATGTCCTGGGCTCGTAAAGTTTCACAACCAAGACCGACTACCACGACGCCGTAAACGTTGGGATGTGTCCCGTGGGCAACGAGAACCCTTGCAGTTAACACAGCATCGGCCCCCAGCTGCGTACATCCGTGCTGGTGCTCGACCCAGGTGGTGCCTGTGACAAGCTGGGATATTCCCCTGGCCACGCGGTTTGCACAAACTACGGATGGAATGATGATCACATGATTCCTGATGCCTACGGTTCCGTTGCTACGGCGATAGCCCATGAACTTCATCGTTTGTTTCTCTTTTCTCAGGAAGCTGATTCAAGCTATGACTGTTTTTCCTGCCCGTGGCCGCTTTACAGTGCACACCCAGGCTGATGCTATTATAATCAATTTGGCAAAAATTTCATCAGATAAAAAACAAATTGACGAAGCTTGCCGGTTGTCGTAAAAGTAAGTGACTTTTCTCATTCAATCATTTTCTGTCAAAGTTCTCCTAAGGGTCTCATGTCTATGAAAAATGATCTCAGTCAAAGGAAAGCCGCGGAAATCTTTTATGCAGTATTGAAGGCGATCGACCCCTATGGGCTCATCAAAGAGCGTATCGAAGAGATCCGCTCCATCTATCGCGAGGGAAACTACGGAAAATTATACCTCATCAGCTTTGGCAAGGCAGCCTATCCGATGACAAAGGCCGTATCTGATTTTGCGGATGATCATCTGACAAAAGGCATCATGATCACCAAGTATGGGCATGTGCCGGAAGGAGAAGTCTCCCATAAGATCGAAGTATGCGAGGCGGCCCATCCCGTTCCGGACCTTCAGGGTGTCCTGGCCACGGAAAGAGTTATTAGCCTTCTCGAAAAAGCGGGCAGCGCGACACTCGTAGTTTGTCTGATCTCCGGCGGCGGCTCTGCCTTGCTGGTTGCACCGCACAGGGATATTTCCTTAGCCGAAAAGCAGCAGATCACGCAGTTGCTGCTTAAGGCCGGCGCCAATATTCAGGAACTGAATACGGTAAGGAAACATCTCTCGCGGATCAAGGGCGGGAGACTTGCCGAAATCGCCTATCCCGCGAGAGTTCTTTCTTTGATTCTTTCGGATGTCATCGGCGACCCGCTGGATGTGATCGCCTCCGGTCCGACATCACCCGATCAGACGACCTTCGAGGATGCCTTGAAGGTCATCAAGCGCTATGACATGGGAGATAAAATTCCCGAGAAAGCCCGGCTCATCTTGATCCGCGGCGCTGCAGGGGAAATCGCTGAGACGCCGAAAGAAGGGAATCCTGTTTTTGCGCGGGTGCAAAACGTCATAATAGGAAGCAACAATAAAGCGATTGAAACGGCCAAAATAGAAGCCGAAGGTCACGGGTATCAAACGGCAATCATCTCCTCGGATCTGCAGGGTGAGGCGACAGATGCCGCAGCCTGGCTTGCCCGCAAAGCAATCGAAGCGCGCCGGGAATTGGCTGGAGGGTCTCAGGGAAAGATCTGTCTCATCTCAGGCGGGGAGACAACCGTGACTGTTCGGGGAAACGGCCTGGGGGGAAGAAATACAGAACTGGCCCTCGCCTTTGCGCAGGAAATTAAAGGCATGCAGGGCATAACCCTTCTTTCCGCGGGTACGGACGGTACTGACGGCCCCACAGACGCTGCGGGCGCAATTGTTGACGGCAGTACCATTGAGAGAGCGGAAGCTGCCGGAATCATCCCAGGGGATTATTTGAAGAATAACGACTCCTATCATTTTTTCAAGACAGCAGGAGGCCTCTTTATCACGGGTCCCACAGGCACCAATGTGATGGACCTGCAAATCATCTTGCTCGACTGAATCTTTTATGTTAGGGAAGCGAGGCTTGTGTTGCAGATGGCGTATGTTTCTCTACGCCTAAGCTATTAATATTTGTACCCCTTATCTTCAAGGTGTCACAATACGGAATATGTTACGGCATCGATAGAATCATGAACAATCATATTAAGAAAGGAGGTATCACGATGAAGGCGAAGAGTTGGATTACAATCTGCTTGTCCATGTCACTGCTTCTGGTCTTTTCGGGACCGGTGCTGGCGCAGGGCGTCATCAAAATCGGGGGAGTCTATCCTCTGAGCGGAAATATTGCCTCGACAGGGTTGGATTGCAAGAGAGGCGTTGATCTGGCTGTGGATATCATCAACGGCAAATACGGTAAAGAACTCGATCTGCCTATGGCGAAAACGGGCGGTCTTCCCAATCTGGGAGGAGCTAAACTGGAAGTCGTCTACGCCGATACTAAAGGGGAGCCGAGAAACGGCATGTCCGAGACCGAAAGATTGATCACCCAGGAAAAGGTTGTCGCCATTATTGGCGCCTATCAGAGCTCGGTTACCAAGACCGCGAGCCAGGCAACGGAAAGACTGAAAGTACCTTACGTCTGTTCCGATTCCTCATCGCCCACGCTGACGGAAAGAGGTTTCAAATACTTCTTCAGGGTCAGTCCCCATGACGCAATCTTTGCGAAGGACTGGTTCCAGTTCCTGAAAGATGTTGAAAAGAAAACCGGCAAGAAAGTCGCGACCGTCGCCATCCTCTATGAAAATACGGAGTTCGGTTCCAATGTGGGTAAGTACGCCAGGAAATACGCAGAGGAATTTGGCTATAAGGTCGTGGCCGATATATCCTATGCTGCGAACGCCACCGATGTGACAAGCGAGGTGGGTAATCTGATTAAGAGTAAACCCGATGTATTGATGCACGCCTCCTATATCACTGATGCCATTCTCTTCACCAAAACCTTTAAGGAAATGGGCTTTGCCCCAAAAGGCATCCTTACCATGGCTGGTTACATCGAACCTGGTTATTTGCCGGCTGTGAAAGCGGACGGCAATAATATCATCGTCCGTTCGACCTTTGCTTTGGACCTTGGCAAGAAGAAACCTCTTGTGACAAAAGTGAGTCAGCTTTTCAAGAAGAAATACGGAATAGATATGAGCGAAAACGCAGCCCGCAGTTTCATGGCCCCCTTTGTTCTGGCGGACGCAATCAATAGAGCGAAATCCACCAACAGCGAGGCGGTTGTAAAGGCGCTTCTGGAAACGAACATCCACGCCAATCAGGTCATTTATCCCTGGAAGGGAATCAAGTTCGATCCGCAGTCTCACCAGAATATCTACGCCCAGGGAGGACTGGTACAGGTGCAGAACGAACAATACGTGACAGTCTGGCCATTTGCATCGGCCGCCAAGGAAGTCGTTTGGCCGTTCCCCGGATGGAAAGGTAAAAAGAAATAATTCCCATTGTGATGAGCTATTGACAGGCGGGTCTCCGTTCTAAACCCGCCTGTCGGTGCGCTTGCAAAGAACTAAATCATGCCTGAACAATTACTCCAACAGATTGTCAACGGTTTATTGATCGGTTTCATGTATTCCTTAATCGCCATTGGTCTCACCCTCATCTGGGGCGTCATGAATATCGTCAATTTTGCCCACGGTGAATTCCTGATGATCGGGATGTTTACCTCCTTCTGGCTATTCAGCGTGTATGGACTGGATCCCCTCTTTTCCATACCGATCTGTTTTCTTCTCCTTTTTCTGATGGGGATGTTTATCTACCGTTTTATCGTGAGCAAAGTGATGAAAGGACCGATGCTGGCACAATTGGTCGTCACCTTCGGCATCAGCATCTTCCTGTCCAATCTAGCCGTTTACCTGTGGACGCCGGATTTCCGTCTCATTCCCCCGACTATCCTTCAGGGAACCTGGGAGTTCGGGGAGCTAAATTTAAGCATTCCCAAAACGATCGCATCCATTGGGAGCATAATCACGTCGGTATGCCTTTTCCTGTTCCTGAGAAAGTCGAAGACAGGCAAGGCAATTCTGGCGACGGAAATGGACCGGGAAGCAGCGTTGCTCATGGGCATCAATACGGAACGCATCAACTCCCTGTCCTTTGGGATAGGGGCCGCCCTCGTGGGAGTGGCCGGTGCATTTTTATCTACCTACTATTACATTTATCCCCAAGTGGGTGGTCTTTTTGGACTGATAGCTTTTTCCATCGTTGCCCTGGGAGGTTTCGGAAGCATAGAAGGGGCCTTCATCGCGGGCGTTCTGGTCGGGCTGGCACAGACACTGGGCGGCTTTTTCTTCGATCCGGCATACAAGTACGCCATCGTTTTTATGATCTACCTCATCACGATCTGGATCAGGCCTCAGGGACTCTTAGGGTGGTAATGTATGAAGAACTTATCCCTTAAACAAATAACGGTTGGGCTGACAATCTTAGTCATGCTCCTCATCTTCCCGATGGTGGTGACACAGATATTTCCCTTACAGGTCATGATCCTCGTGTTCATGTATGCCATGCTGGGTGTGGCCTGGAACATCATGGGCGGTTATGCCGGCATGTTCTCCTTCGGGCAGGCGGCCTTTTTCGGAATCGGCGCTTATACCTCTTCCTTTCTGCTGATGACGTTCCATGTGAATCCTTGGATCGGGCTGATTGCGGGAGGTGTGGTAGCTGCACTCGTTGCCGCCGCCATTGGCTATCCCTGCTCTAATCTACGCGGCCATTATTTCGCCATTGCTAGCATTGCCTTTGCCGAAATTGTGCGGGTCCATTTCAATAACTGGACACTGGTAAATGCCGCCGAAGGGATATCTCTTCCGATGCTCGACGAATCCTTCATCAATTTCATGTTCCACAACTCGAAGGTGCCCTACTACTACATCATGCTGGCCTTTCTGATTATCGCTCTGGTCGTCTGCTATTTTGTTGCGACATCGAAGATGGGCTACTATTTTCGCGCCATCAAGGAGAGTCATGATGTGGCTGAAGTCTTAGGCGTGAACGTTGTCCGCTACCGTCTCATCGCGATCATGATCAGCGCCTTCTTGAGCGCCATGGCTGGCAGCTTTTATGCGCAGTATGTGCTTTACATTGATCCGGAAAGTGTAATGCTCCTGGCGATATCCGTTCAGATCGTGCTTTTATCCATGCTCGGGGGAGCCGGTTCTGTAATGGGTCCCGTCATCGGGGCCGCCGTGCTTATTCCCATCGCTGAGGTCACCCGCGTATGTCTGGGTCATAAGGGGACGGGTGTGGACATGCTGATCTACGGTTTTTTGATAACCATCATTTCCGTCTACCAGCCTCAGGGCGTGTGGGGACTCCTTTCCAGAATAGGGAATAGAATAAAATGAACAAGGCAATCTGCTTGGACGTAAAAGGTATGACTAAATGGTTCGGCGGTCTGGCGGCGAATCAGGACATCGACTTCTTCATTGAGGAAGGTGAAATCGTCAGCATCATCGGACCGAACGGGGCAGGGAAATCCACCCTCTTCAACTGCATCACAGGCTTTTATAAGCCCAACAGCGGCAAGGTTTCCTTCTTCGGTAGAGACATCTACCGTATGCGCGCCGATAAGATCTGCAAACTGGGCATTGCCCGGACTTTCCAGGTCGTCCAGGTCATCAGCGACATGACCGTCTTGGAAAACGTGGTTACCGGGGCGCTGCTCCGCTTCAGCACAATCGGACCGGCTACGGACAAAGCCCTTGAGATATTGGCCTTCACCGGTCTTATCGATAAGAAATCATTCCTGGGTACGGAATTGACCATCGCCGATAAGAAGCGCCTTGAGGTTTCCATGGCGCTTGCGACGCAACCCAGGCTGCTGATGCTGGATGAATCAATGGCCGGGCTTACCCCGGTTGAACTTCGGCAGATTATAGATCTCATCAAGAAAATCCGCGGCCAGGGCATGACACTCGTCATCGTGGAACACGTGATGGAAGCCGTTATGGAGATATCGGACCGCGTTGTCGTGTTGAACACTGGGAAAAAGATCATGGAGGGAGCGCCGAAAGAAGTGTGCTCCAGCCCGGAAGTGATTCAGGCATATTTAGGGGATAAGTATCGTGTTGTCTGTTAATAATATTTCGGTCGGATATAAAGGCCTCCTAGCCGTGCAGGATGTTTCTCTTCAGATCGACAAGGGAGAAATCGTCAGCCTTGTAGGTTCCAACGGTGCGGGAAAATCCACCATCGTGAAGACCATTGCCGGTCTGATGCATCCTCAAAAAGGGGAGATTATTTTCGAAAACGCGCTGATCCATAAAATGCCGCCTTACGATATCGTGAAGAAAAGGATTTCGATGATTCCCGAAGGACGGCGGCTCTTCGGGCGCCTGACCGTTCTGGACAATCTCATTCTCGGGGCGTATGCCCTGGATTCGCAGGAAGAGACAGAGAACATGATGGAGCGCGTCTTCAATATCTTTCCCATCTTGAGGGAAAGAAAAGGGCAGCGCTCAGACACCTTCAGTGGCGGGGAACAGCAGCAGTTGGCCATCGCGCGGGGTCTCATGTCCCATCCGTCGCTGCTGATGCTGGATGAGCCATCGCTCGGACTGGGGCCGAAACTGGTTTCGGAAATCTTCAAGATTGTGCAGGACATCAATCGCAACGGCGTTACAGTTCTGCTTGTGGAGCAGAATGTTCATGAAGCCCTCCAGTTATCCCACCGTGCCTATGTTCTGCAGACGGGCCGCATCGTCCTCGAAGGAAAGGGGGAAGACCTCTTGAAATCCGATCTCGTCAGGCAGGCCTACCTAGGCATGTAGAAATAAACTATTAGGATGAAACGATCATGCGCGTCGTCATGAGGTATGGGATAAAGGGGCTTACGCTGGATATTCCCGATGGTCTGGATATAGCAGTCATTCGCAAGAAAGCCATGCCCGTCCTGAATGATCCGGAAAGCGCCGTGGCGTCTGCCCTTAGAAATCCTGTGGGATGTAAATCGCTCTTCGAAGAGGCAAGGCAATGCCGGAGCGCCTGCATTCTGATCTGTGACTCCACCCGTCCTGTGCCGAACGGGACAGTTTTGCCTATTCTCGTGAGGGAACTGATACGTGCCGGTATCAAGCCGCAGGCTATTACTATGCTTGTTGCTACAGGCCTGCACAGGCCTAACGAGGGGGAAGAGCTTCGTGAGGTGGTGGGCAGCGCCTGGGTGCTGGAGACAGTACAGGTTATCAATCATTTTGCCCGCAATGAAGGAGACCATCTGTCTCTGGGGACCCTGCCGGGTTACATACCTATAAAACTCGACCACCGGTTTTTGCGCGCCGATTTGCGTATCGTCGTGGGACTGGTAGAGCCTCATTTCATGGCTGGCTATTCGGGCGGAAGGAAAATAATCACGCCGGGTATCGCTCATGAAGACACCATAAGGATATTCCATTCCGCGAGAATGTTAGAACATTGCCGGGCTGCTAACTGTATTTTGGAAGGCAATCCCATTCACAGTGCGCAGTTGGATATTTTGAAACTGGTGGGAAGGGTCTTTGCCGTGAACACTGCCATCGACGAAGACCGGCGGATATCCTTTGTCAATTTCGGCGATATCGAAGCGAGCCATCTCGATGCGGTGGCCTTCGTGCGCCCCTACACGGAAATCCCTGTGCCGAGGAGGTTTAAGACCGTTGTCACGAGTTCCGCGGGACATCCTCTCGATAGCACCTATTACCAGACAGTGAAAGGGATGATCGGAGTGATTGATATTTTGAAACCCGGAGGAAATTTGATCATCGTCTCCGAGTGTCGGGGAGGCCTGGGGTCTCCTGAATTTGCGGAGGCGCAAAGGAACTTGATTCGCCTGGGGCCTAACCGTTTTTTGGAAGACATTCTGCAGAAACGCTCTGCCTCGATCGACGAGTGGCAGTCAGAGATGCTCGTCAAGGCCATGAAGAAGGCGAACATCTATCTTTACAGTGAAGGCCTCACAGAAGATCAACACTCACTGACTGCAGTACATAGCATCGCATCACCCTCTGAGGCCATTGCCGATAGCGTCAGAACCCATGCCGATTCTCACATAGCCGTTGTCCCGGAAGGGCCATACGTCATACCGCTCTACTCCGGTTAACGAGGCAGTTTAATAATCTCCCTCCAGTGTTTGCGATATCCCGCCTGGTCACGCACTATTTTGCTTCCTGCTGCACCGCCCGCATAGAGCTTTGCATTAATCTCGAGGCCTTTGATCTTCCGCATCTTAGATGTAGCTTTGGTAAATCGGCTTGTACATCTGCGATTTGATGTAGGCCAAGAGATCTGCAGGTCTCTTCTTATGTGCGAGGCCGTCCTTGTAGGCAACTTCGGCTACGGCTGTCGCTATAGCGACAGAGACCTCTTGAATCCTTTTTAACGACGGATAGATGCGGCCTTGTTCGAGGTCGCTCTCCAGAACATGGCCGGCCAGGGACTTCGCCACCGTTAAGAACATCTGGTCCGTTACATGCTTTGCCTCGCAGGCGACGATGCCCAGGCCCACGCCAGGGAAAATATAGACGTTGTTGCCTTGGCCCGGTACGAAGGTCTGGCCATGGTAAGTGAATGGTGGGAACGGGCTCCCGCTGGCGAAGACGGCGCGGCCATTGGACCAAGTGTAAGCCTCCTCCGCCGTGCATTCGGCCTTAGAGGTTGGATTCGAGAGCGCAAATATTATCGGGCGCTCATTGAGCTTTGCCATCGCTTCCACTATAGCTTGCGAGAAACCTTTGCCCGTGCCCGATACGCCGATGAGTGCGGTAGGTTTGAGGGATTGGATTGCCGCGAGCAAGTCGTGGCAGGATGGATAGTCATGTGCGTAAGGAAGTTTGTGTTCGGCGAGTGCTTTGCGGCTCTTTACCACCAGACCCTTTGAATCCATGAACCAGCATCGTTTGCGGGCTTCTTCAGCCGTCAGGCCTTCGTCGATCAGTGCGGAAACGATGAGGTCGCCGATACCAATTCCGGCCTCGCCTGCGCCAAGGAAGAGGAAAGTCTGATCCCTCAGCTGACCCTTGGTGATGCGCAAGGCGGAATAAGCTCCGGCCAACGTTACAGCGGCGGTTCCCTGTATGTCATCATCGAAAATGCAGGTGCGGTTCTTGTATTTCTGGAGGAGACGGAAGGCATTGATGTTGGCGAAATCCTCAAGTTGGATCAGCGCTTTCGGAAACACTTTATGCACGGCTTTGACGAATTCTGCAAAGAATTTATCATAAGCATTGCCGCGAACCCTTTTTTGGAAAATTCCTGTATAAAGCGGATCATTTAGCAATGTCTCGTTTTCCGTGCCGACATCCAGCAGCACCGGCAGGGTATATGACGGATGAATTCCGGCAGCGGCAGTATAGAGAGAAAGCTTGCCGATCGGTATGCCTATGCCGAACGCACCGAGGTCGCCGAGACCTAGGATGCGCTCGCCGTCGGTCACAACGATGATACGCACGTCTTTGTACGGCCAGTTCTTCAGGATTTCTGCAATTTTGCCAGTGTCATTTATCGAGAGGTAGAGACCGCGCGGACGGCGGAATAGATGGCCGTATTCTTGACAGGCCTTACCCACGGTGGGCGTATAGATGATGGGCATCATTTCCTCGATGTTGTTCATCACGACGTGGTAGAAGAGGGTCTCGTTGCGATCCTGCAGGCCTACCAACTGGATATAACGTTCCAGGTCGTTGGGTTTTTTCCGGAAATTGTCCATAACCCGCCCTGCCTGTTCTTCCTGGGTTTGAACGTGCGGCGGCAGAAGACCGCGCAGTTTCAATGCATCGCGCTCCGCCTCTGTAAAAGCCGTGCCTTTGTTCAGCATCGGATCATGGAGCAGGGTTACGCCCTTGGAGAATTCCGTATAGTCGCCGCTGCAAATGATCAGATCATCGACCTTCTCAAAATACACTGTCTTGGGCACGACCTGTCCGGTTACCGGGTGGTACCATTTATAGTCCACCCAGCCGCTGCCTTCAGCCTTGGCGTTTTTAATGATCTTTTTAATGAAGCTCCCGCCATCGTAATCCTTGACATCACTGAAATCCTCCCCCACAAATTTTTCATTGACGCCATGCGCGAGCATGGTCCCCTTGAGACTCAATACATAAATATACTTTTCGTCCTGGACAAATTGTCCTTCGGGGTTCGAATATTCGGCCAAGGCGATTCTCTTACCGGCAGCCTTGTAGAAAGCAACAGCTTTCTCTACCCAGCTTTTGGCGTTCTCTGTCATTTGTTTACTCATACTTTCTCCTTTCTTGCGCTATTAAAATTATTGCTTAGTCGCACAGACCTCAAACCCTCCGAATTCAAATTTCTTGATATAACTGAGCCGGGAAAAATGATTATATCAAGAACCGAGCATGCCGTCCCCAGACTTGAACCTCAATACGACCTTCAGCCGCCTTTCGATTTCTTCCTCTGAGAGCACACCTACCATCTTATCTATGAGTTTTCCATCCTTGAACATGAGTATTGTCGGGACACCCTGGACTGCGTATTGTGAACACACAGTCGGATTATCGCCGACGTTCAGCCTGGCCACCTTCATCCGGTCGTTGTACACTGCAGCAATGCGGTCGATGATGGGACGAAGCATGCGGCAATATGCACACCACGGCGCCCATATCATTAAAAGAACAGGTCTAGGCGAGGCGAGAACCTCGCGGGCGAAATCGATGTCAGAGACATTGACGGCCAAGAATTTCCTCGCACTGATAAGAAGGGGGGCATGACAGCGCCCGCAGTGAAGAGGGTCCGGCGAAGCACTGTATTTCGCGCCGCATTTTCTACAAACGAGAACGGCATTATCTGCATCCATCACGTGGAACCCTTTCTCCATGAGAGCCTGTTTTAAGTGACCTCAATGCCGGTTATTGCACGGCCGGCGGCATGTCTTATCTTGCCACCTTGACCGGCTGGGGGGACAGTATCCGGAGAAGGTCACCGGTCGCCATCTCCGCGAGTAGTCCCTTCCTCCCGGCATTGATAAGAATTTGCTGAAAATCGAGGAGCGTCTCTTCGATGTATATAGGGAGCTTTTTTCTTATGCCGAAGGGGGAAGTGCCTCCGACCATGTATCCAGTGTGTTTTTGAGCCGTTCCCGGATCACACGGATGTACGGACTTGACGCCCAGAATCCTGGCCAATTCTTTCGTGGAAACCTCCCTGTCTCCGTGCATTAGGATGATGAAGGGCTTCTTCCGATCATCCTCCATGACGAGGGTCTTGATTGCCATGTGCTCATCCACACCGAGTTCCCTTGCGGCCACCTCTGTACCGCCTCTTTCTTCATAATTGTAAGGACGAAGAGTGAAGTCCACCTTTTCATCCTTGAGGATGCGAATAGCCGGCGTTGCCGGGAAATGCTCTTTTGTCATCGAAGCCTCCCGAGAAACATAAACATGCCTCATATATTACCATCCCTTAAGGATTTTTTTCCATGGATAATTCATTGACGTGTCCCTGGATGTCTTATGTCAGAAGTCTGACTATCAAGATTAGCGCAGAAATTGCTTCGGTGGCAGGCGCAACGATTTCTTTTATGTTCGATTGAAATATTGCACCGTCGGGAAAATTAGAAAAGCAACATTACAAGAATAAGGGATCAGAAAACAAATCCCGCGGTAGGAGGGATGACACGTGGAGTTAGTAGATGGGACATTTTCTCCACTTGAAGTGTAACGTGGCGCTCTCTAATAGACTGTAACACTCAAATTTTGATTGTTTTGTCTCAGCATGAAATAGATTTTTTTGTCCGTTTCAGTAAGCCATTCGTTATATGGTGAAACTGGCCTGTCCATGAGGGGACATAACCGGAAGATGACTTTTCTAAGAAATTGCTTCCACCAGTCCTCAACCTCACAGTATGAACAAGATCGAAGATTATGGTTTGAAAGCAGTAACGCTTACAAGAGAAGGCGAGCAGTTACTAATTACCGCAGTCTCTGTACTTCACGCGGGCAAAGCCGTTGTGCAAATCGCCGCAGTCAAGATAACGATAGATCACCTGCTCGACATAGGGCCACCAGAACCCATACTGCCGTGAGAAATGCTCATCATAGATATGGACAAAGGTTTAAAAACAGTCCTCTACGCAGCGGTAATAATCGGAAGATTGCGGGTTCTGGGGACGATAAACAACGGCGGTAGCGGTCGTGACTTCTCTTCTGTAATACGGGAAGGATAAGACGCGGCTTTCGTGCCTTCTTCTCGGAAAGAAGGCCCGACACCCAGATGATCAAACCGCGTTTCCCTGACAAAAAAGGATAGCAGCCTGGTGAATTTTGCCCGTGTTTCTCAAGAAAACCCAACGATAATGAATGTTCTCAGAGCTACACCAGGAATTATTTCTCTCGTTTTTATATCTGCCTGATATTCATCCATTTCCTTAAATCAATCCCCATTGCTATGCAATATTATTCCTATGTCTATTGCGGAATCTGGGTTAAAGATAAGGATAACGAAACAAGGTTAAGTATAAAAAGGAAGGACCATCAAAGAAACTTTCCCGGAAGAAAAAGGAGGCAATGGTAAGGATACGGAAGCTTTGAATGGTTATATGAAAGTTAAAATGGATGCGTCACTAACGTTACCTTTTCCTTCGACAGAGTATTGCGACTGTACTCACGATCACGATAACTACCGGACTTAGAGGATACTCAATGACGAATATAATCGGTGAAAGCACCAACCTAGTGACAGTCTTCAAGGCTTCGTGTTGCCGGATAAGGTTGGCGATAGGTGACGAATACTGGTAAAAGACAAGATTAACGATTACTGGTGGAAAGGTGCAGAGAAGGTAAAAGTAGAACCTGTTCCTGCCGAGCTATAGTCCCATATGGACATGCAACAGAAAGAGAACTGTGAAGAAGACCTCCCTCTGAGGGGTCTGGGCAGCTTCAGTGCATTTCCTCTTTCTTTCCCGGCGCAGGCGTTACGGGCGCCTGTTCTGGTTGACCGGTCTTCAGGGGGATATTTCCGCCGATGTCGGTCACGAGTTTGCGGAATTCCTCGTCCGAATACAGCAGGCGGCTCGCCACATCGCGCAGCTTGTCCACCTGCACCTCCGGAAGCGAAAGCGTTGTGTGGATGCCATGGAAGTAGTCCCGTTCTTTCTTATCGGGCAGAGAGTCGAAGCTCAGGTGAACAATGTAGACATCCAGCGGTTTTCGCCCAGCCGCTACATCCTCGGCCTTCCAGTCGTGGATGTAGCGTTGAAGCAGATCCACAGTGTCGAAGTTGTTCCGGTTGATCATTATGCTGTATGAGGAACCCAGCACAAATCCCAACCCCGGAATATCACCGATCATCGTGCCCTGCTGGACGCGCGTCTGCGCGTCTACGATGACGAAGGCGACCTTCCTCAGGTCTGATAGCCCCGACTGTCCCATGGCACTCCGGAGCCCGCCCTGACCGGCCACACTTTCAAGAAGACCCCGCACACCCAGATTGTCGGATATCCCGCCGTCGATCAGGTAGATGTAAGGCTTGGCTATTGCGTCGGCGTAGAGATATAGGGAGGACGCCATCCAGTAGACCCTGCTTGAGAGGTCGCGCTTCTCAACCGCTTTTATCACCCACTCCGGCATCTTGTAGTCGCAATGACCAGCATAATTCTTTAGGACGATGGGAGTAAACGGCCCGGGAAATGCCGCCGACGCCGTCACAGCTCGGGATACCGGGAAACGATCATAATCGGAGCAGAGCAGGTTGAATTGAGAAGGCACGAACGAAAACGAGATGCCCTCTATGGCATCGGTTGCCAGGATGTTGATCAGCGGCCCCTCTTTCCTGATCATGTCCCCCAGGGTGGCGCCCTTGAAGAGGACTTCGTCGTAATATTCCTGCGCGAAGTCGCTACGGCCAAATTGAGCAGTAAAGATCCGTGGCCAGTTGAATGGGTTCATGGCCCGCCAGAAGAGGTCACTCTGGACGTCTCGGAGAAGAAATTCTTCCCTGAAGCTCTTGAAGATGTCTTTTCCATGGAGGCCATAATAGGCCGCCGTGAAGCTGCCCCCCGAAACGGACATGATGACTTTCACTTCATCGAGGAGGGTCTTCTTTGAAGGGGTCTGGCTCTGCGCCTGCGTCGGGCGGGCGGGCAGTTCGATTGCCTGCAGCGCTTCGAGGACCCCGTAGGACATGGATGCGGCCCTCGTCCCCCCGCCAGAAAAGCACAGTACCACTAAGACCTCGTCGGACAGGGCCCGCTGCAATTTCGCCGCCACTTGATATTGAAGCTGCCGATCGACTGAACCCTCCTTGGGGTATATGGGGTAGTGAGCCGTGCAGGCCACGATGCAAGTGCCCTGGAGCAGGCTCAGAATCAAAACGACGTAAATGATTCTTTTGGAAGTCTTCATCTGTTCTTTTTTTCCCTTTTCGTCTCCACATGCAGAGACGCAAGGCGGGCAATCAGGATGGCCGGTAGAACGGCCCGATTCTTTATTTCTCAATGCAGGTATGCATCTAGTGCTGAAGGATGGTAATTCAACGAGCTGTGAGGCCTGGAGGTATTGTATTCCAGTCTCCTTCTATTGTTACCATTAAAAGTCCTGCATGTTAATCGAAACAGAAAATTTGTGGATAACAGTCAATAAGAATTATCATTTGAAAGGATTGATGTCTACCAATATTGCCCGATGCTCTCTTTCATGAAGAAATGGAGCGTTTTTGTCACCTGCTTATCATTAATGGCATACAGATGCCGATATTGAGCATTTCCCATTGAAATGTTGAATATCTTTAGAGTCTATAAATTATCAAGATAACTCGCAGCTGTTCGCATCGAGTTGGCATTTCTTTTCCTTTGATTTTTCTGTAAAGCGCCTCTCCCGCCTAGCTTTTGCTTCCCGGTTCCTTCTTTTTTCTTCATCTGTTTCCAAGATTAGTGGGGGCAATGGCGTGGGATGGCCATTTCTATCAAGTGCCACAAAGGTCATATAGGCAGAAGCCATATGACGTCTCTCACCGGTGATGAGATTTTCAGACTCCACTCGGATACCCACTTCCATGGAGGTTCTTCCTACAAGATTGAGACTGGCTCGCAGGGTTACAAAGTCTCCGATGAATGCGGGACAATGAAAGTCCAATCGGTCAAATGAGGCAGTAACTGCATTGGCCCTTGCGTGTCGGACTGCAACGGATCCCGCAACGGTATCAATGAGCTTCATGATAACTCCGCCATGAACGTTTCCAGCAGGATTTGCATCCTGTGGGTTCATTACCTGGGCCATGACGGTGCTGCTATCTCTAACTCGTTTCCCTTCCATTTTCCCCTCCTACATAAAATTCTGAAATAGATGATTTCACGAACTTGTCTTATTATAGGACTCAACAACGATTAAAATTATCATTTAAGATTATTTTTCAGTCAAGACATGGATAGTCAGTATAACCCTTCGGTCCTGGCGCATAGAAAGTCTGTTCATCCCACTTCGCCCATTCTGCCCCTCGACGGATGCGCTCTACAAGATCAGGATTCGATATGAAGGGTTTACCGAAAGCGACCGTATCAGCAAGACCCTCCTCCAATATCCGGTTGCCGCTGTTGCTATTAAAACGACAGTTAATCACCAGTGTGCCTTTGTAACGCGGTCGAAAATGTTTTGCGATTTCCTTCACTGCATAGGGCACTTGATCCACGGGGATCATGGGCTCAACAAGATGGGCGTAAGCAAGATTCCGGTAATCGTTTAATCGCTCCACAATATACTCAAAGGTGGGGATGGTATCCTGGTCAATCTTAATGCCGAAGAAACCATGCGCCGATGGATTCAACCGAATTCCTACTCTTTCAAACCCAATGGTTCCACCCACGGCGTCCAGCGTTTCAAAGAAGAAGCGCGCCTTATTTTCGTTACTGCCGCCGTATTCGTCTGTACGTATGTTGGAACAGTTGGTAAAGAACTGATGAAAAAGATACCCATTGGCTGAATGGATTTCTACACCATCAAAACCAGCGGCGATCGCATTTTCAGATGCCTTCTTGAAGTCCTTTATAATGTCATGAATTTCGCTAACGGTCAGAGCACGTGGCGTTACTGTATCCTTAAAACCCTCTTGAGTGAAGGATTTATCCCTGGGGTTAATCGCGGAAGGCGCCACGGGTAGCCCGCCACCATGGAAATCAGGATGGGACATTCGGCCACAGTGCCATAGTTGACAGAAGATATGCCCATTCTTTTCATGAACGGCCTGGGTAACCTGCTTCCAGCCTTCAACCTGGGCTTGACTGTGAATGCCTGGGGTATTGATATAACCGACACCCTGTTTTGAGACCTGGGAGCCCTCAGTTATGAGGAGGCCGGCGGAGGCCCGTTGGGAATAGTATTCGGCTATGAGTGATGTTGCAGCGTTTTCAGGATTGTCTGCACGGCTTCGTGTCATTGGGGACATGAATACGCGATTCGGAAGTTCATATCGTCCAATCTTTATAGGATTTAAAAGTGCAATATTTGCCATTGTCCGCTCCTTTTTCTTGTTAAACTAACACAAAATCAGCTCAAATATGAGCTACCTTACTTTTCACAGGGAACCATACCTGTTTATTTCCGGTTGCAGAGTAGCATAAAAGAACAAAACAGAGAAACAAAGACTACAGAAGAACGAGATAAAAGGGATAGTATTTGTTACACCGTAAACTTCTCGTCTTTGGCGGCATAGACAATCTCCCCCTCCTGCTTCAGGTACTGCATTAGTCATGGGAGAATGACGCCCGGGTGATGTCCCTGAAATTTGGTATTTGCTCAGATTGTCTTCAGCACAAATTTGTCCAAAGCAAAGCGCGGTCTTGCCTTGGGTGACTGATCAGAATGCCCAACAGGCAGAAGCACTACCCTGAATTTACGAATGCTTCGCCGTGAAGTGATAACGTCTGATAATTCCACTGTGGCACCTCCATGGAAGTATTACAAGTTGGAATCTACAACTTCCTGTTGGGCATGTCAAACGAGGATAAACAAGTAAGAAGGGTTGAAAAAAGGAACTCGACAATACAAAGCGTGAGGTTGAAATTTCTTAGGCACTATTGATATCGGATTGAAAGAATGTAACGTTCGGCATAAGCTGCATGCTAAGTGCATCGGCTTATGCCGAGGTTAGGCGGAGCTATCCAAACTGCAGTTCAAATCGCTGCTCGTTGACCTCTGCGCCCCATTGAGATCCCTTCTGTTGTTCTACAAGCATGAAGCCAGCCTTCTCGTAGAGGTGTCGCGCGGCGTTGAGGCCTTCAAACGTCCACAGATAGACACGCTTGTAGCCCATGCCTCGACAGAATTCGATGGCGGCGCCGATTAGCTGGTTGCCAATGCCCTTTCCCCGTAGCGCATCAGACATGATGAACCATCGCAAATGCGCGCCTGCGTCCTCGGCGTGGAGTGCATCGATCGTAATAGAGCCTTCAACGCGCCCTCTCAGTACCGCGATCCAAAAGCCGTCCCGCTGCCGATCATATCGCCCAAGGAACTCCGCCAGTTCGGTGGCGACCTTTACCTCGAAGAAAAGGCTGAAGCCCCATTGCTGCTGATAGTACGTGCCATGAAGCTCGACCACCCTTCCGATCGAGCCAGGGACGTAGCCCTTGACGATCTCGACATCCGTCATAGAACATCTCCGCGTAGCTGAGATATCCTTGTTCCGTCTAACATTGTTTATATGGGTCCGTATAATATTCCAAATACCGCAATATTTGCCGTATAAACCACCGGTAAAACAAGCATCATTATTTCCGTAGCCATTGATATACCAAGCGTTTCCCTAAATAGACGATTCTATCTTGGCGTCTTTTATGGGTCCGCACAAAACCCTTCGTGGCGACTTCAAAACGCCCCTGCAAATTTCATAGATTACTGAGTGAAAACTACTACTTCCTATATGTTATGTCAATTACTGACGAGAGGAAGGAACATGCATACCTTTTGGGCATCAGTTTTGCGCGGTTAATCCAGGGGGAACTCACTCCTTCATCTCAAGTTTTCGATCAATGGATGTTACGTTTCTATTGATCAATTCTTATGTCTGGATTATAAATTATCATCAACTTTATTGATCCACGTTTAAATATAGAACATGATGCGATTTCTGAGTAACAGAAATGTTATTTTTTCCTTAGCAATGCTGACGGGCTTAGCATTTCCCCAGTTAACCCCTTGGACAGAACCCCTAACCCTTCCAGTGCTTGCCCTTATTATGACCCTGGCGACCATGAATATACCCGACAATTTTTTTACATCATTCCGTTCTTTGCTGATCCCTTCTATCGCAGGTATACTGATAAACTACCTGATACTGGGAGGTGCCACTCTGACCATGAGTGCCTTGATCATTCATCAGGAAGACATCTGGATCGGCTTTGTGCTTCTCGCAGCGGTACCTCCGGCGGTGGCAGTGATTCCATTTACAAATATTTTAGAAGGCAACATAACATATACCCTAGCTGGTACGGCGGCAGCCTATCTTGCGGCTCTCATAATCATGCCCCTCATGTTCGCGTTCTTCCTTGGCATAAACTTTGCCGCTCCCCAAAAACTGATCATGATTATGATCCTGCTTATTGCTTTTCCCGTTGTGGCTTCTCGTATCATCATTCAAAGTGGTATCCATAATCGGATAGCCCCCTATCAGGGTCTGCTTACAAACTGGGGATTTTTCATCGTCCTGTATACATTGGTTGGTCTGAGTCGAGAAACGATCTCTAGAGAACCTCTAATGTTGATACCAGTAGCCGCTATTATGTTTGTGAGCACATTTTTACTGGGGTTTCTCATTGAATTAATCGGCCGTATTTTTAAGATAAATCAAAAGAACCTCATTAGTCTTGTTCTTTTAGGAACCATGAAAAATCAGGGCATCGCTGGTGGTCTCGCTATATCGCTATTTACAAGAGCATCCGCCCTTCCTGCAGCAGTGTCCAGTGTTTTTTTGATCCTTTTCTTCATGTGGCTTGATATTAAGATGCGTTGGAAGAAATGAATTGATGTTCCGTTATTTCAAAAAACCGATAATTTGTCCCTGTGACCTGCCCCCCTAAAAACTGGTCCAGTTTTTATGTTAGGATTCCGGCATCATTTTGGATTATGAATAAGGAGGGCAGGTCAGCAGCGTACAGATGACTGTTGATATTTATGGAAGATGGATTCCGAATCAGAATAGAGATGCTGTTAATCATTTGGACATGCATCAAGATTCAACGAACCCTTCTGCACCCTGCCAAAAAAGAAAAGGCACAACCAGTTAAAATTGTGCCAATCTCTCTTCCTTGGTGCCGAAGCCGGGATTTGAACCCGGACAGGCCTAATGCCCACTAGACCCTGAATGTTTAAAGCAGGAGAGACAAGGACATCGTGGGATAATGAAAGATAATGGTTTATCGACTAGTTATCCCA
>JBEKOL010000003.1:0-146034 GCA_049521775.1 Syntrophales bacterium
GGAAAAAACGGGGTGAAGAGATGGATGAAGAGGCAGCCGGGAAATTTCAGCAGATGATGATCGACAAGTATAATCGGGAGGCCCATCCCTTCTATATGGAGGCACGGCTCTTCAATGACGGGACGCTGCCGCTGAAAGACTGCCGCGATGCGCTGGCCCTGGCCTTCGAGGTTTCATTGCTCAAGCCGATTCCGGAGTCCAATTTCGGCAACTTCAAATTCTGATAAAAGATGAAATATATGAGATCACTGACTAATGTTTGCGGGAGGAGAGTATAATGAGCCTGGAAGTATCGGCTCCAATGCCGTGAACCATATCTGAAGCCTTGGTAAGCGTTAAAGATGAAGTTAAGTTTGATGACGAGATCATCGTTCTTGAGGCGATGAAAATGAATAATCCCATATGCGCATCCACAAACGAAACAATCAAAGAGGTCAGGGTAAAAGAAGAAGACAAGGTGAAGACGGGTCAGGTATTGGTGGTTCTGGAGTGAGGTAATTTCTCTGGATCTGACGTTGATCAATCATAAAAAACGAAATTGAAGGACTCTTATTCTATCTGGATGTTGTCAATGTTTTAGGGACGGTCTACAAGTAACAGAATTAAAAATAGGAGGAACATCGTGACGGTGCCGATACGAGTACCGCCGAAAGAAGTTCATGCGAAAGTGAAATCGGGAGCGGCTATTCTGGTCTGCGCCTATAGTGACGACGAGGAATATAAAAGGATTAATCTTGAAGGATCCATATCGCTTAGCGAATTGTATTCCCGGCTTGCGCAATATTCAAAAGACCAGGAAATTATCTTCTATTGAGCCTGACCCAGGGAAAAAACGTCTGCCGGTCGGGCAGAGCATTTTCTGAAAAAAGGATATAGAAATGTGAAGGTCCTTCGCGGCGGCGTGGTGGCCTGGAAGAATGCTGGATATCCAATTAAGTAATTCAGATTGGCAAAGACTAATTAAAGGGAGGAATAAACAATGAAATACTTGGTTCTGTTGGGAAGAATATTGTATGCGGCTATATTTATATCTGCCGCCCCGGGGCATTTCACCGCAGGGACTATTGCATATGCCGCGAACAAAGGAGTTCCTCTGGCCTCAATCGCCGTTCCCCTGTCGGGGATACTCGCGTTACTGGGCGGCCTAAGCATACTCGCGGGATACAAGGCTCGGTACGGTGCCTGGCTGCTCGTAATTTTCTTAGTGCCTGTTACCTTTATGATGCACAACTTTTGGGCGTTTACGGAACCAATGGCGGCGCGGACGCAATACATCATGTTCATGAAAAATGTCTCGATGCTTGGTGCATCTCTCTTAATCGCATATTTTGGTTCCGGACCATTCAGCCTGGATGATAGAAAGAAGATGTCAAGTTAAGACAGATAAAACGAGATATTTATTGCGCGAAGGAAGCACGTTTGCAGAATATTTTCTTCTGCGAAATGGCCATGTATCATGTATTTAGTTATCTCAGATAAATCTTGGAATCGAAAAGATTGTTGCATCTCTTCGTCATAATATCTGAATGCTCCTCACCTAAGTTTGCGCAGCAAATTTTTCTATGAACGCTCTCAGCTCAAGAATGAGTGCTGAGATTCAATTATCGTTCACTTCCGTTGAGTTGCATCAACGTGTTACGCTATTTTCAGATGAAATGACGCCACAAAAAGACTTGACAGTATTCCTTAACGCGAATATCATTATCTTAGGTAAACGCGGTTGGTGGAATTCAGATCTAAGCCCGGAAAGACAACCCACAAAGTAATGTAGGAGGTCGAAAATGGCAGTCAAAATTCTCATTAAGAGGAAGGTAGCCGCGGACAAGGCATCGCAATTGAAAGAACTGGTGATGCAGCTCAGATCACTCAGCATGAAACAGCCAGGTTATGTGTCGGGAGAATCTTTAAAGAATGTGGATAGACAGAACGAGTATCTCGTTATTAGCACATGGGATAGTCTTTCCGCTTGGAAAGCCTGGCAGTCCAGTAAGGAGAGGGCGAAGATTCAGGATCAAATTGACGCCCTGCTGGGACAGAAAACAGAGTACGACGTCTATGAGTACCGTCCGTAATTGAAAAGAGAAGTTAAGCTCAATTTACTAACGCTGAGACCTTTGAACAACGTCTGCTTTTTCATTGCCCAAAGGTCTCAGCCGTTTATGTCAACCCGACTATACACCCACTGAGCTCCGACATGAATGACCTCAAGCGCATAGCCATTCACATGAATGGCCTTAAATCATTAAAATACTTCCATAATCTTCCGCGCCATGCCAATTGTCTGTACAGTTTCCAAGTCTTCATAAACAGCCTGATATGACATTCATGGAAAAAATTGCAGAATAGTCACAGAAAAAAGTTGACAGAAACGAATTTGGGTGGTATGAACCCCACCGACCAATATCAAAGTAGTCCGCAACACTTTCATCAAACTCTTCATTAAAAGAAAGGCAGTAGATTTTTTCGCAGTGGTCAAAGATCTTCCCAGAGAAATTAGCTCCCGCATCAGCGTTTAAGTTGTCCATGCAGGCCTTTTATTTCTCCTGTCCGGCCACTCACTAAATATTTTTCGGAACTGACAGCAAGTTAATTTATCTAATTAATAATGATTGGAGGTTCATAATGAAAATTCACGAATATCAGGCTAAGAGTCTCTTGCGCGCATACAAAGTCCCCGTACCCAACGGTGAAGTCGCTGACACACCTGAAAAGGCTCGAGATATCGCTAAATCCCTCAACAAGACATCTATTGTAAAGGCACAGATCCATGCCGGAGGAAGAGGTAAAGGCGGTGGTGTGAAAGTCGCCAAGACACCTGATGAAGCGTATGAGGCAGCGAAAAAGATCCTTGGCATGCAGCTCATTACCCACCAGACCGGTCCGGAAGGAATAAAGGTGCAGAAGGTACTGGTTGAAGAAACATCAAATATCAAGAAAGAGCTTTATCTCGGCATGGTGGTGGATCGCGCACGTGACAAGGAATGTGTCGTTTTCATGGCCTCGGAAGCCGGCGGTATGGAGATCGAAGAGGTAGCCAAGGCGACTCCGGAAAAAATCATCAAGTGTGCCGTTCCCCCCGCAGTTGGATTCAGCCCGTTTGAGGCCAGGAAACTTGCATATGGCTTGGGATTGGGGGCTGACAAGTCTCTTAGTGCCCAATTCGCAAACATCACCAAGGGGTTATATGAACTATTTATGGCCAAGGACGCTTCTTTAGTGGAGATCAATCCCCTCGTGCTCACAGTGGAGGGCAACCTCATCGCCGTGGATGCCAAGATAAATTTTGATGATGACGGACTTTTCCGCAATCCGGACATCAAGCAACTCAGAGATGAAAACGAGGAAGACCCCCTCGAAGTTATTGCCAAGAATGCAGGGGTTAATTATATCAAGTTGGACGGTAATATAGCATGTATGGTTAACGGCGCGGGCCTTGCCATGACGACCATGGATCTCATCAAGATGGCGGGTGGCGAACCGGCCAACTTTCTTGATGTTGGCGGCGGCGCCAGTCCTGACCAGATCGAAAAGGCCTTTCGTATTCTCACTGCCGACCCCAATGTAAAGGCAATTCTTGTGAACATTTTTGGCGGCATTCTCCGATGCGACCGCGTAGCCAATGGGATCATCCAGGCTGCCAAGAATATCGATATGAAACTGCCCATGGTAATCAGACTCCAAGGAACGAACGTGGACGAAGGCAAGAAACTCCTTAAAGAATCGGGTTTGAAATTCACCGTGGCCGACGGTCTCTATGAAGCCGCCGAAAAGGTTGTTGCATTGCTTAAATAACAACAGACTAATTTTAAAGAAAGGGTGAGTTGAACATGGCAATACTTTTAGATAAAAATTCTCGTGTAGTGGTTCAGGGTATTACCGGTTCGGAAGGAACCTTTCACACCCGCGAATCGGTTAAATTTGGAACCAAGGTGGTAGCCGGGGTTACCCCGGGCAAGGGAGGCATGGACGTCGATGGAATCCCCGTATATAACAGGGTCGCCGATGCCGTAGAAAAACAGGGCGCCAATGTTGCCGCCTTGTATACTCCTGCGGCTTTCTCTGCGGACGCGATTATTGAATCGATCGAAGCAGGGATCGGGCTCGTCGTATGCATGACTGAAGGCATCCCTGTGACGGACATGATCAAGGTCAAACAGGTACTCAAAACATCTAAAGCCCGGATGATTGGATGCAACTGCCCGGGAATTACCACTCCCGGTGTAGGGAAGATCGGCTTTATGCCCAGCTTTATCCACAAAAAGGGTAATGTAGGCGTAATCTCAAGAAGCGGAACACTAACCTATGAAGCGATCTGGCAGCTTACCAATCTGGGAATAGGACAGACCACGTCCATCGGTATCGGTGGTGATCCTATACCCGGTTCAGGCTTTGTTGATCTGCTGGCACTGTATGAAAAAGATCCCGATACAGTAGCGCTCGTTATGATCGGAGAGATCGGCGGGACTGCAGAAGAGGAAGCCGCCGAATTCATTAAATCCTATCTCACCAAACCTGTTGTCTCTTTCATCGCAGGCAGAACCGCCCCTCCGGGGAGAAGAATGGGGCATGCCGGTGCGATCATTTCGGGTGGAAAGGGCACCGCAGACGAAAAATTCAAGGCCCTGGAAGCTGCAGGTGTCATCGTTGAGAAGAACCCGGCTGAAATAGGAAAAAGAGTTCAGGAAATTCTTGCCAAGAAAAAAGGCAAGAAAAAATAGGACGTTTAATACGCCAGGCAGTTTATACTGAGGTGGAAAACGTTAACGTTGCGACCTTCAAACAAAACAGAAAAATAAAACCGACAAGGGAGGTCATTATATGAAAATAATTAAGGTAGACCATATCGGTGTTGCAGTAAACAGCATTGAATCATCTCTAAAGTTTTTTGCCGGTACATTGGGACTGAAATTGGAAGGGCAGGAAACTGTCGCCGAACAGAAGGTGACAACGGCCTTTATGCCCGTGGGTGATACTGAAGTAGAGCTTCTGCAGTCCACTGCGCCGGATGGACCCATCGCAGGCTTTATCGAAAAGAAGGGAGAGGGTGTCCAGCACGTTGCATTTTTAGTTGATAATATTGAAGAAGCGTTGAAAGAACTGGAAGCCAAAGGTATCCGTCTTATTGACAAGGTCCCCCGCATGGGGGCCGGCGGAAAGAAGATAGCCTTTGTCCATCCGAAGGACACATACGGCGTTCTCGTGGAACTGTGTCAAAAAGTATAACAACTATATTAAAGAGAAGGGGAGAGATATAAATGAGTGAAAAACCTCCAAAAATTCAGGAATTAGAAAGACGTGAAGCTATTGCCATGGCCCAGGGCGGGCCGAAGGCAATTGCAAAGCAGCATGAAGGCGGAAAGCTCACAGCGAGAGAAAGGATAAATCTCCTGTTTGATCCTGGTACATTTGTGGAGACGGACTTGTTTATGCGCCACCGATGTACAGACTTTGGCATGGACAAGGTCGAGGTACCGGCAGAAGCCGTCATAACAGGGTACGGCAAGGTCAACGGCCGAACGGTATTCGCCTTCTCCCAGGATTTCACAGCCCGTGCCGGCTCACTGGGAGAGATGCATTCCAAGAAGATCTGCAAGGTCATGGATCTGGCAGTAAAGACAGGAGCCCCCTGCGTAGGCTTTAATGACTCGGGCGGTGCCAGAATCCAGGAGGCAGTAGATTCACTTGCCGGTTACGGCCAGATTTTCTACCGCAACTCTTGCGCATCAGGAACGATTCCTCAGATTTCAGCCATCATGGGACCCACAGCGGGAGGAGCCGTATATTCGCCGGCCATGACAGACTGGATATTTATGACCAAAAACTCAAGTTACATGTTTATTACCGGTCCCGAGGTTATCAAGTCCGTTACAGGAGAGATCATCGATTTTGAAGGTCTGGGTGGAGCGATGACCCATAACACCAAGAGCGGTGTCGCCCACTTCGCCTGTGAGAGCGATGAAGACAATATCAATCAGATCAAAAGACTTCTTAGTTTCCTGCCTTCCAACAACATGGAAGATCCTCCGTATGTAGATACCGGTGACGATCCGAACCGGCTTGATTACAGCTTGGACACGCTCGTACCGGATTCTCCAAGACAGAATTATGACATGAAAACCCTGATCGGCTCACTCTGTGATAATGGCGATTTCATGGAACCTCATATGTATTTCGCCCGGAACATGGTCGTGGCGTTCGGGCGTATGGCGGGCCATACTGTAGGTTTCATCGCCAACCAGCCGGCCTGGCTTGCGGGCTGTCTTGACGTAGATGCTTCGGATAAAGCAACAAAATTCATTCGTTTCTGCGATGCCTTCAATATCCCCATGATCACCATAGCGGACGTACCGGGGTATCTGCCGGGAACAGACCAGGAATGGAGAGGCATTATCCGACACGGTGCTAAACTGCTGTGGTGCTATTCAGAAGCGACTGTTCCGAAGATTACGCTGGCAACAAGGAAAGACTATGGCGGATCGTATCTGGCTATGTGCAGCCGCGACCTCGGTGCGGACATGGTCATTGCATGGCCGACGGCAGAGATGGCGGTCATGGGAGCTGAAGGAGCATGCAATATCATCTTCCGGAATGAGATTAAGGCAGCCGCGGATCCGGCAGCCATGCGGGCAGCGAAAATCAAGGAGTATGAGGATGCCTTCTGTAATCCTTATGCGGCAGCGGGCAGAGGCTATGTGGATGCGGTGATTCGGCCACATGAGACCCGGCGTTATATCATTCGGGCCCTCGATATGCTGAGATCCAAGCGGGAAACAAGGCCACCGAAGAAACACGGCAACATCCCAATGTAGGAGTGTAATTACTTAAGAAAAGGAAAATAAGTATGCAAACAATAGATCCGAAAGTGATGGTAGCCATATCAGCAGCTATAGGCGCGTATCTGGAAGAAGAAGCCGCAGCACTGACAGTGTCAGCAGCAGAAGCCGCACCTTCCGCAGCACCTTATGCCTCCATCAATATCTGGGCAATTGCCGGGCGGCAGGATGTCATGTTCACGCGCCGCATGTGGCAGATGCGGACGTATTAAAGGCTTCATCAGCAGATGATAACTACGGCTGAGTTGTTAGTTTAGGGATTAGGGGAGTTTTTTATTTTAATAACATAAACAATAACAAAGAATAATATATTGAAAGGGAGTTTACTTATGGCAGAGAAGAAAAAGAAAACAGCAGCAAATCCTCTTAAAATCACGGATACAACTTTTCGTGATGGTCACCAGTCTTCGCTGGCGACCAGAATGAGAACGGAGGACATGATCCCCGTTGCAGAAGCGATGGATAAAATTGGTTGGTTCAGCATGGAAGTCTGGGGCGGTGCCACTTTTGACGTACCGACCAGATTTTTGAATGAAGACCCCTGGTCGAGATTGATACAACTGAGAAAGTTGATGCCCAACACCAAATTGATGATGCTCCTTCGCGGTCAGAACGTCGTTGGCTACAGAAACTATGCTGATGACGTGGTGAGAGAGTTCTGCCTGTATACAGGCGAATGCGGTCTGGACATCTTCCGGGTTTTCGATGCGGTTAACGATACGAGAAACTTCGAGGCACCCTTCCGGGCCATCAAGGAAGCGGGGAAGCACATCCAGGGCAGCGTCTGCTACTCCCTGACCCAGAGGCGCATGGGCGGTGAAGTGTACGACCTCGAGTACTATGTAAAGAAGGCGAAGATTATCGAAGAGATGGGCGCGGACTCCTTCTGTATCAAGGATATGGCAGGGTTGATATCCCCGTATGATGCCTATGAACTGGTAAAAGCCCTGAAGGCAGCGATCAAGATTCCCATAGAGCTCCATACCCACTACACCAGCGGCCAGGGTTCAATGGCACTCCTGAAGGCTGCGGAAGCCGGTGTAGATATTGTCGATACGGCGCTATCTCCCTTTGCTCTGCGTTCCTCCCAGCCCGCTATTGAACCGCTCCTCGTTGCCCTCGAAGGCACAGAGCGGGAAATCGGTCTAGATCTGAGAAAGATTGTCGAGATCGGCAATTATATTGAAACGATTGCTCCCAAGTACCGTCAGTTCCTCGACACCACAAGAATGGCAGTCATTGATGCCGGTGTGTTGCTCCATCAGGTACCCGGCGGCATGCAGACCAACCTCGTGGCTAATCTGAGGGAACAAAATGCTCTGCATCGAATCAATGAGGTGTATGACGAACTTCCCCTGACCCGGAAAGAGCTCGGTTATCCTCCTCTGGTCACTCCAACCAGCCAGATTGTCGGTATCCAGGCCGTTATGAACGTGCTGATGGGGCGTTACAAGATGATTACCTCGGAAGTTAAGGACTACTGTTTCGGTCTCTATGGTGCACCGCCCGCACCCATCGATCCAACTGTTCAGAAGCTGTGTCTGAAAGGTTATAAGCGTGGCGAGACCCCCATGACGAACCGTGCCGCAGACGCGTTAGAGCCGGAAATGGAAAAAGCGAAAGAAGCGACAAAAGATATCGCGAAAAACAAAGGCGATGTCCTTATTTACGCCCTCTATCCGCAGACGGGATTGAGATTCCTCAAATGGAAGTATGGTCTCGAGCCCGTTCCCAAAGAGGCCAAGCCAAAGACTATTGAAGAAGTAAAGAAAGAAGACGAACTGATTAAGAAAGCCCTGGCGGGGAAGCTTGTGGAGAAACCCGAAAAGGTAGCACCAGAAAAAGGTCCCGGTATCCGGAAATTCAACGTCTTTGTGGATGATTCATACTATGCCGTTGAAGTTGAGTCAGAAGGAGGGGCAATGATAGCAGCTCCTGTGGTAACTCAGGTTGCCGCCGCTCCGAAACCGGCAGCAGCACCGGCCGCTCCGAAACCTGCGGCACCCTCGAGAGCAGCAGCACCGGCGGCGCCGCGCCCTGCAGCGGCTCCAGCGCCGGCCGCAGCGCCAGCAGCAAAAGCAGGCGCCGGCTCAGTAACAGCGCCCATGCCCGGTCTCATCGTTGACGTTACCTGCAAGGTAGGTGACAAGGTGAAGGCAGGACAGCAGGTCGTGATCCTGGAGGCCATGAAAATGCAGAATCCTCTTACCGCTCCTGTTGACGGGGAGGTGAAGACTATTCACGTAAAATCTGGCGACTCCGTAGCGGTTGGACAGGTTCTTGTTGATATCGGATAAAATGGGAGGAAGTACAAATGCGTTCCATTCCTTTTAACACAGTTAAGAAGAAGGTGAAAGCGGCCATTATGGAAGCGGCCTTCGTAGCCGGAGATGACCTCATGGCCAGTTTCAAGCGCGCCCTGGCAGAAGAAGAATCCCCTTTAGGGAAAGAGATTCTGAACCAGCTTCTCGAAAACGCTGAAATCGCCCAGGATAAGAGAATCCCCCTCTGCCAGGACACGGGACTGGCAGTTTTCTTTGTTGAGATTGGTGAGGAAGTGAAGATCAAAGGAGGGCTTCTCTCCGATGCCTTGAACGAGGCCACAAGAGAGGCTTATGGAGATGCGTATCTCCGAAAATCGGCCTGTAACCCATTTACGCGCAAGAATACGGGCGACAACACTCCCGCGATAATTCATTGTGATATCGTCAAAGGAGATAAGTTGAAAATTGTTTTCTGTGCCAAGGGGGGTGGTAGTGAAAATATGAGCAGGGTAACTATGCTAAGGCCCTCCGATGGAAGGAAGGGTGTTGAAGATTTTGTCGTACAGCGGGTATGGGAGGCCCAGGCCAATCCTTGCCCGCCAATCATTGTTGGTGTCGGCATCGGGGGGACCTTTGAACGGGCAGCCCTTATCGCCAAGAAGGCTCTTCTTGAGCCAATAGGGAAACGGAATCCGGACGCCGAGCTGGCAGAAATGGAAGAAAGCATGCTCAGAAAGATCAATGATTTGGGAATTGGTCCAGGCGGCTTGGGAGGAAGAATAACGGCCCTCGATGTCCACGTAATCATGGAACCCTGTCACATTGCGAGCCTTCCCCTCGCGGTGAACATTAACTGCCATTCAAGTCGGCATGCAGAAATCGACTTTTAAAGGAGGGAGAGAACATTGAAGATACTTAAGCCGCCTCTTAAAAGAGAAGACGTAGAAGCCCTTGAAGCAGGAGACAAGGTTCTTATTACAGGAACGATCTATACAGGTAGGGACGCAGCCCACAAGAGGCTCGTTGACCTGCTGGACGGTAATAAGCCTCTCCCATTTGATGTTAATGGATCAGTTATATTTTACGTGGGACCAACGCCGTCACCCCCCGGGCGTCCCATAGGAGCAGCGGGACCGACGACGAGCTACCGCATGGACGCCTATGCCCCCAGGCTCATCGAGAAGGGATTAAGGGGCATGATCGGAAAGGGTCCACGGTCCGCTGAAGTCAAAGAGGCAATGAAAAAATATGGTTGTGTCTATTTGGGGGCAACAGGAGGGGCAGGAGCCCTTATGGCCCAGGCAGTCAAGAAGGCGGAAGTCATTGCTTTTGATGATCTGGGGCCTGAAGCCATCCGTAAACTTGAGGTAGTGGATTTCCCTGTTATTGTCATTAATGATACGAAGGGGAATGACCTGTATATCGAGAATGTCAAGAAATATAAGAAGGGGTGATATAGAGAGACACCCTCAATTTATTTTCACAACTTAGACAATTGGATGGTAGGAAATATGAAGACAAATGGAGTGGAAACAGTTACACACGATGTCTTGATTTTTGGTACGGGATTGGCCGGGCTTAGGGCAGCAGTGGAGGTCGCCAGGCAATCAAAAGACACGATTAACATGGCCCTCATATCAAAGGTGCAGATACAGCGCCCTCATTCCGTGTGCGCTGAAGGTGGATCTGCTGCCGTCATGCGGGAGGAAGAGGGCGATTCCCTTGACCTTCATGCATGGGATACAGTCAAGGGATCAGACTTCCTGGCGGACCAGGATGTCGTCTACAAATTTGTGGAGCTTGCACCCAAAGAGATTCTGCAATTGGACCATTGGGGGATACCATGGTCAAGGTTTCCCAACGGGCGGATCATGCAGCGTCCCTTCGGGGGTCACAGCTTTCCGAGATGCTGCATGGCGCAGGATAAGACCGGTTTCTTCGAAGTGCAGACTCTGCACGATACACTGATGAGATACCGGAATTTCTCCCGTTATGATGAGTTCTTCGCTACTTCGATTCTTTACAAAGATGGCGCTTTTGCCGGCATCACAGGGATCGATATGGCCACGGGGAAATATAAGGTTATCAGAGGGAAGGCCATGCTCATTGCCTCAGGCGGCCTGGGCACCCTCTATGGGTTCACCACCTATTCTCAAACAGTGAGTGGTGATGGACATGCCGTCGCTTACCGGGCGGGGATAAACCTTGAGGATATAGAATTTCTCCAGTTTCACCCCACGGGCCTTGTTCCCAATGGTATTCTCATGACGGAAGCGTGCCGGGCAGAAGGAGGCTACCTGAGAAATAACAAGGGTGATCGTCTCATGGAGAAATATGCCCCTAAATTGATTGAACTGGCGCCACGGGATATCGTGTCACGTTCCGAGATGACGGAGATCAAAGAGGGGAGAGGCTTTGCAGGGCCTCCGGGGCTTGAATACATCCAACTTGACCTGACACACCTGGGCGCTGACAAGATCAATAAGGCCCTCCCTCTAATCAGGGAAGTCTGCATTAAGTTTATCGGCCTGGATCCAATCCTGGAGCCGATCCCCATCCGTCCCGTAGCCCACTATGCCATGGGAGGCATTGAGGCGGACATTAAAGGTGCCACATCAATGAGAGGGGTATGGGCTGCCGGTGAAGCGGCATGTCATTCGCTTCATGGCGCCAATCGCCTCGGCTCAAATTCTACGATAGAGTGCATCGTATGGGGAGGCATCACAGGAGAAGAGATTGTCAAATTCTTGAAAGGCGGCCCACCCTTGCTGGACGTCCCCCAAGATCAGGTAAAGAAAGACCAGAAACGTATCTATGAAGACCTCCTTCAGAAAAAAGGCAAGGAAAACCTGTATGATTTAAAGAAGGAACTGCGGGTGGCGATGGACCAGCACGTAGGTGTGTACCGCACCGGGGACGAAATGAAGGCAGGCTTGAAAAAGGTCGAGGATCTGAAGATTCGTTTCAAAGATATCTATGTTGCGGACAAGGGCATCACTTATAATACCAACCTTATCAACGCCATGGAGGTGGAGAATCTTCTCGATCTCGCTGAGATCCTTGTTACTGGAGCAATACTGCGAGAGGAGTCCCGTGGTGGACACGCCCGTTATGATTTCCCGAATCGCGACGATGATAAGTGGCTCAAGCACACGCTAGTCACTCACACAGAGCAGGGACCGAAATTTTCTTATAAACCGGTTGTAAGCAACAAGTGGAAACCGGTTGAGCGTAAATATTAGGGGGAAGAAAGATGGCAAACAAACAATTCGATAACCATTTGGGAATAGTTGGATGGCTCGGCGGCGGACGCTGGGGTGTAGAGCGGTATCTGTATATTTTACACCGTCTCACAGGGCTTGGTCTTCTTCTCTTCTTTTTGATGCATATATTTGCGAGCTCTGTCAGGATGTATGGCCCGGAAAGCTGGGGCGTTGCCATGGCGATTTTAAAAAATCCTGTTTTTAAGCTTGGCGAATTCTGCGTTTTTGTGATCTTTGCTTTCCACGCGCTGAATGGCATCCGGCTCATTTTCATTGAACTGGGCCTGGCCGTGGGGCGAGCCGAGGAGCCGATATATCCTTATAAGTCGTCTCTTAACAATCAGAGACCCTTGATGGTGATAGCAATGGTACTTGTGGCCATTCTCATCATTGCCGGAGGGTACAATAGTTTCTTTGGAAGCCATTAGGGAGGTAGTCATGAAGGAAACCGCATACTGGACTTGGTTTATCATTGCAGGCATTGTAATTCTTGTCATTGCAGGATTGCATATGGTGGTTATGCATCTGCCCATGTTTGGAGTTTTTAATCCAGAAAGTGGTGCCGTCACGAACTGGGGGAACGTCGCCTTCCGAAGTCAGAATCAGTTCCTTGCTTTTACCTATATAATCCTGCTGGGTGCAGTATTATTTCATGGATTTTATGGGTTAAGGACGATTGTGTTTGAACTCGGGCCCAAGAAATCCTTTCAGGATTGTTTCACTGTTATGTTGTGGATAGTCGGCCTGGTTCTCTTCGGTATCGGCACGTATGCAGCCATAGCGGCAAAAGCATTGGAAACAGCTATATAGGGAAGGGTGAAAAAATGGAAAAAGGAACTGATAAGAAAATCAATATGACCGTTTACATCCGTCGCTTTGACCCTGAACAGGATGCAGCACCCAGAGAGCAGCAATACACTCTGCAAGCGGAAAGAGGGATGACAGTCCTCGATGGGTTGCATATGCTCAAACAGACGCAGGACCCGACGCTGGGTTTCCGCTTTTCCTGTCGCATGGGAGTCTGCGGCTCCTGCGGGATGATGATTAACGGGGTGCCCGGTTTGGCCTGTAATACGCAGATTCTTGATGTGGCGACAACGGCACTGACTCTGGCGCCGTTACCCAACTTCAACATTATCAGGGATCTCGTGGCTGATCTCGTTCCCATGTTCGGCGTCATTAAGGGTCTTCAACCTTATATTCAGAGAAATGATGTGGAAGAGATGGAAAATCCGACCATGGAGTATTTCCAGAGTCCGCACGAGCTGGAGGAATTCCTCCAGTTTACATACTGTATCAAGTGTGGCTCCTGCATGGCGGGATGTCCTACGATGGCCACCGATAGGGAGTATCTGGGACCTGCGCCGCTCACCCAGGCATACCGTTACAATATCGATTCCCGGGATGATGCCGGCGATGCACGCCGTGACGTTGTTGCTGCAAGCCATGGCATTTTCAATTGCCATTACGCCGGAGAATGCTCCAAAGTGTGTCCCAAGGGTGTTGACCCTGCGAGGGCTATACAGCTCATGAAAAAGGATCTCGTTCTCAACTACTTCGGCATGAGCAAGCATAGATGCGCACATCTTCACAAGAAGCCCGATAAGGCCACTTACAAGCCGAGGATTGAGGCCCCTCCCTTTACTGCAGAGAAATAAGGCGGCATCTTATCGGATAGGGACGGTCAATAAATTCGTTTTTTATATTTAAAACTTAGGAGGATATATTATGGGTCGTAATAAGATTACAATCGTAGGAGCGGGAAATGTCGGTGCAACCGCCGCTCACTGGGCAGCCATAAAAGAATTGGGTGACATCGTATTGATGGACATTATCGAAGGGATGCCCCAGGGAAAGGCTCTCGACTTGATGGAAGCCGGCCCGATGGAAGGCTTTGATGCAAATGTCATCGGAACCAATGGCTATGAGGAGACCAAAAATTCCGACGTGGTCATCATCACCTCCGGAATAGCGAGAAAGCCGGGGATGAGCAGGGAAGATCTGCTGAAAATCAACGCCGATATCGTGGGTTCCGTGACCGAACAGATAGTGAAGTTCTCGCCAAAGTGCATCATTATCGTAGTGAGCAATCCGCTGGATACTATGACGTATCTCACATACAAGGTCAGTAAATTACCCAAGAACAGAGTTATAGGACAGGCGGGAGCTCTCGATTCCTCACGCTTCCAGTGTTTCTTAGGCATGGAATTAAAGATGTCTGTCGAGGATATTAAGGTTATGCTGCTTGGAGGTCACGGCGATGATATGGTTCCCATGCCCAGATTCTCGACGATCAATGGAATTCCCGTTACCGAACTCCTTTCCAAGGATAAGATCGACAAGATCGTTGACAGAACGCGGAAAGCCGGCGGGGAAATTGTTGCGCTCCTGAAAACTGGCAGCGCCTTCTATTCCCCCTCACTCGGCGCTATACTTATGGCGGAAGCCATCCTAAAAGATAAGAAGAGGATCATCCCAAGCTGCGTGTATCTGGATGGCGAATATGGGCTGAAAGATATCTGCTTTGGCGTTCCGACCGTCCTTGGCGCCAATGGCATTGAGAAGATTATCGAATTAAAACTCAATGACGAAGAGAAGGCTATGCTGAAAAAGTCAGCGGACAGTGTGGGAAAGACGATAGCTGAGATGAAGGCGATAAAGGGCATTGCCTGATTGAGTACGAGTTCTAGTACAGTCAAAACCCCCTCCCTGAAAATGAGAGGGGGTTTTATTTTTACTTTGGAATCTGACCGGAGGCTGCATTAAGGGTATTGACGAGCAACATGGCAATCGTCATGGGTCCCACGCCGCCGGGTACAGGCGTAATGTATGATGCTTTCTCAAGCACCTCGGAAAATGCCACATCTCCCACCAGGTGACCGTCGTCCATCCTGTTGATACCCACGTCTATTATCGCAGCGCCGTCGCTGACCATATCGGCCCTGATCATTTCCGGTCGTCCGGCAGCGGCAACGAGAATCTCCGCTTGTCTTGTGATGAGCGACAACTGTTGTGTTTTCGTGTGGCAAACGGTGACTGTCGCATGTCTGTTGAGAAGCATGAGGGCAAGCGGTTTTCCCACGATATTGCTTCTACCGACGACGACGGCTCTCTTTCCTTCTATTGTGATTGAGTTCCGATCCATAAGTTCCAGTATGCCCTTGGGTGTGCAGGCCATGTGATACGGATTACCGGTGAAGAGCCGCCCTAAATTATAGGGATGAAATCCGTCGACGTCTTTCTTGGGATCAATCGCCTCGATTATGGTCATCGGGTTAATGTGCTTCGGAAGGGGTAGCTGTACTAATATACCATGGATTTTCTCATCACGGTTAAGTCCACGGATGATGTCCAGGATTTCCTTTTCACTTGTGTTTTGTGATAGTTTGAATTCCCGCGAGAAAAATGCTGCTGACTTGCAGGCGTTTTCTTTATGTCTGATGTAGATCTTGGATGCGGAATCATTACCGACGAGAAGGACAGCGAGTCCGGGAATTATTCCAGCTCTTTCTTTCAGGCGCAGGACTTCCGCTCTCACCTCATCGAGGATATTATGGGCTATCTTCTTGCCATCAATAATAACAGCCATCGTTCAACGATCCTTTAAGCAGCAATGAGCATCGAGAGCAGGCATCGTGCTTATCTTACCTGATACTCTTTAATTATGTTAATCAGCTTTTCAACTTCAGCAGCGGGGAGCTTCCCCTTATAAATATATCGGCAGATTCTCTCCTTATCCAGCACGACAACGTTGGATACCCTATTTTTCAGTCCCCAACTGTTTAATATGATGTAGTTGTCATCGAGAAGAATAGTAGCGCCTGTCTCCTGCTGCTTGTTTTTTATTACCCGTGCAATTGCAAAATCAGGCAGTAAGCTCGCTTTCATATTGGCAATGCCCAATCCGATATAACTCTTTTTCCGGTCCAACCCCGGATCGCTTTTGAGGGCATCATCAACATGTTTATTCATGTCTTTTGAGCCGGGGTCCGAGTAATTGAAGTACAAAACCCTACCCTTTAATTCCGGCGAATTTAAAGTGTATTCCTTGCCGAGTGAGTCCTTCAAGTTGAAATCATTAGCTCGATCCCCTATCCTTAAATCCGCCGCGATTGCAGATGTGCTCAATAACAGTGCCAGAAGAACACCTATTAAAAGATTCTTCACGCTTCCCCCCAGTCTCTCAAAATTGATTATTTGCAGGTCGGATTATAGGTGAAAAAGATCTTCCCATCAAGGGAAAATGAGTCTCGATAACTATAGTTCTGCTTGAAAAAAAGTACCGATATATGCTAAGTAGGCCCAAATGGCCGCGAGGTGTTGATTGCTATGAGTCTAGGAAGAATGCTTGAGGAAAGTTCCCATCGTTATGCGAATAATGCTGCTACTATCTACGATGGAAAATCCTTAACCTATGAAGCCCTCCACAGTGCTGTGAACTCCCTGGGAAATGAATTGAAAAGTGTGGGTATTCAAAAAGGGGATAAGGTTGCTATCATGCTCCCCAACTGCCCGGAATTCGTGATATCTTATTTTGCTGTTCAGAAAATAGGCGCTGTCGCCGTTACAATAAATATTTTATCCACGTCCTATGAACTTCGTCATCTCCTCGGAAACAGCGACACGAAATGCCTGATTACCGAAACACCGCTGGCGAAAAGGTACGAGGAGATCAAAGAGGATATCCCGCTCTGCAATCATATCATTACTACCAGTGGCCTTGATACCTCTTCCCAATTCAGAGAGATAATCGAGAAAGGGCCTTTTACTCTTGAAATGCCGTATATTGCCGATGACGATCCGGCCGTGATGATCTATACTGCCGGCCTAACAGGCAGGCCCCTTGGCGCATTACTTACCAATGGCAACCTGCTGTCCCAATCTGATCTTCTCTGGAGCGTATATCATGCCACTGAAAAGGACCGGGGGCTTGCCGTTATTCCTCTTTTTCATGCTTTCGGTGCCGTGGCCAATATGTTAGCTGCCGTCAGAATTGGTGCCAGCATCGTTCTCTTGGATCGGATTACCATGGATGCCATTTTCAGTACTATCGAGAAGGAAAAAGTCACCTATATTGCTGCCGTGCCTCGGCTTTTTTTGGGCATGATTATGCATAACGGTGCAGAAAAATACGATGTCAGTTCAATAGACTTCTGCATCACTGGTGGTTCGACAATGCCGCCTGAATTTATTCCGATGTTCGAGGAGAAATTTAACGTCATCTTGAGAGAAGGTTATGGTCTCACAGAGGCATCCCCTGTATGTTCTGTGGGCAGGCGAGATATGGCGCACAAGCCGGGTTCGATCGGAACTGTCATCCCCGGTGTCGAAGCCAGGGCAGTTGATGACCGAGGTAACGTGGTTCCTCGCGGTGAAATTGGAGAACTTGTTATCAGGGGCGTCAATGTAATGAAAGGTTACTATAAGAATGAGGAGGCAACTGCACAAGTCATCAGGAACGGCTGGCTCTACACGAGCGATCTTGCCAGGATCGATGAGGATGGCTATATTTTTTTGACAGGAAGAAAGAAACGGATGATCATAACCAGCGGCTTCAATGTTTATCCCCGGGAGGTGGAGATGGTTCTGGAACTTCACCCTGCTGTGCAGGCGTCCATGGTAGTAGGAAAACCCGATCTCATGAGAGGAGAAATTGTCAAGGCCCTGGTTGTAAGGAACCCGGATATACCGCTAAATGAAAAAGAACTTACGCGGCATTGCAGGACTTATCTGTCGTCCTACAAGGTGCCGAGGGCAATAGAGTTTGTTGAATCCATTGACATGCCGAGCGTTTCATAGGGATCAGCAAGAAATAATCTGACCTTTAGCAGAAAATAAAATTCAAGATATTTTAACATAAGGAGGTTCTTAAGTATGAGAGAAGTTGTTATAGTGAGTGGTGCGAGAACTGCTGTTGGTAGTTTTGGGTGCGCCCTCAATGGGGTTAGGACTGTTGACCTGGGTTCATTGGTTATCAAAGAGGCTGTCAAGAGAGCTGGATTGCGACCTGCCATCAGCGATTCTGTTAAATCCGCCCGTCCGGATGTCTTCGGCGAATTTGACATGACGGAGATTAACAAGAAATACTACGATTATGACCGTGCATTGAAAGCGGTCTATTTCGATGAATGCATTATGGGAAATGTTCTCCAAGCGGCCCTCGGACAGAATCCGGCAAGACAGGCGAGCATATATGCAGGCCTGCCGGAAGAGACCAATGCATTTACCATCAATAAGGTATGTGCTTCCGGCATGAAGGCCATAACCTTGGCTTCACAGATTATCAGCTCGGGTGATGCGGATGCAATCGTTGCGGGCGGCATGGAAAACATGAGCAATGCGCCGTTTGTCCTTCCGGATGCCCGCTGGGGATACCGCATGAGTATGCCGTTCGGCAAGATTACGGATGTTATGGTGTATGACGGCCTCTATGAGATATTCAACAGCTATCACATGGGATTCACTGCGGAAAATATTGCGGCAAAATATGGAATTACCAGGCGGGAGCAGGATGAGATTTCCCTGATGAGCCATCAAAGGGCGAGAGCTGCCATAGCCAATGGTACATATGCCGAGGAGATTGTTCCCGTTGTTATCCCTCAGAAAAAAGGCGATCCCATTATATTTAAAGTGGATGAACGTCCCATGGACACCTCTCTCGAGAAAATGGCTAAGCTAGCGCCAGCTTTCAAGAGGGATGGAGGAACCGTGACAGCCGGGAACTCGTCAGGCGTTAACGACGGTGCCGCGGCTGTAGTTGTCATGGGTGCGGATAAGGCGAAAGAGCTCGGCTTGAAACCACTGGCGAAAATCAAAGGATTTGCCGCAGGCGGTGTTGACCCGGCTTACATGGGACTGGGCCCCATCCCGGCGACACGGAAGGTTTTCAAGAAACTCGGCTTGACCATGAAAGATATCGATGTGATTGAACTCAATGAAGCCTTCGCGGTTCAGGCCTTGGCCTGTATCAGAGAGCTAAAGATTGATTTGGACAAGTGTAATATCAACGGCAGCGGTATTTCCATTGGCCATCCCATTGGTTGTACGGGCGCCAGGATTACTTACACCCTTGCCATGCAGATGAAAAAGAGAAACCTCAATCTCGGCTTGGCTACGCTGTGTATAGGTGGCGGGCAGGGCATGGCCATAGTCCTCGAAAAGGCATAGGGCGCATATGGATCCAGAATTCATTGATAGCCTTGTTGTAAAAAATGGCACGAAGATTGTTTTTCTCATCATGGACGGGCTCGGCGGCCTTCCCATGGGAGAGAAGGATCAAACTGAGTTGGAAGCGGCGAGGACACCAAACATGGACGCCCTCGCCGGGAAATCCGTCTGCGGGC
Source organism: Syntrophales bacterium (assembly GCA_049521775.1). Taxonomy (GTDB): domain Bacteria; phylum Desulfobacterota; class Syntrophia; order Syntrophales; family UBA2185; genus Fen-1135. The sequence goes on from JBEKOL010000003.1 coordinate 19,704, forward strand.
TTCTGGATCCCATTGGATATGGGGTCACACCGGGCAGCGGACCAGCCCACTTTGCCCTCTTTGGTTACGATCCGATCAAAAACAACATCGGCCGGGGGATACTGGAGGCAGCCGGAATCGACTTTCCCATGACCGAACGTGACCTTCTCATCAGGATCAACTTTGCCACTATCGACAAGAACGGTGTTATCATAGATCGCCGGGCCGGCCGGATCGACAACGAGACTAATAAGAGAATCTGCGGAAAATTGCAGGACGAAATCCGGAGAATATCGGATGTAGAGGTCATCTTTGAACCGGTCCGAGAACACCGTGCCCTCTTAGCCCTGAGAAGGGATCGCCTCCGGGAAGAGATTCAGGAGACGGACCCGCAGAAGACGGGACTGCAGGCTTTGCTGCCGAAAGCCCTCATCCCGGAAGCGGAAGAGACATCCGGTATTCTCCAGAAGCTTATTGATAAGGCCAGAGAAGTGCTTGCCGATGAAGAGAAAGCGAATATGCTGCTCCTCCGCGGCTATTCTACGTATAGAAGGTATCCGTACTTGAGCGAACGGTTCGGTCTTAATGCCTTGGCCATTGCCACCTATCCTATGTACCGCGGCATTGCGCGGCTTCTGGGCATGGTTATTGGCCCTCAACCGGATTCCCTAAGAGGGGAAATCATGGCCCTCCGGGAGAACTATGGAAAGTATGACTTCTTCTTCGTTCATGTGAAGGCAACAGATTCGCGGGGTGAAGATGGCAATTTCGATGCTAAAGTGAAGGTAATCGAAGAGGTAGACTCCCTGGTCCCCATGGTTATGGATCTCAAACCCGATGTATTAGTTATCACAGGCGACCACTCCACACCAGCGGCCCTTGCCTCCCATAGCTGGCATCCGTTGCCGGTGCTCCTGTATTCAGCAACCGCGAGGCCGGACCGTGTCAAGCGTTTTGGCGAAAGGGACTGTATTTCAGGTGGGTTGGGGAGGATGCCGACTGTCCATCTGATGGGGCTCGCCCTGGCCCATGCGGGAAGACTTGAGAAGTTCGGGGCATAGAATCATAGAGAAGCTCTGTAATAAGGAGTTCAGTTGCAACCCCCCCATCCTCCCCTTCGCTAAAGGGAGTTTGGGGGATTTTTGGGTTGCGGCTATTTGCTTTTTCTTTTCTCCAGCTCCTCGGCTCTGAGCTGCTTGCGAAGGATTTTCCCTACATTTGTTTTCGGCAACTCTTTGCGAAATTCAATCTCTGTGGGAAGTTTGTAAGTTGCAAGCTTCGTTTTGCAGTATGCTATTAATTCCTCCTGGGTGGCTGTCTGGCCCTCTCTGAGGACTACGAACACCTTTACGTTTTCCCCGCGTTTGGGGTCGGGAACGCCGATGGAACAAGCTTCCTGTACCTTGGGGTGCTCGTAGAATACCTCATCAATGTCCCGTGGATAGACATTAAATCCGCCGGATATGATCATATCCTTTTTTCGATCCACGATGTAAAAGTACCCATCTTGATCAATTGTGGCAATGTCTCCTGTGTAACACCAGCCATTTCGAAGTGTGTTTGCCGTCTCGTCGGGCATACCTTTGTAGCCTTTCATTACCTGCGGTCCTTTTATGATCAGTTCTCCCGGCTCTCCCACCGATACGTCAGTCACACCATCATCGAGGCTGACAATGCGGCATTCAGTATCTGAGATGGGTACTCCGATGCTGCCGACCTTGCGGACACCACCGAAGGGGTTGATATGGGTCACCGGCGTAGTTTCTGTCAAGCCAAAACCCTCAACAATTACAGCCCCCGTCATTTTCTCGAAATCATGGATTACTTCCACGGGCAGGGGAGCGCTTCCAGAGAAGGCCCCCTTAATGCAGCTCATGTCTGTTTTTTTCAGGTCAGGATGATTGAGCATTCCGATATACATGGTAGGTACGAGTGCCGCAAACGTGGGCCTGAATTTTCTGATAGCTTCGAGCAGCTGTTGAGGCTGGGGTCGGGGGACCAATACCTGAGCCCAACCGACACGGACAGCAAAATTCATGGCCGCGGACAACCCGAAGACATGGAAGTAAGGGAGCGCCCCCAGCATAGTCTGGGTTCCCTTCTCAAATTGAGGAAACCAGGCCTCCAACTGCTGAACCTGTTTGCTTAGGTTGGCATGGGTGAGCATTACACCCTTGGATACCCCTGTCGTTCCGCCCGTGTACTGGTACATGGCCACGTCTTCAAAAACCAGCTTGACGGCTGGCGGGTTTTGGCGATACTTGGCAATGCATTCCTTCCATCTAAACACATCCGGCGCCTGTTTGACATCTGCGGCAAGCTTTTTCTTTTTCGCGACGAGCGGGAAAAGAAGGCTTTTTGGGAATGGCAGATAATCACCTATTGAGGTGTATACGATCTGCTTGACCTTTGTCTTGGGCCTGAGGTCGATCATCCGGTTCGCCAGCAGGTCAAGGGTGATCAGGGCTTTAGCGCCGGAGTCATTAAACTGATGCTCGAGCTCGCGGTCCGTGTAAAGCGGATTATTCATCACCACAACAGCACCGATCTTCAGTATGGAAAAATATGCTGCGACACAGGGTATTAGATTCGGCAGAAGAATCGCTACCGCATCGCCCTGTTTTATACCGAAATCGGTGAGGCATGTTGCAAATCTGTCCACCATTTCTTTAAGCTGACCGTATGTGAGTTTGTATCCCTGAAAGACGATGGCTGTCTTGACGGCGAACTCCTTCGCCGTCCTGTCCAGTATGTCCGGCATACATATCTCTTGGTAACTGATTGTTTCCGGTACTCCCTTCTCATAGAACTTCAGCCATGCTTTGTCCTGGTACCTGATCTTTTCAGCCATATGCATGCCCTCCCTTTTTGTGTTAAGTATTTATATTAGGTCATGTTTTGAATACGGAAGCGAGCGAATGCTCAACGGTACTATTCCTTAAGGATCGAGCATCCTCCGACGTTTACTTCGAAGATTTTAAATATTGCATTGCGAGTGGCACAGATTTTACATCAAATGCTATTCGAATACAACTCCAATGATATGGTAATAAAAAAAGCCCCATGCCTTAGCAATGGGGCTTTCCAAAAGAGCGATAATCTCTTTTCGGATGAATTATTCAGTCGGCGCACACACATCTACCGGCGGTTTTTCCTCTTCGAATCCCATTGCTCGCCAGACAACTTCGGCAATGTCAACGGAAGTCATTTTCTCTTCCTTTTCTCTTGTCTTGATACCGTCAGTCAACATGGTCAGGCAGAATGGGCAAGCGACGGCAATGTTGGTTGCATTTATTTCAATAGCTTGGTCGGTTCTCATATTATTGATTCTTTCACCGTCATGTTCCTCCATCCACATTCTCGCCCCGCCGGCCCCACAACAGAAGCTCTTGTCAAGTTTGCGATCCATTTCTGTAAACTTAATGCCGGGAATGGCGGTGAGAATCTTTCTCGGCTGATCATAGATATTGTTGTATCTGCCGAGGAAGCATGAGTCATGATAAGTGAACATACCGTCTATGGGTTTTTTCAGGGTTATCTTTCCTGCAGCAATGAGATTAGCGATGATCTCAGTGTGATGATATACCTCATAGTTGCCGCCGAAGTGGGGGTAATCCTTCTTCAGGGTATTATACCCGTGAGGACACGTGCAGATTATCTTTTTGACGCCATAGCCGTTTATGATCTCAATATTCGTTTGCATCAGAGTCTGAGAGAGATATTCATTTCCTCCTCTCATGGCTGAATCACCGCAGCATCCCTCTTCAGTGCCGAGAATGCCGAAACTGACGCCGGCTGTCTGGAGGATCTTCGCAAAGGCCATAGATACCTTCTTGCCCCTGTCATCGAAGGATCCGGAGCATCCGACATAGAACAGATACTCTACATTTGGATCTTCAGCCAAGGTCTTGATACCCAAATCCTTTGCCCAGTCTGCCCTGAGATGGGAACCGACGCCCCAGGGGTTGGAGTTGTTCTCCATGTTTCTGAATGTCAACTGTAGTTCGGGGGCAAAATCTGCTTCCGTTAAAACCTTGTACTGCCTCATGTTGATGATTTTGGGAACATGTTCAATGGACGATGAGCAGTGCTCCATACAGTACATGCAGTTTGTGCAGGCCCACAATTCATGAAGATCGATAACCTCACCTACCATTGCCTTTGTTGGCAACGGTATTTCCGGCACTGCGCCTTCCCCAGCTTTGCAGGCGGCCTTCTTCGCCGCTGCTACCAGTGGAGCCCTCTCAAGCCAGTAGGTTTTCAAATCCTGCACGACCTTCTTTGGAGAAAGGGTTTTCCCCGACAGATAAGCCGGGCAACCGTCTTGGCATCGTCCGCAGCGGGTGCAGGCGTCGGAATCGAATATCTGCTTCCAGGTGAAATCCTCGAGTTGCCCCGCGCCGAAAGATTCTGCCGTTTCAAAATCGCGGATCGGTTCAATGTTGCCTACTGGTTTCAAAGACGCCATGAAGTGATTGGCAGGGGTGGTTATCATATGCACCAGCCGTGAGTAGGGGATGTAGGCGATGAAGCCTAAGGCCATAAAGGTATGAGTCCACCACATTACCTTATGAAGGATTCTCGCGGTATTGTTGTCAACGCCGGCGAATGCCTTTGCCAAGGTATAGCCGACGAACGACCAGACTTCCCATGACGGATTGGTGACGTGGATTCTCAATGCCTCGATTACAAACCCCGTAATGATGATGCCCCCCAGAAGAAGAAGTACGATTGCATCATCAGGCGTATTATCTGGTTCACCTTTATAACCGAGACGATCGGGCTTGGTAATGTATCTCCTATCCAGAGCCATAAATACCCCGGCGAGAACGAATAAACCGAACACTTCCATCAGGAAGGAGAAAATAATATAGAATTTTCCCGTTAGGAAGGGAGCTCCAAACGGTTCGCCGACATGGAATTCCGTTGCATCAAACGCAGCACCGAACATCAGGCCGATGAATCCGAAAAAAATCAATCCGTGCATAATGCCTGGATAGGTGTCTTTGAAGGTCTTAATCTGAAAGAGGCCGTTCGCAAGAAGCAACTTTATTCGTTCCTTGATCTGGTCATTCCTGACTTCCAGTTTGCCCAGAGCGGTCCACATCTGCCATCTTCTGTAAAAACCGTAAACAAAAATGGCCAGGGCGATAGCAGTAAAGGCAAAAAGAAGTCCCTCAAAATTCTCAGCATTCCAGAAAACTTCTCTCCCTTCGTTGCCGACTGAAAACTTTGACAGTTCCATAAATCTCCTCGCTACAAAAAAATGGGGGTGGATGTAGCACCCCCAGGTTTATTTCATTATGCCAGAAGTTTCTTAACTTCCTTTGTCAGTTCCGGGACAATCTTGAAGAGGTCGTCCACAATTCCATAATCAGCTCTTGCGAAAATGGGAGCATCCGGGTCTTTATTGATTGCCACAATGTATTTGGAAGAACCCATGCCGGCAAGATGCTGAATCGCCCCGGATATGCCGCAGGCAATGTAAAGATTAGGGGAGACGACCTTTCCGGTCTGCCCAACTTGGTCTTTCTGCGGCCTCCACCCGGCATCCACTGCTGCCCTCGATGCTCCTACTGTGGCTCCCAAAACGTCCGCCAGTTCCTCGATGATCACGTAATTTTCCGGACCTTTCATCCCGCGTCCACCGGATACGATTATGTTGGCCTCCGTGAGGTCAACCTTTCCGGATGTATCCTTCTGCACCTCAAGCACCTTCGTCTTCAGTTGACTTGCATCAAGACCGGGGTCGAATTTGACAACTTCCGCCGTCTTAGGATTTTCAACGGCGGGAAATACGTTCGGCCGGAGCGACGCCATCTGGGGAAATGAGGATACAACGACTTCCCCATTGCATTTGCCAGCGTACATGGGTCTTACAGAAAGCAATTTACCATCGGCTATCTTTAAGTCAACGCAGTCCGTTGCCATTCCAGTTGCCAGCTTGCCCACGAGGCGGGAAGATAGATCCTTGCCCTGAGCGGAAGCGCCAAGAAGCAGAATAGAAGGATTCTGTTCCTTAACCAGCTTTGCAATTGCCGCAGCATGTGCGTCTGTTGTATAGGGTTCAAAAAGGGCGTTATCCGCTACATAGACTTTATCTGCGCCATATTTTCCTAACTCACCTGCAATCCCTTCAATTCCGGAACCAAGCAGGATGGCACCCACCTCTTCCCCGAGCTGGTCGGCAAGTTTTCTGGCTGCACTGACAAGTTCAAAACTTATCTTGCGGTAAGCTCCATATCTCTGCTCCGCAACGATCCATACACCTTTTGCCATTTTACTTTCCTCCATATATAGAGATCATTAAGAAAGCTCAGCAGCAAGCTCTTAAATAACCTTCGCCTCTTCCCTGAGCAGTTTCGCCAGTTCTCTGGCCTTCTCCGCCGGTTCCTCACCGCAGATAATCTTTCCAGGAGGTCTGGCAGGAGGCGGTAAGGTCTTGGCGATCTTTGCTTTCGGGGTGACAGTTATTCCCAGCCCTGCAGCATCCTTGACATCGACAGGTTTCTTCTTTGCCTTCATTATTCCCGGAAGCGATGCATAGCGCGGCTCGTTCAGCCCTTTCTGCGCGGTGACGACACATGGCAGTGAACTTTCAATCAGAAGCTGAGCCCCTTCAATCGGTCTCACAACCTTTATGGACGCACCTTCGACATCGAGCTTCGTAACAAAGGTTACTTGAGGGATACCCAGGAATTCTGCAAGGACGGAACCTATCTGACCGGAGTCATCATCAATGGCGCGCTGTCCGCAAAAGATGATGTCATATGGAATACCTTTGATTGCCGCGGCCAGAGCAGCGGCTATGTTATAGGCATCAGCACCTTCAAGGGCCGGATCGTTTATATGTATTCCCTTATCAGCTCCCATGGCTAGGGCTGTTCTGATGGTCTCCAATGCCCTCGCTGGACCGACGGAAACGATGGTAACATCTCCACCGAACTTTTCCTTCAGTTTCAGGGCTTCTTCAACGCCGAACTCGTCATAGGGATTCATAACCCATTTAATACCAGCTTCGTCAATCCCTGACCCATCAGGCTTCACCTTGATAAGAGTTTCTGTGTCCGGAACCTGCTTTACACATGTTACGATATTCACATTTGCCTCCTTTCTTCTATAGCACCCTGTTTTTCACGATATCGTCAACAACAGAAGGGTCTGCCAGGGTAGTGGTATCTCCCAGCTCACTGATCTCATTCGCAGCCACCTTCCTCAGTATCCTCCTCATGATCTTGCCACTTCTCGTCTTCGGCAAACCATCGGCCCATTGGATTTTTTCCGGTGTAGCAGTTGGTCCAATCAGCTTCCTGACGTGCGCAACGAGTTCTTTTCTCAAGTCGTCAGATTTCTGCACACCCGTCTTGAGAGTGACATATGCGTAAATGGACTGACCCTTGATATCATGGGGATAGCCTACAACGGCGGCCTCGGCTACCTTCTCATGGGCAACGAGGGCGCTTTCGATTTCTGCCGTTCCCAGTCTGTGCCCGGAAACATTAATAACGTCATCGATCCGGCCCATAAGCTGATAGTAGCCGTCTTCATCCCTGGTAGCTCCATCACCGGTGTAATAAAATCCGGGGCGCTGTATGAAGTAGGTCTCCTGGAACCTCATGGGATCCCCGTATACCTTCCTCATGATCCCCGGCCAGGGCTTCTTGATACACAGGGGCCCGCTTGCAACAGTTGCCGTGATTTCCGCACCGCTCTCATCAATAATGGCCGGATATACTCCCATAAAAGGTACTGTGGCCTTGCCTGGTTTGAGATCAATAGCACCGGGTAGAGGCGTGATGAGAATGCCTCCGGTCTCAGTCTGCCACCATGTATCCACAATAGGAAGCTCGTCACGTCCGATATTGTGATGATACCAGTGCCACGCCTCGGGGTTAATCGGCTCGCCCACCGTGCCTAAGATCCTTAGCGATGATATATTCGCCTTCTTAACCCAATCGGTCCCTTCCTTCGCAATGGCACGGATGGCCGTTGGCGCAGTGTAAAAAATCGTCACCTTATACTTTTCGCAGACCTTCCAGAAACGGCTCATATCAGGATAATTCGGTACACCCTCAAACATCACTGACGTAGCGCCGTTGCAGAGAGGACCGTACACAATGTAACTATGTCCGGTTACCCAGCCGATGTCGGCAGTACACCAGAAAATGTCATTTTCATGGTAGTCGAAGATCATCTTGTGCGTATATGCCACATACACCAGATACCCGCCTGTCGTATGCACGGTGCCCTTGGGCTTTCCCGTGGAGCCAGACGTATACAGGATAAAGAGGGGGTCTTCCGCATCCATCCATTCCGGTTCGCACTTATCACTTGCCTTTGCCATCGCTTCGTGCCACCAGAGATCTCTGCCGGCTTTCATTTCACACGCGATCTTGTCGCCCACCCTCTTAACAACGATAGACTTCTCGACGGAAGGACAGGTCTTCAATGCCTCGTCCGCACCGCTCTTCTGGGGAACTGCCTTGGCACCCCGGAATGTCCCGTCACAGGTCACCAGTATCTTGGCTTCACTATCCTGAATTCTGTCACGTAAGGAATCGGCGCTGAATCCGCCGAAAACTATGCCATGGATAGCGCCAATCCTGGAACAGGCCAGCATACCGATGGCAAGTTCGGGGATCATGGGAAGGAAGAAGCAGACCCGGTCACCTTTCTTCACGCCCAAGGACTTCAGGACATTGGCAAACTTGCAGACTTCCGTATACAGCTGCTTGTAGGTGTAGGACTTGTCCTCAGTAGGTTCGTTGCCTTCCCACTGGATGGCGATCTTGTTCCCCCGAGTTTTAAGATGCCTGTCTAAGCAGTTGTATGAGACATTGAGCTTACCGCCCTCAAAGTACTTCACGTAAATGGGGCCCTTCTGCACATCAAAATTATAGTCTTCTACCTTGTCCCATTTCTTGAACCAGTCCACATACTCGGTTGCGATCTCCGCCCAGAAAGCGTCAGGGGCTTCCACGGAACGCTTCCACAGTTTCTGGTAATCGGCCCTGCTCTTAATGTACGCCTGCTTGCGCGCCCAATCAGGAACAGGATAAACTTCCTTCAATTCAAGCTTTTCTGTATCTCCCATGTCTTTGAATAACCTCCCTTTTCTAATCTTTCATGTTGGCATCAAATCAAATGTGGCTATATGGCAACTCTTGTGTAAACTGGAATCCGCCTTTTTCTTTGCGGTTTTGAACCTCGCCCAAGGCGGAAATGATGGTGGTCAGTCTTTAACCTGAGTTTCGAACCTTACACTATATAACTGGTAAATATCAATATTAAAAGATTAATAAGTAATATTAAGATTATTTAAATATTTCCGGCATGCGAAAATTGCCTTTATTCCTACCACGAAATAAGTGCTCAGACAAGAAATGTTTCCGCACTTGAAGAACAATGATTAGGAGATGACAGGGAACCAAATCAAAGGTTGAACAGCAGTCACTATATGACTATTAGTCACACCTGCGACACGTCGGCTACATTATTAGTTGATTGATGTCAAGAAATATTTTTATAAATGAAAAATGTGCAACAGATATCCGCGAATAATCGTAATCAACCAAACATCTTTGCTAATGGTTTGTAGCTATCATGCGGTGGTCGCGAAAAATCATGAATTCTGCCGATAACCCCAGCCACTCTTATGCCGGAAATGACTTCAATAGCGGAGCTGTTTTCCCTAATCATCTCGGCTGGCGTCTCCTCTTGTCCAGCATCAATAAAGACAATTCCCAGAGGCTTAAGACCTCTCTTTTCTATGGCCTCGATGGTAAGGAGGGTGTGGTTGATTGTCCCTAATCCTGCCCTTGCGGCTATGATGGGAGTTCCATTTACTAAGCTTATAATATCAACCATTAGTTTCCTCCCCATTACGGGGACAAGAACACCGCCTGCACCTTCGAGAATTACGGGGGAGTAAGCGTCTGCCTTCTGAGATACGACTCTCTCTATCTTCGATAGGTCTATTGCCTTTCCCTCATCGTTCGCGGCATACAGAGGAGCCTTCGCATTCTTAAAGCAGTAGATCACGGATTCATCCGGTTTTTTACCCTTCAAAGGTTCGACATGCCTGTAAATGAATTTTGCGTCACTGTCAGCGTCGTTTGCGTCCTCACATCCTGTCTGCACAGGCTTGAGATAAAAAGGGCTGTATCCCTTAGCAAAAAAGAATTGCATCAGGAGGAGGGCAAGTACAGTCTTACCCACCCCTGTATCCGTTCCCACAACAAATAGATTTTTAATTTTTTTAATCGAATTCTTCACTTGCTTCCTTTACATGGTCAACGAATGATATAATATCTTCTTCTTCGTGAAGCGCCGTGACACCTATTCTCAGTATCGCGCGGTGCAGAGGCACTGTAGGATAGCGGGCTGGGAGGACAAATATATTTCTTTGGAGAAGCTTCCGGGCCATATTCACGGCCTTAGCCTCATCACCGATCTCCAGCGCCAGAATGTGGGCATCACCGGTCACCCGAAATGCCCCAAGACGCAAGCTTTTCTTCAGAAATTGGCTGATATCTCTCAGTCGTCTCCTCTTAGCTTCACTTCTCTCTATAATTTCCAGAATGTCTATTGACGTGGCGGCATGGGCTTCGGGAAGGGTTGTGGTATAAATGAGAGGAGAGGAAAAGTTAAAGAGGTATTCCTTGAATCCCGTAGGAAGAAGGACAAAGGCGCCAAAAAAGCCGAAAGCCTTTCCAAAGGTTCCGACAGCAACATCTGCTACAGGACCCGCGATGCCGCGCCCTCCGGAGCCTATGGCGCCAAAGGCGTGGGCTTCGTCGACAATTGTCAAGAAACGGCAACGCTCCTTTAATTTGCCCAGGCCAGTTACATCCAGAAGATCCCCATCCATACTGAAGAGAGACTCCGTCAGGACGGCAACCTGTTCACACTCACACATTTCCAGTCTCTTTTCAAGGTGGGGCATGGAATTATGGTTGTACCCCAGGAAATTTGCCCCGCTCATTGTCATTCCCTTTACAGAGCTTGCATGGATGTGCTTGTCAAAAATGATAGCATCTCCCCGTTCCAGCAGCGTGGAAAGGATTCCCAAATTAGCCTGGTAACCACTGGGGAAAAATATGGCATCGCCATAACCGAAATATGATGCGTATTCTTTCTCCGCCTCATTTATTATAGAGTAATTTCCCGATACCAGCCGTGACGACGAAGACGATGTTCCATATTTCCTAAAATTTCGGGCTGCCCTCTGTCGCAGTTCCTCGGAAACCCCAAGTCCCAGGTAGTCATTAGACGCAAAATTCAGAACCTTCCTTCCTTCTATGTTGAGGTATTTCCCATCTCTGATTTTCACTTCCGGTGGTTCGCGGTGTAGGCCCGTCTGCTGCTGAAGCATTAGACGGTTTTTAAATCTCTCTGCAAACATGAAAATACCTTTGTGTAATGGTCATGTAAGATTCCCTTTTTGAAATTATGATCGTAATCAACTGCGGCGTATAGAAGCTCCGCTTCCGCTGCCGTTTCTTTGTCCTTTTCCGCCTTCAGGAAACAGCGAAAGGATGAGTCGCTCCGGCCGACTAGGTTTCCGGACAGTACATATTCTCCCTCCATCGCTGTCCTTAGAGGGATAGAGCAGCTCACGATTTTTATAAGAAATACATGCCTGCAGAATCCGGTTACGTAGCGGATATGAAACGCACCGAGCTGGGCAAGCGATTCCAGGCGCAAATACGCCGGCACGCCGGTAAAGGATTTTGCACCAATGATGCGGGAAGAGGTCACTTCCAGAACCCGATCAAGCATTATGAAACCCGCTAGTCCCGTGTTGATGACAATCTTCGCGTCCATCTTATGTGCTTCCATATAATAACCTTCTGCGACGCCACAGGAAGAACAAGGCTCTTACACGTCTTCAGCGCGTCTCACGATTAAGGCGCTGTTCTGTCCTCCGAACCCGAAATTCTCAATGACGCACGTGCCAAATGAAAAAGTCCCTCCATCCCGAACAAAATTGATTTTCCCACGGCACGGATCCTTCAGGTTTCTGATCTCCGGGATATAATTCTCCCGCATGCATATTAGGTAGAGGGCAAGCTCCATAGCTCCGCATGCGGAAGCCGCGTGGCCTATCCAGGACTTCAGCGCAATCACCAGGGGATTGCAGCCACTGTAGATTTTGTCTATGAGGTTGGCTTCTCCTTCATCGTTAAGGAGGGTTCCTGTTCCATGTGCGGAAATTACTTCTATCTGAGAAGGAGACATCTCTGCCTCCTGCAAAGCGGAAAGCACGGCCAGCATGCCCCATTTCCCGGTACCTTCCGGGGCCGTCATGTTGGAAGCGTCCATGGAACTTCCGTAACCACAGATCTCGCCATATATCTGCGCCCCATGTTCTTTTGCCTTTTCAAATTCCTCTAGTAGAAAAAACGCCCCCCCTTCGCCAGGGACAAAGCCGTTCCGGCTGCAGTCAAAGGGCCTGCTTGCCTTATCGGGTTCGCCACTACCGTTATAGAGGGCGCTTGCCTTCTTGTAGGCTAGAATCCCTCCCGGACTTAGGCGAGAATCACCGCCTCCTGCAAGGGCGCGATCAAGATAGCCGTTTTTTATTTTGCGAAACGCCTCTCCGATTGCCTGCAAGGAAGCCGAACAGGCAGTGCATACAGTGAGGTTCTCGCCGTGGATGCCTGAAAGCTTTGCGATAACGGATGCGGTGGTATTGGGCAGAAATCTCAGGATCCACAATGCCTGAAGGTCTTCCCGGTCAATTTCTCCTCTCCTGATCTCCGGGAACTCGCCGCCGATATTGAGGTTCGGACCGGCGCCGACAAACAGTCCTGCCCCTTCCAGATCGTCTTTCTTGCACACTGAATTCTTTATTGCTGCGATGGCGGAAGCAACAGCAAGCTGTGAGCCACGGTTTAGATAACGACTGTCCTTAAAAGGGCCTGTATAGTCCCGGACATTGAAGTTCCTGATGGGGGAGGTAACAACTTCGTCGTCAAAGGCGGGCCTTTCGAAATTTACTTTTCTTTCCTTGAAACTCTTTATAATCTCCCCGTGGTCACGGCCCACCGACGAGAGAATCCCCATAGAGGTAATAACGACCCTTCGCTTCATTTAGATTGTCCTGTATATTTCTGTAATATCCTTTCTCTTGATATAAGCCGGTTCTTCATCGGGATATCCCGTTGTAACAAAGCACTTGATCTCCATCCCCTTCAAGCCGAGAATTCCCTCGGGTTCCTGGATAAAGATCAGGGGCGCTGTGAGAATACAAGAACCGAGGCCAAGCTCCTCTCCCTTCAGGAGATATCCCTTAAGAGCGAGACCCACGGCAATATCAATGTCCCTGTGTTTCTTATGTCCTTGCTCAATCGCGCCGGCGCGGAACAGTCTTTCCGCGAGATTGAGAAATGTCATGGTTGTCCCGACAGCGAAAAGTGCCGGGGCATCGAACATGAACTCCGAGAACCGGCGGTAGGCATTGACCCAGTTTCTCAATCTCTTTGAACTATTCGCATTCTTAACAGCCTCCAACAATCGCTCTTCACCTTCGCGCATGGCCTGAAGCAGGCGGTCCTTCAACTCAGGGGAGAGAACGCGGATAAACCGCACGGGCTGGCTGTTTGAGGGAGAAGGCGCTCTCATGGCTGCCAGGATCATCTGTCTTATCCCTTCTTCGGGAGGGCATTGGGGTTTGTACTTCCTGATGCTCCTCCTCCTATTGATCAGTTTATCCAGAGGCGTTATGTTCAAAGTGTTAGACCCCCTGTAACCGGTAAGTTACATAACTGATAAGGTCTCTGATTTTCAATTGAGGACCCTCTTTGATATGCGCCATTATTTCCGCTATCCTCTTTTCATCAAGAAAGGGATATCTTACGGCAATATAGTGGACGGTGTCCTTTCCCTGCTGCTTCGCTTCCGTAGAATAAAGTCTGAACCGTGTCAGGAATATCTCATCATCCTTCACGGCAATCTTAAACCGGCTGTTTATAGTTACGGCAAGCTCCAGAAGGTCAATTGACTCAGCGCCCAAATCCTGGACGAGAAGAGTCTCCGGCGTAATCTCCCTGTCTTCAAGGTCGAGAAGCTCCTCTATTATTCTTTTTAATTCAGCAAAAATGTTCATGTGCCCCCACTTTCGGATGTGCGACTCGAGACCTTTCTCCTATTTCGTTGGAGAGTTTCGGTGGTATTTCATTTTCCGGATGTGAGACCTCCGTCCATGGAAATCTCCGTTGCGTTAATGCCGGCGGCACTGTCGGAAAGAAGGAAGAGAATAGTTTGGGCAATTTCTCCGCCTGTTATAGCCCTCTTAATCGGCACCATCTCAAGAAATTTCTGATCCTGCTTTTGCAGATAAATTCTGCCCCGACCGGCATCGATATAACCGGGGCGCAGAATTACCGCGGTGACACCGCGTCCCCCCAACTCCAATCCCATATTCCGATAGAGGGCCTCCGAAGCCAGTTTGGCAGCTGCATAAAATCCCTGCCCGGGATTGGGTTTTGCCGCGGCTGCAGAAGAAATGAAAATGAGCCGTCCTTTTCTCTTCTTCAGCATAATCCTTCCAGCCCTTTTCAAAATCTCTGCGCGAAAAGAGATATTTTCCGTGAAATAACTGTAAACGCTGTCCTCGTCCGCTCCGGCGATAAAACTCTCGTAATTTCCCTGGGCAAAATCCACCAGGAAATTAAGATCGTCACCGATTTGGGAAAAAATTGATTCCAGCGAATCACGATCACCGAAATTCAGATAGCAAGTATCATATCTACCGTCAAAGGGCTGCAGAGCCTCTCTGATTGCGTTTAGACCCTTATCGTCTCTGTAAGTAAGAAGCGGAAAAAGATCAGACTCTATCATGGCGTAAGCCAGAGCAAGGGCAATCTCGCAGGTGCCTCCTAGAACGAGGGCACGATTTCCCGAAAAAGTGAGACTCATATTTTCAAGACTCCTGAAACGAGTTTCTTCTCTCCCCGATAAATCAGGCATTTCAACCGGTCCTCCTCCAGTTCGATACGAAATGCGTATTGGCCGGGTGAAAGAAATTCTCTGAACCTGAAGTCTTCTATTGTAAGATAATACGGCAAGAAGCCTGCGTCTGCTGCTGTTTCCAAAAATGCATGCACTATCAGGCTTCCGGGGACAACGGGGTAACCGGGGAAATGATCGCCGTAAATACCGTCACCGGGATGAAAATAGAAGACGCCCTCCCAGCAGCAATTCCCGGGGCTTCTCTCTGATGCCTTTCTATCATCGTCCATATAGAGGCCTCACTTTTTTTCTGTCACAATCCGAATCGAATCGTATGCAGCCTGACAGAGCAGATCTATTTCTTTTTTAGAAATGCCCAAGGGCGGCATCAGGACAATTACGTCCCCTAAAGGGCGGATAATCACGCCTCTCTTTCTAGCCTCCATAATGACCCTATGGCCTATTCTCTTCTCCGGGGGAAAAGGCTGCTTTGTCTCCCGCTTGCAAACGAGTTCTATGCCCACCATGATACCGCACTGGCGCACATCACCAACGTGATTGAGGGAGGCAAATGGTCTTAGCCGTTCTGCAAGGTGCGCAATTTTTTTCTGGAGATGATCAAGGGTACGCTCCTCTTCGAAAATCTCAAGGCTGGCAATGGCAACTGCGCATGCCAAGGGGTTTCCCGTAAAGGTATGTCCATGAAAGAATGTCTTAAACTCCTCGAACTCCCCGAGGAATCCTTCATAGATTTCCTCCGTCACGAGGGTTGCCGCAAGCGGCAGATACCCTCCCGTTATTCCCTTTGCCAGGGCCATGATGTCCGGTATCACCTCTTCGTGTTCACAGGCAAACATCTTTCCCGTCTTGCCGAAGCCGACCGCCACTTCGTCGGCAATCATGAAGATATTGTAGCGGGTGCACAACTCTCTTACTTTTTTCAAGTATCCCGGTGGCTGTACCAATATTCCGCCGGCTCCCTGGACCAAGGGCTCTATCATGAGAGCGGCAATCTCATGGTTGTGAGCCCTCATGATGTCCTCCACGTGCGCCAGGCATGCGAGCCCGCAGGCGGGATGGATCTTTCCGAATGTGCAGCGATAGCAGTACGGTGCTTCCGCCTTGAAAGACGGGAAGAGCAGGTCCCTGTACATGGAATGGAACAGATCAATCCCTCCCACACTCACAGAGCCTATGGTGTCCCCGTGATAGGCGTTGGACAGGCGAATGAACTTCTTCTTGCTGCGCTTGCCCGAAGGCCTTTGCTGATGGTACTGGAAGGCCATCTTAAGCGCTATTTCATTGGCTGTGGAACCATTATCGGAATAAAATACCTTCGTCAATCCCGCCGGGGCAATTGCGATCAATTTCTGTGCCAATCTGATTGCCGGTATATTGGAAAGTCCCAGCAGGGTCGAGTGAGCAATCTTGCCAAGCTGCTCTTTCAGGGCGTCGTCAAGTTTCTTCTTCCTATGGCCATGAACATTCGTCCAGAGTGAAGAAACACCATCAATATAGCTGTTGCCCTCCATATCTTTTAACAGGCATCCTTCCCCTTCCTCAATGATGAGTGCCGTCTCCTTTTCATAACCCCGCATCTGGGTAAAGGGATGCCAAACGTACTTTTTATCATCGATCTCCAGTTCTTTCCTATCTTTGCTGGCTATCATATCCAAACCTCGCTCGTTCAATTCTATCGCATCACGCCAATCGTTTCACAGTCACTCCGGTCGAAATGACAGCGGGGGTCGAAAGGCGATTTGGTCTCATAAGGACGTGAAATCTAGACAACCCCGTAATCCTGACTTAAGAAAGTTACATCGCCGGAAATTATTCTCTCAATCGTCCCCTTGCGATCCTGGAGGATCAGAAAACCGTCTTTGTCTACATCCAGAACCTTCCCTACGCGCATGCTGCCCATGAGGTCAACACTGATCCGCCGCCCGATTATGTCAGCAAGATGCTTCCATCGATTCAATATGGGATCAAACCCCTTCCTCTTGAATGTCTCGTAATATATTTCGAACCACTCCAAGTAAGCGCGAAGGAGGGCAATCCTAGGGAACATCTTGCTTGTTTCCATAAGAACAGATGTGGCCGTGTGTGCGATATCAGGAGGAAGGCCTTTGCGCGGCATATTCACATTTACCCCAACGCCAATGACCACATAATCGATTCTGTCCATTTCGGTGCTGATTTCCGTGAGAATGCCTGCAACCTTCCTACCTTTGATCAGTATATCGTTCGGCCATTTGATATTGACCTTTAATGCAGTAAGAGAAAGCAACGCTTCGGCGACCGCCACCGACGCCAGTAAAGTCAGTTTGGGCGCCTCATTTGGAGGAATTGGCGGCCTTAGGACGATAGAGGTGTAGATGCCTTCACCAGGGGGTGAAAACCAGCTTCTTCCCCTTCTCCCTCTTCCCTGCGTCTGCTTCTCCGCGACAACCATCGTTCCCTCAGCAGCGCCGTCGCCTGCCAGATACTTAGCCCTTGCATTAGTTGAGTCCGTTTCCCTGAAATAAATGATTTCTCTCTTACCGAAAACATTTGTGTTCAGCCCTTCCCGGATCTCATTTGCAAGAAGTAAATCGGATGTCTGGCGAAGGAGGTACCCTTTTTTTGGTGACGATTCAATGATATAGCCATCTTCCTTCAAATTGCAGATATGTTTCCACACAGCCGACCGGGAAACCGCCATTTTATGCGCGAGGAATTCGCCGGAGATCCAGGTCCCCTTACCCTCTTTTAAATAGATGAGTAATTGCTGTCTTGTAGACATGCGCGGCTCATAACATCCCCTTATCCAAATGTCAACCCAAAATATAAATAAGGTTGACTTATATTCTGCTCTCTGGTAAGGGCAAATAATCTTTCTTACCGCCAAGTGGCGGATTATTTCCTGATAAACGGACATTCCTGCAAAAAAGGAGAAGAATATGTTCAACAAGAGAATCATCGATCTGGCTGGGAGGATTATAAACGATGGCGGGAATTCCGTTTCCTACGAAGAAGCCTGTGAACTCGCACACTTTCCGGAAAAGGATACCATGGACCTACTATTCTGCGCCCACAAGATCAAAAAAATGCGAGAGGAAAAAGAAACCATTCTGTGTTCCATAATCAATGCCAAATCGGGTTTTTGCTCCGAAGACTGCGCCTTCTGCGCTCAATCTGCACATCATAGAACAGAGATCAAGACCTATTCTTTATTGGATGAAGAAGAGATTGTGAAAAGCGCGATTGAGTTAGAAAGAGGAGGGGCCACAAGGTATTCCATGGTCACAAGCGGATATATGCTAACAGACAAAGAACTTGATGTAATCTGCCGTAGCGCGGCTGCCATCGCCAGAGAAACGGACCTTACGGTCTGCGCCTCTCTCGGGATTCTCACCGAGGCCATGGCGCGTAGGTTGAAAAAAGGAGGGATTGCCGTTTACCATCATAATCTTGAAACGGCCCGGAGCTTTTTTGATAACGTGTGCACAACCCATAATTACGAAGAGGATGTTATAACTGTTAAGATTGCCAAAGCGGCAGGGATGAAGGTTTGTTCAGGAGGCATCTTAGGACTTGGTGAAACCTGGGAGCAGCGCGTGGAGCTGGCCTTTACTCTGAGGGAACTCGACGTTGACGGGATACCGATAAATTTTCTCAATCCCATTCCCGGCACCAGGATGGAAAATCGGCCTCTGCTTACGACCCTTCAGGCATTGAAGTGTATCGCCATTTTCAGATTTGTCAATCCCGGCAAGAATATCCTTATCTGCGGGGGGAGAGAAGTGACTCTCAGAGATTATCAATCGTGGGCCATGCTTGCCGGTGCAAATGGTTTGATGATCGGAAACTATCTGACAACGCAGGGGCGCAACATCAAGATGGACATAGACATGGTAAAAGATCATCAAGCCCTGTTGTAAAAAAGCCCGCTACCCAGTTTGGGTGTGGTTTTTTCGCTACACATTCGGAGCGCAAGCTGGGGCTTTTAAGATATTCTCCCTCAATCATTTCGATCCAAGTGATAAATCTTGTAAGTCTTTGACAGGAATTAAGATTGTCAAATTTCCTCACAGCCTTGGCTCGTGGCTTCGGCGCTATCGCCGCATGCAATGACATTAATTGTTGATTTTCATGGCTTTTAGAGGCGTCTTAACGTATTTCTTTGACTGGAGCAAGTATTTGGCATTTGTGCCTTTATTTACAGTATGTTACCTTCACCACTTCTTCTCTGGTATTCCTGTCCCGCCACAATGGTACACTTATTGCTCGCAAAAAGTAAAGAAGGGGGTTTCTTTGCGAAACCCTTGTTGGAAAATATCGGCAAAAAGGCTTGACAACGGATATTGACGGTGTTAAATCTTTCTGCCGTAAGACTAACTAGATGAGAGGAGGTGAGGTTGAAGAAGGAATACCAAAGGCCTTTAGGTAATTCTAGGGGCGGAAGTTTTGAAAGTGGTTCTAATGAGAATGGTCTTTCAGGAACATGCCCGGGAAGATCAATTTGCAAAAACTAAAACAGGAGGAAACAATGAAGAAGCTTTGGATAGTTTTACTATCAGTTGCCCTGATCATGGCCTTCACAATGCCAGTATATGCTGTGGATGTGAAGTTCAGCGGCTCCTATGTCGCCCAGGGTTACTATGAGAACAACCGAGCACTGGTGGCTCAAGACGGCGCATCTCTCTCCAATATCTGGCAGAGACTGAGGCTCCAGACGGACTTTCAGATTCAGGAAGGCCTGAAGCTGACGGCCAGGGCGGATGTGATGGAAAAGATTTGGGGTGCTTCCGCGACTTTGAATCCGTTACCCGCAAATAACAGCAATGGGAACGATATCGACTCTCAGAACATCAAGTTCGAGCATTTGTATGTGTCCGCCAATATCTTCGGTGGTCTCTTGAGGGTCGGCTATCAGGCGCAGTCGCAGTTCGGTACCGCATTCGGGGACAGCGGCGACAACACCTACGGCCCCAGGATAAGGTATGATTACCCGGTCGGTAAGTGGACATTTATAGCCCTCTGGGACAAGATCGAAGGTACCCAGTACTACAGCCCAGCAGGTCCCTCCGGCAATTTAGGCAATCCCGCCTATCAGGTTGATTCAAACGCGGAAAAGTACGTTGGCGCTTTTATGTATGACTGGGGCAAGGGGAATGCGGGTTTACTCGTCTACTACTATAACCTCAGTAATACTTCCGGTCCGTCCGCGACCCCTGATCTGGGATACAAGTCAAAGTATTGGATATTTGACCCGTACGTGAAGGCCCAGATGGGTCCTGTCTATTTCGAGGGTGAAGTAGTTTACATTACAGGCACAGCGAAAGCGTTTGAAAATGGCAGCCCGGACGTAACCAGAAGTGGATGGGAAGGCTATGCCACGGCTACCTATGATTTCGCACCTATGTACGCAGGTATTACACTTGTCTATGTGCAGGGCGACGACCCGAACACGACAGACAAGGTTGAGTCAGGAGCCGGAGGGGGTACCGACTTTAACCCCTGTCTGATGCTCTTCAACTATGACTTGGGCAGGTGGGAAGGTAATATGGGTAGTGGCGCCGCTACCGCCCCCATGGCAGGCGGTATCGCTAATGCGCAGCTGCTGCAGGTCTTCGTCGGTGTGAAGCCTGTACCGAAACTGGACATCAAAGCGAGCTGGACATATGCCCAGGCCGACCAGCCGGGCGGTACAACTCCGGCTCAGGCTGCAGCTTGGGTTTCCAAGAACTATGGTAGCGAACTTGATGTTACAGCGACCTACAAGATCTATGACAACCTCTCCTACATGATCGGCTTTGCCTATCTGTGGGCAGGTGACTATTGGAAAGGTACAAATTCAGCAAACATGATTGATAACGACTATCTCGTAACTCACAAACTGACCCTCACCTTCTAATCCGGTCGTTATTAGTTGCATCTTGAAACCCCGGAGGGACGCCCCTCCGGGGTTTTTTCATTGCGAAAATCCCCCTTGACCCATAACCTGGGAGTGTGCTAATTTTTCGTAAAATGAAGAAGTAGGAATTTCCCATGCCTATCTATGAATTTGAATGCAGTGCCTGCAAGCATATCTTCGAATGCTTCATGAAGGTCGGCGAAGATCAGGAAGGTGTCACCTGTCCCAAATGTGGGGCAACGAATCCCAAGAAATTGATGGGACGCGCCAGCTTCCACAGCCGGGAGAGATTTGAGGAACGTCTGGCCAGAAGAATGGCTGCGCGTCAGGCTGAAAACAAGGGGGGCGGCAATCAATAAAGTCTATGGCAACCTAACCGGCCTCGGGGCAGAACAGATAAGGAGAATAGGTCAACTCTACCGGAGGAAGGTGCCGCCGGAACGCGTCGTTACCCATGAGCTGGCGAGGCAACTCACCTCTCTCTCGCGGGAAATCAATCGTCAGATAGGCATCCTGATTAGCCGCAGAGGCGAGATCGCGTACGTGATTGCCGGCTCGCCTAAGGACATCATGATCCCCGGCCTCGATGGGTTCCGTTCTTCGTCCACCCGCTTCAAGGGACTCCGCCTAATCCACACCCATTTAAACGGTGAGGGACTCACCACTGACGACTTTACCGATCTGGCCCTGCTCCGCCTCGATCTCATCTCAGCCGTTGAGACTGGAGACGATGGCCTTCCCGGTTATGCCCACACGGCCCACCTGATTCCGGAAAACCCCGATGGCAGGTACTGGCTCATCATGGAGAAGGTTCGGCCGTCGGAGATGCACCTCAATTTTCTTGCCTTCATCCAGGCCCTAGAGAGCGAATTTGCAAAAAAACAGAAGACGAGGAAAGTAGATTCTACGGATCGCGCCATACTGATCCGTGTAGAAACGAGTCCCCTTGCCGACAGCCGGGGCTCCTTGGATGAGCTGAAGGAGCTTGCCCGGTCCTGCGGGGTTGAAGTCTTCGACAGCATCATCCAATACCGGGAGCAGATAGACTCCAGATTCATCCTCGGTAGAGGGAAAATGTCGGAGCTTGTCATAAGGGCCCTGCAGATAGGTGCGAATCTCCTCATCTTCGACCACGAACTGCAACCGGCACAGCTCAGATCCATTACGGATTTTACGGAAATGAAAGTCATCGACCGCACGCAGGTCATTCTTGATATCTTCGCCCGGCGTGCCCATAGCAGAGAGGGCAAGCTGCAGGTGGAGCTTGCACAGTTGAAGTACCTTCTGCCCAGGCTGGTGACAAAAAACACGGCCATGTCGAGACTCACGGGAGGCATCGGCGGCACGGGACCGGGGGAGACCAAGCTCGAGATAAACCGCCGCCGCGTGAGGGATCGAATCCACCGGCTGGAACGTGAACTGCATGATATCGAAAGGGCAAGGGAACAACGCCGCGTTAAACGGGGGAAAATGGGACTTCCTGTAATCTCTATCGTCGGCTACACCAATGCCGGGAAATCCACCCTCTTGAATACGCTCACAAAAAGCAGAGTCTTTACGGAGGACCGCCTGTTTGCAACCCTTGACCCGAAAAGCTCAAGGCTCCGCTTTCCCCGAGATACGGAGGCCATCATCACGGACACGGTGGGCTTCATCCGGGACCTTCCCCGGGATCTCTTCGCTGCCTTTCGGGCAACCCTTGATGAACTCCATGAAGCTGACATTCTTATGCACGTAATTGACATCAGCAACCAGAATTTTGAAAGCCATATAGCGGCAGTTGAGAAAATCCTGGAGGAACTTGCGATTATCGGAAAGCCCACCATTCGTGTCTTCAACAAAGAGGATCGCTTCTCCGACAAGGCAATGTTGCAAAACCTCTGTCAGAGGTTTGATGCTATAGCCATATCAGCCCTGAATGCGGAAACGCTTCCCCCTCTCGTAGAAAGGATGGAGGCGATGATCAATCAAGCCCGGCCGAAGATGAATCCTGTAGAATCAAGATCGTCCCTCCTATGATGAATAGATTAAGTGAGAATCGCCGCACATTATTCGTATGCCTCTTTCTGGCGATTACTGCCATTGCCACTTACTGGCAGGTCAGTCATTGTGATTTCACTAATTATGACGACAATGTCTACGTAACCGAAAATAGTAATATAAAGCATGGTATCACGACAGAGGGAATTCGATGGGCATTCACGACCAGTCATACCGGATACTGGCATCCGCTTACCTTGTTATCCTATATGCTGGATTACGAGTTGTTCGGGCTGCACCCTGCGGGTTACCACATAGTTAATCTTTTCTTTCATATCGCAAATTCGCTTTTGCTCTTCCTCATTCTTCACCGGATGACGAAGGCCCTGTGGCAAAGCGCCTTTGTAGCGGCTGTATTCGTCCTTCATCCCCTCCATGTGGAGTCTGTTGCCTGGGTTGCCGAGCGCAAGGACGTTCTTTCCACATTCTTCTGGATGCTGACCATGGGGTCTTATGCTCTCTATGTTCAAAGGCGGGAGCTGAAGAGGTATCTTCTCACCCTTTTCTTTTTTGCCATGGGCCTCATGGCCAAACCCATGCTGGTTACACTTCCATTTGTCCTGCTCCTTCTTGACTACTGGCCGCTCCGTCGCTTGACGATAGGAAAAGCATCAGTAAATGAGCACACGCAATCTGCAAAATCTCTGAACACGCGGAGCAAGAAAAAGGAACGTGGAAGAAATAGAAAGAAGCCAGAGCATGCAAACAAGACTGAGAAGCAGACCCGACAACGGCCTGCTATCGGTCATATTATCCTGGAAAAGGTTCCATTCTTTCTTCTTTCTCTGGCATCGAGTATAGTAACATACATAGCCCAGCAGAAAAGCGGGGCCATGGGTTCTCTTCAAAGCTGTCCCTTGTCAGCCCGCATTGCAAATTCCATTGTCTCTTACTGCGGTTACATCGGGAAGATAGTCTGGCCCGAAAACCTCGCTGTTCTTTATCCTTACCCAGGCATACTTCCGACCTGGCAGGTCATTGGGGCGGTCATCTTTCTTGTCATTACAACGTCCTTGATTATTCGGACCGCGAAGCGCTACCCGTATCTCACGACAGGGTGGCTCTGGTACCTGGGGACACTTGTTCCCGTAATCGGTCTTGTCCAGGTTGGGGTGCAGGCCATGGCGGATCGATATACCTATGTGCCCATTATCGGTGTTTTGATCATGGTTGCCTGGGGAGTACCTGAGCTTTTAAAAAAATGGCGACATCGGAATGCTGCTCTTGCGACGCTGGCCGTCATCATACTTTGCATCTTTTCATTCGTTACCTGGAAACAGGTGCAGTACTGGCAAAACAGCATTACCCTATTTACACATGCCCTCGACGTGACATCAAATAACTATACTGCTCACGGCAATTTGGGGCATAGTTTGCTCACGCAGGGAAAAGTTGAAGAGGCCATCCATCATTATTCCGAAGCCCTTCGGATTTGTCCAAATTGCTATGATGAAAATAATAACCTCGGCATAGCATTGCAAGAACAAGGCCGTGTCGAAGAAGCTATTAGTCATTATGTTGAGGCAATCCGGCTTAACCCGAATTACATAAAAGCTTATGTAAATCTGGGAGAGGCCCTGGCCTCGCAAGGGAAATTCACTGAAGCAATGGCATTTTTTTCCAAGGCACTTCAGATTAAGCCGGATTCGGCGGAGGTACATTACAACATAGGTACTATGCTACTCTCACGCGGGAACTTCAATGAAGCCATTTATCACTTTCGGGAAGCTATCCGCATCAAGCCGGATTATGCAAAGGCATACAACAATCTGGGAAGCGCCCTGCTTTTGCGGGGCGAAACTGATGAAGCCATTCGCAGTTTTCAGCAGGCGTTACTTCTCAGGCCGGACTACACAATTGCACAGAAAAACCTCAATGATGTCGTTGCGATGCATAATAAAAAACAATGAATCATATCACGGCTAACAAATGACAAGTAAGATAAATAAGAACTATACAGTATTGGCAATCTGTATTGCACTGGCAATAACAACCATTGCGGTCTTCTGGCAGGTCGGCAACCACGAGTTCATATCATTTGATGATAACGACTACGTGACAGAGAACCGTCATGTACAGGAAGGGATTACTTTGAAGGGAGTAGTCTGGGCCTTTTCCGAACCGCATGCCCATAATTGGCACCCCTTGACATGGCTTTCACACATGCTGGACTGTCAGTTGTTTGGCTTGAAGCCGGGACGGCATCATCTGGTCAACCTCTTCTTTCATGTAACCAACACCCTCTTGCTGTTCCTCATTCTTCACCGAATGACTAAGGGCCTCTGGCAGAGCGCCTTTGTGGCAGGTCTTTTTGCGTTGCATCCCCTGCATGTGGAGTCTGTCGCCTGGGTGGCTGAACGGAAGGACGTCCTTTCCACCCTTTTCTGGATGCTAACCATAGGGGCGTATGTCCACTATGAGGAACGTCCCGGATATAAGAGGTATCTTTTTGTTCTCGTATTCTTCTTGCTGGGTCTCATGTCCAAGCCCATGCTGGTCACTTTGCCCTTTGTCCTGCTGCTCCTGGATTACTGGCCACTCAAGCGGCTCAACTTGGCGAAATCGGGCGCCCGCATCGATGTTGCAACGACCCAACCGGCGAGCCGCGCGAAGAAAAAGCAGAAATCGCTGCAGCAAGCCAAAAAAGATACTGTACAGACTAAGGGTACTGTAGAATCACGCGCTGTATGGCAGGAGATACGGGTGTTGCTGAAAGAAAAGATACCATTTTTTGTTGTCACCATACTCTTCTGCTTCGTAACCGTCTATGCCCAGCATAGAGTAGTGAAACCCATGGAGCTGTATCCCCTGGCTAGTCGCATTGCCAATGCACTGATTTCTTATGTAAGCTATATCGGAAAAATGCTGTGGCCTGTAGAGCTCTCCGTCTTTTATCCTTATGTCGGTTTTGCGCTCCTCTCATGGCAGGCAGTATCAGCCGTTTTGGTTCTAGCGGGTACAACCTATATGACTATTCGAACAGCCAGGCGGTTTCCGTATCTTATAGTCGGGTGGCTTTGGTATTTGGGAACGCTTGCTCCTGTCATTGGATTGGTGCAGGTGGGATTACAGTCTATGGCCGATCGCTATACCTATGTACCACTCATCGGCATATTCATCATGATTGCCTGGGGCGTTCCGGACCTTCTCAATCGCTGGCGTTATCGAAGAATTGCACTCGCTATCGTTGCCGCGGGTATTCTTCTCGCGCTAATTGTAATCACGTACGTGCAGATTGGTTTTTGGCGCAATAACATAGCTCTTTATGAACATGCCATAAGGGTTACGTCTGAAAATAGTTGGGCGCAAAATAACCTGGGTTATGCCCTGGCCCTTCAGGGCAAAAGAGAGGAAGCGATTGTCCGCTTTCAGAAGGCTATCAGCATTAACAATCCGGCTGATGCACACTACAATTTGGGCATAATGCTGGCCTCACAGGGAAAACTAGATGAAGCCATCAATCAATTTCGAGAAAGCATCAGCATTAGTCCGGGGTATGCAAAGGCGCATAATAATCTGGGAAACGCCTTGCTTTATCAAGGAAAGATAGATGAGGCTATCGCCAGTTATCGGGAGGCGTTGCGTCTCAACCCGGATTACACACTAGCGCAGGAAAACCTTAAGAACACATTAGCCGTGCAGAAGAAATTCAGGTGAGTATTGGACCATGATTTGTCTATTGACATCTGCCACCATTTATTCTAGATTTCCGGGTAACCTTAGATAGAGTTTCCTGAAAATGACCTTTGTATCAATAAGAAGAGAGATTTTTGATTTGTGTGCTCGTCGCTTGCGCCTCCTCGCTCTTCTGTTGACGCGGCTACCCGCGTCGCCCGTCGTTTTTAGGACAGGATAAGAGTACGTTTATATCATCCTAAAGGCCATGGGTAAAAAATCCATGGCCTTTTTATTTTAATGAAACTTGGCCTTTCTCAAGTCGAAGCCATAGAAGAGGACTTGGCTGAATTGACCATGAGTAATATCTTAGGAAATTTATGTAATTTCATTCCGGGGACAAGCCGAATCCCTGAACTAAGTGAAGGGTCAGCGACGAGGCATCTTAAGCATTAGCGTATAAGATTTCTCCCTTCGGTAGAAATGACAAGCAAGAAAATTGCGACGCAGTGTCTGCGTCGAGAGTTATGTTTTAAAATGTATTTTCGTAATGAAAAGGTCGGCGGTATGCATGAAATAATATGGCACGGAAGGGGCGGTCAGGGTGTTGTGATAGCTGCACAGATTCTGGCAGAAGCAGCTTATATTCAAGGATTCAGAGGAGTCACCTCCGCACCGACCTTCGGTCCGGAAAGAAGGGGCGCCCCGTTGACAGCTTCAACCAGAATTTCGTCAGTGCCCATCCGGATGGTCTCGCAGATTGAGCGCGCAGATATATCTATTGTTCTGGATTCATCTCTCCTTTCTGCTGTAAATGTTCTGGCGACGCTCAAAGACGGAGGGCTTATCATCGTCAACACCCCCTTGAAACCCGATGAGCTAAACTTTAATGTGAAGATCAGCATAGCCACGGTTGATGCCGGAACGATTGCTCTCAAAAACCGTCTCATCAGAGAAGGGAAACCGATTATCAATACCACGATGCTCGGGGCCTTTGCCAGGGCATCGAACCTTGTGTCTCTTGAGGCGATGGAAAAAGGACTGAAGGGTAAATTATCAGTTGCCGCTTCTGCTGCCAATTTTGCCGCCCTGCGTGATGCATTTGAACAGACTTTAATGAAAGCCGCCGAGTGAGGACAACAAGTGTGAAGAAAAAAGACACGAATATTTCCGCCATGGCCACACCAGCCATTGGAGAAGCGGGGAAAACGGGGGAGTGGCGGGACATGAAACCCGTTTGCGATCATTCAAAGTGTATCCCCTCCATCAAGAAAAAGGCTGCCTGTTTTCTTTGCTGGCTCTATTGTCCGGAAGGAGTAATCAAAGCAACGATCCCCCTGGAAATTGACCTAGAATACTGCAAGGGTTGCGGCATCTGCGCTGAGGAGTGTCCCGGAAAAGCGATTACAATGGTGAACGAGGGGGAGAAAAATGGGTGACGTACAAATCATGACGGGTAACCAGGCCGCGGCTCTCGGGGCGAAACTCAGCCATGTTCAGGTTGTGGCAGCCTATCCCATTACACCGCAGACCTCTGTGACGGAGATGCTTTCTCAATCCATTGAGGGCGGAGAACTCAAGGCAGAATATATCCGCGTTGAATCAGAGCATTCCGCGCTTGCGGTTTGCATATCGGCATCCACTGTGGGAGCCCGCGTCTTCACTTCCACGAGCTCCCAGGGACTGCTCTACATGCATGAACAGATACACTGGGCTGCCGGCTCCAGGCTGCCTATTGTGATGTGCTGCATCAACCGGGGAGTGGGCGCGCCGTGGACGATTTTCAATGACCAGCAGGATTCCATCGCGCAGCGCGATACAGGCTGGATACAAATTTACTGCCGGGACAACCAGGAGATTATTGACTCCATAATTCAGGCGTACCGGATTGCCGAGTCCGTCTATGTGCCGGTCATGATCTGCTACGATGGCTTTGTCATGTCTCATACGATGATGCCCGTGGAGATTCCTGATGCTGAGGCTGTCTCCGATTTCCTGCCCCCTTACAAGCCCCACACAGTACTGTCACCAGAGGCCCCCATGAATATCAACCCTGTCCTTTTCCCATGGCGGCGGGCTAATAAAGAGGGTGTCCTGTGTGACGGCTATATGGAAATGCGATACAAACTTCAGAAGGCCCTCGACGAATCTCGTGACGTTATTATCTCTACGAGTTGTCAATTTGCCGGGGTTTTTGGGAGAGATCACGGCGGCATGTTATGGCAATATAAGACAGATGACGTCGAGATAGTACTTGTGGGGATGGGTTCTGTGGCAAGCGAAGCCACCACGGCAGTGGATATGCTGAGGTCGGAGGGGATCAAAGCCGGAGTTATCGGAATCAGGGTCTTCAGGCCGTTCCCGAAAGAAGATGTCCGCGCGGCTTTCAAGAAGGTCAAGGCTATCTGCGTATTCGAAAAGGGGATCAGTTACGGATATGAAGGGGCGCTGTGTTCCGAAATCAAGGCGGCCTTTTATGGGACGGATATACGGTTGCCTATCCACAACTACATTTGCGGCCTTGGGGGCCGGGATGTCAAGGCGAGGGAACTCGCCGAGGCTGTAAGGTTGTCACTGGATGCAATCGCTACAGGGGATACGGAACCTGCGCCGATATGGCTAAACTGTTTTACGGAGTGATAATATGCCAGAGAACCTGTTCAATGTTAATATTGAAGAGTATATGCTCCCAGGTCAGAGGGCCTGTCAGGGTTGTGGCCTGTCCCTTGCGTATCGCTATGTTCTGAAAGCATTACGTGAAAATACAATTGTGACCTTTCCGGCCTGTTGCCTGACCGTTCTGCATGGCCTGTATCCGACGACATCCGTGGCTATTCCTGCTCTCAATTGTACGTTTGCCAGCACGGCGGCCTCTGCGTCGGGTCTTGTCGCCGGCTTAAACGCCCTTAATCGCACGGACATTACAGTTGTGGCCATTGCCGGAGACGGGGGTACTTTCGACATGGGAATCCAGGCGCTGAGCGGGGCAGCCGAAAGAGGCACGGACTTCATCTACATCTGCTACGACAACGAAGGGTATATGAATACCGGTACACAGCGCTCCAGTGCCACGCCCATAGGGGCATTGACCTCTACCACGCCGGTGCTAACCAAGCAGCAACCCAAGAAGGATATGCTGCGAATCATGGAAGCCCACGATCTGCCTTATATCGCCACCACTTCGTCGGCCTATCCGATTGACCTGTACGATAAATTCGTCAAAGCCAAGCGCATCAAAGGACCTCGGTATATGCAGATCGCCGTCCCCTGCCCTCCGGGATGGGGTTACGCGCCCAAGGACACCGTGCGCATCGGAAGACTTGCTGTAGAGACGGGGATCGTGGCGCTCTTCGAGATTGAAGATGGCAAATTTCACTTTACCGGGAGAAGCAAGACACTGGCGGAAAAAGGGAACAAACTGCCTGTCATCAATTATGTGGAGAGACAGGGACGATTCCGGAAGATGAGCATCGAGCAACTGAGACAGCTCCAAAGGTGGGTTGATACGAGATGGAATGAATACCTGGAGCGGGCCGAAGGCTAACATTGTCCTAATCGAAGGGCGGGACATGTTTCACCAAGGTTGACAATTTATCAGTATCGCAAACTGAATGCATTGATGAACAATTTATCTCTGAATATGTGACATCACCATTGCGGCATATCTCTCTGCGGCCCCCATATTAGAAACCACAATTCTCCGCCCCTCCTCTCCCTTCCTGGCAAGCGCATCAGGATCAGACATGAGCGTTAGGATGCCGTCGAGCAAATCTTCACCGTTTCCCACCATAATCCCCGCTCCGGCTTTCTCCAAAAGTTCCTTTTCATCCCTGAAGTCATCCATGAAGGGTCCATAAAAGATAACCTTGCCCCATGCGGCAGGTTCTAGGATATTCTGCCCGCCCTTCGGGACAAGGGAACCGCCGCAGAAGACCACAGAAGCGAGAGAGTATGCTTTGAAGAGTTCACCGATGGTATCGATAACGATGATCCGCTCGTCTGTTCGATTCCTGCCTCCGTTAATCTCAGTCATAGTCATACAATCTGCAAAGCCGGACTCTTTGATCAAGGATAGGACTGCATGACCTCTTTCAGGGTGTCGTGGGATGATAATCAATTTAAAATCAGGGTATCTTTCAAGGAGGTGCCTGTAAACATAGAGGACCATTTTCTCTTCGCCATCATGGGTGCTTCCCGCCACGAAGACCCTGTCCATTTTTGTAAGGTTCAGCCTTCTTTCCATCTCTTCCCGGACAGGTGGGGAGGCCTTCGCTGCTAAGCTGTCGTACTTTGCGTTCCCTATGACATGAACCCTCGATGGCGCCATTCCAATGGCTTTCATTCGCTCGGCGTCAATTTCCGAAATCACGCCTATTTCATCTATCACATTTACGATGTCTTTCCAGAAGAACCTCGTCATGGCATACTTCTGATAAGAGTGCTGAGATATGCGCCCGTTAACCATGATAACTTTCGCACCCTGCTCTTTACACACTCTGATAAAATTGGGCCAGAGTTCCGTCTCTGTAAGAATAAAGATATCAGGTCTCACCTTCGTGATAACCTTTCTCACGACAAACGGGATATCAAGTGGGTAGTATATGAAAGACGTAGCTCCGGTGACAATCTTTCTGGCCATGTCCTGGCCTGTTTCCGTGCTGGTTGATAGTACGATACAGGCCTCAGGGAAATGCGTTCTTAAGGAAGCGACTATCGGCTCAGCAGCTGTTACCTCGCCGACGGAAACGGCATGTATCCATATCCTGGGGCTGCCCTTCATTTCCGCAAATATTGAAGGCTTTACAAGCCCGAACTTAGGCCCCATGCTTCTTCTGTATTTTCCCGTTAGCGCCATTTTGATCGCATAATAGGGGAGGGCGAGTAGGGCAACAATGAATAATAGAATGTTATAAAGAAAGTACATTGATTTCAATTATGTGATTCGATTTTGCCGGAAGCATGGGCTTTTGCAATTATTTTGTCAAGGGTCTTTTCTCCCGTTCAGTAATTATTGACAGGTAAGCGTCGATGGTGTATTCACATCATGTCAGTGATCTTCTTTTAAAAATGACACAAAACACATTTTTTTATAGTTTTCAAAAGAACGGAAAAGAAGGCATATGATGAAAAAAATTGCCCCCTCCATCCTTTCCGCTGACTTCAGCAGGCTCGGTGAAGAAATCTTGGCTGTGGAAGCAGCGGGCGCCGACTGGATACACATAGATGTGATGGACGGTCATTTCGTTCCCAATATCACTATCGGGCCAGGTCCGGTAAAATGGCTCCGAAAGATCACAAGACTTCCTTTCGACGTGCATCTCATGATTTCAAATCCGGAACGTTATATAGACGCTTTTGCCGAAGCAGGAAGTGACATCATAACCGTTCATGTCGAGACGGCCTCGCACCTCCACAGGACAATCGCGCAGATAAAGGAAAGGGGCATCAAGGCGGGTGTGTCTCTTAATCCTGCCACACCGCTCGTTCAGGTTGAGCCGATTCTGAAAGACGTCGATCTCCTTCTTGTC
The DNA here is from genome assembly GCA_049521775.1 of Syntrophales bacterium. Lineage (GTDB taxonomy): Bacteria > Desulfobacterota > Syntrophia > Syntrophales > UBA2185 > Fen-1135. Next base: position 51,717 of record JBEKOL010000003.1, read on the forward strand.
ATGTCCGTTAATCCAGGATTCGGAGGACAAAAATTCATAGAGCACGCCCTGCCGAAGATAAAGCAAGCCAGGGTGATGGTAAATGCCGTTTCACCTGATGTCGCCATCGAAGTTGACGGTGGCATAACTGTCGATAATATTAGATTGGTTGCCGAAGCCGGTGCAGACGTCATAGTGTCGGGCGCCGCCGTCTTCGGGAGCGGAGACTATGCTCATACGATCAGGGCCATGAAAGCCCTAATAGGCGGGTGATCTCCACTTAAAATTGGAAATGCCCCTATCCCCGTATTTGTCAAGGCGGGGACGGGGGCATTTTTTGTATGACTACCGTGCCTGCAGAATCCTGCCGATGGTCATGATTTCAGCTTCTTTGGTTCCTTCGTAAAGTTCGAGAATCTTGGCGTCACGATACCATTTCTGGACGCTGTACTCGTCGATGTAACCGTACCCGCCGTGCAGTTCCACGGCGTAGTTCGCACAGAAGACCGCCGTCTGACCTCCGTAATATTTTGCCATCGCAGCCAGCGTATAGTCCGGCCTTCCCTCATCAAGAAGCCATGCCGATTTATAAATAAGACCCCGCAGAGCCTCTACCTTGATCGCCATCTCCGTCAGTTTCATCTGGGTCAACTGGAAGGAACCCAGGGGTGCTCCAAAAGCCGTTCTTTCCTTGACATACTTGATGCTTGTCTCCAGACAGGCTTCGGAAAGGCCGAGGGCCTGGGCGGCAACCATCACTCTTGTTGTATCAAAGAAATGCATCAACTGCCGGAAGCCGTTGCCTTCCTTGCCAACCAGGTTAACCCGGGGAACCCGTACATCCTCAAAAGCGATTTCTGCAGTATCACTGGAGCGGATACCCATTTTTCCATGAATCTTGTTTCTCGTTATTCCCGGTGTATCGGCATGAACTATAATAAGGCTGAAGCTGTTGTGCTTTTTTTCCTCCGGGTTGGTTATGCACTGGGCTACCATGAAATCACAGACGCTTCCATTGGTTATGAACATTTTATTTCCGCTAATGACATAGTCCTTTCCGTCTTTAGTCGCCTTAGTTCTGTATCCTGCCACATCTGTGCCAGCGTTGGGCTCCGTAAATGCGCCCGCGCTTACCTGTTCACCCCTGCATACGGGAGGGAGATATGTCTTTTTTTGCTCTTCCGACCCGAACTGTAGTATGGATTCGCAGCCGAATGTGGCGGCAACGACATTCAAGCCGATCCCCATATCCACCTTGGATAGTTCTTCCATGATGATGGTATTGCCCAAAAAACCTGCCCCCGCGCCACCATATTGTTCGGGAATCCATGCCCCGATGAGACCATTTTCAGCAGCCTTTCGGCGAATGTCCGGGGTGTATTTTTCTCCCTCGTCACATTCATGGGATATCCCGGTAAACTCAGCCTGGGCAAATTTGTACGACATCTCTTTCAACATCTTCAGTTCATCGTTCAATTCAAAATCCATTTTTCGCCCTCCTAACTATATAATTTTCTCAATTGAATTTTATTAATCTCACCCACACTGCTATTGGGTATTCCGTCCACAATGAGGTATCGGTCAGGTCCGCCGTACTTTGGTATATTTTCCTCGTCCGTCTGTCTATACCTTCCGTCATCGTTAAAGTCAACGGTATTAAATATAATAAAAGACAAAATTTGCATATCGATAAATCGCAGATCGATTGCATAGAGCGAAATAAATTGCCGCAAATGGTAATGCACATTATGGCGTTGATAGCGTGATGTTTACCCGAACGATGCATTCCACGTGACGTATTCTCAAAAATGCCCGATCAACGGTTAAATGACTCCACGGCCTGCTGAGAACATTACTAATACTCGTACCCCACTTTTTTGAAAAAGCATTTTATGACTTTGACAAATATTAGATAACGCTGTAAATATTAAAAACCGATTCATGAGCCAGTGAAAGTCCCAGGCGATATATTCTTAACAATTGCATCAATTGAGTCTAATCAGTTACAAATTAAACAATTTGGCATCAGATGCATAACCTGAGGAACTGCAGAAGAGTCATTCTCCCTGTCTGAAGTCAACAAGCGATGAAATAAAAAGGTAATTGCCATCGTGCACATAATAATTGACGGGTACAATCTGATAAGACAGTCCGATGCACTAAGACGGTATGAGAGATTCAGCCTCGAGGAGGGCAGAAAGGCTCTGATACGCAGTATATCTCCCTATAAGAAACAAAGAGGACACAAGGTGACAGTTGTTTTCGATGGCTGGCAGGGTGGATCTGTCGAGGAAGAAAGGGATAAACTCTCAGGCATTGACGTCATATATTCCCGAAAGGGTGAAAAAGCGGATGAAGTCATCAAACGGATGGTCCAAGAAAGAACAGAAGAAATTGTTGTCGTAACGTCGGACAGAAACATTGCTGATTTTATCAGTCGCCGAGGGGGGACAGCAATATCATCCCAGGAGTTTGATGAGCTGATGAGGAGGGTGAAGACCGCTATGACCGGCCATGACCGCCATCCGGAAGAAATGTCAGATAAAGAAGAGGATGATGCAACAATGGAACGAGCAAAAAAGAAAGGCCCATCAAGGAGACTTTCCCATAGGAAAAAGTCAGCAATGGAAAGAATACGAAAGCTCTAAATACTTATTAAACTAGATGCATAACAGTCAATAGTTGTTGACTTCACAAATGAGTCTATACTCTGCGCTGAGTTTTGTCTTTCGTTATTATGGCACACATCACCGCATGCCTCATCGGGATTTTTTTTGAACTTCTAATGCCATCTGGAGGTTATTACGCGCAGGCACATAATTTGGTTTCAACCACAGCGCCTCCCTGAAATGGTCGATGGCCTCACCAGTCTTCCCCGATCGGGCTAACGCTATTCCCAAGGCATTGTGAGCTTCAATAAATCTGGGATTGATTCTTACTGCTTCCTGAAATTGACCAATGGCATCCTCAAAGTGATCAATAGACATCCAGGCTACTCCCAGGTTATAGTGCGTACCCGAATTTGTTGGATCGGTTTTGAGCGCTTCCTGGTATTGACCAATGGCTTCTTTGAACATCTTCTTTGAAATTAACAGTGCCGCAAGATTGTTATATGCCTTGGCATAATTTGGACGTAGTCTAAGAGCTTCTTGATAACACAGAACAGCCTCATCAGTCCTGCCTTGTGCAGATAAGTTATTTCCTAAATTGAAGTAGGCATTTTCATAGCTTGGTTTTATTCTGATAGCCTCTCTATAGTGCGCTATGGCTTCTTCTCTTTTTCCAGCGTCGCTCAAAGCAACTCCCAGATTGTTGTGTGCCAGATAATTATTATCTGTAACCTGAATAGCATGCTCAAAAAGAGTGATACTGTTTTGCCAGTACTTGACCTGCGTCCAGGTTGAGAACATCAAGGCCAACAAAACAATTACTGCTCCGGTAATAAGTATGTATTGTCGATAACGCCAATTTCTTGCAATATCAGGGACCGCCCAGGCCGTTGCCACAAAAAGACCGATGATGGGAATATAGGTGTAACGGTCCGCCATGGACTGCATTCCCACCTGTATTATGCCGATGACAGGAACGAGTGTTCCCAGGTACCATAACCATCCCATGGCAAGATAGGGCATTTTTGCTGCCCATCGAATGATTATTAAGGTTGCGATCAATATGAATGCAGCGGCAAGGAAGACCTCCCATGATGAAGGCGTTCCCCCATGTGGATAAAACACGGCTAGACCGTGCGGGTAGATAGTCATTCCGATGTAACGTATATAAGAGATCAAGGCATTGCCGATTCGCGCACCGATGGGAAGTATTTCGAGAGCTTCCATCGCTCCCACCTTCTGTTGCCCGATAGCAGTCACAATACTTGAGATAGCCGAGAGGGCGAAGAAAGGGATCTTTTCCCGGATGATGGGCCATAAGCGTTGCAAAAACCGGGACTGCTCCGCTGGCGTGACCTCTTTGCCTTTAGCTAAAGCTGAGATTTTTCTGGCCTGGTTTTTTTCTTTTTTTGATTCTGATATTTTTGGAACATCAAGGGAGTGATTGAAGCGAAGACGGCCCAGTGGCCAGTAATCGAGAAGTAACAGCACACACGGCAGACTAACCAGCATGGGCTTCGCCATGAGGCCCAGGGCAAAAAAGAAAAGGGTGAGAAGATAACTCTTTAGCTCCCGCCTTTGAACATAGAAAACATAAGACCCCATGGTCAGCATCCAGAAGAACGTGGAAAGGACGTCCTTGCGCTCGGCAACCCAGGCAACAGACTCCACATGGAGGGGATGAAGGGCGAATAGAGCAGCCACAAAAGTGCTTTTCCACAGAGCGTGGGTCATGCGGTTGAGAATTAGAAACAACAATAAGCTGTTGACTGTATGCAAGAGAAGATTGACGATATGGTAACCTCCGGCTTTGAGTCCGAATAGCTGATAATCCATCACGAAGGACAACCAGGTAAGGGGCTGCCAATAGCCGGCATGACTCGTAGTGAATGCCCATTTCAGAAATTCCAGATTTAATCCGCTCTGTATATGTAGGTTTTCTGTGGTGCACCTAGGGTCGTCGAAATTGACAAAATTGTTGTTCTTGACCTGCCAGAAAGCCACGAGCACCGCCAACGCGAGAAAAAGACAAATCAATAGCTTGGGGCGATAGTTTGATATTTTTTGAACCATAGAAAAAAGCTTGATTAAAGAAACGTTATGTTGGAAGCTGAGAAAGGAAGACTCACTCCCACTAATAAGGTTTGGCATTTCTTGTCGGGTTGGTTCATCTGCATACTTTCACTATGAAGCGCTCCAGCATAAACTTCGGCTCCTTCGTCGTGGTCTTGAAGGCAATGTCCATATCGACGAGATCTTCCAAAAATTTCAACAGACGCTCGTACGAGAATCGATGAGAGTTTTTCACGGCATTATAAATGACGTACGGATGTTGACCGTCCAGACCGCCTTTTCCCCCTTTATCGCTTCTCCATCGCAAGATGACCGGATAAATGGACCTCTGAAACATTTCATATTCCATATTGGGTTCAATAGGCCCAAGCTTGCCTGATCTGATAAACATCTTGGCATGGAGGAGAAATCTGATTTCCCTTGCTATCATTGACAGGATCAACACATGGTTTATGCCCTGATCGAAAAGGTCTTTCAGATTTGACAAGGCCACATCCAGCTTCTTCGCGACGAGAGCGCCTGTTAAGTCAAAGACGGTATCTTCTTTCGTTTTTCCTATGACCTCTTCGACGTCAGACTCTTCTATCGATATCTTGTCACCTGAGTAAGTTATTAGCGTTTCCAAGGCTTTCATGGAATCGGCAAGGTTAAAGCCTGTTTTCCTGCCGATAGCGATCCATGCGCCTGGCGTAAGTTTTTTACCACTCTCGGATAAGAGATCTTTTGCCGTCTCGATTAGAGCATTCTTCTGCTTTGCCTCGCCCTTCAGCCGAGAAAAATTAAGGACAATTCCAATTTCGGATATGGTCTTGAAAAGCCTCTTCCTCTTGTCTACTGTTTCTGCGGTTATGATCAGGTGTATGCCTGCCGGGATACCTTTTCTCAGGGTATCTTCAAGACGTTCCGTGGCCTCTCTCTTCTTGCCCATATCCAATCCGCGGCTTATACAGGCCTCGATCATTTCGGGGAGCCAAGTTTCGCGATCCTTTCCGCTGTCGCCTTCAATAGTTTTTTGCCAGTTGTCGCTGGTAATTTTTTTCCAGCCGTCGTCTCTGAGATCATCGATGTTCCAGCCCGTGATCTTCAAGAATTGCATAAAATACCTGACTGCCGTGTCGGGGTCATTTTCAAAATGCTGTCGAATTTTTTGTACTATCTCCGGCAGGGCAATTCTTGTTTGAAAAAGACGGGTGTTAGTCAGCACAACAACTTTTCTTCCTGGAATGAGGGGCGGTGTTAGGATGGTCTCGCAAAGGCTGTCTACGTCTTCCATCTCTCCATCCATGAAGAAGAGATTCATATCCCTGTCGCTTACGGGGATTATGGCAGCTATGATTTTATTCAGGGCGTCTTTGACAAGATATTCTTCATCACCATGCAGTAGATAACAGGGAGAAGGGTCCGCTTTCCCTTTCTTGAATTCCATCAGTTTCTTTTCAAAATCCATGATGCTGGCTTTGGTGTCTTGAACTTTATCTTAATTCTGAAGGTGCTTTTATCACCTGTCGTCCTGCTTTCGAGCGAGGAATTTCAATACGCTTTATTCCAAAATGTCTTGCTTCGCTCGGCATGACAATTTAGAACCATTTTTATCAGAACTTGAGATAGGTATCAGACGAGATCTTACAGAGTTATTATAGAATAACAAATTTCTTTATATGCTTTACTACTTCATCCGGATCATCAATGATGTGGATGATGTCGAGATCACACTGTTCAATCTTATCGCTCCCGAGCATGGCGTCTTTGATCCAGCCCATCAGTCCTTGCCAGTATTCACTGCCCATCATTATGACGGGAAAGCCCTTTATCCTTTTTGTCTGAATCAGGGTCAAGGCCTCGAAGAACTCATCCATTGTTCCGAAGCCCCCCGGGAGGATTACGTAGGCCACAGCATATTTTACAAACATTACTTTGCGGATGAAGAAATATTTGTATTCGATAATGGTATTGGCGTACTGGTTTGGTTTCTGCTCATAGGGAAGACGGATATTCATACCTATCGACTTGCCACCTGCCGCAGCCGCTCCCTTATTGGCTGCTTCCATGATGCCGGGGCCGCCTCCTGTAATTACACTGAAGCCGTTTTCGGCAAGCTTTCTGGCAAGATACTCTGCCTTCTTGTAGTATGGATCATCAGGCCCGACTCTTGCGGATCCGAAAATGGTGACACCGTTTTTCACCCGGGACATGGTTTCAATGGATTCCACAAATTCAGCCATGATGCGGAATATCCGCCATGATTCCTCTATCGACAGGGCATCAACCAAATATTGTTTCTCGTCCATTTTGCGCACATTCCGTGTCTCCTAGGAGCATTTAGCAGGAGACCCCGGCCTCGGTCATCATGGTTCTTACTGTTAAAAAAAAATTCAGTAACTTCTGCGGCGCTGAACCTTGGCATAACGTCTGCGTGCTTCGATAGCTTTGCGTTTCCTCTTCACAGAAGGCTTCTCATAGGCTCTCCGCAGCTTTAGCTCCTTGAACAATCCGCTTTTTGAAAGTTTGTTCTTTAGGATTTTTAAGGCCTTTTCAATGTCATTGTCGTATACTTTTACTTCCAAAACGACCCTTCCTTTCTTTTTTTAATAACGAAATATAAATTCTTTAAATGTTGAGCCAAAAGGGGACAAAAAAAGGGCAGTACGGCACTAGACGATTTACGCCTCTGCCGTAGACTACCCTCTGTTACCTTATGTTAGACCACACTCCTTACTTTAGAAGGATTTTCTTTAATGCTTTTAAGAATTCTTGGTTCTCTTCGCTGTTACCAACCGTCACCCTCATACAATTCTTCATGACGCCGGGAGAGTTTAGATTCTTAATAAGAATTCCCTCCTCGGCTAAAAGCGAGTATATGTTATCCGTATCAAAATCGCAACTAAAAAAAATGAAATTTGCATCAGAAGGATTGGGATGTACAGATTCAATCTTTCCAAGAGCGTCCAGGAGCTCTTCACGACCTGCAATTATATCCTTCGTCTGACTAAAAAACGTATCAATGTGATCCAAATAGAAGCCGGCAGCGACCTGTGACATGGTATTGATATTATAGGGGAGTCTCACCTTGTCGAGTTCATGAATAAGGAACGGGGAGCCGATCAAGAAGCCTATCCTCATTGCGGCAAGTCCCACCTTAGAGAGGGTCTTTAAGATGACCAGGTTGTCATATTTCTTCAATAAAGGCACTAAGGTTTTTCCGGCGAAGCTGCCGTAAGCCTCATCCACGACCACAATCCCTGTTGATGCCTCAACTATTGCCGCGACACTCTTTTCAATGAAGCAATTTGACGTTGGACTGTTGGGGTAACTCAAGAAGGTCAGGACGGGTATATCCTTGGCGATCCGGTTTAGCATTGCATCCAGGTCTAAATCAAAAGAGGCATTGAGGGGCACCTCCGCTACTGCATGACCGGAGGTTGACGCGATAATCCTGTACATGGCAAAAGTGGGTGACGGAACCATGACGACTGAAGATGAATTTACCAGAGCGGTGCAGAGGATCTGAATAAGCTCATCAGACCCGTTACCGATCATTATCATATTATCGGCTACGCCATAGTATTCGGCAAAGCGTTTCCTGAGCAGGGGCGCACCCGGCTCCGGGTATCTGTTCAGGGAAACGTTTTGCATCTCGGTGAACAGCTTTTTCTTAAGCAGGGGGGGGAGCGAAAAGGGACTCTCATTCGCGTCCATTCTGATGCGATAGGGCATGATGTCGGCCCGATAACCCTCCTGCTCGCGCACTTCCTTCCTAATCAGCGTTCTTACGTCCATCTGAAGCGACCTTGCCTTCGATATTCCACTTATCGTTCATATATTTATCGTTCATCAGCCGTAACTTCAAGGACTCCTCTTCAGGGGTTAAACACCCCTCCACCAGCTCGATATCCAGCTTCTTTTCAAACCCCTTTTTCATTATATGGCAGATATGCTCCACAGGCACGGGAGCGCCGATCTGCTCATATATCGAGGTTACAGACTCGCGCAACTTCTTGGTCTGCCGACTCCGGTCGCCTTCCTGCGGCAGCAGAAGGGCACATGTCTTAACGGGGTCGAAATCCACCAGGATAGAGCCATGCTGAAGGAAAATGCCCTTCGATCTTAGTTGAGCGCTGCCGCATATTTTCTTTTTTTTCGCCAGAAGCTCATATCGAGAAGGCGACGAAAAACAGGCAGCTTTCAGGGAATCGTCCTGATACGACCTCCCGTTACCCTCCATCTCCGTTTCTATCCCGAGCTCCGATAGTCCCCTGGCGATACAGCCACTGATGACCTTGTATGTTCCTAAGATGTCCGGTGGGAAGAGGGGATTACGCTCACTGGCAATTACGGCATAGGTCAGATCATTTTCATGAAGGACAGCCTTCCCCCCAGTCGGGCGCCGGACTAGGTCTACCGAATATCTTCTGCACGCTTCAACATTGACCTCGTTCCGAGTTGCCTGAAAATATCCCAGAGACACTGACGGAGGGGACCAACTGTAAAATCTGAGTGTAGGCGGTGAATCGGTCCGTTGATTTTCCCGGAATATGGCCTCGTCAATGGCCATGTTTTCAAAGGCATTCAAGCGCTTGAATGAAATGAATCTCCATATCATGAAACAGGGTCAGTCACTCTCCGCTTCTTTGAGTACAAAGTCATGATATTCTCTTGGATCCAGGAGATCGTCAAGCTCTTCCGAATCCGACATCTCCAAAGTGATCATCCATCCCGTATCATGAGGGTCACTATTGACAATGCCGATGTCGTCTAATATGTCTTCGTTGACGTTTACTATCTCACCACTCACGGGCGAAATAAGTTCAAACACACCCTTTGCGGATTCAATAGTGCCGAAGGGTTCGTCCCTTTCCACATAAGAGTCAACTTCGGGCAGTTCTATAGCGAGGATTTCTCCCAATTTTTCCTGGGCGTAATCCGTGATACCGATGGTAGCTAATTCACCTTCAACCCTGACCCATGCATGTTCTCTGTTGTAAAGAAGATCATCTGGAAATACCTTCATATCGCGGCATCCTAATATATGAAATTGTTGTATTCTTTTTTAGAATCAGTGCAGCACCGTGAAGTCCTTCGATACTCTTGTCAAGACCTCAAACCCTTCCTCTTTAACCAATATCATATCTTCAATGCGGACGCCCCAGAGGTCAGGCATATAGACACCAGGTTCTATCGTCAATACCATTCCCGCCTCAATGACCATTTCCGATTTGATTGCTATCCGCGGCGCTTCGTGAACATCAAGCCCGACACCATGGCCTGTACCATGCGTAAAATACTTACCCAACTTGCCAGTCTCAATGCAGTCCCTGGCAGTGCGATCTATATCCACACAAGGGACGCCGGCTTTGACGGCCCCCAATGCCTGGTCGTGTGCGTTCCTTACAAGGGCGTACACCTTTTCCTGTTTCTTGTTTTTATGGCCGACAGCAAATGTGCAGGTTTCATCGGAATGATAGCCGCAATATACAGCGCCGTAATCTATTATTACCATATCTCCATTTTCAATCGCCCGCGATCCCGGCTGCGCGTGAGGTTGCGCTGAATTCACCCCAGACGCCACAATAGTCGGGAAGGAAACTTGTTCTGCACCACATCTCCTCATCTGAAAATCTAACTCTATGGCAATATCAGTCTCTTTTACACCCGGCTTAATAAGATCTCGAACAGAAGTAAAGGCCTCACACGATATCTCTGCTGCTCTTCTGATATACGCAATTTCTTTCTCATCTTTGACGGCTCTGAGGGTATCGATTTCATTGGAGAGCGGATTCAATCTCAAGGCACCCAGTTTCTCCTTCAGGTTCAAATAGGTGTTGACATTCATCGCTTGCGATTCAAACCCTACGGATCTCAAACTCCCGTCTGAAAGGACCGCCGCGATGCCATCCATCTTATCTTTATATTCGGAGACATGGGGCCCCTCGACTTCCTTTCTTGCCTGATTAGTATAGCGGCCGTCAACAAGGAGAATCTCTTGCTTTTCTCCTATCACGAGCGCCCCGTCACTCCCTGTGAAGCCCGTAAGATACCGGACATTTTTCATATCAAGAAAAAGCAGGGCATCAATGTCGAGTTTATGAAGAATAGCCCTTACCCTTGCCATCCTTTCAGGAGGTACCGGAGAGTCACGATGCATGGTTTCTTAACCTGCCAACATTTTCAAGCCACCTTGTAAGCTCCTTGATTACGGACTCATCTTGCTCTATATGTTCTATATGTAAAGACGTCTTTTCTCCTATGCCGTCATGCTGCATTGCCATTACATCGTTTAACCTATCCGCAACCAATCTGTTTTCAGGTTCTCTTTTGAGTATCTCACCCAGTACATTGATAGCCATATCAAGGTGACCCTGTCTGATGTATAGCTCAGCCAGGGTTGTGGTGCAGAAATCGGATGCAACGCGGTCAGTATGATTATACGCATCCGCATCTATTCCGGCGGCCGAGTCGTCTATATGGGCTGCGAGGGCATTGACCTTGTCGTATACTTCTTTTGCACTTGATACGGAGGGGTTCAGAATTATGAATTTCCGATAAAATTTAAGTGCCTCCTTTGTGAGGCCTGCGTTCAGACAGAGATCTCCGACATGATGATAGATGCGCGACAATTCAAGGACCTTTGCCTCGAGGTCATCGAGCACTTCACTAACTTTGTCAAGATTCCCCATCTTGAGCAGTGCGTGGCAGCGGATAATATTCGCATCAGCGTCGATTGGGTAACGCTTTAGCCATGATTCGGCTATGTGCGCCGCCTCTTTATACAGATTCTTATCTACATAGGCTTCCGCTATGGAAAGAAATTCCTCTCTTTCTTTGGTGGCAGTATCGTCCATATGGTCATGTATCTTGAATCTTAGCGAATTTTCCTCTAACGGCCGGACAGGTGTGAGCTGTAACACAGCACCTATAACGTGTCAAGCAAGAAATCCATGCCGTTTAATTGAATAAATACTCAGCAATTATAAGCCAATTTTCAGACGAATCTCACATGTTATTGGTTAAAATCACCGATTTTTAGCAAGACTCCCGAGAACTTTTTCTCGTTCGATCTGATGAGACGAATCTAATTCACGACAATTGTAGGCGTTAGATTTTATCCAATTCGAGCCTGTGCAATAATTCAAATTCAGGACCGGACTCGACTTGCCGGTCTTGATATAATCAAAGATAATGTCTTGGGTAAGGACTATATATATCATGCTCGATGCAAAGGCAGTTGAAAATCAACAATAAATATGTCCTTCTGTTCAATACTGGTATTCAATATTGAAAAAAATCATAATTCCGTTGATATTCAAAGGGAATCCTGAAATTTATCGTATTTTCAAAGAGCAGCGAGGCCTGATTCCTTTAGGGTAACTTGACCTCTTTATGCCCTAGTGATGGGGGTAAGTTTTTTCAAAACATTGAGTTTCTTACGACTGATGCCCGGGAAACATGCATTCTATGGGGGTAAGTCGCGTTTTCCCGGTATGTAACTAATTGTAACTGTCAACTAATTATAGTATTGAACAGGCTCAGTTCAGAGACGCGCACGTGGAGCTACATGGCATGGTGATTGCATCCATAAATATTTACGATTAGATTTTATATGGGAAAATCACTAAAGATTTATCATTTATTACCGATATGGTAATATGGAGAGGGAGAATCGTAAAACTCCTTAAAGAAACTGTATAATCTTTGAAATCATAAAGAGAGTCCTGAAAAAGGCAAACTGTCCGAAAGGACGGGACGTAAAGCCACTGGCCTAAATCTTCTTTATTAAAGCAGATACGGCGGCAGGGTTGCCGGACGATTGAAATGACCTTCTGTGATCACGTAACCTACGGTCCTTATTCCGGGTGCCCATCTGCACCGTCTTAGCCCTGCCACACTATAAAATGCTGCGCCATTCAACGTTTGCCAGAAATGGATTTCTTGATTTCATCCGGAAGATATGAGATAAGAGAGTGTCAAAAAAATAGCAAGAGAGGTGGAGCATTGACAAAAAAAAGCTTGTTCTCTGCTTTCGTAAGCCTATTGTGTGCATTGCTTTTTGTCTCCGCTCCTTCGGGATATGGCCTCGCGTGGGGAGCAGGATCAGGACATGCAAAGAAAGATTGCACCTCTCTGGGCGGGGAAGGGATAACAGATATATTAAAGAAACTCAACGCATCTGATGCGAAAGTGCTCGGCATCGCGGACAGTCCCATAAAGGGCGTCTGTGAAGTGGTTGTCGAAATCATGGGGCAGATGAAGATATTTTATCTTGACGTTGACAAAAACTATCTCATCCTTGGCTCTTTGGTGGAAGTGGCCAATATGTCCAACAAGACTGTAGAGGCCATTCAGAGAATTCAGGACAAAAAAAGGATCGACATAGCGAAGATTCCGCTGACTGATGCCCTCGTCCTAGGGGAGAACGGCGCTGCCAAAAAAGTAGTGGTATTTACAGACCCCGATTGCCCCTTCTGCGGACAGCTCCACCAGACGATGAAAAAGATCGTAGCCGTGAGGAAGGACATAGCATTTTATATCAAGTTTTTGCCTTTGGAGTTTCATAAGGACGCTTACTGGAAGGCGAAGAGCATCGTCTGCAACAAATCGGTGAAGATGCTGGATGATAACTTCGAAAACAGGGAGATACCGAAGACGGAGTGTGCCACCGATGAGATAGAAAATTCCATAAGGGTTGCTAAGTCGCTTGGCATAGGGGGAACGCCCTCGCTGATACTGCCGGACGGCAGGCTCAAAGTCGGGGCTTTACCCGAGGAGGAACTGTTAGACCTCCTTGACGGGAAGAAATAGTATGAAACGGCGTAAAGGATTCACGCTTGTGGAGTTGATGATTGTCGTCTGCATATTGGCAATCATTTCAGCCATCGGCGGACTGTGGCTGCACAGTTATACGTTAAACAGAAATCTCAGGACCGCCGCGAGAGATATTGCTTCTGACTTTGCCATATACAAAGAAAGAGCGGTTTCCGATAATATTATATATCAAATCGCCTTTAATACTCCTGTAATCGGCAGCTATACGATACAGTCGGTGGTGAACGCGGTTGTCACCAACCTTACGACCAAGAGTCCCTCAACGTTCGGATCAGATATTAGAATCCTCAGCGCCACATTCGGCCCGAACGCGTCGCAGACGATTCGTTTTAACACCAGAGGTACCGTATCGGACCCGGGAGGGCAGCAGCTTCTCAATAACGACGGCGTGGTTCTGAAGAACAGCAGAAACTCTCAAGCCACAGTTACGGTCAATTTGACGGGAAGAACGTATGTCACGTTTAATATTGTCTAAACGGGGTATCGGCCTGCTCGAGGTGGTTATCGCCATATTTCTGGTTGCCATCGGTGTCATGGCCATCTTGTCAATGCAGCCAACGGCGTGGAGAACCATAGGAAAGTCAGACTACATGGGCAGGGGCGCCGGTATACTGCATAGAGAGCTTGAAATCCGGGAGGCATGGATCATGAATCCCTGCAATGTGGTCCCCTTAGGGAACAGGCCGGTGGAAAATATCATCGTGAGCGGCCTGGGGGCAGAGGTACGGGGGGATGCCGCCTACACGGTGAACACAAACGTCACCCCTGTTGCCGGTGTCACAAATCTATGGACCGTTACCGTTACAGTTACGTGGTCGGATCAAATCTTGCGCAATTACAGAAATCTTGTGGAGAGCGTCGATGTTGCGCAACAGGAGGCTTTCAGATTCCCGGCAGGGTGTGCAAATAGCACGAATGCTGTGCCAGCGGGTTTCTAATGGGTCAAACCGTATGAATGACGCGAGAGGATTTACACTTGTCGAGATCGCAATAGCCATTGCTGTCTCGCTCATTATGATTTACGCCATCGGCGTGGCCATCGAGTCGGCATCGAGGTCTTCCGGGAGCATAGAGAGAAAGGTTACGGCCCAGCAGGATGTAAGGGGCGCCCTGGAGATCATGGCCATGGAGGTCAGGATGGCCTCCTATAACCCGTCATTTTCCACAACCATGTGGCAGAGTGACGGGAATCCGGGAGGGCCTAACTTTTGCACTACCCCGTCCGCAAATCAGGCATGGAAGGGAATACAGGAGGCTACAGCGAATTCGATTACCGTGGAAATGGATGTCTTGGGCGGATTGGACGGAAACGGCAATCCTGACGGCAATGGCGCCCTTACGGAAAACAACGAGATCGTAAGGTATAACTTTGTGCAGACAGGCAATGACAGGTATATTACAAGAGAAGCAAACTGCGGTGGCCCCCAAGCCTTCCTGGGGGATTCGCTCGTGAGCACCAATCCCCGGACGGTAAGGATCATCAATGCTGACGCCGATGTCAACGTTCCGGTCTTCCGTTACTTCGACGGGCAGGGAGTCGAACTCCTTTTTCCGACAGGCTGCCTGCCGGGATGTGGCGCAAATATGCCAAATATAAGAATGATAGAGATTACCCTGGCAGTAGAAACGGAAGATATCGATCCGAGCACGGGCCTGACGCGGAGGATGTTCTATAAGACCCGTGAGATCCTGAGAAACAATTGATCCTGGAGCAACCATGGATAAGAATAAACTAAGAGCGCTCTCCAAGAAGAATTCCGAGGCGGGATTCGCCCTTATCGCGGCAATCATGGCCTGCCTGATTCTTCTCGCTCTGGGAATGCTGGTTATTTCTCTGTCGACGCAGGACATCAGGGTTAGCGTGAAAATTGTCGGAGACAAGAGGGCTCTCGCTGCCGCCGATACGGGCATCAACGACCTAGCACAGTCATTTGATCCCCAGAGCACCACTTGCTGTGGTGCGCCGACGGCGCCAAAAAACACGGGCGGTTCTTCCAATTATATCATTAAATATCCTACCACGCGCCCGACTGTAGGCGCCATGACGATACCGCTTGCCGGCTACTCCATGAGTGGTGGGCAGCGCTGGGGGCAGAGCAGATATAATGTCGACGTGGTCGGAACAAATACGGAACATAATACACAGGTGACCATCAGCGTGGGGATCGGGTATGGTCCCGTGGAAATGTCAACCATGTCACGATAGGGAGATCCCGTGAAAACATGGAAAACAAGCCATGCTGTATTATTCATCGCAGTCTTTTCCATGATTTCCAGAGGCAAGTATATCCTTAACCTCAGAGTATCCCCAGAGATGGGGTCAGCTCAAGGAAAATGACGAGGAGGTGAATTATGTCGAAAAACCAGAAGATGGTGTACGCTTTGATTATATCTTTTTTATTTCTTTTTCCCGTCACCGATGCAGGAGCGCGCACGGCCATCAACGCAGGAAGTGGGAAAGGTGCCCCATCCTCCAAACAGCATCAGGTTACGAAATCTTCTCAATTTGTGAAGAGGATCGCAAATAACGTGCTCTACCTGGAAGACAAAAAGAGCTACGATCTGAAAAACGTTAAGGTGATGGATCTTACAGGCAAGAGTCGCGTCTCCGAAAAGAAGAAACTGGCAGAGCTCATGTTTGTAAACGGTGTATTGAAGGAGGTCGTTTTACGTTAACAGGTTTTCCATAGCGTAAAGGAGTATAGTATGGGAACGATATTTAGAAATATCATTATAGTCGTTATCTGGCTCTTTCTCACAATTTTTCCAGGCGGCGTTAAATCAGCTTACGCCGACGAGACGGAAATATTTTTGAGCAACCTGAAGCCCAACGTCCTTGTCATCCTGGATAACTCAAACAGCTTTGACGAGGACTTTGTCGGAAACGCCATCTGTTCCTGGGCAACGGGAAGCAGGTCCGTGGAGGGCAGGAGGCAGTTGTTGAACGTCGTTAATGCCAATGTAAACAACATGCGGATCGGGCTTATGTCCTTCAACCTTCCAGCTTCAAGTAAGGATGAACTCCATAACAGCCCCTATTTCGTTTCGTACAGCTCCAGCTCCTACTGTCCGACTCCGCCCCCGGAGCCGGGGTGCGTGGATTACTGCGTGAATTATCCGGGACATACGTCAAGCAGGGATGCGTGCAATGCCGCCTGCCGGGTCGGCAACCCTAGTTTCAATGCAGACTACTCGATGGCAGATGCGAACGGCAGTGATGGACTTGCGGCCTTCGCAGCAAACTCGGAGCCCCGCAACAGGTATTGTAACAATACATATCCAAAAACGAATAGCATAATAAACCCGACGGACCTCAGCAATTACGTCTATTACAAGCTCCCCGGGACAGATTATGAACCCTCAAATCAGGGGAACACCTTCTGCTACGGCACTACATACGTTACAGATGATAAGACATATCCGAACTCTCCATATGATATCTACAGCTGCAACCATGTAAAAACAGGGACGAATGACGATTTCGCAAACTATTCTAGCAACTTTTATAACGGTACCTTCGGCCCGACGGACGAGGATACGGCCCTCGGGTTTAATGAATTCGGCAAACGTATGTTTGGTTATCACACGGGGTCGACATGGCTTGCCGAGTCCTCCCCGGGTGGCGGCTATCTCCATGTGCCCTGCGCAGACAACCCGACCAGCAATAGCCAGTTCAACGCCCTGACAGCTAAACTCGCGATGCATGAAAACGATCCGACTGGGTACATGAGCTGTACAAATACAGGTAACCCCAATGCATGCACCTATATAGTGAACGCGGGCCTCACGCCGACGGCGGGCACATTCCGTTCCGCCATAAATTACTTTCAGGGTGCGACCGACTATAAGAGCGGCGCAAGCTATACAAGCCCCATACAGGCGTGGTGCCAGATGAATTTTATCATCTTCGTAACGGATGGACTCCCCAGCACGAATGACAGCGGCGGAAAAGATTCGGCCACTAATTTAATGCCCGCCGTCCTCTCTCAGATCGATACCTTAAGGACGCTGACAACGTCCGCTGTTCCCGGTTACACCTTCGATATAAATACCTATGTCTTGGGTATGGCCCTTACGGCCCAGTCCAAGGTGCAGCTCGACGCCATGGCGGTGCACGGCGGTACCGCCGACGCCAACGGCCATGCATATTACGCCGATAATACCACACAGCTTGCAGCGGCACTCGCTGCCATACCGGCGGATATCATATCAAGGACCTATTCCTTTACCGTAGCCTCCGTGTCCTCCTCCCGGGTCACGGACGAAAACTTCCTCTATGTGGCCTCATTCACGCCTGTAAACGGTAATCCTTTCTGGCGTGGGTATCTGCAGAAATATAACCTCAACGCCGACGGGACCCTGGGCAGCGTCGCCTGGGAGGCCGGGTCCCTTCTTGCGGCACAAAATTACACTGCCCGTAAAATATATACCTCCAACAACGGCAGCCTGATAAATTTTGATACGACTATTCCACTAAGCAGGTTTGGTGTTCCCGACAGCCCAACGGAAAGTGCCGTCGTGGGGTACATCCAGGGAAACCCTACATACAACCCCGATGGATGGAAGCTCGGCGATATATTCCACTCAACGCCGACCAACGTGGGAACGCCAAGCCCCTTTTACGAGGACTACCGCGATCAGAGTTACACGTCGTATGCGTGTAACGGCACCACTGTTCTGGCAAATGCTTTTGACCAGTACAGGTGTGATAATACGCGTACCTCCGCCAACGGACTTCGTCTTATCGTGGCGGGCGCAAATGACGGGCAGTTCCACGCCTTCAAGACATTGGATGGATCCGAGAAGTGGAGTTTCGTCCCCCCCAACCTGCTGCCGCAGTTGCAGTACCTTGCGCATACATCCATTCCTTCGGCGCTTCCACACGTGTATCTGGTGGATGGGCCGGTGACGGTGGCTGACGTATGGTGGAAGAGTGCAGGCGGGACCGTTGACGGTACAACCAAAGTGAAGGCGGATTGGCACACGATGATGATCTTCGGTGAGGGGGACGGAGGCGTCAATCTCTGGAGCTCCAGTTCACAGTGCGACGGTAACTTTCAAGCGACATATAGCGCGACCTACAATAATTACTGCGGCTATTACGCTTTTGACATCACCAACACCTCTACTGTACCGACTGCCTATAATTGGCACCTCGGAGGCACTAGTTCCATTAGCGCAACGGACGCGCCCTACCTCGGCGCTCCGTGGAGCAAGATGATGGTAGGCAGGGTCAGGTACAATCAGGGCGGCCAGCTATATGAGAAATGGGTAGGGTTCGTCGGCGGCGGCTATAACGTGTCGGGCTGCTCCGGGGGAGGCGCCTGCGGGGTTTGTGACTGCCGGGGGAAGGGGTTTTATGTCGTTGACTTAAGCAACGGGCAGATTCTCTGGAGCTACACCTACGGGAATGACGCGAATATGCAATACAGCATACCGGCGGCCCCCGCCAGTGTTGATACGGATCAGGACGGCTTTATCGATACGGTTTATGTAGGGGACCTAGGGGGGAATATGTGGCGCTTCAATTTCTGCAGGGCGGCGGATATGCCGAGCTGCGGCATCAGCGGCCAGGCAATCAACTGGACAGGCGGGCGTCTTTACAGCGCTGCCACGGTCCAGCCCATCTTCCAGAGCGCCACCGTTGCCATGGATAATCAGCAAAATATTTGGGTATACTGGGGTACGGGAAATCACGTAAACCCCAAGGATCTTACGAGCAGCGACACCCTATTCGCCGTGAAGGACAATGACCGGACCACCACGTATGCAATCAGCAATTTAAAAAATATTACGGGATCGGGACAGTCATACCTCACCACTGACACGTCTGACGGGTATTATATCAACCTTCAAGGGACAGGGGAGAAGATGCTTTCCGATCCCACAGTGTTTGGCGGCGTGGTCTACTTTACCACCTACACACCTCCTACAGGAAGTGGAGATCTCTGTGCACAGGGCGGCACTTCATCGCTCTACGCCATAAACTATACCTCTGGTAACGGCGCATTCGGGGGCTCACGAAGCCAGTCACTCGGGGCCGGCATAGCCTCTTCACCGATGCTTTCTATGAAACCGGGATCATCGACCATCGGAGATATCTATGTGACGCTGAGTGGCGGCAGTGGTCTTTCTGCAAGCACGCAACGCGTGAACTTCAATCCCCCAGGTATCTCTAGCAGGGTCAACCTCTTAAACTGGAGGGATCGGAGAATACAGTAAGAGCTTCAAGAAATGTGGATCATGTAATCGCGAAGTGGCTTACCCGTGCTTCGCAACGAGATCAATGGTGTAACAAATCTTCTGCCGTCAATCCCCTTCCCTTACTGGTGCAAATCGCCAGAAAAAGGGCAGGGGGATTTTTTTGTGAGGGGATATTTATTGAGAATGGCTCGGAACCAAGTACAGGACGGTCGAAGGGATTGCGTGGAAAATTTGCAGTGTCTTTAGACGGATGATAAGATGAACGAATGTTAGCGTATATCCGGCTTTGCCAGACTAGCGGGAGGACGTTATGGAATCGAGGCTCTTTTTGGCTTCTATCCCCAATCCCGAATCCGGCGTTATATCGATGATGGTTATGAACTCCACTTTTGCCTTTGCCGGGTCATGCAGTTTGATATAACACTGTCCTAACCAGTAGTGGGATTCCAATAAAGAGGGGGCAGTCTTGAGAGATGCCCTGAAATAACTAACGGCCTTTCCCAAATCCCCCTTTGCATAACAGGTTATCCCCATGTTAAGATCTATTACAGGGGCTGGGATTGTATGCGGCTGCTTTTTCTTAGCCTCTTCGTACATTTTCAAGGCCTTCTCATAATCCCCCTTCCCGTGATAGGCCGTTCCCATGTTAAATATTGCCTTGTCAGGGGTTTCATACAGCGCATTGGCAAGGGCATTTTTAAATTCATCAATGGCCATGTCCCATTGTTGTTTATCGCGATAGATTAAACCCAGAAAATTGTGCGCATCCGAATAGTCGGGCTTCAAGGATAGGGCCTTCTTAAATTCATCAATGGCGTTGTCATTAAGCCTTTTATCGAGGTACGAAATCCCCATATAATAATGGACTTTGGGGTCTCGGGGCGAGAGCTTTTCCGCCTCCAAAAATTCCTTTAAGGCATCATTGGATCGTCCCGATCCCAGATAGGCAGCTCCGACATTGACGTGAGCATCTGCCTGTTCCTGATTCCAAGGGCTCGTCCCGCATGCCATGATGGCAAGAGCGCATGCCGCAAGAGCTGAATGTATTATGTTTAACCGGTTCACGCTCACTTTAGCCTCTCTTCGTTGTAAAAAGAGTAGTGTCGGAAGATGAAAGTCGACATACGTGAGACAATAAAGAAACGATAATATCCTATCCCTTAGGTTTTTCGCGTCCCTTAGGCCTTTCGAATTTGTCGACACCCGCATCTTCTTTTGACATTATCTTCGGGGTGATAAATACCATAAGCTGTTTTCGCTGTTTCGTTACGCTCTCAGTTTTGAATAGCCAGCCCAATACTGGTATCTTCATAAACCAGGGAACACCGGCTTCGTTCCTTTGATCCGAAGTACTAAGGATTCCCCCGATGACAATGGTATCTCCATCCTGTACGACAATCTTAGACTCAACCTCATTCTTGTTAATGGGCGGGTTCCCTCCCAGCAAGGCACCCGTTGCGTAGTCCGCCGAGTCATTTGTCGCTTTGATCTCCATGGAAATGGCGCCATCGGGCGTAATCTTAGGTTTGACCTCCAGTTTCAGGACAGCCTCTTTGAAGGTGATGCTCCTGTTTCCATCTTTGTCTATTGTAACATAGGGAATTTCCTGCCCCTGTTTTATCGTGGCTTTGACATTGTCCATGGTGGTAATTTTTGGCGATGAAATGATTTTTCCTGTATTGTTTGTCTCGAGGGCCTGAAGCTGGGCTTCGAGAACGCCTGCGGCACCGCCTATGATGAGACCGAATGTCGGTCCTGCTATAGTGGCTGGATAATTAACGGCAGCTGACTGAATTACGGTTCCATCCGGATTCGTAAATGGAATACCTGATGGATATCCCCACGTTAAACTACGAGCCCCAGCGGCATTTGTGCCGGGATTCGTGCCGGCCGTCAAGGCATAGGAAAGGCCTCCAATATTCTGGTACGATACGCCGCCCCACTGTACCCCGAGGTTTCTCACGAAATCATCCTCGGCCGTCACGATTTTTGCCTCTATGGATATCTGTCGCAGTTTTCCTCTCTCTTCGAGGCGATCCTGTTCCGCTTTATTTGCAATAGCCTCGGCTTTGCGACGATCTTCCTCCCCCGCCCTCCGGTCAGCCTCGTCTTTTTTCATTTTCTCGACAGTCATGATACTGATCACATCACCCATCTGCTTTTTGACAAGACCTTGTACATCTAAAATGGTATCAAGGGCCTGATTCCAGGGAACCTTCTTCATGTACACGGTCACGTTCCCCTTGACATCATCTCCGGATACAATCGTGACTCCTCCCACCTCGGCGAGCAACCTCAAAACGGTCTTTATGCTCGCATCCTGAAAATCAAGCGATATCACCGGAACGCCGTAGGGAGGCTTTGCCGACATTTGGGTTATTTCTTCTTTAGGAACTTCCGGAGCTTTTTGCAATTCTTTAGGTGGGTTCCAAGCCTCTTGTGATACTTTAGAAACATCTGTCGTTTTCTGCTCAGCTGCAGGCGCTTTGGCAGCAAGGCTTCTCACATCGAAGTCAATCAGGACATTTTGCCCTTCCTGATTCACCTTGTAAGGGACGCGCTCTTTTAACGCGATTGTGATTAATGCCCACTGTTCGCCGTCGACTGTTTTTTGGGAAGGCACAACACTGACTATATTGGAAAGCTTTCCTTCGCCCAGGGTGCGCTTGAGCTCCTCAGGTACAAACATCTTTGCCATTTTCACCAGGAGGTCATTAGTTCCCAGGGACTCGATTACGACGCCTGACTGTTTGGATAAAACAAGGGTGAGGCGCTCCTTGCCGTTGATTCTGTCAAACGTTATATTTTCCAGGTATCCGAAATCTGTGCCCTGCACCTTGGCCGCGGGAGTCCCCTGGGGGGGGGTCTCTTCTGTCGGTGCACTACTGGCATATTCGGCACTGCCAATAAACATCACACAAGCGATCAAGATTATAATCCAGAGTATGTTCTTTTTCATGGTTACTCCTCACCTTCGTCCTTGCGAAGTTTCATCGTCAGTCTGTTTGCCTTCGCCTGCTTGTCCTCCACTTTGGTTTTTTCTTCAATAATGATGCGGTCTGGGAGTATCTCCACTACCCTGCCGCCGTTTTGGCCGATGTAGGTTCCCAGAAAAATGGGGTAGGCTTTACCTTTAACATCCTGGACGATAGCTATTCTGTGATGGTCATCACCGGAGACACCAACGAGCCTGAAATTATTAATGCCTTCCCTTTGGAGGGGTGAAATGGGCAGGGTTCTTGATTCAGCCTTTTTTTTCGGGCTCAACTCCTGTTCTATGAAAGGTTTAAAGGGATCGGGTTTTCCAATGGGGTTATATTTATATGTGGAGGCCGTTTTGAGATCGGGCATCTTCGTTTCAGCCACGTCGGCACCCGGCGCTTTTGTTTCGGTTGATTGCGGAAGTGCGGCTACGGATACTGATAACCACAGAACGGCAATTGAGACCAAAAGGATGCTCATTGCGTGAGATCGGGGTCTATTTCTTTTCATCAGCTTTTTTTTCATCCATTTTTTCGAGGAACATGTAAGTCTTTATCACACAGCTCGTGACAATAAGACGCCCCCGCCTTATGTCCTTCGTTTCTGTCATGGATATATCTTCAATATTGACGATCCTGGGAAGCTTCGCGACTTTCTCAAAAAAAGTCACCGTGCTGTGAAAGCCCCCATTGACTGTTACTTTAACCGGTATTTCTTCATAAAACTGCTCTTCCTGCGGGTTCGATTTATTGGCGCCTTTTTTGTCACCCGGCTTTTTTTCCGCGGCTTTTGCGGCTGCCGGCTTTACTCCGAGGTCTTCTGCTTCCCGGGGTTTTTTTTCCGCTTGTTTCGGTTCGAAAAGGATAAAATCTACGCCGGAATCTTTCCCGGCCTGGGCAACAGCATATAAGAGACCCGGTATCTCACGCTGGTCAGGCAGCTTTGTCAGTGCAATCTTGAACGCTTCCCTCAGGGTATTAACCTCTCTGACATATTTGCCCTTTTGGGACGCCAGGCGTTCTTTTTCCTGGACTTGCTCCTGGAGCTCGGAAAGCTTTGTTTCCAGAGACCCTTTCTGATCCATGGATGATTGCATAAAAAGAGAATAATATGCACCACCCAAAAGCAAACAAATAATGCCAAGAGCCATTGCCTTACGCTTTACGGGCCATTTCTTTATGTCATCGAAAGATATAGCCATCTAATTATGGTACCCTTTTTTTCACACAGGATATAACGAATTGTTGCAATTGCATACCAGAAATTTCTTTTTCCCTGGTGGATATTAGATCGACAGTCTTAACAAAGTTGGCTCCAGAAAGATTCTTCATAAAGTGCGCAACGGCGATATTGTTTCTCGCCATGCCTTCCATGGTAATTTCTGAACCCCTCTCCGAGATTTTATCGAGCCAGACATCCTTTACAGGAACCAGTAGGGAAATTTCGTCAAGCATCATAACAGGCACCAGACGATTTTCTTCGAGGGTGTTAATTATGGCAAGCTTTCTCTCCAAAGTCGTCTTGTTCAATTTATACTGTTCTATATCTCCTATAGTCTTTGTCAGACGAACTAGTTCTTCCTCTTGAAGTTTAACTTTTTTCTCAAGGTTACTCGTGCTTATACTGATATAAAGTTGCAAGGAACCAATGACGAGGAGAAAGACGATGAGCGTAATGCAAATGATGACAATCTGACGAGTCAGATCCTCTTTCTTTTCCCTTTCCCGATAGGGAAGAAGATTGATTCTGATCATTTGTCACCAACTTTTCTCAGAGCCAGTCCGACTCCAACAGCGGCGATGGGTGCAATCTCCTCAATCGTAGCCTGACTCAGGGCCTTTGCGTCGTAGCCTATTTTTTTAAAGGGATTGGCCCTTTCCGCTTCCACGCCGAGCCTCTGCGTCAGGTCATTCACTAAGCCCGGGATCCTCGCAGTTCCACCGGAGAGAAGAATGCGCTTCAAATATTCCCCTCCATAGGTGGACCTGAAATAATCGACGGACCTCTCAATTTCCGAACAGATCGGTTCGGCATAATAAAGGAGACTTTCCCGGAATTCTTTTCCTACCGCTTCGCTACCGTTGGGACCTTCAATCTTAATTCTCTCAGCCTCTTCAAAGGCGATTCCCATTTTCTGCCCAATGGCCTCTGTTATGGAATTTCCTGCTATCATAAAATCTCTGGTAAAGACCGAGGAGCCTCCTCTGAGGACATTTATATTTGTGATGCTCGCTCCAATATTGACGAGGACGACCATTTCGTTGTTTTCAAAATCGTAATTTTCTTCATACATGGTCTCCAGAGCAAAAGAATCTACGTCCATGATTACGGGTAAATATCCTGCCTGCTGGATGGTATCGGCATAGGAGTTAACGATTTCATTTTTCGCCGCTACAATAATAACATCCATCTGATTAGGGTTAAATTCATTCTCGCCGAGGATTTGGAAATCATAGCTTACCTCTTCCATGTTATCAAAAGGTAAATACTTGCCGGCTTCATCTTTTACAAGCTCACGCAACTCTGTTTCATCCATTATGGGAAAGTTTACTTTTTTTATGATGACGGAGTGTCCTGAAAGAGACGTAACTATGGATTTCCTTTTGCAGCCGGACTGTTTGAAGAGCTGTTTTATTTTTATGGCCAATTCCTGCTGTTCTACAGGCACTCCGTCCACTATAACACCCGTTACCAGAGGTATCTGGGAAAACCGAGAAAGAACGTATCCCTTTGGCGTCTCAACTATTTCTGTAAGCTTTATAGCGCTTGAACCTATGTCAAGCCCGACCAGGCTCTTGCTGGCCGGAAGCAGGTCGAGACTGAATATCTTTTTGCCGCCTGCTAACAAATTTTTGACGTCAAACATAAGATCACCGTGCCTGGCTCTTTTCTCTCGCGGGAGTTCATTTCATATATCGATAAATGAGGTCTCCCTTTCTGACCATACCAAGTTCATTTCGTGCGAGCATCTCCATATATTGAAGGTCGCCTCTTAGCAACATGACTTTCTTATTTAATTCCTTGTTTTCAAGGGAAATATCGTGATTCGACTTCTTAAGAGCCATCAACCGATCCTTCATGGAGTAGTTGTCGATGAGCCCCCTCTTGCCGAAGGTGATGAGCATACTCATCAGAAAAATAAACACAACAAGATACCTTCCTACTTTCATTCTAGCCACTGGTCTCCATCAAGCCGCAAGAATATTATGCAAAGAATATACTAAGCATCTTTATCCGACAAGAAAACTTCTTCATAATTTTTCTGTAACGCCTTCGCAACCTTTAGCTCGGAGTACTTTCTCGTTGGCAATCCTTTTTCCATCTTTGTTACGGTCTGTGGGGCTAAGTCCGCCATTCTTGAGAGCTCGGCAATGCTTAAAGGTATAGCTTCCCGGAACTGTTTAACTTTATTTTTTTTCATCTTCATTCTTATGTATGAAATATGGCCTTGATTCAAATTTATGATACTAAAAATAAATTATGTCAAGCAAAGAATATCACTTATGCACAATATTCTTTAATGTTAATTTACATTAATAAAGATGGAAGTTTTGCAAAATGGCCCGCCTTATTGTTCCGGGATGCGGTTGTTAAAAGCAAATTTAACGATATTATATACTTAAC
Source organism: Syntrophales bacterium (assembly GCA_049521775.1). Lineage (GTDB taxonomy): Bacteria > Desulfobacterota > Syntrophia > Syntrophales > UBA2185 > Fen-1135. The sequence continues at coordinate 78,008 of JBEKOL010000003.1, forward strand.
AATTATCACTAAGGTCTTATTTGGACTACTGGCTTCTTCCAAAGCCAGTAATTAGATAATTACAGAAGGCAGGCACTGTTGTGGTTCCCCGAGGAGGAAATCCCCGCGTTCAATCCACTCCTTGAGGATATGCGCAATTTCCTTCGCCTTGTAATAACTTGATAAGGATGCGGTAATGATCTTTTTACCATTTATTACGATCTCGCCGGAACGGAGTTCTTTGTAGCTCACCTCTCCGAGGCTTTTGAGAGCGCCACCCTTAGGATAATCCATGCTATAATCATAGATCTGCGTATATATATTCTCATCTTTAACCGCCGTGTACTTTGCCATCTCTTCATTCAAAACCGGTATGGGAATACCTATGCCAACATATAGGGAAACCCCATATCCTAACATGCTCGCGCCTACAAGCCAGCGGGAGGTCATTTCTTTAAGGTTCCCTATTGCTGAAATCGTTCCGGCACCTTCTTTAGGGACGCCGTGCTTGCCTCTCTTAACGTTCGGGTTATGCTGGGTCCCCTGCCAGGCCACATAACCTTGGGCTCCTCCCAAAAAGATTCTCGTTCCGATACCTATGGTCATATAGTGGGGATCGTTAAAAAGAGGGCTCAACTGTCCCGCTGTAGCATAATTGGCGTTGGCCATGCGGGGCCTCAACACCCCCATGTAAGTATAAATTGTTTTGTCAGACATGTTAACGGCACAATTATAATTTTGATAAGCATTCCGCGGGTTGAAGAGAATCGCATCCCGCAGGTCGTTTATTGTGATGTTTTTCTCATATCTCCGGGCAGGATAACAGTCGGTCCCATACCCTTCGGCACGCAATCTGATTACATTGCCTGCCACCAGGTCTTCAATCACATGTCCGCCTCCATACTTGAATTCCCCCGGATAGACGCTATTCAAGGGGTCCCCTTCGGCCACCTCAGTTGCTCCTATATAGCAGTCCACTGCTGCAATGCCGCCGTAAGCGAGCACGTCGTTTAGCCACACTTTGGAAGCTCTTATTCTCGGAGCCGTATGGCCGAAGTTCAGGAAAGCGCCGGATGAACACATGGGGGCAAACGTCCCGGTCGTGACAACGTCTATTCTCCGGGCCCCTTCAACATGACCATGTTTCTCAACGATGTCGATCATCTCTTCAGCTGTCGCAATAACGGCCTTTCCTTTCTTGATCTTCTCGTTGATCTCTTTGTATGTTTTATTTACTCTGAATTTCTTCATGAAGCGCTCACCCTTACTTACTTAGTATGGCCGAAACCCCCATCCCCTCTAATGGTTGCATCAAGTTGCTGACATTCTATCCATAAAACTTTGCAGACCCTGTGTATTATCATCTGCGCGATGCGATCACCACGCCTGATGACAAAGGGATCTTCCCCGTGATTAATCAGCAGAATGCCGATCTCGCCGCGGTAATCCGCGTCAATGGTTCCCGGAGAATTAACCAGCGTCACACCATTTTTTATGGCAAGGCCGCTTCGGGGTCTTATTTCTGCTTCATAGCCTTCCGGCAACGCAATCGCTATGCCTGTAGGAATTATCTTCCTCTGCCCGGGCAATATGGTCTCATCTGTCTTGACAGCTGCATAGATGTCCATGCCTGCTGAATGTTCCGTCATGTATCGGGGCAGCGATACGTTCAAATGACCAGGCAGCTTTTGAATATGCACTCCAATTTCTTCTATCATCGCGACTTAGGAATTCATCCCTGCATGCCTTATAAAGCTCCTATCCTTCATACGAATCAAGAGCAATATCCTTTTCCGAAATTCTTCCCATTGCAGCCAGGGAAATGACGCCGACCCTGAACATTTCAAAGGCAAGTTTCCTGACGTCCTCTGCGGTGACAGAGTCTATAGCGGCAATAACATCGTCCTCGGGGATACGTCTTCCGAAAGAAATCTCGTTCTTGGCCAATCTTATCATACGGCTGTCAGTGCTTTCCATGGAGAGGAGGAAATTTCCTTTGATCAATTCTTTGACCTGTACCATCTCTTTTTCCGTCAACAGCTCATGACGTAACCGCTTTAGTTCTTCAAGAATGAGATTAATGACTACCGGAACTCTCTCCTCGCTGGTTCCCGCATATATGCCCAAGATGCCCGTATCCATATATGGGGAGACATAGGAATGGATCGCATAAGCGAGCCCCCTTTTTTCTCTGATTTCCTGAAATAACCTCGAACTCATGCTTCCCCCTAAAATGGCGTTCAATAGAAAGCTGGAATATCTTTCAGGGCTGACGGCAGAAGGGGCGAGGGTGCCCATGATCATATGCACCTGTTCCAGGTCTTTTTTGAGGACGGCAACCTTTGATGACACTACAGGTTTATCTGTCTGAGGTTTGCTTATTCCTGCCTGTATGGATCCGAATGTCTTATTTGCGAGATCAACGAATTCATCGTGTTTCAGGTTGCCTGCAGCAGAGAGTACCAGATTATCACCCCCATAGCGTGCATCGAAGAAAGACAGAAGAAGCTTCTTGTTTAAAGAGGCTACCAGGCTTTTGGTGCCTAATATCGGAAAACCCAGAGGATGACCATTCCAGAATACGCCCTCAAAGAAATCATGAATATAATCATCAGGTGCATCCTCGGTCATGTTGATTTCCTGAAGGACCACCGATTGTTCCTTTATGATTTCTTTTTCATCAAAGCATGAGTTCGTGAAAATATCAGCAAGGAGGTCTACCGCCATAGGGAGGTGGTAGTCTGGTATCTTTATGTAGAACGAGGTCAGCTCCTTGCCGGTGAAGGCATTCATCATACCGCCGACGGAATCAATAGCCGACGCAATTTCAAAAGCGGACCTGTTTTTGGTCCCCTTAAAAAGCATATGCTCGATAAAGTGTGCCGCTCCGTTTGTAGCATGGTCTTCATAGCGTGAACCACACTTCACCCAGATCCCTATGGATATTGACCTGACATGATCGATTTCTTCCGAAATAACGCTGATACCATTGGAAAGTACAGTCTTATTGTGCATTGGCACCCAGTGCATCCTTCCTGCTAAGGCGGATTTTCCCCTGTTTGTCAATCTCAAGAACCTTTACCATCACTTCTTCGCCCTCATGGAGGACATCGGTAACGCTTTTCACCCGCTCCCTTGAAAGTTGGGATATATGCACCAGCCCTTCCGTGCCCGGCAATATTTCGACAAAGGCGCCAAAATCAACTATCTTCTTAACGATGCCGCGGTAGATCTTTCCCACCTCAGCGTCTTCAGTCAACCACTTGACCATGGCGACAGCTCTTGACGCGGCTTCTGAGTCATTAGACGCAATGGTCACTGTACCATCATCTTCCACATCGATGGTAACACCCGTTTCATTGATAATCTGCCTGATATTTTTTCCGCCACTGCCGATCACGTCTCTTACCTTCTCTGGTCTGACCTTGAGCGTTGTAATCCGTGGTGCATATTTAGAGATATCGTCCCTCGGTTCTGCAATAGTTTCCCTGAGCTTCTCAATGATAAAGAGCCGTCCCTCTTTCGCCTGGTGCAAGGCCATTCTCAAGATATCCTCGTTGAGGCCGCCTATCTTGATGTCCATCTGCAAGGCGGTGATGCCCTTCTTCGTCCCGCACACCTTGAGATCCATGTCACCGGCATGGTCTTCATCTCCGATAATGTCAGAAAGAACAACTACGTTATTGTCATCCTTTAACAACCCCATGGCAATGCCGGCAACGATATCCTTTACCGGCACGCCGGCGTCCATGAGGGACAGCAGGCTGCCGCACACCGTGGCCATCGAAGATGAACCATTGGAAGACAGTATCTCAGAAACAATCCTTATCGTATAGGGAAATGTCTCCTCGGAGGGCAGGATGGGAAGCAAGGCTTTTCTGGCCAGGGCGCCGTGTCCGACTTCTCTTCTTCCCGGACTCCTTAAAGGCCGCGCCTCTCCTACGCAATAAGGCGGGAAATTGTAGTGCAGGATAAATGTTCTCATTTCTTCCCCGCTTATATAATCCAACCGCTGTTCATCCGAAGATGTACCAAGTGTGAGGGCGGCAAGAGCCTGGGTTTCACCTCTGGTAAAAAGGGCTGACCCGTGGGCCCTGGGGAGAATTCCGACCTCGGCACTGATCGGCCTGATCTCGGCAGATGTCCTGCCGTCGGACCTTCTCTTATCATGCAGTATCATACTCCTGACGACTTGCCTCTCCAAGTCCGATAGAATGTTGCTGACCTGGGGACTAAGCCTGTCATCCTCGGCGCAGATTTCTTTGATGACTTTTTCCCTTATCAAGTCAAGGGTGTTGTGCCTGTCCTGTTTTCTCGCTATGGCATAGGCTTCTTTCATGCTGTCTCTGGCTTTCTCGGTTACCTTTGCCAAAAGGACTTCATCGACGGCGACTGCATCCACCGCCCGTTTCTCTTTTCCTATGGTTTGGCGAATATGATCTTGAAATTCAATTACCGGCCGCAATGACTCCAGCCCGAAATTGATGGCATCTACGATTGCATCCTCCTCTACTTCATGTGCATCACCCTCAAGCATAACTAGATTTATGTCAAATTCTTTGCTTCCGGGCGCGGGTGAGACTTTCCTTCCCACTATGAAGAGATTGAAGTCGCTCTTCTCCAGAACTTCCACTGACGGGTTCAATACAAATTTGGCGGCAACTCTGCCGACGCGCACGCTGGCAATCGGCCCGTTGAATGGAATATCCGAAATCGCCAGGGCAGCGGAGGCTCCTAGCAAAGCTGTCACAACGGAATCATTTTCATTATCCACGGAGAGCACTGTTGCCACGATCTGAGTTTCGAAGAAGTAGCTTTTTGGAAATAGAGGTCTGATGGATCTGTCAATGATCCGCGACGTTAATATCTCTCTTTCATTGGGGCGACCTTCACGTTTGAAAAACCCTCCGGGAATCTTTCCTGCCGCAAAAGTCATTTCCTGATAATCAACTGTAAGAGGAAGGAAATCTACGCCCTCCCTCTTTTTCTTAAGTGATACGGCGGTTACAATGACAACAGTATCACCGTATGTTACGAGGACCGATCCATCGGCCTGACCTGCCATGTAATTTGCTTTAATGGAAATGCTTCTTCCCGCAAAATCCTTACTAAATATATTGTTCATGTAATTATTCCCTCTTCAGAAGTCTCTGTTTTAATGCCAGTTTCTTAAATAGGACCGAAGGATGAAAATCCGCACGACCCCTCCATGGAAGCGAAAGATACCCAGAGTTACGTTCACTTTCCAGAACTTGACACTTGATTATTTTCTTAGTCCCAGACGCTGAATGACGCTCCTGTACCTCTCCACATCCTTTTTTCTGAGATAGTCTAGAATGCGTCTTCTCTTGCCTACAAGTTTCAAAAGACCTCTGCGCGAATGATGATCCTTTTTGTGAGCCTTGAAATGTTCCGTCAAGTATTCTATTCTGGCGCTGAGAAGAGCAATCTGGACTTCAGGAGAACCTGTGTCCACCGCATGTAATTGGAAATTGTTAATGACGTCCTTTCTTTTTTCCGAATCTAACACCGCTTCATATCCTCCCTAAAAGTAGTCGTAGCCAATAATTTGTTAACGTCTATTCTGACGGCAGCAGGAAAGCTACCAAATCTTGTTAAGGGTTTGCTTCTGCTTATGTGTTCTTCATCGTTACTATATTTTTGACTTTTTCGAGGCAATAAATTCTTAATGTATGCTCAAATGATTTAATGCCTGTCATAAGATTATTTGTCAGTATTGAAAATTCTTACGATCTTAGCCGCCTGCCTCTTTCCGTCTATCGAATCAATCTGGTCGGATGCACAAAGCATTTTCGCAACAGAGACAAGGTTGCTGTCCTGAGACACAAATTTTACCATATCTCCATCTGCAAGGGAAGGAATATGATATATTCTCAATGTTTCTGCAACCGGTTGATAACCTTCTCTCAATCTCCTGGCAAAAATGTGATCCACATAAATCGCCGGAATGTTAGGCAGGGCGTCAATCAAAGGAATAATGCAGTCTGGAGTCCATTTTCCCGCTGCATTTTCAAGATCGTCTATGGATATGGCAGACGCCTCAAAAAAACTACCGCATCTTGTCCTGCGCAGGCTTGCCAGACATGCTCCGCAACCCAGCATTTCGCCTATGTCCGAACAGAGGGACCTTACATAGGTTCCCTTTGAACAGGAGACTCTAAAAGTTACGTAGGGCAAGTTCACTTCATCAATCGTGATGTCGTAAATATTTATGACCCTACGCGGAGGTTCAATGGCAATACCCCGCCTCGCCCATTTATATAGCGGCGTGCCTTTATATTTTACAGCTGAATACCGTGGAGGCACCTGTTCTGTCTCTCCCACAAAGCGAAAAAAAATATCTTCCATGTCCTCATTTATGACATACGGGTCATCACGGGCAATGATTTTACCTTCTATATCCTGAGTGTCTGTCTTCACACCCAGTAGCATAGTCGCCGTATAGTCTTTCGTGTCCGTTGATAGGAACTGTACTAACTTTGTCGCCTCTTCCAGACAAACGGGCAATACGCCGGTCGCCATTGGATCTAGGGTGCCTGCATGTCCGGCCTTTTTCACCGAAAGGGCTTTCTTGACATCCTCGACCACGTCATGGGACGTCTTTCCCGAAGGTTTGTCGATAACAACGATGCCATTCATGATGAGCTCGCAAAAACAATGAAGCCGACTTCTCAAAAAGTCCGGGCTTCCCGGCAGTGTCTCTTCATCAAGTCGTTATTCATGGATTTGATGAAAGGTCAGCGACAGCGCCTAAAACGCGCTGCACAACAGTCTTGAAGTCTCCATCTATTTGACACGCCGCGGCATTAATATGCCCACCTCCACCGAATGCCCTAGCGACACGTTCCACATTCACTTTTCCTTTTGATCGAAGGCTTAACTTAAATTGGAACTCTGATAATTCAGTGAAGAGAATGGATACTTCTACTCCCTGAATAGAGCGGGGAATATCTACAAAGCCTTCGGTATACTCCACCAGTGCTCCCACATCGTTGAGATCTTTCCGGTACACAACCATGTAGCCGACTTTTCTATCCCAGTCAAAAGCAAGCGTTTCGAGTACCTTTGTCAAGAGTCTTATCTTCGAAAGAGGGTTGCTCTCATATACATTCTCTGAAATCCACTGAGGATCGGCCCCTCTTTCCACAAGGTTTCCAGATGCTATAAGAGTGTCCTTCTTTGTATTTCCGTAACAGAATCCTCCGGTATCAGTAATAATTGCTGCATACAGATTGGTTGCTATGTCCTTCGTGATGTCAACATCCATCTTCAGCATAAGTCCGTAAAGCAGCTCTGCCGTGGAACTCGCATTGTGGTCAATGAGAACTATGTTGCCAAAGTTCCTGTTTGAGACATGATGGTCAATGTTTATGATGCACTGCATGCCGCCGACGCGGGAAGCTTCATCTCCGATCCTGTCAAATTCGCTGCAATCGAGGACGAATACGACGTCACATTTTTCGAGGGGGGGAAGCTTATGGATAATCTTATCACTCCCGGGGAGGAAACGATAATTGCCAGGTGTTTCATCCTGATTGTAAACTGTAACCGCCTTGCCCATATTAAAAAGCATATGATACAGGGCCAGCTCCGATCCCAGCGCATCGCCATCAAGTCTGACATGTGAGGCAATAAGAAAAGAGCTGTGCTTATTTATCGTGTCAATGATTCTATTCAATATTCGATTCCTCTGTCGTTTGTATTTCTGCAAGCAGTTTATCTATTCGGCTTCCGTATGCAAACGATTCATCGCACACGAAAATAATATCCGGCACATAGCGCAGTCTCAGCCTTTTCCCCAGCTCCCTCCTTAAGAAACTTGTTGCTTTCTCCAGGGCTGTTTTGGTTTGTGGGTCGCAGGTATTTTTGCCCATCTCAACAAAGAATATTTTGGCAAAGCGCAGGTCATCCGTCAGGTTTACGCCGGTAATGGTAACTAACTTGATGCGCGGATCTCTAATTTCTCTTAAGAGGATATCGGAAATGTCTGCCATAATGAGATCCGCGACGCGGGTTGCTCTCTTAAAACTCATTATATTTATCCTCGCTATATTCGAAGTGGTCCATCGAATCGGGGAGATTGGTTATCTCAATCTTTGAATTCAACACTTCAGCCAGGTGAAGACGGTCGACAAATTTCAAAATGTGGTCAATTTTTCCATTTATATAACGCCTGTCATTTCCTACGAGGCTAAAACCTATCTGCGCCCTCTTCCAGTGATCATTCTGGCCGATTTCGGCAATAGATATATTGAACTCGTTCTGGGTCCTTTTTAGTATCCTGTTCAGGACGCCTCTTTTTTCTTTCAGAGACCTGCTTTCGACGATCAACAAATTTATAATGCCGGATCCTATAACCATATTTCAAATGAATTCTAAATCCGAAATTTCAAACAAATATAAAGCTCCAATATCTAGATTATTAACGATTCGCCTGGATTTCTTATCGCTTAGGTTCTTAGAATTTCGTATTTTTCCCCTGGTTGCCGTCTCAGAGTTTTCTTTCTATTTGTTCATTAATATAAGCCTCAATGACATCACTTACCCTGATGTCATTGAAACCCTCTATTCCGATGCCACATTCAAATCCTTCCATCACCTCTTTGACGTCGTCCTTGAACCTCCTGAGGGAGAGTAATTTGCCATCGTAAATCTGCACCCCTTCTCGTACCAATTTGAGATTTGCATTTCTTGTAATCTTGCCGCCGGTCACATAGCTTCCGGCGATGGTTCCAATTTTGGGCACTTTGAACAATTCTCTCACTTCCGCTCGCCCAATTACAGTCTCCTTGTAAACAGGTTCGAGGAGGCCTTCCATGGCCGCTTTCACATCCGCAATAACGTCGTAAATGACTTCATATAACTTGATTTCGACGCCCTCTTGTTCGGCGATGTCCGTAACCCTGCTATCCGGTCTGACGTTAAATCCGATTATTACGGCGTTGGATGCCGATGCCAGCATGACATCAGTTTCTGTAATAGCTCCTGTTGAATTGTGGATAATCTTCAGTTTGATATCGGCTGTGCTTAGCTTGTTCAAGGCGTCGGTCATAGCCTCTATGGAGCCCTGCACATCTCCTTTTATGATGACGTTGAGCTCCTTAACCCCTTCTTTAATTTTTTGGTACAATTGCTCGAGAGTAATTTTTGACGATTTGGAAAGTTCCCGTTCGCGTTCTTTTCTTATCCAGTATTCTCCAATGCTACGGGCTTTTTTCTCATCCTCCACGCATATGAACTCCGCACCTACCTGGGGGACCCTTGAAAACCCTATTACCTCGACTGGCATTGACGGTCCAACCTCTTCCACTCTCAGCCCCTGGTCGTTAATCAGCGCTCTAACCTTGCCAAATTCCGTTTTGGAAACAAAGGCGTCGCCGTCTTTCAGCGTGCCTTCTTCGATGAGCACGGTCGCCACAGGCCCGCGCCCACGATCAAGTTTTGCTTCTATGATGACGCCACGAGCGGGCCGGTTGGGGTCAGCACGCAGGTCCATGACGTCCGCCTGAAGAAGTATCATTTCCAGAAGCTCTTCTATGCCCTGTTTCTTCTTAGCGGATACCTCGCAGTATATGGTATCACCACCCCATTCTTCAGAGACGAGATTGTAATCGGAGAGGACCTGCCTGATTTTGCCCGGGTCAGCTCCCGGTTTGTCTATCTTATTGACGGCAACGATTATAGGAACTCCTGCAACACGTGCATGATTGATGGCTTCTATAGTCTGGTCCTTTACGCCGTCATCAGCCGCGACCACAAGTACGACAATATCTGTTACATGGGCTCCCCTCGCCCTCATGGCCGTGAAGGCCTCATGACCGGGTGTGTCGAGAAAAACGATATCTCTATCTTTAATGTGGACATGGTATGCCCCGATGGCTTGAGTAATACCCCCAACCTCGCCGGCGATTACATTGGTCTGCCTTATGGCATCCAGAAGAGAAGTTTTCCCGTGGTCAACATGCCCCATAATCGTGACGACAGGCGCCCTGGTCTTCAGGCTCTCGGATGACGGCTCAACTTTCTGGAGCGGTTCATCATATTCAGCTCCGACTGATTCCACCTGATATCCAAATTCGCCGGCGATGAGAGTTGCGGCATCACTCTCGATAGCCTGATTGATGGTGACCATCAAGCCGAGTCCGATCAGCTTATTGATAACTTCGTTTGCCTTAACACCCATTTTCTTGGCAAGCTCACCGACGGTTATTACTTCACCCACCTTAATCCTCCTTTTTATTGCCTTTGGGGTGGTAATGACCGTCTTTTTCATTTTGGCAGCAACCTGCCTTTTTCCATCCTTCCACTTACTAATTCTCTCTTCCCTATCTGAGTCCTCGCGTCTGTCTTTCTTATCTACGAGTTTCTTGATAAAAGCCTTTTTCCTTGCAGATGGCAGTTCTTCCATCACAACTTCAACGGGTTTTTTGCCCTTTATCTTGGCCTTATCGGGTTCCCACTTAGCCGGTTTTTCCACCGGCTTGGCAGGAATGATTTCCTTTACGATTTTTAGTGCCGGCTTCTGAGCCGGCTCTTTCTTTACCTCAAGAGCGGCTTCTTTGGGTACGTGAGCAGTTACAGCCTCCTTCTTATCTTCTTTTTGAGGCGCCTCCTTTGCTGCCGGGGCCGCTGGAGGAGTTGCCGACGGAGGTGCAGGCTTTTTTTCAACCAACTCAATCTTCTTCTTGGGCTTTTTTGAAATTTCTTCGCCTGCATCGGCTGGCTGCATCTGGCTTTCCGCCTTTATGTCTTTGACGGCGGGTTCTTCCGGCTTGGCAACTTTAGGCGGAATCGCTTCCTCAGGAACACTTTTCTTTGGCGCCCTTTCAGCAGGAGCCGTCACCGTTGCCGCCTGAACTTCTTTGGGGGCTGCCTTCTCTTTCTTGGCCTCTTTTGGGACTGCTGAATCAATCTTCTTTTCTTCAGGCGTTATGGGAGTTTCTGCCTCAACAGGCTCTGCTATAATTTCTTCCGCAGCGGGACGAACCGCCCGCCTTCTTATGATTGTGGACTTTATTCTTTGCTCGACCATTTCATGCGGTTCACCTGATAACAATTCCTTCTGTATCTTCTCCACATCTGCGTCTTCCAGAGTACTCGAATGGGACTTTACAGCAATGCCGAATTTTTCCAAACGAGATATCAGATCCTTGCTGTCGATACCCAATTCCTTGGCTAACTCGTAGACTCTTCTCTTAGACATTCTTGAGACCCTCACATGTAATGGTTGTATAAATGCGCCTTTTCATAAAGCTCATCTTTGAGGGCTTTCCCCTCAATTTTCGCCCCATCTCAGGAGCTCTTCTGTTCTGCCGTTTCTTCATTGATAATCTTGACCGCCGCTTCAATCCAGTGTGACGCGCTCTTTTCTCCCACACCCTGAATCGCCGACAGCATCTCAGGTTCCGCTGTTGCGATCATGGCAATGCTCTTGAAGCCCTCATTGTAAAGCTTCTCCGCCATGGCATTGCCGATGCCGGGAATCTTGATAAGGGACTTGAATCCTTCCGCCTCCTGTGAAGCAGCTATGGATTCACTCTTAACGTCGATCTTCCACCCCGTCAATTTGACAGCCAGCCTCACATTCTGTCCATTCTTGCCGATTGCTAAAGAGAGCTGATCGTCAGGAACTATTACATCCATGGAACGATTGTCCTCATCCATAATAACGCGGTTGACCTTGGCCGGTGAGAGGGCACTGCAGACATAGTTGGCGTTATCGACGGAATAGGGAACGATATCTATCTTTTCTCCCCTTAATTCCTGAACTACACTTTGCACGCGGGAACCTCTCATGCCGACGCATGCACCCACCGGATCGATATCTTTATCTTTTGTTCTCACGGAGATCTTGGCCCGTTTCCCCGGTTCTCTTGCCACATTTACAATTTCTATTAAACCTTCGGATATCTCCGGTACTTCCACTTCGAAAAGGGCCTTGAGGAAACTGGGGTGAGTCCTGGAGAGGATGATCTGAGGCCCTTTGGATATCTTCTTTACATCGCACACATATGCCCGAATCCGCTCCCCCCGTTTGTATGATTCTCTGTAAATCTGTTCCGCTGCGGGTATAACGCCTTCCGCACGCCCGAGGTTAACGATAATATTTCCGCCGTCGAATCTTTGGACAAAGCCGCTGACAAGTTCGCCTTTCTTATCTTTGTATTCATCGTAAACGTTATCCCGCTCAGCATCTTTAACTTTTTGAATGATTATTTGCTTGGCAGTCTGAACGGCAATTCTGCCAAAGGTGTTTGTTTCTAACTTGATCCCGAGGCTGTCTCCCCTTTCCGCTCCTTCATCCAAGGTTCGACGTGCCTCGGCCACCGCAATCTGAACATCAGGGTCCAGCACTTTATCAACGACGGTTTTGAATTGAAAGACTTCAACTTCCCCCACTTCCTCGTTGTAGTGGGCCTCGAGATCTACGTGGATCCCTAATTTTTTCCGCGCAGCGGTCAGCATGGCCGTTTCCAGTGCCTCTATGATGACACCTTTGTCTATACCTCTATCCTTACCCATCTGCTCTATCAGACGTTTAAGTTCTGGCAACATTGAGAGTCCTCCATATTTGCATCAAAATTCATAAACAAGATGTGCCTTTACCACCAAATCCCTGGGTATGTGATAATTCTTCCCCGAAACATCGACGACCAGGGTCTTCCTGCCGTTTTCATCCAGATAATCAATCAGTATTCCGTGAAAATTTTTCGCGCCGTCCAGCTTTTCGCCTGTCTTGATGCGGACGGTAGATCCGCGGTATTTGATGAAATCCTTGTCCCTCGTAAGGGGTCGATCCAGACCCGGAGAAGAAACCTCCAAAGTATAAGAGCCGGGAAGTACGTCATAAACATCAAGAATGTCACCTACCTGTTTGCTCATTTCAGAACAATCACCGATGGTGACCCCTCCCTCTTTATCGATGTAAATCCGCACCAGCCACCGAAATTTCATTTTCAGGCATTCAAGATCGACGACTTCCATGCCTTCAGATTCGATCACAGGCTCAATGAGCTGCCTGATTTTTTCCCGGTATGTAACTGAATTATCAGCCATTTATTTCCAATTTATCGGCAGTGTGGCAACTTGCTCGTACCTAGTATGGCCTGCCTCATTTCTAACGCAGGCGCCTTTGCAGATGGTGCCTCTTAATCAACCATTTAAGAAAAAAAAAGTGGGCATCAGCCCACTCATCACAAACGTACTAGATGATTTTCAGGCGATTTCTAACATATAAAAATATCCATTGCAAGAGAAAAATGGAGCCTATATCAGGGAGCGGATTTGATGAATAGCAAAGGCTATGGGGACCGTATACAGCTATATAATCATTATTACAATCCTGACTAAAAAAAGTGGAAATTCCTATTAGTACCCCTTATACTTGACACGTTCAGTACCGAATTCTCAAATTATCTATCATTGATGAACTGTTTTCCGCGAGGAGACGTAACGGACATGGTCGAAAGGGGAAGGAGGCAAGATATGGCATCGGGCAGCTTCATGGAGAAGATATTAGAAGGCGTCTTTGACAAAACGATCTTTGATTCCTACCGTATGCCGGTCGATTCGGACAAGGTTCGGTCCCTGCTGCAATCCTATCGGGAGATGTTTAAAAACCATTCCCCGCAGAAGATTGAAGAGGAAGGGCGTATCCCCGTGGAGATGCTGCAGGAGATGAGAAAGAAGGGCTTCTTCGGGATCAGCCTTGCTGAAACCTACGGCGGGTTGGGCGTCGGCCTCGTCGACTGCATCCGATTCGTGGAAGAAATCTCGGCCCAGGACTTGGCCTCTGCACTTGTTTTTCTTGCCCACCTCTTTATCGGCATCAAAGGCATTGAACTATACGGAACGGAAAAGCAGAAGCGGCAGTATCTCCCCCTTGCCGCCTCGGGAGAGATGATATTTTCCTACGCCCTCACGGAACCCAATTTCGGCTCCGATGCGAGACATATCGAGACGAAGGCCGAACTCTCCGCGGATGGCAAGCATTACATCCTCAACGGCACAAAAACCTATATCACCAATGCAAACTATGCGCAAGGCCTCACAGTTTTTGCCCAGATGGCCCCGGCGCATCCCGGTTTCATGGGTGCCCTCATCGTGGAGACGGCATGGGAAGGAGTCAGGATCGGGAAGGATATGCCCAAGATGGGCATCAAGGCCAGCTCCACGGCCACCATTCAATTTCACAATGTTTACGTTCCGGTAGAAAACATGCTGGGCAAGCCGGGAGAAGGTTACAAGATTGCTCTGGCCATTCTCAACTTCGGGAGACTCGCCCTCGGCGCCGCATCCGCCGGTCTCATAGACGCATCTTTGAAGGACATGCTCAAGCACGCCGGCGCCAGGACGCAGTTCGGTGTCCCCATCCGGAATTTCCCTCTCGTGCAGGAGAAAATAATCAATGCCCGGATCCAGGGATTCGTCACATCCTGCATTAATTATTTTACCGCAAATCTTCTCGAATCCCAACCGACGGAAGACCCAGTGATCGAGACATCGCACTGCAAGCTTTACGGTTCAACGCGGGCCTGGGACGTCCTTTACGATGCCATGCAGGTGGCAGGTGGCGCCGGCTATCTCATGACTCAGCCCTACGAAAAGCGGATGCGCGATTTCCGCGTCGTTCCTATATTCGAAGGAACGACGGAAATCCATTCCGTATATCCTACGCTCTTCCTCCTTGGACGCCTGAAGAAAGAGCTCCGCTCACGCGACGGTTTCTCCCGCTGGTCTTTCGTTATGAAGGCCTTCTTTTACAGTTTTACGGCGATGCCTTGGCGCATAAATGGCAGCGACAAGACCGTGCAGGAGGCCGTGAGACTTGTGAAGACCAACGCACGAACAATCAAACGCATGCTGCTCCTTGGGATCATCTTCCATGGAGAAAAGGTGGTTGAGAGGCAATTCTTCCTGAGACGGGTGACCACGTTGAGCCTTTATGCCTTTGGCATACTGTCCGTGTTGGCGAAGATATCAGGGGATCTGAAATCAGGCCTTCCCAAGAGCGGTGACCTCAATATCCTGAGATACTTCCTCGAAGAAGTGAAAGCGGCGCGATGCAACAACACAAGGATATTTGACACGGAAAAAGAGAAACTGGGCGCCGCCGTTTTTCACGAACTCAAAACAATTTCATGACCATGCAAAATCGATCGTAACCTGCCCCCCTAAAACTGGTCCAGTTCTTATGTTAGGATTCCGGCCGGAGGAGAGTACTTGAAATTGACAGACAATTGCTGAAAATTACTGATTTTGATTTAAGATTTATCAAATATAGAATATTTTGGTCAATAGATATTCCTATCTAAGAGATGATAATGAAAGAGAAAAAAGTTGTCTTATTTAGTATTTGCTATGAGTAACAACATGGTATGGTAATTGCGAAATAGTCTGCAACCTTTATTCATATATTGCTGATGGAATAGTATAATTTTTCTGACAAAGGAGGTGGTAGCACAGATAAGTTTTGCATCTATAAAAACTAAAATGGACTCATTAAAATATTTATGTTAAACGTAAATTGAAAAGCGAGATAAAGATGATTCGTGCATTTTATAAGAAGAGAGGACAGAAAGGTTTTACGCTGGTCGAAT
Organism: Syntrophales bacterium; assembly: GCA_049521775.1. Lineage (GTDB taxonomy): Bacteria > Desulfobacterota > Syntrophia > Syntrophales > UBA2185 > Fen-1135. The sequence continues at coordinate 93,607 of JBEKOL010000003.1, forward strand.
TAATGATCGTTATTGCGGTTATAGGTATCTTGGCAGCCATTGCCATCCCGCAGTTCATGTTTTACAGGATAAGAGGTTACAGTGTATCGGCAAACGCTGCGATAAGGAATGCCTATACGGCAGCTCAGGCTTTTTTCAGCGACTCCCCGGGTGGGACAATTGGTGTTGAGATGGATTTATCGACCTACGGTTATAAAATTAACGCCAACACACCGGTAATCGTCACAGCTGGAACAATAAGCAGCCTTAATATGAATACGACACATACCGGTGGCGGTTCAACCTTCACTGTCGACGCGGGCGGCGGAATTACAAGAAGTTAACTGATAATATACTTTCCATATCTCGAAGGGGCGGGGGTTATACCTCACCCCTTTTTTGTCGTTAGAAATAGATACTCATTAAGAATCACGATAAAGACTTTGCCTTGACCATGAAGCGGATGATCTGAGGAGCATATATCAAGATACGGGCAAGGTGATTAAGATTGGTGAATCGAAGGTAGAGGAAATTTGAAAAATGGTCGATAAATTTGACCCTGTTCTGACCCTAAAATGTGGGGTATGAGAATTTTGTAAGTTATTGTAATTATGTAGATAAGCTGGAGCGGGCGATGGGAGTCGAACCCACGACGTTCAGCTTGGGAAGCTGACATTCTACCGCTGAATTACGCCCGCTCAGAAGAGAATACAGACAGTTAAAGATAAAGAAAATAAATATACGTCAGAACGACGCTGGCCATCTTAGCCATCGGAGACTTTTTGTCAAGGCTTTTTTGGCGACATCCTGACGGTAATTGACTTTCCGTGAGCCTCAAGCCCCTCCATATCAGCAAATCTTACCGCCCGCTTTCCGTAGTTCTGCAGGGACTCTTTCGAGAAGAAAAGAACACTGCTTCGCTTCACAAAGTCGCAAACCCCCAGTGGAGATGAAAATCTTGCTGTTCCCCCTGTCGGAAGGATGTGATTGGGCCCGGCGATATAATCTCCGAGGGTCTCTGGTGTATTATGCCCAAGAAAAATGGCGCCGGCATGTTTTATACTAGCCAGTATTTCCTTTGGCTTCTTGACCATCAGTTCCAGATGTTCCGGGGCGAATCGGTTGGCGATTCTTATCGCCTCCGCAATATCTCTGGTTACAATAATGGCGCCGAAATCCTTGAACGCGCGTGAGGCAATCGCCTTTCTTTTCAGGCCATTTAATTGAAGAGCGACTTCAGAAGCCACCTTCCTGGCCAGGGCTTCATGCGGGGTGAGAAGAACAGCGCTCGCCATTGCATCATGTTCCGCCTGTGCAAGAAGATCAGCGGCGACATAGGAGGCATTTGCCGTTGCGTCCGCTATAATAAGAATCTCGCTGGGGCCGGCAGCCATGTCGATGCCACACCAGCACCACTGGTAGACCATCATCTTGGCAGCAGTTACGTAGGCGTTGCCAGGGCCGACGATCTTATCCACTCTTGGTATTAATTCCGTGCCGTTCGCGAGAGCGGCTATGGCTTGGGCGCCTCCCATTTTGAATATATGCGTGACGCCGCTCAGCCGTGCCGCGGCAATTATCAAGGGATTCACTTTTCCGTCTTTTGCGGGTGTAGCCAGGATTATTTCTGGAACGCCTGCGATCCTTGCCGGAACCGCCGCCATGATTACGGTAGAGGGATATGAGGCGAGACCTCCGGGTGCATAGATGCCAACGCGCTCCAAGGGCGATATGCGCTGTCCGAGTTCAATGCCCACTTCATCAGAAACAAACCAGCTTTTAATTGCCTGTCTGCGATGGAATCTTTTCACCCGCTTCACTGAAAGCTTGAGGATCGCAAGCTCTTCCGCTTTCACCGCAGCTACGGATTTTTTCATTTCTTCAGAAGTTACTTCTATGGTGTCAGCAGTCGGAATCCACTTATCGAACTTCTTCGTATATGTAAAAAGGGCTTTGTCCTTTCTCTTGCGGACGTCTTCCACAATTATCTTCACCTGTTTCCAGATGTCCTCATTGAACCAGCCGCGATTCATAATACGCTGGAATATGTTTTCGAAGCCGGCCTGGTCGGTGCGGATAATTTTCATATTAGCCTGAAACCCTTTTTATATTGGCGCCAATGGCGGAAAATTTCTTTTCGATTTCTTGGTATCCCCTGTCTATATGGTAAACCCTCGAGAGCTCCGTCTTTCCTTCCGCCGCCAATCCCGCGAGGATCAGGGAAGCGGAGGCCCGGAGGTCTGTCGCCATGACTGGAGCGCCTTTTAATTTCGGGATTCCCTTCACCATGGCGCTGTTTCCATGAATCAGGATATCGGCTCCCATCCTCATCAATTCACTCACATGCATGAATCTGTTTTCAAAAACCGTCTCCGTTATGACGGAGAGGCCATTGGCCACTGACATCAGAGCCATTATCTGGGCCTGCAGATCAGTGGGAAATCCCGGGTAGGGGAGTGTTGTTATATCAACGCTCTTAATCTTTTTCTTAGCCGCGGCTCTGATACCGCCATCGACGGGGGTGATTTCCATTCCGGCATCTCTCAACTTCAGGGTCAACGCTTCGACATGAACAGGTTCACATCCCATAATTCTGACATCTCCACCCGTCATGCCCACGGCAATCATAAAAGTGCCTGCTTCGATCCGGTCCGGAATAACTGCGGCTTCAACGGGGTGCATTTGCTCGACACCGTCTATTCTGATTATGTCTGTGCCGGCCCCGGTGATATTTGCCCCCATGCCGTTCAAGACATCGGCGAGATTGACGACCTCAGGCTCCCTGGCGGCATTTTTCAGAAGAGTAGTTCCGTCAGCCAGGCAGGCGGCCATCATGATATTTTCCGTTCCCGTTACAGTGGGAATGTCAAAGTAAATAGTGGCGCCCTTCAATCTCCGCGCCTTCGCTTCCACGTAGCCATCCTTCAGTTCCACTTCTGCACCTAAATCCTGGAGGGCTTTTATATGAAGATTGACCGGCCTGGCTCCTATGGCGCATCCCCCCGGAAGAGAGACCCTTGCCATGCCCAATCTTGCTACGAGCGGTCCGAGAACGAGCACGGATGCCCTCATGGTCTTGACGAGGTCATATGGGGCCTCACAATTGCTGATATTCTCCGTATTGATCCTTACAGTCCCTTCTCCCTCAATTTTGGCCCCTAAATTTCTGAGAAGTTTCTTGATCGTCTTGATGTCAACAAGATTGGGAACGTTGAGAAATGTGCTCCAGCCCGGCGCCAAAAGCGCTGAAACCAGGACTGGAAGAGACGCATTCTTGGCCCCACTGATCTGGACATCACCGCGGAGCTTCTCGCCGCCAACTATAATAATCTTATCCACTGATCGTCACTCTCCTTGCGATAGCAACTCGTTTAATGCCTGCATAGTCGTCCCTGAAAGCGATATTGTCATAAAGGTTGGATTCATTCAACATAAATTCAACCATCTCTTTCTGTCCAGCCCCTATTTCCATGAAAGACCAGCCTCCCGCCTTCAGATAGATACCCCCTGCCTTGATAATCTGCCTGTGAAATGAGGTTCCATCGGCGCCGGAAAGCAGCGCCGTTTCCGGTTCAAAATCTCGAACCCCCGTGGGCAGGCGGTCATATTCCTCTTTCGATATATAGGGGGGATTGGAGACAATAATATCAAAATTTCCTGACACAGGTTCAAATAAATTTCCCTGTAGAAAAAAAATTTGATTTGCGACATCATTGATTTGTGCGTTCTTAGAAGCTACGTTAATTGCATGTTGTGAGATGTCTGTGGCTGTGATTTGCGCATTCTTTAACTCGTGCGCCAGCGAAACGCTTATTGCCCCGCATCCCGTGCCGATTTCCAGGATTCTTATTTCCTTTGTTTTCAGGGATGAGCAAACCTTTAGAACTTCCTCAATAAGAATTTCTGTTTCCGGCCGGGGTATGAGGACATTGTTGTTGACTTCAAATGGAAGCGACCAAAACTCCTTTCTCCCCACGATATAGGCAACCGGCTCTCCTGCCTTTCGTCGTTCGATGCATCGCCGAAATTCCTGCAAATCATCTCTTGTTAATGATTCTTCACGGTCGATATGAAAACGCGTGCGATCCTTATTCAAACAAGCGGACAGAATCACCTCTGCATCGAGCCTGGGAGTCGCACAACCGCAATCCTTAAGAACACGTATCGCTTCGTTCAAGGCATTCAAAATATTCATTTCGCTGATTACATTAAGGTCGTCCACAAACAAAATAAGGCAGGATTAAGTAATGGATTCTTGCAGCGCCTTTGACTGAAAATGTGTCGCCAGGGCGTCAAGGATCGGATGAATGTTGCCGTTGAGAAGTGACTCCAGGTTGTAAAGCGTCAGGCCGATTCGATGGTCCGTAACCCTCCCTTGGGGGAAATTATATGTCCTGATCCGTTCGCTGCGATCGCCGCTTCCCACCTGGGTTTTTCTTGATTCGGAAATTTCGGCATTCTGCTTCTGCACCATACTATCCAGAAGCCTGGCTCTCAGCACCTTCAAGGCTTTCGCTTTATTCTTGTGCTGTGATTTCTCGTCCTGGCAGGTGACGACAAGGCCTGTGGGCAAATGGGTGATCCTGACGGCGGAATCCGTCGTATTGACGCTCTGTCCCCCGTGGCCGCTGGATCGATATACGTCAATCCTCAATTCATTGGGATCAATGTTGACCTCCACTTCTTCCGCCTCGGGAAGAATAGCCACAGTAACCGCAGAGGTGTGAATCCGCCCCTGGGATTCAGTAACGGGAACCCGCTGCACGCGATGTACACCGCTTTCGTATTTCAAGACGCTGTATGCACCATTACCTTCTATAAGGGCGATGATTTCCTTAAATCCACCCATGCCGCCCGCCGGATTGCTGCTTATAACATCCACCTTCCATCTGTGCATTTCTGCAAACTGCGCGTACATGCGGAAAAGATCCCCCACGAAGAGCCCCGCTTCATCACCGCCGGTGCCGGCCCTGATTTCGAGAAGAACGTTCTTGTCATCGTTCGGGTCTTTGGGAAGGAGGAGAAGTTTCAGTTTATTCTCCAGAAGCTCCAATTGTTCCTTGAGTTGCGGCAGTTCTTCCTTGACTATTTCTTTTAACTCATCGTCATTTCCACGAAGGATAGTCTGGTCTTCTTCGATGCGGGCGTTCGTTTTTTCATATTCCTTGTATGCTTCCACGAGGTCTTGAAGATCGGCATGCTCCTTGGCATATTTCTGGTAGACGCTGGGCTTGCTGACCACATCGGGATCACTCAACAACCCTTCCAGGTCTTTATATCTTGTTTCAATATCTTTCAGTCTTTTAAACATAATTTCTTTTCACATAATAAAATGCGCTCGAAATAGAAGGCCAGATTTTTCCGGTCGAATCTAATACATTGAAATATACAGAAGTCGCCCTGCCAAAAGACCGGCGGGTAACAATGGATTGGTCAGCGGAAGTGTCCCATCGGGGTAGGGGTGATTACGTCGAATATCTTCCTCTCAAATTTCTATCCATAACGGATAATCGCACAAATTCAGACAGATTTACCACTATTTTTTCTTCGCTTCACTAGCGGCATATTTCTTCTTGAATCGTTCCACTCGACCGGCCGTATCCATAAGCTTTTGTTTTCCTGTTATAAAGGGATGGCACTGAGAACATATCTCAACTCTTATGTCCTTCCTGGTGGACTGTGTTTCAATCACATTTCCGCACGCGCATGTGATTGTCGTCTTCGCATATTCCGGGTGTATACCTTCCTTCATCGTTTGCTATTATCCTCCTCTGCAGCATGCTTACGGGCGCGAATTCACGCCTACTAAAATCAATGGTTCTTACTGATTCATGGAATTTAAGAAGGCCTGGTTAGTTTCCGTCTTGCGTATCTTGTCGACGATAAATTCCATTGCCTCTACGGGGTTCATTTCCTGTAGAAGCCTTCTCAAAATCCATATCTTATTAAGGTTAGTCTTGGGTATCAGGAGCTCCTCTTTTCTTGTGCCGGAGCGAATGAGATCAAAGGCGGGAAATACCCTTCTGTCTGCAATCCTGCGGTCCAGGTGAAGTTCCATATTGCCCGTACCTTTGAATTCTTCAAAAATAACTTCATCCATTCTACTTCCCGTATCGATCAGGGCCGTGGAAATGATGGTCAGACTGCCGCCATTTTCTATATTTCTGGCAGCGCCGAAGAATCGTTTCGGCTTATGCAGAGCGTTAGAATCAACACCGCCAGATAAGACCTTGCCGCTTGGCGGGACAACAGTGTTATAAGCCCTGGCTAGCCTCGTGATGCTGTCAAGAAGAATCACCACGTCCTTTTTATGTTCTACGAGACGCTTTGCCTTTTCAATCACCATCTCTGCGACCTGGACGTGCCGTGTAGCCGGTTCGTCAAATGTCGACGATATTACTTCCCCGTTAACACTGCGCTGCATGTCGGTCACTTCTTCCGGTCTCTCATCTATCAAGAGAACCATTAGAATGACTTCTTCATGGTTGGTTGAAATGCTGTGGGCGATATCTTTAAGGAGCACGGTCTTTCCTGCCCGCGGCGGAGAAACAATTAGCGCTCTCTGGCCTTTTCCGATGGGGGTGAAAAGATCCATGATCCTTGTAGAAAAATTTTCCGGATCAGCTTCAAGGTTCACCTTCTGCTCCGGGTATAGGGGCGTGAGGTTGTCAAAGAGTATCTTGTCTCTGGCAGCTTCGGGACTTTCAAAATTAACCGTATCCACCTTGAGGAGGGCGAAATACTTTTCACCATCTTTCGGCGGCCTGACCTCACCCGATACTGTATCACCGGTCCGGAGGCTGAATCTTCGGATTTGCGATGGCGAGATGTAGATGTCATCAGGGCTCGGGAGATAATTATAATCAACGGCCCTGAGGAAGCCAAAGCTATCAGGAAGGATTTCCAGCACCCCCTTCCCTGTTATGCTCTCGTTTTTCTCGGCTTGAGTTTGCAATATCGCAAAGATCAGGTCCTGTCTTCTCATACCGCTCGCGCCGGCGACGCTCAAATCCTTTGCCATGCTTGTAAGTTCACTGATTGGCAATCTTTTAATTTCTTCGATATTCATAATTAATTCTCTTGTTCGCACCTCTCTCTATTAGTTTTGAAAAATAACCAGCAAAGCTCCCGACTCCCAGTTCAAGCCACAGTCATTAACAACAAAAAATATAGCAGAATTAACATACAGCGAAGTATATAAAGAATAACTTGGATTAGTACTGAGTTGTTAAATTGGGTTCTTGAGACAATCCAAAAGGAAGGACTTTATTTAAGCCTTTCTATGATTTTTCTGTAATTTATATCACCCGTTCCTCCATGTCAAGCACTTTTTAAACACCATATTTTTTGCACACAAAATCGAAAAGACCTTTAAACTCTTCTTTCTTATGAAGGTGTGAGCATAATGAAGTTGAGCTGTCTTCCCGTATTCCCTCCCTCGCCTCTGTGGGAGTAGAACATATCTCTATGGCAGGAAGTGCAGTAGCCTGCGATGCATATATTTTTATCGTGGATGCCCGCGCCGATGATCTGCATCCTGTTGGCAAGGGAAAGATCAAGCATCCATTTTCCCTGCTCAGGGGCGGGGGATAAAAAAGACTCCCGATCTTTGTGTGTTTTCATGGCGTCAAAAACCGGCTCATCCACCTGATAGCAGCAGACTCCGATAGCAGGACCGATAGCAGCTATAAGGTCGTCTGTACGGCAGCCGAATCCTGCAACCAGGTCGTCCACTAACTTTGCGGCAATCGCGAGAGCAGTTCCCCGCCAACCTGCATGGGCCACTCCAATGATTCGCTTGACCTTGTCGACAAAAAAAATAGGCACACAATCCGCTGTCTTTATGCCGATGGCAACCCCCGGCTGATTCGTGATGATGGCATCAAATTGAGGCGGTTCCGGAATGATGAAGTCGGCAAGAGGACGATCAATAGTTAAAATATCCTTCCCATGAACCTGATTGACCACAAGAAACTGTGCTATTTCGAGATTGAAAGCTTCGGCGAGAATTTTCCAGTTATTGCGGACATTCTCCTTACTGTCTCCCTCTTTCGGACTGAAATTGAAGCTGGCAAAATTGCCCTCGCTAACGCCTCCGCGCCGAGTGCAAAAAGCATGGGTCAGGAAATTGCAAGCGGTGAGCGTCGCAACTTCCAAGTACTCTACAGGGCCTTTTTTTGAAAAACTAAACATTGGTTTATTGGTTACGATAGTAAGGTTCACGGCAAAGGCTACATCTCTGCAGCGCACCCCTTTATCCCTCTATCTGTCAATTCTAACGGGATTTAAACCTGAACCCTTTTTCGCTGAAGAGCTTTGTGCAGGCATTAACCACTTCCGGATCATAGAGAACACCGCTGTATAGGGAGATTTCCTTCAAAGCCTTATCTATTCCCGATGCAGGCCTGTAAGGCCGATGCCTGCATATTGCTTCGACAACATCAGCCACTCCCAGGATTTTCGCCTCCAGGAGGATATCCACTCCCTTGATACCTTGCGGATAACCGGTACCGTTTATCCGTTCATGGTGCTGATAGACGATGAGGGCAAGAGGCCTGTAAAAATCTATCTCCTTCAATACTTGGTAGGCGATCTCGGGGTGGGTTTTTACAAGACTATATTCGACGTCAGTGAGTTGACGGGGTTGTCCGAGAATTTCCGCCGGTATGGATATCTTTCCCAAATCATGGATTAAGCCAGCCATACCGATGCCGTCAATGATCTCTCCCGATAAATTCATTTCCGCTGCAATAGAGCGGGCAAGGTCCGCCACCCTTTTCTGATGGCCAGCCATATACGGGTCCCGTGCTTCAACAACCATGACTATGACATCAATGATAAAGCCTGTAGCCTTTTTCAACTTTTCCAGACTCTGTGAAAGAGCCTCCTTCGCCTGCGTGCGCTCGTCGTCTGATTTTTCAAGTTCCGCGATGCGGGATCGCAAATCACTAATCTCTCTTATCAGCGCTTCTTTTGTCTTTTCTTGATCTTTCATGTTTGTACTTTTACGGTAAGGATTACATGATGATCTTTTCAGGTGGTTACTTTATGTAATTGGTCCTGTCTTCCAGAAAGGCCTTGTAAATCTTATAGTGCTCTGTTTCTTCGTATAGTATTTGTCTTACAGGACTGTGATCGAAACTGTATATCAATGCGTGCGGACACGCAAGCAGTATCGGGGAATGGGTTGCAATAACGAATTGAACATTACCCTCGGCGCTCGTCGCCGTCAATAATTCAAGCAGTGCAAGCTGACTGCGCGGAGAGAGCGCCGTCTCCGGCTCGTCCAACAGATAGAGACCTTTGATTTGATAACGTGCTCTGAAAAACGACATGAGAGATTCGCCGTGAGACTGGGTGATCAGGGATTTACCGCCGAAATACCTTAGTTGGCCGGGATCCGCCGATGCCCACTCGTCCAGTATCTGCGTGAAGTGATGAAAGATGTCGGAACCGAAGAAGGAGCCCGGAACCCTGCCGTTTGACCATTCAATTATCAGGTTATCGCAGAATTTATTTTCATATGGATTATTATTATAGCGGGTTCTGCCCGCCTCTTGCCATATGTGAATGCCGCATGACCGGGACAGTGCCTGTAATAAGGTTGATTTGCCCGATCCGTTTTCACCCACAAAAAAAATAACCGGAGCATTAAAGGTCATGCGCTTCGTTTTCTGAAAGACGGGCAAATTGAAGGGGTAATAGTCGTAAGTAGGATATTTTGACTGATCGATGGTAATATTTTTCAGATGCATGGATTATACCTGCACATATCTCCTGAGAAAATCTGCTAATTCTGCCATGTCATCCGGCAGCGGAGACGAAAACATCATATCATGACAGGTAACGGGATGGACAAACCCGACCTTTGCCGCATGGAGGGCCTGCCGTTTCATCGCTTTCAGTTTGGATCTCACAAACGTGTTGTGAACAGTATCGGCCCGCTTGGGGTTGCCGTATACGCTGTCGCCGACCACAGGATAACCCGCAGCACTCAGGTGAACCCTGATCTGGTGAGTTCTGCCAGTTACGATGTCCACGTCCAGCATGGCTGCCACGCCGAACCGTTCATGCACCTTCCAAGTTGTAAGCGCCTCTTTGCTGCGCCGGCTTCTCGTAGACATCTTCTTTCGATCCACCGGATGCCTGCCCATAGGCAAGTCAATTGCGCCTTCATCTTCCTTTGGATTGCCATAGACGAGGGTTTTATATGTTTTTTTAACTTCATGGCGTTTGAACTGACCGGCTAACCCCTGGTGTGCCTCATCCGATTTGGCTACAATCAACAATCCCGAAGTGCCTTTGTCCAGACGATGGACGATTCCCGGTCGCAGGATGCCTCCAATGCCTGAAAGGTTTTGGCAATGGTGAAGGATGGCATTTACAATTGTATCCTGAAAGTGTCCCGCCGCGGGGTGAACAACCATTCCCGCCGGTTTGTCAACTACCAGGATATGTTGATCTTCGTATACGATGGACAGGGGAAGATCTTGCGGTAAAGCACGGCAGGCTACCGGTTCCCGCTTATCTATTTCTACAATATCTCCCGGCCTTAGCCGGTGACTGACCTTGCTATGAAAACTGTTCACACGGACCAGTCCGTCATCTACGGACTTCTTGACCTGTGAGCGGGATAAACCTAAATCCTTAAGGGAAAGATAGATGTCAAGCCTTAACCCCGCTTCATGAGCATCAACGATGAATTTGTCGCTTTTTCGTTCCTGAGAACCAGTCGATTTATCTCTCATGATGAGGTGATTTTTTTGAGCCCGTCCCTTATGTATGGGAATTCTCCCTCCTCTATGGTTCTCATGTCGAAGAGAACTTCGTCTTCTGCAATGCGTGCTATTATCGGAACATCGAGCCGCCTTAAGCGTTCCTCGATGCCGCTCGGCGATAAGTGTGTTGATACGATGCTGAGGAGTATTGTGGGAATCTCTTGGGCGGGAAGGGAACCGCCTCCCGACATAGAAAATCCTTTTTTCACGGAGACGGCCAACCCTTCAAAATGCTCTTTTCTCAAGATAGAGAGAAGTTTCTTGGCCCGCTTGCTGACATCCGCGAGCTTTTCTGTCAATGCCATAAGAACCCTGAGACGCTTTACGGCCATTTCAGGTTGCAGATACTGCATCAATGTCGCCTCTAACGCAGCCAGGGTCAACTTGTCGATGCGAAGCGCCCTATTTAAGGGATTCTTCTTGATTTTCTGCAGAATATCCTTTTGTCCGAGAATGACGCCCGCCTGGGGGCCGCCTAAAAGTTTATCGCCGCTGAAGGTAACGACGCCAACGCCCGTTGCCAGCATATCACGGACCGTGGGTTCTCTCTCCAGGCCGTAACGGTCCAGCTCTGCGAAACAACCGCTGCCCAGATCATACATCACAGGCATACCGCAGTTTTTTCCTAGGGCTACAATAGAAGCGAGATCCGTTTCTTCCGTGAAGCCGATAATTCTGAAATTACTCGTGTGGACCTTCAGGATGAGCGCTGTTTCCGGGCCAATGGCCTTTTCATAATCTTTAAGGCGGGTTCGGTTGGTCGTTCCCACTTCATGGAGACGTGCCCCGCTTTTTTCCATGACTTCCGGTATGCGGAATTCACCGCCGATTTCAACAAGCTCTCCCCTCGACACAATAACCTGCTTCCCCTCCGCAAGGGTATTGAGAGCAAGCAGAACGGCAGCGGCATTGTTATTGACGACTAAAGCATCTTCCGCACCGGATAGCTCGCAGAGAACCTTCTGCACATGGTCATAACGGAGGCCCCTCTCCCCTTTCACAAGGTCATATTCCAGATTCGAATATCCCCCCGCTATTTCCATGAGCCTCTGCAGGGCATCGGCGCATAAGGGCGCTCTGCCCAGATTGGTATGCAAAATTACGCCTGTTGCATTTACTACTTTGCGAAGTTTGTATTGATGAAGCCCGTCTATGATTTGCATAACTTTATCAACGACCTCTCCTGCCGTGGGAAGGCGCAATCTTTCTGCATCCATCTTTGTATTCAGGATCTCCTGCCTCAGTTCTTCCACAACCGATCGGCAGATGGACTTGACGACATACTTTGGGGTTCCTACAAACGCCTCCTTTTTTTCCAGAGAAAGTATTATCTCGTCAATCTTGGGGAGGCCCCTCAATAGCGTTATCCGGTGGTCATCAAGCTTTTGTTTTGTCATGTGACGATGCGGCAAAAAATATGATGTCTTGTAATTATAATACTATCTTGACCGGCAAAAATCACGAAAGTTATTAACTGCGATAAAAAACTCCCTCATCATGATCACCCAGAGGTAGCATCCACGCTTAGTCAGGTGAAGATGGGATGATCGATACTGTAAAGCACCTGCAAGGACAAAAGCAAGAATATTAAACCAGAGAGCCCGATAAAAAATCCCGCCGTACTTTGCCTGCGACGCCTGTATGTCCATATTCATGCCGAAGAGTTTCATGAGGAAATCATATTGCAACTGATCCTTGAGCTGGAAGGATCGGGAGGCCATAATAGGTATCTCACCGCGGTTGACCTGCGAAATGTATTCCGCAATATTAAAGGTGTTAGCATAGCATATACCGTTCAAATAGCCGATAGACCCGCTCCCGATCCCGGCATATTCATCGTAATCGACAATATATTCGTCAATCATGGCGGCATTTTTTGAAAAGCACCACGCAGACGACTGCCTGTATGCCGGTATCAGCCGTTCCGTGATCCGGTGGTAAAATTTTTCCTCTTTTGCGTAGTCGACATACCCAAACTTTTCACCGACGGCCTGACGGGTGGAATCTGAAACCATGAGGGGGTAGTATGTGATTTGGTCTATCCCTATATCTGCAAGGATGTCCAGATCCTTCTCTAACATGGTCATGGTCTGGGAAGGGAAATTGAAAATCATGTCCGCATTGAGAGTGTCAAACTGCCCCAGAGTCTGCGACAGCCTTTGAGTAATAGCCTCGCAACTCCCGTACTTGTCATATCTATCCATATCCCGAAGCAGTCGATCGTCAAAGCTTTGGACTCCGACGGAAAGCCGGTTTATGCCGGCGCGTTTGAGAGTGGAGATAGTTTCATCTGTCAGATGGTTCGGATTTGTCTCTACGGAGATTTGCCGAATGGAAAAACATTGCCGCGCCAGGTTTAGCGTTTCCTCGAGCTCTTCTATGAGGATGGTCGGCGTTCCTCCTCCCACGTAGATGCCGCTGAAATCATAGCCCTTGCCCTTGTAGAGCATGATCTCCTTCCTTATGGCCTTGAAGTAATTGCGACAGAGGGCGCTGTCAAAGACGACGCGGTGGAAAGAACAGTAGGGACATAGTTTTTCACAGAAGGGAATGTGTATGTATAAGAGAGGCAATTTCTTTAAGCTGCCGGAATCCGTGATCGGTAATCCTCCGTTTTCAAATTTCATCAGTCTGGCAAATTCCTGCCTTGCCTTGCTTGTTACGATGGCATTAATCAAGATTGCACTCTTATTTTTGCTGTTATTGTAAATGGTTTCCAAATCTCTCTAATTGAAGAAAATTAGCAGACATCCGTAAAATTATCAAGGGTATTTGAAAATCGCAAGAGACTTGAAATAATGGGCGCAGGATGCTATATAAAACTTGAACAATTTGTGACGGGGGAAGTGATGTCTGAGGTAAGAGTTTTCACACTGTGGAAGGATGACAAGATTAATGAGGAGGAAACCGTTGTCCTAAGGAGGCTGTGTGAGGATATACGGGTTCCCTTCGATGACGAAAGAAAAAAGGAGATTAAGACCCTTGTCGACGCCTTCTTGTCGATGGATGAAGCTGCAGGTCTGGCGGCTCCGCAGATCGGTATAAGTAAAAAAATAATTATCTTCAGAAACAAAGGATTCAATGAAAAGGGCTGGTCAAAGAGCGAGGACGATTACGAGCTCTTGATCAACCCCCGTATTACTCAAGCCCGGGGTGATATGGTGACCATGACAGAGGGATGTCTCTCATGCCCGGAAATTCAGGTTGAAGTGAGCAGATTTCCGGAGATCAAAGTCAGGGCGTTTGATATAAGCGGGCGCAAAATAAACAAGCGCTATACAGATTACGTTGCCCGTGTCGCACAACATGAAATTGACCACCTTGAAGGCAAGTTGATCATCGATTGCGAAGGTACACTATACGTTCCGAAACAGAAACAAGAGTTCTTTGAAAGAACTTTTGAAAAGATGAAAACAGTTACCGGTAACGGTATTTCCCGAAATATCTGATATTGCCCTTTCTTATACGTGTTTCACAGCTTATTTCTTTCCACACATTAAACGAGCGGGACAATATTTTATATGTCTTGAAATATGGTCAGGCCTATGTTACTTTTCCTGCCAGTAGGTGAACAGGGCAGCATGCAGGAAACGCTACTCTCTCATCTGCTGACAGTATCCTATTGAATCGAAATGGACAATCTGCAAGAATCGCAAGAATCTCGTTCCAAGGTCTACGGTTTTCAAGAAAAAAAATAATTTTCTTCGTAATTTTTGTTATCGTAATCTTGTCCCTCATTTACTACAAGTACCGGTATTAAATCAGCAACAGGCTCTTTCATTGAATCAGCTTGACGGACAGGACTTGCACCACAGAAGTCTGTCCACCTCCCGGAGGAGAACCGTCAATGAAGAAAACCCCACTGTATGACCGTCACGTCGCACTTGGTGCAAGAATAATTGATTTCGGCGGCTGGGCAATGCCTGTTCAATACAGCAACGTGATTGAAGAGCACCGTGCAACCAGAATGAAAGCGGGACTATTTGACATCTGCCATATGGGAGAGATCGAGGTCAGAGGACCTCAGGCTTTTGATCTCCTGCAATGGGTATTGAGCAGAAATATAGAGGGACAGGCCATAGGACAGATCAAGCTGAGCGTCATGACGAATGAAAACGGTGGCATCATCGATGATGTAACTGTGTATCGCTTAGGAAAGGAGAGTTATCTGGTCGTCACAAACGCCGGGACGAAGGACAAAGATTTCTCATGGATCGAGACACAGAGAAAAGCAAGGGGTTTATCCGGTGTGGAGGTTGTTGACAATAGCGATCGAACAGGCAAAATCGACCTGCAGGGCCCCCTGTCGCAGGAGATTCTCCAGAACCTTGTATCAGATGATTTGGCATCTTTGACTTTCTACCATGCCAAGGACATGAAGGTTATGAAAATACCGGTTATCGTGTCTCGCAGCGGCTACACCGGAGAGGAAGGCTTTGAGATCTATGCGGAGAGTCGGAGTATAGGAGAAATCTGGGATAAGCTCCTGAAGATCGGGAAGGACCTCGGGCTCAAACCCGTCGGACTGGGGGCACGGGATACACTGCGTCTGGAAGCGGGGATGATGTTATACGGAAATGACATGGACGAGACTATTACCCCATTGGAGGTCGTTTACGGATGGGCAACAAATCTGGAGAAAGACTTTATCGGTTGTTCCGCTTTAAAAAAATTGAAAGAAAAGGGATTGATCAGAAAACTGGTCGGCTTCGAGATGGAAGATAGAGGCATAGCGAGACACGGGCACAAGGTCTTCAAGGATGCAAAGGAAGTGGGCGTTGTGACATCGGGGACATATACCCCTACCCTGCAGAAGGCAGTGGGACTGGCATTTATGCCCGTATCGTACAGCAGGCCTGGTACGGACATTCTCATCCAGATCCGTGACCACCATGCCGGAGCGCGGATTGTGGAACTGCCTTTTTACAAGAGGCAGAAATGATATTCTCGGAATATGCGGTAAACTGTGTTGAAGGTGTAGACAGACAGATTGAAAGGGGAGAGCAATGTCAAAGCCAAATCCAGCAGACAGGAAGTATTCAAAGGAACACGAATGGGCAATGGATAACGGAGACGGAACCATCACTATGGGTATTACGGATCACGCTCAGGAGCTGCTTACGGATATCGTCTTTGTGGAACTCCCGGGGATAGGGAAGAAAGTCAAGCAAATGGAACCGGTGGCGGTGGTGGAATCCGTGAAGTCTGTTTCTGACGTCTTCTCGCCTGTGAGTGGCGAAATTATAGAAGTAAATAAAGAGCTGGAGGAACACCCGGAACTTGTAAATCAGGATGCCTTTGGAAAAGGCTGGATAGCTAAACTCAAAATGGATGATCCTGCTGAATTGAATAACCTCATGGATGCAGCCCTCTACGCGGAGATGATCAAAGAGGAGAAGCACTAATCTTCCATTCAATTGCGGCCCAGGCGTGGCAATTCCATCGTAAGGATTGTTTCATCAAAGCCCGCGATGTCAGAGGACTCGAAGTAGACCGGAGAAAGGATCGCTCAATGGACTATGTTCCACACACCCCGGAAGATCAAAGACAGATGACGGAGATTATCGGCATCAAAACGGTGGCTGAGCTGTTTGCCGATATTCCCGAGAAATATAAATTAAAGAGGCTCCTTGACTTACCTCCTGGCCTTTCCGAGCAAGAGGTCGCGGCGCTGATGAAGGGCATTAGTTCCCGAAACGCCGTTCCCCCGATTACCCTCATGGGGGCGGGGGTTTACAACCATTATATCCCGGCCGTTGTGGGCCATGTAATTTCGCGCTCAGAGTTCTATACAGCTTATACCCCTTACCAGGCGGAGATCAGCCAGGGAATACTTCAGGCTATCTATGAATACCAGACCATGATAGCGAAGGTTACGGGCATGCAGGTTGCCAATGCCTCCATGTATGACGGCTCCTCGGCGATGGCCGAGGCTGCGGTGCTCGCTGCCAAGACCTTAAGCAGGGAGAAAATCGTTATTGTCCGTTCCGTCCATCCTGAGTACAGGCAGGTTGTCGGTACATATGCCTGGGCAAATGGATACGAGGTCGTTGAAATTCCTTATGGCAAATCCGGTCAGCTTGACAGGGATGCCCTGTCTCATGCTGTGGACGATCGGACAGCAGCGGTCCTGGTTCAGAGCCCCAACTTTTTTGGCGTCATCGAGGATATTGCCGCAATCGAGCCCACAGTGCATGCAAAGGGAGCGCTTCTTGTTTCAGCATTCACGGAAGCGACGTCTTTAGGTATTCTTAAACCCGCAGGCGAAATGGGAGCGGATTTCGTGGTGGGAGAAGGGCAGAGCTTCGGAAACCCCATGAACTATGGAGGTCCCTATCTCGGGATTTTTGCCAGCACGGACAAGTTTTTAAGGAAGATCCCCGGCCGGCTTGCCGGAGCCACGGTGGACAAAGAAGGCAAAAGAGGTTTTGTCCTGACACTGCAAACGCGGGAACAGCACATCAGACGGGAAAGGGCCACGTCGAATATCTGTTCCAATGAAGCCCTCTGCGCCCTGGCTGCTGCCGTCTATCTCGTCAGTCTCGGGAAGAATCTCAAAAAATTAGCGGAGCTCAACATCTGGAAAACTCATTACCTGAAACGCAGGCTCTCGGAACTCACAGGCTGGGAGGTGATTTTCACTGACCCTGTTTACAATGAATTCGTAATTCGCTGTCCTGATCCAAAGAATGTAAATCGGAAACTCGAAGCCGGAGGTATCGTAGGCGGATATGACCTCGAAAAAGATTATCCTGAGCTTGGAAACGCCCTTCTTTTCTGCGCCACGGAAATGCTTACAAGAGACGACATCGACAGAACAGTTTCCATTGTTGCGTAATAATATAGGCCGGAGGTAATTCATGAAACTCATTTTTGAAAAGAGCAGGCCGGGAAGAATAGCAACAGACATTCCGAAACCGGATGTGCCCGAAGTGGCAGTTACAGATATTATCAACAAAAGTCTGCTCAGGGATGATGTGGACCTCCCGGAGGTGGCGGAGGTGGATCTCATCCGCCATTATACACAATTATCGAAGCGTAATTTCGGTGTTGATGTGGGCTTCTATCCTCTCGGCTCGTGCACCATGAAATATAATCCCAAGATCAATGAGGAGGTTTCTCGTCTGCCCGGAATCACAAGCCTCCATCCTTACTCCCCGGTTAAATTTTCTCAGGGATCATTGCAGATCATGTACGAACTCAGACAGTATTTGAGCGAAATATTCGGCATGGTCGATTTTACCCTCCAGCCTGCCGCGGGGGCGCATGGCGAACTCACCGGTGTCATGGTCATCAAGAAATATTTCGAGAAAAAAGGACAGAAGCGCTCAAAGATTCTGATCCCCGATACGGCCCACGGAACAAACCCGGCCTCGGGGGCTTTGTGCGGCTATAGTGTTGTCACCGTGCGGTCAAATGCCGAAGGGGGTGTTGACATCGGCCATCTCCGGGAACTGATGACGAAGGATGTGGCAGGACTGATGATTACGAACCCCAACACCCTGGGCCTCTTTGAGAGAAATATCGAACAGGTTTCTGAGATTGTTCACGGAAGGGGAGGGATATTGTACTGCGACGGCGCCAATGCCAATGCCTTTATGGGAGTCACAAAACCAGGCGACCTCGGCATTGACGTCATTCAGCTCAATCTCCACAAGACGTTCTCAACGCCCCACGGCTGCGGCGGCCCCGGAAGCGGGCCCGTGGGAGTCAGAAAAGATATGGTTCGCTATCTTCCCATGCCGCGTGTCATAAAGAAAGGGAGAAGGTATGAATGGAAGTGTGACTTTCCGGACAGTATCGGTCGGGTAAGGGCATTTTATGGAAACTTTAACGTGATAGTAAAAGCCTACACATATATCAGGACTCTCGGGCCTGACGGCTTGAAGAAGGTAAGTGAAACCGCTGTGCTTAATGCCAATTACGTGAAGGAGCGATTAAGAGCTAATTATGACCTTCCCTATGACCGGATCTGTATGCACGAGTGCGTGTTCTCCGGAAAGCGGCAGGTCAAGGAGAGCGGCGTCCACACCTCGGATATTGCCAAGCGTCTCCTCGATTACGGCTATCATCCGCCGACGATATACTTCCCCCTCATTGTGCCCGAGGCCATTATGATCGAACCCAACGAGACGGAGAGCAAGGAGACCCTTGACGCCTTCTGCGATACCATGATTGCCATTGCCAGAGAGGCGGAGGAAAACCCTGCTCTGGTCAAATCAGCGCCCCTTACAACTCCCGTGAGGCGCCTGGATGATGTCAAGGCAGCCAGGGAGCCTGACGTATGCTGGAGGAAAGCTTAAGCGAAGTGCGAGATATACGTTGATATAATAAGGGAAGGAAGAGAGAAATGGAAAGGGATGAACTCATCAGAAAACTTAAGACAGTCAAGAATCCCAGAGAAAGAGACAAAATTATCTGGGCTCTTGCAGGCAAGGAAAAAAATGCCTTGGAAGAAGCGCCAGCGCAGGCACAGCCAGGCAAGACTAATTCGACTCCTGTCCGGGAACAGGTGCCGGGACTACCCAAGCTTCCCATAGATGCACGTAAACTGGTCAACTATCTCGCTCCTGTCATTTTCCTCTTTTTCGGTCTTATAAATCTGGTGCAGGCAATAGCGCATTTTATCGAAACGGGGCGGATTGAGGCTGCCTTTCCGCAGCTCATCATGGGGATCATGTTCTTCATCTTCGGTTTTTTCAGTATCGCCAAGATCAAAAAAATGACTCAGGGTGTGAATGCAGATAAAAAGAAAGCCTGAATGGTTAAAGGTAAAACTCCCTGCATCGCATGAATTCCAACATGTGAAAGGGATTCTGTCGCAATTTGATCTCCACTCCATCTGCCAGGAGGCGCATTGCCCCAATGTCACCGAATGTTTTCATTCCGGAACGGCCACTTTTTTAATTCTTGGGAATATCTGCACGAGAGACTGCCTCTACTGCGACGTCCGGCACGGGACGCCCGAAGGATTGGATGAGATGGAACCGGAACGTCTCACCCAGGCGGTCAAAGAGCTGGGACTCCGATATATCGTTGTCACATCGGTCACGAGGGATGACCTCTCCGATGGAGGGGCGGGGATATTTGCCCGTTGCGTGGAAAGACTATATCAGGAAGTGCCGGGATGCAGGGTGGAAGTGCTTATTCCGGACCTGCGTGGGAATTGGGATGCTCTGGAATGCATAGTCAAGAGCAGACCCTATGTGATAAACCACAATATGGAAGTCGTTCCCGCTTTTTTCAGCCACGTCAGACCGCAGGGTAATTATGGTCTTTCTCTGGAATTGCTTCATCGGATAAGCGAATGTGGCAAGAAGGAAATTGTCGTCAAGTCGGGATTCATGGTGGGCTTCGGAGAGAGCTGGAGTGACATTATGGTTTTGCTTCATGACCTGGCTCGAGTTAACTGTGAAACGGTGACTATCGGCCAGTACCAGCAGCCGTCACGCAATCATTGGCCTGTCATGAAGTATTACCACCCGGACGAATTTGAAGTCATGAAAGGGATGGCGCATGAACTGGGGGTGAAGCGTGTCGAGGCAGGCCCTCTGGTGCGCAGCTCCTACCATGCAGCAGTGATCTCTTAGACTGAATTGCGGAAGGCATTATCGTGATTGAGACATATGATCTTATCATTCTCGGAGCTGGTCCCGGAGGCCATGCTGCGGCTGAACACGCTGCCAGATGGGGAGCCAAGGTTGCCGTAATTGAGAAAAATCAATGGGGCGGCACATGTACCCACCGGGGCTGCATTCCAACAAAGGCGCTTTTAGCTTGCAGCAGGCAGTTCATGAATTTGAAGAAATTGAAACGTCTCGGTATTTCTGCAGGTGAGGCGAAAATGGATTTCGCCGCAATGAAACGCCATCAGCGGCAGATGGTCACCCTCTCCGCCAAGGGCGTCCAGCAATCTCTTGAGGATGCAGGTGTGGATATGAAGGCCGGAGAGGGACATCTTATTTCTTCCCGGGAGGTGGAATGGATGTCACTTGAGGGTCAGAGGCATCACCTGACTGCCGATAATATAATTATCGCCTGGGGTTCAGAACCGCTCCTGCCGCATGGTTTCCAGACGTCTCAGAGAATCTTGACATCCGAAGGCTTTCTCATGTTTGAGGCTCTGCCGGAAGCTGTCATCATTGTTGGGGGCGGCTTCATTGGGATTGAAATTGCCACATTCCTGGCTGAGCTTGGCGTTAATGTGACCATCGTTGAACTCTTGGATGAACTCCTCCCCCATGAGGATAGAGAAGCCGACGATTTGATAAGGCATGATCTCATCCGCCTCGGTGTTGCCATTCACACGTCAACACGGATGGAGGCAATCCAGGAGACACCAAGCGGGGTTTTGCTGAAAGCGAATCAAACTGCAAAGCAACTTGAATTGACCGCCGATTGCGTCCTTATGTGTACAGGCAGGAAACCCCTCTTGCATACGGAAGAATTGAATCAATGCAGTATTTTGTATGATCAGAAGGGTATATCTGTCGATGACCGTCAGATGACCAACGTGCCTGGTATCTATGCCGTCGGTGATGTGACCGGAGGTATCATGCTCGCGCACAGGGCTATGCAGCAGGGCAGATCTGTCGCCAGTTACCTGTATGGCGATAGCTCGATCACATACAGGGATGACGCAGTACCTTCCGTGATATATACGCACCCAAACGTGGCCCGCGTCGGACTCACGGAAAAGCAGGCAGGAGAACTGGGTTTAAAGGTGGAAATAAAGAGGGTCGAATATGGGGCAAATATCATGGCCAGGACAGAACTCAAAGGGAACGGCTTCGTAAAGGTGGTCTTGTGCGGCGATAGGTTGATTGGAGTAACAATCGTCGGAGAGGACGCGGGTGAACTAATCGCTTCCATGAGCCTGGCCGTGGCAAACCGCATGGGGAAAAAGGAATTGAAAAACTGGATTATCCCCCACCCGAGTCTCAGTGAAATATTGCATGTGCTCTGAATCTTCCCTCTCAGTTGCGAATTTAATTACGATGATTGTGTAAAATATCATGTCGGGTTCGGCCTTTGATTTCTTGTCATCCTTTTTCATCAGCGCGAAAGTGAAATCTATCTCATTCACGCCCTTGAAAATGCCTGGTATTTTTATTTCTATGTCGGTATTGCATTAATAGAATCATGTGCTGTAACTCTTATACTGATATTTCGAAGATGTGACCCGCTTGATCCGGAATCCCTGCAAAAACGAGTGTGAATAATGCGTGCAAATGTAACACATCTGAGGAATGGTAACGATTAGAAAGATATGAAAGGAAACGGGCATGAAATGGCGCATTTTTGTCGATGGAAAGTGTCATGGCGAAGATTGCATAGGCTGAATAAGAGAAAATGGTCTTGTCTATCTATTGTTGACGGTCGCCGATAGCGATAAACATATACAAACTGAATTGGATTGGTCAAAATATGAACCGTCAAAAACAACTGAAGAGAATCCGTCTGAAAGAAGTGACTATCAATTAACCTTTTTCGATGAACTTGAAAGATTGGTTATTCAAAAACACTCTGAACATAAGAAATTGTAATAGATGGAATTTCTGTCAATGAGAATATCCGACTCCGCCAGGCATAAAATATGTGACTTTTCGATACTCCCTATTCCACGGCCTCTACTTGATAAATCCGCGGCGAATCTAAAAGATGACATCCCCCATTACGGTTGCCATATTGAGAAATATGATGGTCTTTAGTCTTATTTCCTGATACATATGCAAGGAGCAATCTTCTGACGGCAGGAAGGATAAAATGCTGTAAGGTCTGTTGGCTGCCGGTGAAAAACAAGTGAATCGGAAAGGGAGGAGAAGATATGGGGTCGAGAAAGAAGGAGGCGCAAGAGCGACAAAAGGCGTATTTCGAACGAAGTCTGGAGGAACGCCTGTCCCTCCTGTCTAAGAAGGGGATCGAATCTCCTGGGATCGTTAAAGATACGCTCGTTAAAAAACTGCGGGCGAATATTAGGGCTATAAATGACAGACTGAAAGCGATCGCAGGCTATGAAAAAAGGACGGAAGAGCTGGCAAAGATGAAGGCGGAAAAGGCGGCTGCCCCAGCCGTGCCGAAAGATCAGGGAGAAAAGAAAGGGAAGTCATCAAAGGAAGCCCTTGAAGAGGGGAAGGGAAAAAAGAGAAAGAAGGAAAAGGGGCAGGAGCCGGAAAAGGAGCAGAAACCGGAAAAGGAGCAGAAACCGGAGAAGGAGCAGAAACCGGAGAAGGAGCAGAAACCGGAGAAGAAGCAGAAACCGGAGAAGAAGAAAGTGAAGGAGAAGGCGCAGGAGCAGGAGAAGGAAGAAGGATAATTCTAAAGATCTACATGACGATCGATGGAGGACAACCTAGATTTAACATAGGCTGCGGCTTGTTCACCGGCAAGGTAGCCCGTTGAAAAGGCGGCCTGGAGATTGTAGCCTCCGGTATCGGCGTCAATATCTATTACTTCTCCGCAGAAGTAGAGGCCTTTCAGCTTGCGCGATGCCATTGTTCGCGGATCGATTTCTTTCAGGGATATGCCTCCGGCTGTCACAATGGCAGATGACATGGGAAGAGGTTGTTTGATATTAAAGCGAAGAGACTTCAGATGATCGAGGAGTCTCTCACGGTCTCGAGCGCTGAGCTGGCAACCGGGCTTATCCGGGGGGATACCTGTCATTAAAACTAGAGGATCGACCATTTTTGCAGGAACGAGTCCGGTCACGATGTTGCGGAACCTTTTTTTACTGAATCGGTCGAAATCCCGCTGGAGGCGGTTACGGAGCTCCCTCCTATCAAGGGCAGCCTTGAGATCTATGGAAATACTTACTGGTCCCCGTTTCAGGGCGTCGACAATGGCCAGGCTCATAAGCAGTGTAATTGGCCCCCCGATGCCGAAATGGGTGATCATCATCTCTCCCATGCGGCTTTCGATAACCGGCGGGCGTGGTCGCCTGTTTCCTGTGCCGCGACCTGTGTCACTGTTTGGCACAAGAGACGGATCAATTTCATCCGCCCGGCACTGGAATGCCGTGAGACGGACATTCCTGAGGCTCACCCCCTGCAAGGACTTTGCGAGAGGTATCTCCTCGACAACAAGGGGCACTAATGCGGGACGGAGTTTAGTGATGGTGTGGCCGAGGGCGGCAGCCATCGTATAGCCATCCCCCCTAGAACCGGTCGCAGGATAGGTCGAACCGCCTGCAGCCAGGATGACGGCACTTGCCCGGAATATGCCGTCTGCCGTCATTACACCTGTCACCTGTTTGTTACGGACTTGAATGCCTGTGACCCGCGTGTGCCTGCATATCTCCACACCGTGATCAATCAGATATTTTTCGAAGGCACTGACAACATCTTCAGCCCTGTCGGAAACCGGAAAGACCCTCCCGCCTCTCTGAATCTTTGTTTCCACACCATAGCGACTCAAGAAGGCAAGCAGATCTTCACGAAAGAAGTGATGAAAAGACTTGTAGAGAAAACGGCCGTTTTGCCCATACATAGAAATGAAATGATCCAGGTCCTTGGCATTCGTGAGATTGCAGCGCGTCTTGCCGCTGACGAGTATCTTCTGGCCAAGTTTTCCGCATCTTTCCAGGAGGATGACATGTGCATCCATTTCTGCGGCCCTCCCTGCGGCCATCATGCCGCTTGCTCCGCCGCCAATGACTATTACATTTCCTTCCTGATGCATAAATTCCTGCGGTTCCAATGACTGCTCGTTATATTTTATCATTCAGCGCCTGTCCTGATGCCCCTTCTCTGTCGGTTGGGTATCGAATTATGCCATGCCTGCGGTAACATGAAAAGAAATAAGGGGTCAAGGCAATTCCCATAACTTACGCACCATGGCGCTTGTGTTAAAAAATACCTTGTGTTATGAAGCGCAAGCATGTGTATTTTCCGAAGCTTGCATCGGGGCTGGCGAGCGCTGGAGACTCTTTGCGAAGTTATTTCGGCAAGAGCAAGAGGTTGGAATGGAGGAGCGTCATTTGGTGAACAATTTGCCCTTCCTGTGGACGATGACAACAAAAATTATTCTCCGGGTACGTCCTGATGTTCATCGTCATCTGGGAGAATGGAAAAGAAGAGCCGAAGAAATTCCTGATCCGGAGCTCCGTAAACAGGCCCTCATGAGTATTGAGACAAAGACATTCCATTGTGAAGGCGGGTCGATTTACGCCTTATTAGCGGGGAATCGCTACCATGAAGCGGTACGATTCATTGTCGCTTATCAGACCATTAGTGACTATCTTGACAATTTATGTGATCGCAGCACATCCCTTGATCCGAACGATTTTCGCGCTCTACACGAATCAATGCATCATGCGCTGAACCCGAACGTATCCGGCGAAGCGTATTACCGTCTCCGAAATGAACAGGATGATGGCGGCTACCTGCTGTCTCTTGTTACGACCTGTCAGGAAATTCTCAAAAAGCTACCGGCATATCATGTAATCGCACCGGCCCTTCACGAACTTGCCGGCTATTATTGTGAACTTCAAGTCCACAAGCATGTGAGGATCGAAGAGCGTGTGCCGCGCTTGGCGGCATGGTTCGATAAGTACAAGGGCCATTTGCCTGAGATGAGTTGGTATGAATTTGCGGCGTGCGCTGGCTCCACTCTCGGCATCTTCTGCATTGTTGCCCATGCTTTTCGTGAAGATTGTTCGGCAGAACTGGTGGAGCGTATCAAAGATGCATATTTCCCGTGGGTGCAGGGATTGCATATACTGCTTGATTATCTGATCGATCAGGAGGAGGATCGCGCCGGCGGGGATTTGAATTTCTGTTCATACTATCCTGACGGCAACAAAATGACGGCCAGGCTGATGCATTTTTATGAGCAGGCAGACCGGAGCATCTCCCGCCTGCCAAACGCACGCTTCCATCACATGATTAATCGCGGCTTACTCGGCATGTATCTCGCCGATAAAAAAGTGGATCAGCAGAAAGATGTGAGAAAAGTTGCAAAAAAGATGATCCGTCAGGGCGGCTTGGTTACCATTTTCTTCTTTTTGCACTGCTGGATATATAGACGTATAAGAAAGTAGTGACAATATTGCAGAAAGATATTTTATAGAGTTTCCTCTCCGTTGCGGCGCTGATAGTATTATCCGGGACAGTAGGTAAAACGGGTTTGGCTTCCAAGAGAATTGTCTTCATTGTAAATCCTCATGCGGGTAATGGTTATACAGGCAGGCAGTGGCCCCGCATCCATGCTATGGCGCGCGATCGTTTGGGTTATTTTACATCGTATCTGACCGCAAGACCGGGAGATGCCGCGAGGATCGCCAAAATGGAGATCATCGAAGGGGCTGAATTGATCATTTGTGTGGGCGGGGATGGCACTCTTAATGAGGTAGTGAATGGATTCATGGATGAAAGCGGACCGATTCGGAATGACACTCTGCTCGGGTTTGTGCCAAATGGAACGGGATGTGATTTCATTAAGACTGTGCCAATTCCCGCGGGGATCGAACAATCACTCGACACAATTAAAGAAGGATATATAAAGATCATTGATGTGGGACGGCTTCAGCACCGGAATGACCACGGACTTCCAGTGACGCGTTATTTCCATAATATCGTCAGCTTTGGCCTGGGAGGCGAAGTTGATGAGCGGATCAATAAAAGCAGCAAGGCATTCGGCCCCTTTATTTCCTTCATCTGGGCAACCGTGATTTCAATTTTCCTTTATGGCAAGAAAAATATACGCATTCAGATTGACAACTCGTATGACAGGCACGTCATTGCCTGGAACATAGCCGTAGCTAACGGTCAGTATCACGGCGGGGGCATGCATGTGGCTCCGGACGCCGTCATTGATGATGGTCTGTTTCATATAACCGTAATCGGTAACTTGAGTCTCGGCGAGGTGTTCAGGCATCTGCCTAAGCTGTATAATGGCAGAATCAAAGATATCAAAGATGTATCGATCCTCACAGGGAAAACGATCAGTGCATCCTCTGAGGAGCGCGTCCTCGTAGATTGCGATGGAGAACAGCCGTGCTGCTTACCGATAGTTGCTGACATCATGCCTGCCGCCTTGAGAATGATTACAAGAAAATCATAGATTTATGTTTCTGCATGGGATTATTGTAAAGCAATTGATGAAAAATTACTCGACAACTGGGGTTTAATTCTCCAATTCTTTGCCATTTATTTCCCATCGGGATCGGAAGCATTAATTTAATCTCACGTAATTGCATATAGTTAGTTTAATATCCCTGAATGGACATCCATATGGTATACAGATTGCACTAAAAGTTTTTTTAATATAAGAATGCCTTAATCACTGCGCGGATTACATGTTTTGAGGAATATAAGAAGGGGGTTGCCTGGAATGAAACGTCTGACTGTATTAGTAGCAGGTATTGTTTTTGTTTTCAGCGCTGCCGTCTTCGCTGTTGACGGACCTTCCCAAGCCCCCGCCAAGGCCGAGCCGTCTAAGGCGGTTACCGTGAAACCGCCTAAGGAAACAAAGGTGAGTATCATAGGAGTAGTCAGGGATATCTCCGACACAATGATATCGGTTGAGCGTACCGTCAAGGGAAAAACGGAAACAATGGATTTTGCGTTGGATAAACCAGTTGAAAAGATCAATGCCGGCGATAAAGTGAAGGTGAACTACCTGAAGAAGGACGGCAGGAATATAGCCACCAGAGTTACTCCCTTTGTTGTAAGAAAGATAATAAGGAAGACTTCTCCCTTAAGGGAAACAAGACCATCGCCAGCTGAAACCCCTCCCCAGAAATAATATCCATTGTAACATCGTATGTTGTCGGCTACATAGTGGCATGGAGATATAGTCTCCGCGCGATTTTTTGCGCTCAATGGAACAATTGAGTTTTGCATTTCTTTCTGATATGAGGATCAAAGGCTCGTAATCACTATTGCAGGGTGCGCATTTTGTCAACACTAAAGAATTTTATCAAGAAGGCGAAATACAGGGTGTCCAATATGACCGTCCGGACGCGCCTGATTGTCTTGACCGTTTTGGGCCTGGCTGTGACCATGACTATATGGGGCTGGATCCAGTTAAGGGTGCTGGATGTAATTCTCATTGAACAGCAGGTCAAACGGCTTTATGACCTTGCGGAAACGGTCAGCACGTACTACCAGCATTTTCCGACCGGTAAAGGTTTATCCGCCCTTGATGATGCATTGGAAGACCACATAAAGTCAGATGACAGACTGGCCCGTATTGATCTTTTCTCAATCGTAAATGGCGAAGTGGAATATATTGTGGGTGCCGGACGGGTTCCCTATGAATGGCCTGAGAATATCATAGGGGCCGCCATGGAAAAATCAAAAACACAGCGCGTTGAATTGAATACTGATGGCGGGCCTGCCCTAGGCCTGCTGTATCCGTTTCTATCAGAAAGAGACACGCAGGTTTTTGTCGGTGTTATTGTTTTTTCGCAAACCAGATTTGAAATCCTGGCCCGCGCGAAACGTCTCCTGCTGTTCAGCACGATAGGTCTTTTATTCGCCATCCTGTTTGTCCTGGCTTTAAGTTACAGATGGCTTATCGGCAGGCCGCTGGGTGTCATCATTGACACCATTGATGACTTCCGTGCAGGCAAATACGTCAAGAGAATTCCCATTGCCAGGCTGGATGAATGGGGCCACCTGGCAGATCACTTTAATGTAATGGCCGAGGAGATTGAACGGGTTCTGGCGCGAAATCAGGAGCTCCAGAGGCGCCTGGAGGAGAGGGTGCAGGAAGCGACACACAATGTGGTTCAACTTCAGCAGCAGGTGAACCAGCTCCAACAGCTTACAGCTTTGGGTCATTTGACGGCCACGCTGGCGCATGACCTGGGCACGCCCCTGCATTCGATTGCGGGCTTGGCTAAACTGCTCCTGGAGCATGACGCTTGGCCGCCGGACGTGGGCAGAAAGCTGGAACTCATAGTTCAGCAGACGCAAAGGCTCAATACGGTCATTCAGAATGTGCGTCACGCCACGCGTCTTCCGGAGCCGCATTTTGAGGCCGTAAGCGTACCTGAACTCTTGAACGAGACGCTCCCCCTCGTCGAACCGCTGATGCAGAAATCAGGCATTCAACTTAATGTGGACGTGGATGAAAAAATCCCCATTCTCTTCGTTGACAGATATCGCGTTCAGACAGCCCTTTTTAATCTTATTCAAAATGCCTTGGAGGCAATGTCCGAAGGAGGGAAGATTCACATTACAGCCAGAGCCGTACCGCAGAATAATGCTGTGGCTATTACTGTCCGTGACAACGGTCCAGGCATTCCGCCTGAATTATTGGCAAGGGTCTGTGAGCCTTTCTTCAGCACACATACGGATGAAGGTCTGAGAGGTCTGGGTCTTGCTATTGTGCAGGATATCGTCAAGATCCATGGCGGCAAAATCGAGATGAAGAGCAGTCCCTATGAGGGCACGCAAATTGTTTTGTACTTCCCGATTGTCGAGAATGCGGCGTCTGTCGAACTACCTCACGATGTGCCATCTCTTAATAAACCATAGCGCTGAATTTTTGTCCTCAGCGTCTTTCGATCAATTCCTAAAAGTTGAGCCGCCTGGCTCTGGTTCCATGAAGTGGTCTGCAGCGCCTGGATGATCTGCTTTCTTTCTGCTTCTTCAAGAGGCGGCAAGAGGGGAAGCGTCTCATCACGTTTTGGACGGAATCTTTCCGGAAGGTGTTCGGGAAGAAGCACCATAAAGGGCGACAGGATCAGTGTTTGCTCCAGGACATTTTGCAGCTCACGGACATTGCCGGGCCAGTCATAGGCTACGAGCAGCTCCATGGCCTCATCGGAAATGCGGACGGAAGGGTATCCAATCTTTTTCAGCAGGGATTCGATTAACTGCGGCAGATCTTCCTTATGTTCCCGTAAAGGGGGCATATGCAGACGCACAACGAATCGATAGAGAAGGTCTGAGCGGAACGTGCTTTTCCTTACCTCTTCATCGATATTTCTGTTCGTAGCTGCCACTACCCTGACAATGAAGTGCCGCACTTCGTGACCGCCGAGCCGCCGGACTTCTCCACCCTGCATGAAGCGCAAGAGTTTTCCCTGGAGAGCGGGCGACATTTCCGTAATTTCATCAAGAAAGATTGTTCCACTATTAGCGGAGGCAAGA
This sequence comes from Syntrophales bacterium, assembly GCA_049521775.1. GTDB lineage: Bacteria > Desulfobacterota > Syntrophia > Syntrophales > UBA2185 > Fen-1135. Next base: position 123,467 of record JBEKOL010000003.1, read on the forward strand.
AGTCCTTCGTGTTTGTGGTCCGCTCCCGTATAGGCCCCTTTTTCGTAACCGAACAATTCTGAATCCAGAAGGGTGTCGGGAATAGCGCCGCAATGAACAACGATAAACGGTTTATCCCGCCGCGAGCTCAACTGATGGAGGGCTCTTGTCGCGAGTTCTTTTCCCGTGCCGCTTTCGCCTTCGATTAATACACTTGCATCCGCATCCGCTATGCGAACGATCTGCTTATAAAATTCTACCATGGTAGCGGAAGAACCAATGAATTGAGGTTCTCCTGATATTTTCGGCTGCCCTTGCATGCGGCGCTGTCGCAGTTCACGCACTTCGAGAACTTTTTGCACCATGGCACGAATATCTCCAGGAGAAAATGGTTTGCTGATATAATCCCACGCACCCAGTCTGAGTGCCTCCATGGTGGTTTCCAGTGACCCGTAAGCGGTCATCAGGATAACGGGCAGGTCCGGCCATTTCTCACGTACATGACGGAGAAACTGAAGCCCGTCGATTTCAGGCATTCTGATATCTGACATGAGAAGATCGTAATGCGACAGCTCTTCTTTCAGGGCCTCTTTGCCGGATGTGAAAGTATCTACCTTGTAGCCTTCACGTGAAAGTGCTTCCTGTAAGAATTCACAGGCAACGGCATCATCGTCTATTACCAGAATACGGCCATGTTTCATATTTGCTCACAGCCCTTTTCGACCGATGTAATTTGCGAGGTCTGCCACACGGCAGGAATAACCCCATTCATTGTCGTACCATGCAACGACTTTGGCCATGTTGCCCTGAAGAACCTGTGTAAACTCCATATCTATTATAGAGGAGTGGGGGTTTCCTTTGAAGTCCATGGAGACTAAACCTGATTTCTCACATGTCATGATACCCCTGAACTGTTTCTTGCAAGAGGTTTCTAGGACTTTTTTTAGATCTTCCGTTGTTGTCTTGCTCTTGAGTTCCGCAACGAAGTCGACTACCGATACTGTCGGCGTGGGTACGCGAAGTGAGTATCCGTCGAAGCAACCCGCAAGATCGGGAATCACCAGAGACAGCGCCCTTGCCGCACCGGTGGTGGTAGGTATGATATTCTGCCCTGCTGCACGGGCCCGCCGCAGATCTCTATGAGCAAGATCGAGGATACGCTGATCATTGGTATATGAGTGAACGGTCGTCATCATACCTTTCTTGATGCCGAAGGATTCATGGACAGCAAGGACGGGGGGGGCCAGGCAGTTGGTCGTACAGGAGGCATTTGATAATACATGATGTTTATCGGGTTTGTAGTTCTTATGATTGACGCCCATGACCACTGTAATGTCTTCTTCCTTTGCGGGGGCAGTGATGATGACCTTCTTTGCCCCAGCGTCGATGTGGGCCGATGCTTTGGGACCGGTCAGGAACAGGCCTGTGCTCTCAATAACTATGTCGATGCCCAGATCATCCCATGGAATGGACGATGGGTCGCGAAATGCCCAGCTCTTGATCAGATGACCATCAATAACAAAGCTGCCTTTCTTAGCTTTGACCTCTCCCGGATAGCGTCCGTAATTTGTATCATATTTGAAGAGATGGGCGTTGGTTTCCACGTCAAAGAGGTCGTTGATTGCAGCAACGGTGAGAGCCCGGGGATACCTTTCTATGACGGCTTTCAGCACCTGCCTGCCTATTCGTCCAAAACCATTTATGCCAAGGCGAATCATAGGGTTCTCCTTTCAATTGTCGTCAATGCGATACTTGTGTGCAGCCATCAGATCACATTGTACCTGCAATGTCTTGTGATGTCTGGCGTTGTCAAGGGCGATAGCGCTTAGATTGGAAACTGCCTCCAAATACTTAATTTCCTGATCATTAAATTTATGGACGCTTTCCGAGTACACCCTAAGGACGCCGATGGCATTTTTGCGGAGCAACAGTGGAACGGCAAACACCGATTTAATGCCTTCTGCTTTTGCCTTTGCTCCGTACTGGAAATCCTTATCGGTCTGGACATTCTTCAGCCACACGGTTTTGCCCGAAAGGACCTTCTGATCCAGTCCGCTTTCCTTTATCAGGATAGGCCCTTTATGAAGGTAATCTTTGGAGAGCCCGTAAGCGGCGCCAAGGATAAGCTGTCTCTTCCGTGAATCCAGGAGCCTGATGCTGCATGCCTTAACGTGCATAGCATGTGTCACGCACCGGACAATCTTTTCCAGAACAGTGGATGGGTCCAAAGAGGCATTGATAACCCTGGCCACTTCATATAGGGCAGAAAAGTAGTCCGTCTCCTTTTTTTTCATATGTCCACCTCCTTACATTGTTGAAAATACCTGGTGATGATTTCTTAAGCCACAATATTTCCATAATGGGTTGATTGAGTGAATCTAATCTTATTGAAGAGAATTCGTCAAATTAAATCAATGGAACAATTGAAAATCGCCTGCCGGGTTTTCTTAATAATAGGCTTGCTAATTGAGGCGATGATAACGCTACGAGCGACTCCTTATCGATACGGAAGCCTTTCCTTTCCCGGCAACCATACGGAAGCCCAGTTCCAAGAGTTTTGCAGCATCTCGTGCCCTGATTCTGGGATTTTTCTCCCCCATTACAACAGCAATGAGTCTTGTGTCGCCCCTCTTTGCCGTAGCAACCAGGTGAAATCCGGCAGTGCGGACAAAGCCCGTTTTCAATCCATCCACATCCTTACATTGCCTGAGTAGGGTGTTGCTGTTACGCTGGGTAATGTTGGCGAATGTATATTCCTGCATGGAATGGATTTGCAAAACATCCGAGAAATCCCTTATGTAAGCGCGGGATAGCTTGAGAATATCCCGGGCAGTAGTAACCTGTCCCCTAGCCGGAAGACCATTCGGATTCACAAAATGACTGCGCTTCATGCCCAGGGCCTTTGCCTTGGCATTCATCATACTCACGAAATTATTGATGCTGCCACCAAGATGTTCAGCTACGGCAACGCTGGCATCATTAGCAGAGACAACAGCCATACCCTTTATCAGGTCGTCAAGTACAACTTCCGTTTCATCTACAAGGTACATGCTCGATCCCCCGGTAATCTGGGCATTCACACTTATTTTCACCCTGTCCGTGGGATGAATTTTCCCCTCAGCTATTGCCTCGTTTACAAGGTACAGGGAAAGGATTTTGGTCAGTGAAGCGGGTTGCATGGGCCTGTCAGGATTTTTTGTATAGAGGACCTTGCCGTTGCTGTCGTTAATCAGAATAGCAGACCTCGCTTTCAGTTTGATGCGTGGCGCGGCCGAGAGTTCGCCATCAAAAAAGAAAGAAGATGCGATAATAAGCAAACACAGGCACGTAGCGAATTTTCTTACATTCATTAAATGCAGTCCCAAAAATATTTAGTTAAGGATAAACTTCCACAACAGCTTTCTCCGCGAGAGATGTTCCTCAAACTTGTTTTTCAAATTAACATATTAATTCAAAAAAATCCATCGAAGATAGATTTCGAAAGAGCAGGCGCTAAGCAGGGTTTTCAAAGTTTGCAGAGCATATATCGGTATGGGGAATTATGAATTCAATTGCGGGTGGGATTCATCATGTGTAGATCCATGCAATAGCAGGATATGGTCCACTGCCTTCTCCACGAGGGCTTCCGTATCGGCAGAAAGGCTGCGATGGAAATCAAAGTCGTAGCCGCGGATAGAAACTATATGCCCTGCGGGCTCTCGATGGTGGAGTGACTTGAGCAGTGCAAGAAGCATTGCAGGTGTAAAATGGTGAGTAAAGGTGGCAGGAGTAAACTCCGGAAATACGGGGGCGCAATAGAGACTATCCACGTTCTCATAAACATGCGCATCCACAAAGATGATCTTATCGTAAGGGATTATTACATCTATTAACTCTGGTGCGAGTTGAACCAGAAATATGGAATCTATCTGTGCTCCGAGTTCCTCTAACCCGGTTTCGTCTTCGCGCAACATCTCCTGACCCAGACGCCGCCGCATGGCATTTACCACAAAATATGCAACGCCATCATCGGCGCGGTCTATGTTGCCAAAACCAATAATCAGAGTATGAGACATCATGTCCCAAACAAACCAAAAAAGTTAAAAGCGGGTAAACTACCTGCGTTCACCCGCTTGTGTTAAACTCATTGAAATCAGATTTTCATATTACCGGGAGATTCGATCCAGCACTGTGCCGTCCGCCCCTATAAGGGTCACTTCCAGGGGCATTTTCCCTATGGCATGTGTTGCACACGACAGGCATGGATCGTAGCAACGGATAGCGGCTTCCACTCGGTTCAACATACCTTCGGTAAGTTTAGTGCCATCAACAAAGGCTTTTGCGACCAACCCTGAGGCTGTGTGCATAGCCCAATTATTGTTGCCTGTGGCCACGATGAGGTTCACCCTGGTCAACTGGCCATTCTCGTCCGTACCGTAATCGTGGAAAAGGGTCCCTCGAGGGGCCTCAACCACACCAACCCCCTGGCTCGGGAGTTGCGTATGTGTCGGATACGTGCGGATATCGTTAGACATGATATCCGGATCGTCAAGCAACTGAGCAACGCGCTCTAAGGCATAGACGAGCTCGATCAACCGGGCATAGTGATAATAGAGAGAGCCTTCCACAGGCTTGCCGCCATTGATCTGTTTGAAGAGTTTGAATTCGTCGTTTGCCAACGGTGTACCGATCTTATCCGCAACGTTCAAACGCCCTAACGGGCCTACTCGATAGGTTCCGTCCGGCCAACCGAGCTTGCGCAAGTAAGGATATTTGAGGAAGGACCAGGACTCCACATGCTCGGCTATATATGACAGGTAGTGATCCGTCTTGAACTGTGCTACAAAGTCGCCCTCGGCATCCTTTACCCGGATCTCACCATCGTAAAGCTGAAGGCCGCCTTCCATGTCTACCAGACCCATATAGTTGGAAGGGAAGGATGCAAACATAGAAGCCAGTTCCTTGTTGGACCCCAGCCAGTCTTTGCCGATGCTCACCGCCACCTTGGCGATACCGACCATGGTATCGAACTCGGCAAGTATTTCATCGCGATCCTTGGGGGAAAGAGGTGCGTTAACCCCACCAGGAACAGCAAAATTGGGATGTACACGCTTCCCACCCAGTCTTTGAATGATCTGCTGACCCCATCGGCGCAGGTTCACTGCCTTCAATGCCAGTTCGGGGTTTGCTCCGATGATCCCGAAAACATTCCGTATCGCCGGGTCAGCATCAAAACCTAGCACTAGGTCAGGCGCTGCCAGGTGGAAAAAATGCATCCCGTGGGACTGCACGTATTGCCCCATATGTAGCAACTCTCGCAGCAGCTTGGCTGGCCGCGGCGGTTCCACACGGGCCACGCCATCGCAGGCCTTCGCTGCCGCTAGGTGATGGCTTACCGGACAGATACCGCAGATGCGCTGGGTAATTTGCGGCATCTCAAAGTATGGGCGACCTTCAGTAAATTTCTCTAAACCACGGAATTCATCGACGTGGAAGAAGGAGTGATCTACCTTGCCTTCTTCATTCAGATGGATCGTGATCCGCCCATGACCTTCGATGCGTGTTATAGGTTCAATGGTTATCTTTCGAGTTTCCATAGATATTCTCCTCTAATCATATGTAAAAAGTTCACGTGGCAAAACAATAGGCACTCGCCCGGCAAGTAGTTCTGTCAATGCGTACCAAAACGCATCAGCCCTCGGTGGGCAGCCGGGAATAAAGAGATCAACCTTTACTACTTCACCAACGCCCGTAACCATTTCAAGGGGCTTCCCAAGCTCCGGAGAGTCAGGAATCAGGCCACCCACAACGGTCTCTGTATCAAAGTAAGCACGCTTCAACGCTTCATCCGTGCCACATAAATTACGCATAGCAGGGACACCTCCAAAAGTAGCACAATCACCAACGGCGATAAGTATCTGGCAGCGCTCGCGCATTTGCTTAGCGACTTCGATGTTGTGTGTGTTGCAGATGGCCCCTTCAAGTATACCAACAGTTACACCCTCTTTGGGTGGATGTTTCAGATCCGTCACCGGACTCGACGTAAATTCCACCAGTTCCAACAATTTGACAATGCGCTCATCAATGTCTAAAAAAGACATATGACATCCAGCACATCCTGCCAACCAGTCAGTAGCGACTTTAACTCTTGCCATCGTCCATTCTCCTTTCACTTGAGTTCCTGGGTTGCGCGAGCCGAAATCTCGCCCAGCGAAGCGCCAAGTTTCTTTCCCAGTTTATCTGCCAGCAAGGAGATGACTTCCCAGTCTGGCTTAGCTTCGCCCGCAGGTTCTACCGCTTTGTTAACTTTCTGCACGCTACCTTCTGTATTTGTAAGGCTGCCTGCTCGCTCCGACCATATGGCCATAGGCAGCACCACGTCGGCCCGTTCGGTCAGAGGAGATACGAAGCTGGCCTGCGCTATGACGAATGCTTTCTTGTCAACATTCTTGGATACAATCTCTTCGTCCACCTTTTGCTCACCGAGCAATGTAAAGAGCACCTTGACACCAGACGGCTTGAATCCGTTGTTTAGCCCCAAAGCCGCTGCCGCACGCGTGTTGACACCGGGTTCAATGGCCACGAAAGAGGCCTTCCCTTGGAGCTTTTTCAGCGCCGTCGCAGCCTTGTCCGTTACGCCAGCGCCATAGACCACGACAGGATTTCCTGCACGCTGAGCAATCTCAATAGCCTTACCGATATCAGCCATCTCCAGGTTCATATATGCAAATGGCGCCAGGCCGTTGTCCTTACCGTCCACCACTATAAGCCGTGAACCTCTATCAACGGCACGTTTAACAAAGAAAGAGGAAACCGGCTGATCCTTCAATGGATCACAACCGACCACCAGAATAACGTCGCTCACGGCTATGTCGGCAAGCAAGCCTTGTTTATCGGACAGTTTTGGCGCAACGTCGTTGAGTAAGCCAACGTTGGCTGTTTTAAGTTCTTTGCGGAATAACTTGGCAAGCAGGTAGAGGGCTTCATTCGTAGAGAAAGTGGAAGCAAGCACCCCTAAGTCTTTAGCATTGGCCTTGCCGATACGTTCAGCAACAGCTTGCAGCGCTTCATCCCAGCTCACCGGCTCGAGTTTACCCCTTAGCCGCAGCAAAGGCCTGGTAACACGTTGACGTTCATCGTAAAGAGGATCAAAACGGCCGTTTTTACAAAGCAGCCCACTGTTCACTGCCGCATCCCAGTCGCCCACAATTTTCAAGACATTGCCACCGCGGGTGACGATCTCCATGCCGCATCCGATACTACACTGATCGCAGGTAGTCTTGATATGTTCCGTCTGTATGTCACGTCCCATGTAGGCGCTTCGTTTATCGCACAGGGCGCCTGTGGGGCATACCTGTAGGCATGAGCCGCAAGAGATACAGGTAGACTGACCAAATGGAACATTCGCATCGGCGTGGATCATGGAATTGGCGCCGCGATTCCGCAAACCAAGAGTGTGATTGGCCACAAGACCTCCGCATGCTCGCTCACAACGGCCGCATAGAACACAGCGGTTATGATCCATGAGGAAGTACTTACGTGTAGCATCAACCGGGAAGCCCTTTGTATAGGTCGGGTAAATGAAGTGATCGAGACCATAGCGGTACCCCAGATTTTGCAATTCGCAGTCTCCACTCATCTCGCAGTACGGGCAGTAATGGTTTCGTTCTGAAAATAGCAGATCAAGGACTAATTTTCGCGCTTTAACTACCTGTGGTGATTCTGTTTGTATTTCCAATCCCTCAGATATAGGGAAAGTACATGCCGTGATTAAGGTGCGCTGTCCTTTAACCTCCACAACGCATATTCGGCAAGCACCGACTGGAATCAATGCAGGATGGTCACAGAGCGTTGGGATGTCAATGCCCGCCTTTTTTGCGGCCTGGAGAATAGTACTGCCGGCTGGTGCACTGACTTTCTGGCCATTTATGTTGATATTGACCATCGTCATCGTTTGCCACGCCTCCTTTCTAAAATAAATCAAATTTTTTTGAAACTTAAGGAACTACCTATCTGATATGGCCCCTTTGTCATTTAAGGGGCTTTTTGGGTCGGCGGGACTATAAGCATAAAGAGGATTCTATGTCAATAAAAAAATTGACAGAAACTCGGCATGTACTAAGATACGGTTTTGTTTGATAATCATTCAGAATGAGGGGTAAGAACAGTTCCATTACGGTGAAATCGGTCAAAATAGCAGTTATGCTTGGCATAAGGAGTCTATGCGAGCAAATTATTAATGCTGTCAAATATTTTGGCTGTACTTCGTGATATTTACGGACTTAAAGACCGATTTGAAGCGGACACGGTCGAGATAACTCACTAAAAGCATTAAAGACAACGACTTCATCTTTCCTCCCACAAATCCGCCCACGCGATCATACCAGAAATGATTGCCCGTACTGAGAAGGCCTCTGTGTCCAATGTATTTTGTTCGTATCACTATGATGAAACAGAACCGTCCAAGCCTGCATTCATCATTGGGCATAATCCTGAAACGGCAATGCGTATCGGTAGGCCCAGATGGCGCTTACGTAAGGATGACAGACGTCAACTGAATAGGCCTGTTTTTTCGAAGGCTTCTATCTTTTCTCGTGAATAGCCCAGTTCGAGGAGAACCTCCTTAGTATGTAGACCGGGAGGTGTGCCGGCATTCTTGTATTCCGGGATTGTCTCGGAGAATTTGATGGGACTCCCTATCTGCCGCACCTTTTTTCCGTCGGGAAGATCAACTTCGACCACCATGCCTCGTTCTATTGCATAAGCATCGTTTAAGGCTTCCGTGAGGGAGAGGACGGGTTCGCAACAGGCGTCCACTTTTTTGAACAGCTCCGTCCACTCGTCCCTTGTCTTGGTCTTAAATATTTCCCGGACCCGCTTCTTGACGTTTACGCCGTCCTTCGGTTGGACACCTCCGGGAATCAGCTCAGGCATATTGATGGTTTCGCAAAATGCGGCAAAGAATTGAGGTTCGAGACCGCCGAAACTAATATATCGTCCGTCCTTGGTCTCATAGAAGTCGTAGAGAGAGCCACCGTTGAGGAGTGTATTTTCGCGTACGAGGTCCTGGCCGTCGACCAGGAAACCGGCTCCGAACATGGCATTGAAGGCTATCATACCGTCCGTCATAGAAATATCGACGTGCTGACCATCGCCGGTTCTGTCTCGGTGAACGACTGCGGCAAGAATTCCGATGACTGCATTGTTGGAACCCGATGCGACATCGGCGATCTGCATGCCTGTCAGACTCGGTCCCGTCTCTTTCTTCCCTGAATAGGACATGAGACCTGAGCGGGACAGGTAGTTGATATCGTGACCTGCCCTGTCGCGAAGAGGGCCCGTCTGGCCGTAGCCGGTCAAAGAACAGTAGATGAGAGAGGGTTTTACTTTCTTCAGGCTTCCATAGTCCAGAGAGAACTTTGCCATGACCCCGGGACGAAACTGCTCAATCAGAATGTCATAGTCAGCAATCAACTGGTGTACGATCTTTGTGGCCCGGCTGTCCTTCAGATTGAGGGTTATGCAGCGTTTGCCCCTTCCGAGGTAGGCAAAGGCAGCGGACATTTTCGTACCGGGGACAAAGGGCGGTATGTAGGCAACTACATCAGGCCGTGACCCGGAAACAACCTTTAAGACATCGGCTCCCATATCTGCCAGAACCATCGTAGCGTAAGGACCGGGGAGCAGGGTTGTAAAATCGAGAACTTTCAAATGGGAAAGGGGACTTGGCATCTTTTTTCACCTCACATGATTTACTGTTTGCATTGTGACCTATCAGCCAATCAGGCTTTAACGTCCTACCACATATCAGTGTTCACATTTTCCTGCAACCGCAAGAGAAAAAATTTGCTCCTGCAGGAATACCTCTAGGTCTTGGATTAATCTTTGACCTCAAGGCATTTAGCCTCAGCTGCCTCGGCCGGAGAGTCGCAGATTACTTTCTCGCGTCGCCGGCAGTCATGAGCTACCCGCTGGCCAATCCAATCATGCGTGGACGGTTGCCAATCCTCTCAAAATTTGAACAGCCTCGTAATGAGCTGTGACTTCATGATATCTCCGCCGATTTTGAGCTTGCCGGATGTGAAGGCCTGCATAGCGGACAATTTTCCATTTATCATATCGACAAAATCCGCCGCATCCATTTTTATGGTGGAGGTTGGATTTGGATGTACACCGGCTTCCACCTTGCAAGCCCCTCCCTTAACCTCTGCGTACCAGTCGCCTCCTCCCGCCCCTGATATACTGAACTGGAATACAACATCCACACCTTGTGCTGCATCGGTATTGAAGACACTGGGCATTTTTTCAAAAATAGATTTTACCATTGAAAGTCCTCCTGTCTCGGCATCCACGGCCGGCCTGTCCTCCTTTATCCCGGAGGTTGGGAGATTATCTCCCGCTAAAGAAATTATATGCTCGTGTTCCCGCGCCTCCTCTCCTGACGAGTGGATTTCACCATATTCAAATACGCCCCTGTCAATTACGACATCTCCGGTGTTGGCATTTATCGTCCGCCAGACTGCCATGCCTTCTTTTGTTCTCCAGACCAAAGTCTTTATGGGCTCGCCGGGATATAGCGCCTGCAAGAAACGGCAGGCCAGACGTCGGACCTTTTCCGGTTTATCCGGCGTGAGATTCATCATCAGGGCGCGACACGCGAAACCGTATGTGCAGAGTCCGTGCATTATCGGCTTTTCGAAACCGACCATCTTTGCGAATTCAGCGTCTACGTGAAGCCCGAATGTATCACCGGACAGTCTATATAAGAGTGGCTGATCTGGCGAAGGCGTCGCCTCTATGATGAAATCCGGCTCTCTGTCCGGGAAATCAAGTATATCATGCGGTGCATTCTTACCGCCGAAGCCTCCATCTAGTCGACCAAAAAGCGTAATGATGCTGGTGAAAAGTTTTTTCCCGGCGGAATGATATGTCTCGCTTTGGGCTACAACTAGTGCACCTTTTGTCCCTTTGTCATAGTAATTGGCGATCATCCCTTCCGTCGTCATGGTTCCTGAAGACGGGATAGGATTGTGAAATATAATATCCTGCCCGACGTGGAGGACACCGGCAATATTGATATTAGAGGCAGCTGCCACTTCCCGGAAGAAATCGAATATCATGGCAATAGAAAAGGTGGGAATTACCTTGAGTCTTCTTTCGTACGTGTAGTCAATCTCATGAAATCCGGCCCCTATACCGAGGGCATATAGAATTACATCCTTCCAGGTATAATCTTTTGTGAGCGGGCCTATCTTTTTGCCTATTGCATCCAAATTCAGTGGCATCTCCTGCGCTCCTTAAGAATTGTTCCTTCCCATGTGCTTGTCATTTCTTTATGTGTCCTAGGGGGATCAGGTACAGCGGTTCATGATCCGAAGGGAGGTTCAGTACCTTCCGTACATCGTCATCATGAAAGGCGCCGACGGGCACAGCCCCAATCCCCAGCGACAATGCCTGAAGGAGGATATTCTGTGCCGCGTGTCCTGCCTCAACTTTTACGTAGCGCTCGCCTCGTCTTACATATTTTTTTTCTATTCTCTCATAGACAGCAGCAATCACTACAACGGCAGATGATTCCCTGATGCACTGCTGGCCGAGGGCAACCGATGCCAGATCGTCGATAAAATCATGGTCGGAAACGTGCAATAACTGATGGCCACGGGGGATGCAGTGAAAGAAGCCATCCTGTAAAGCCAAATATAATTCCAGAGCATACAGCGCCCCGGCAGAAGGGGCAGTCCTTCCTCCCCAATCGCGGGTGATTCCCTGTGCGGCCCATAAAATCTGAGAGAGCAGAAAAGGCGTCAGAGGTACGGATGTGAAATGGCGCACCGACTCGCGCTTTGCCAGCGCTGCTTCTACTGATATTCCGCCGTCAGATGCGGGCTTCGGAAGTCGTATGACCTTGTCGGTTTTGTTACGGAGCGATTTCATTTTTTACTCTTTCGCATCGACGACGAGGGAGACTCACCCGAAGAAACAGGCCTGCCGCGTAAGGAAAGAATTCCTCTTAGGAGTCAACTGTAAAGTCTTTCTTCCTACGAGAGGATGTTCTTACAGGATGGTCGGAATATAACTAAAGCTACGACGAGGCTTTAACGATCATTTCCGGAATAAACAATTGATAGTTGTTCCGGCCGGACCCTTTGGCTCGATACATTGCAATATCCGCGTGCTTGATGAGGGTCTCTACGTCATCCGAAACGTCCGGGTAAATTGCAATTCCGATGCTTGTCGTAATATGAAGTTCACGGTCATCAATTATGAAAGGAGTCTGGAAGGATTCGACGATTTTCTGCGCTATGGTCGTGGTAACATCCACGTTATTGATTTCCGGCAGTAAAATCAGAAATTCATCACCGCCCATGCGGGCGATGGTATCACCTTTTCGCAAGAGCTCCGTTAGACGAGAGCCCACGGTCTGTAACAGCCTGTCTCCCATATGATGGCCCAGTGTGTCATTGATGTCCTTGAAGTAATCAAGGTCGAGCATCATCACGGCTAGGTACTGCTTATTGCGTTTGGCCCTGGTTATTGCCATGTTAAGACGGTCTGTGAACAAAAGACGGTTGGGTAACCCTGTAAGAGGGTCATGATAAGCTAATCGTCTGATGGTTTCTTCTGACTTCTTACGTTCAGTTACGTCACGAAGGACATTTCGGAACCCCATTTCCTGACCTTTTGCATCCAGAATCAGAGATACGGACATCTCAACCACCCTCATGGTGCCATCTTTCTTCATTACCTCTATCTCAATCCCTCTGGCTGGTTTTCCCGTTCTGTAAACTTCGTCGCAGACCTGTAACATCTGACGGGCCGTTTCCTCATCAGTGAGATTGCGGTAATTTATTCTTGCAAATTCATTACGGGAATATCCCAGCATTTTTAACAGGGCGTCATTAAAAAAAACGATATTGCCGGAAAAATCAAGCTCGTGATAGCCGTCTTCAATATTTTCAATAATATTCCTATATTTTTGCTCGCTTTCCCTGATTGTCTCTTCAGTCAGCTTATGTTCGGTTATGTCCGTAGAAATGATGACTACGCATGTTATCTCTCCATTGTGGCCGCGATCTTTCACGGGACTGAATGTCCGGAGGAAATATCTCTTGTCCCTCTGACTCTTGTGCTCTTGCTGGATGGACTCGCCGGTTGAAAATACCTTGTTAACCGCCTCTACAAATACTTTATCCAGTTCTGGAGAGTGGAACTCGCTATAGCGTTTGCCTATGATCTGTTCAGCCGGCAAGCCGAGCCTGGACAAGTGCTGATTGTTCATGAAGAGATATCGGCATTCTTTATCCACGGTATATATGGAATCGCTTGTCGACTCTACTAACGAGCGATAAACTTCTTCCAACCGCCTCTGGTCGGAGGTTATTTTTTCTAGTTCCTCGATCTTAAGCATCAACTCATCGTTAGACAGTTTATTTTTCATGAAGGGTTCCTTTTATCGCGCCGTCTTCAATTCTTTAGGATTTATCACTATTCGTTCTGGCGATACGGGTTCAAATAGCGGACAGGGCATTTTCATACGCATAGACGGCTACTTAGCTGCCTGATGATCTTTTATTCTTTAATGGGAATCAAATATTAGGATAAAGATATTAATATGTCAATGACAAAAGGAAACCGTCAAGAAACTTTCAAGAAAAAAGACCTTCCAAACACTGGTTACATGGACTTAATAATCCGTTCGGGAGATGGCAAGGAGTGGCCCAAAAACATTACGTTTTAAGTTTTTTGTCAGCAAACTCCTTCCTGATCGTGACAGGATCTGCGGAAGGAAGATTCTCTGCTTGAATTCCCACCTCGTCTATAACTGAATTGATGGCGATAGTTAAAAATCCGACAGCCTGGGGCACTGTGCAGTTCTTAGTTGATTCCAGCGCCAAAGACGTTTTGTGCTGCTGGTAAAGGGCATAGTAAGTGAGTGATCTTCTCTGTTCCTTGTGACCGGATTTATTGCTCGCCGTATTGGTGTTGTTGACCTGAAAATGATATTTTTTGTCTTTGATTTTGGAATTTGAACTGGATGCTATCTTCTTGGCAAAGCTCGCGAGTTCAAGCTTATCTCCGTTAGGCAGATCGAAAATGGGAGCGTCAATGACATTGCACTGTCCCCATCTGAAAGGATTTCTTTTGTGGGATATCCACTTGGGGGAATAGAAGCCCTCACCCTGATGGAGATTAAGGACATAGTCGGCGCGTTTAATAAGAGATTTAGCGAGGTTCACAACTTTCGTGTCAGGAGTGGAATGGGTGTCTTCAGGCAGGTGAAAAAGGCGATTCATGTCACCGCTCAGGCCCTGGCGTTTCCCCTTCATTATGGCGGGCAAATTAAGACGCGGCACTACAATCAATGTCCCCTTTTTCACTTTGATGTCCGCATATCTTTCTGCCGTCAGATAACCGCCTGATTCATCACCATGGATTCCGCCGATGATAAGCAGGGTAGGGCCTTTCTCTTCTCCAGAAGCAAAATATACGGACACTTCCTGGTTTGTGCCGGTAAAAAACCTTTGGAGCTGGAAAGAGGATTCTTTCGGCTTCGATGAATCATCCTGCTTAATTGTAAGAGAATTGGTTGCAATAAAAAGACAGACAATTGTAGTGCATACTAATATGAAGATTCGCCTATGATTTGCCATCCGGCTTGCCCTTTTTTCAGGTAAAATATTTTCTTGCTGTCGCTCTTAAAATTGTTAGAAGTGTATCTTTGTTGAAATCTGGCTACGGCAACATTGCCGCCATATTCCGGCGGCATAAGGATCGCGAGATTTTCAACTTTAACTCGAATGAATTTTTTGCTCTTGTTCGTCTTTTCTTTGTGATGTTTGAAGGCATTAAAGCTCATCCCCTCGCTGTTAACAAATGCCGGGGAATAGAAGCTCATATATTTTTTTGTGTTGATGCTCTCCCATGAGACTCTCCAGGAATTGATGAAGTTCCGCATTTCTCTCGCTAATTCCTTCTGACTTTCGAGATTTGTAAACTGGAGCTTGTTGACAATTGCAATAGGAGTGCCGTTCGACTTCAAGTAACCGCTCATCTCTTTCAATGCATCATTGCTTACAACGATACAGCCTTTTGTATCCGGTATATCCGCTCCCAATACTTTTCCTGCGCTATGGCCGTGCAACCAAATGCCTCCCCCATCTTTTCTTTCTTTCCGATCCAGGAAATTTGGATAATTTAAGACGAAGGCTCCATACCCATAGTTTTCCGCGAGTGTTTTGCCTGGTGTAAATCTTAAGAAGAAGTAAACCCCTTCAGGTGTCGCAAAATCGCCCTCCCTTGTCTTGCCATGGTTATTTGCCCCAATGACACACGGGTACTGCTTTATGAGAGAGAACTTGCCGTCTGAAAAGCGGAAGATATAAAGAATTTTTGTATCTTTTTCACAGATGAGGAGGTATTCGCCAGCATCGGCAAAGACAAATGTATAGGGAGCATCCTGGAGAGAGGCGGGTGCACTAGCGACACTCGTAGCCGCAGCTTTAGCCTGGGTCGGCTGCGCGGGCCGCTGTTCTTTTGTCACCGCTGCTGCCTTTTCTGCTGGCACGGGCGCAGCCGGCAGCATCGCTACTACCTGTTTTTGCGCTTCCGCCAGATACCGGAAGGCTTTTTGCATATCCTTCTGATTCAATGATTCATGGATTTGATTGAAGTCCTTGCTTGTTCTGTCGATAAGTCCGAAGAGATTCTTATTGTTATTTCTTTCTTTGACAAAGAGGTATAATAAAAGCAGATTTGAAAGAAGTAATAGTATGATTGCAACGATACCGATTCTTAAATAAACAGGTCCCGATGAATATCTATTAATACTGAAATTTTTCATATATCAATTGGTCAAAAATTATGTTGTTAATTATATCCGACATGAAGATTATCCACAACATAATTTTGATTTTCAATCCTTCCTTAACGGCATGAAGCTTTTACTTGAAATTTTATTTTTGTCAAGAAATGAATGCAACATGGAAAACAAAGGAATAAAAAACCATCATACACATGACTAAAGTAATCCTGAAAAAATCCACCTATCATTATGACACGGTCAAAACTGCGTTCTTCGAGACCATGGATGCAATCGGAGGTGATCTGATCAGAAGGGGTGACCGTGTCCTCATCAAACCGAACCTGCTCTCACCGGCTTCGCCTGGGGATGCTGTGCTGACACATCCCATAATTATTAAAGCGGCAGTTGAATATGTTCTGCAAAAGGGCGCGCGCCCGCAGGTTTCGGATAGTCCCGCCATAGGTTCTTTTGAGAAAATCATGAAAGATAGCGGCATATGGGATGCGCTTGCCGGGCTCGACGTCGCCTGCAGGGCATTTGAAAACTCCGTGAGAATCGATATTGGCGAACCGTTTAATGCAATTGAGATGGCCGAGGATGCAATTAAGGCAGATGTGATTATCAACCTTCCCAAACTCAAGACGCACAGCCAGATGCTCCTAACCCTCGGAGTGAAGAACATGTTCGGCTGTATTGTCGGCTACAGAAAAGCGGAGTGGCACCTGAGGACAGGCATCAACCGGACCATGTTTGCGAAACTCCTCGTTCTGATTTATCAGAGAATCAGGCCATCATTTACAATTCTCGACGGGATTATGGCTATGGAAGGCGAAGGTCCGGGGAAAAGTGGTAGACCGAGAGAACTCGGCATTTTGCTGGGCGGCTGTGATGCCTTTGCCGTAGACAGAGCGGTCTGCAGGATGTTGGGGTTGGACGCGGATAGGCTGCCGACCCTGAGGATTGCAAGAGAGATGGGCATCATGGAAGCGGACATCGAGATTGATGGCGACCTCCCGATAATACATGATTTCAGGCTTCCACCTATCAGCGCGCTCACGTACGGGCCGCAAAAGCTTCAAGGGTTTATTAGGAGAAACCTTCTCCAGAGACCTGTCTCTCATGATCTAACCTGCCGGATGTGCGCCGAGTGCTGGAAAATATGTCCTGCAGGGGCAATTTCTTTGCGTGAAGAAAAGCTTTCTTTTGATTATGACCTGTGCATCCGCTGCTTCTGTTGCATTGAGGTTTGTCCCTACGGCGCCCTCCATGCAAAGGAAACATTTCCCGGAAGGCTCATAAGGAAAGTCGTCGCCAGACATTTTTGACGGCACTCATCAGAGGAAAAGATTTGGACACCTGGGCAAGGAAATCTAGAACGCTTTGGCAAATTAAACTAAGAGACAAATGAGCAATGATACGGTCGGAAGTGAATGTTTAGGCTATATCAAGCCAATGCCCTCTTGATCCGCTCCATTGCCTCCCGGAGCCTTGCATCCGGCACTGTGAGGGATATCCTGATGTACCCTTCACCATACTGGCCGTATGCCGTACCTGCCGCAACGACAATGGCTGCTTTATCAAATAGCAGATTTGTAAATTCGAGGGATTTCATACCCCGTGGCACGGGCACCCATAAATAGAATGTCCCCTTGGGGGCATCAAAGACTATCCCGATGCTCCTGAGTGTTTCGAGCACCAGTTCCCGCCGCCGTCCGTAGAGCATGAGCATGTGGTCTATGTTCTTTGCTTCGTATTTCAGGGCATGGAGCCCAGCGTACTGGATAGGATTAAAGATGCCGGAATCGGTATTTTCTTTAACCTTGCTCATGGCAGCGATCAAGTCGACATTACCAACGGCCATCCCGATCCGCCAGCCCGTCATATTAAAGAGTTTGGAAAGGGAATTTAACTCAACACCTACGTCCTTGGCCCCGCCGGCCATGAGAAAACTCAGGCGCTCCTGTCCGCCAAAGAGGATTTCACCGTATGGATTGTCATAGCAGACGGCAATGTCAAACTGCCTGGCAAAGTCCACCA
Source organism: Syntrophales bacterium (assembly GCA_049521775.1). Classification (GTDB taxonomy): domain Bacteria; phylum Desulfobacterota; class Syntrophia; order Syntrophales; family UBA2185; genus Fen-1135. Next base: position 141,264 of record JBEKOL010000003.1, read on the forward strand.
GTCGATCGAAGAATCCCCTTGTTGCGCAGGCGCCAGTGGGATTATTGGGGTAATTGAGGAATATTCCCCGCGCCTTTTTTGCGACATCCGTAGGGATGTCTTCGAATACGGGGAGATATTTGTTCTCCGCCAGAATCGGCACGTTGTAAGGAACGCCGCCGCCCATCAGGATGCTTGCACGGTAGGCGGGATATCCGGGATCCGTCATCAGCACGGTATCGCCGGGATTGATGCAGCCCAGGACGAAGTGATGACAGCCTTCCTTGGAGCCAATGAGACCGAGGATTTCACTTCCCGGATCGAGAGTCACCCCGTATCTAGTATTGTACCAGCGGGCAATCTCCTGCCTGAAAACTAACATGCCTTTTTCCTCATCCGTCGGGTATCGGTGATTTTCCGGGTCGCGCGCTTTCCTGCAGAGCTCATCAATAATCGAGTCCGGTGTTGGTTCCACGGGATCTCCGATGGCCAGACTGATGACGTCAATGCCCTCGGTTTTCGCCTTGTTAATCTTCTTTCTCAGCTCCACAAACAGGTAAGGTGGAATCTTTTTCAGGCGGTCGGCAATCTGCAAAACGAAACACCTCCGGTTATTATCTATTTAAGCTTCTCAGCGCTTGTAAGCCTCGTCCCAGATGCGCCCTTCATAAACCACATTGGCTTTTCCTTCAAGATAAATATCTTTAAAACCATGATCTTTCTTGTGGAAATATATCTTCAACGTCTCCCCGCTTTTCACCCTTACTTCAACCGGTGATTCCACCAGTCCTTGCGAGGAAGATATTAGGGCAGATGCGACGGCGCCGGTTCCGCAGGCCAGGGTTTCGTCTTCTACGCCTCTTTCATAAGTTCTGATCCTGATGGTGTGTCTGTCTATGACCTCCATGAAGTTCGCATTCGTGCCCTCGGGTTGGAATTCCTTGTGGTAGCGAATCTTCCGGCCTATGTTAAATACATCGTACCTGTCCAGACCATGAACAAAAAGAACAACATGGGGCACTCCTGTATTGATGAAGCTGACTTCCAGCGGTCGCTCTTTGAGCATAACCAAAATGTTGGTCTTCATGGCCTGCGGTTCTGTCAATCTCAGTTTTACTTCATCGCCTCTGACCTCGGCGTCGATGATACCTGCACCGGTCTCGAAGGACATTTTTTCTTTTGCGATCCCTTTGATATAGGCGAAACGGGTGGCACATCGCGCTCCGTTTCCGCACATATCCACTTCGCTCCCGTCGGCATTAAAAAACCGCCACCGGAAATCAGCGCGCTCCGAATCTTCGATAAGGATCAATCCGTCTGCGCCCACCGATACCTTCCTTTCGCATACGGCTTTTACGAATTCTGCGATCTTTCCGACGGCCAGGGACTGATCCCTGTTATCGATCAGGATAAAATCATTTCCGCTGCCACTCATTTTAACGAAATTTATCATGGGTACCAACCTCGAATGAGATAGGGATAGAGTTCCCTATTTTCTTAAATATACGTTTCTGATCTCCTTAATCTGGTCGTCCGTAAGGATATCGGGTTCGCCTATCTGCAGAGCCAGGAAAAAAACTTTTGCCGCCATTTCGACCCGACAGGCCATCGAATATGCATGGGAGGGGTTTACCCCTGTGACGAGGACGCCGTGGTTCTTGAGCAGTGTTCCCATTACATAGGGCGGTCCCTTCATGGCCTTAATCGCAGCCCAGCCCTGCGCCTCCGTGCCCGGACATGCATAATCGGCAACCGGTATGGGCCCTCGTACAGCTAATCCTTCGGTGCTGATCACGGGAATGCTTCTTCCCACTGTAGCAAAAGCGAGCGCGAAAGGTGAGTGCGTATGCGCGATGGCCTTCGCTTCAGGTATATTCTTATATACGGTTATGTGCATGGGTGTTTCGGAAGAGGGTTTACGTTTACCCTCGACGGTTCTGCCATTGAGGTCAATGATAACCAGGTCCTCTTCCGACATATCGTCGTAGGATATTCCCGTAGGTGTAATGACAATATGTTCGTCAGAAACACGGGAGCTCACGTTCCCCGAATTTAACTGAACAAGACCTTTTCGGTAAAGGCTTGAGACACATTTAAGCAATGCCTTCCGAACTTCCTCGTATAACATGCGAACCCCTTACAGAGCGTATCTACGAAAAATATCCCTTCAAATCAGATGGGGAAAAGACCCCTCTCGGCGTAACCACAGCCCGTATCAACCCGGGAGGTGTGATATCAAAAGCGGGGTAATAACCTTTCACGCCGTCCTTAGCCGTGCGGATGCCCATGGCATGCACTGTTTCTTCGGGGTCTCTCTCTTCAACCTCGACCTTCGATATGTCGGGGTTCCCTGCGGATGGCGTCCCCAGTGCATAATAAGGCACGCCGTAAAAATGAGCCGCCAGGGATATCTGAAAGGTGCCTATCTTGTTGACGACGTAACCGTCCAGCGTGATCACGTCTGCGGCGGACATAAACACCTGTGCCATCCCTTTAGACAGGATGTATGCAGGCATATTATCGGTAATAACTGTCACCGGCACGCCCATGTCGCAGGCCACACTGGCTGTCAATCTGGCCCCCTGGAGATACGGTCTGGTCTCCGGGCAGATCAAAGATACTTTCTTACCCTTCTCCTGAGATACTAGCAGAACAAACCCAATGAGGGTTTCTGCGTAACACTGGGTAAGTATGCTAACGTCATCCGGCATCAGATCTACGGCATAAGTTGCAATCTGGCGCGAAATACGGTAGCGGTTTTCCAGATTTTTCTGCACGTAGACATATGTAACTGATTCTGCGTCTTCCCCCTGGTCGATGGCGTCCTGAGATGCCCTGAGAATTCGCATGATGTGGATCTTCATATTTGCCGATGTGGTTGGCCGTGCGTAGATCAGCGCTTCTGCCGCGCGCTTCATCTCTTCTTTAGCTCTTTCGCCAGAGAGATCGCGCACTCCCCTTGCCGCACTTACCATCCCATAGGCGGCTGCCAGCCAGGGTCCCCCGCTCTGCGTTACCATGCCGGCGATAGCCCGGGCAACCTCTCGATAGTCCGTGCAGCGGACAAACTCTTCTGCGGCAGGGTATTTTCGCCTGTCTAATATCCACACCTCGCCATTCTTGTAATCCGCCACATTTTCGTAGCGCAGAAGGAATGGCAGTCCTTCGTCAGCTCTCACTATGTTCGTCCACCTTTAAAAAAATAATTGCGTCATTATTAGTTAGCTGCAGCCTCTCTGTCAAACGAAAAGGAGGAGATGTTACCCACAGGTGCACGGGAATTACATTTTTGTCAAACTCATATTCATATTGTACAAAATTGTCACATCGATTTATGCCCGCCGCCATTCTTATAGCACATTAATTAATATAATCAACTACTTTTATACATGGCACCTTAATTGCTGTTGTACTCATTGAAAGCGGATTTCAAGAATCAGGAGGTACTTATTATGAATTCAGGCGATACGGCATGGGTATTGGCGTCGTCAGCGTTGGTTTTGCTTATGACGGTGCCTGCACTGGCATTCTTCTATGGCGGCTTGGTGCGGCGGAAAAACGTTCTTTCCCTGTTGATGCAGTGTTTCATCATATTGTGCGTCATCAGCTTACAATGGATCTTATATGGATACTCTCTAACATTCGGTCCGGACACTGGCACGGGCATCATCGGGGGGTTCGACTGGGTAGGACTGAGGGGCGTAGGGGGGCAGCCGAATCCTGATTATGCCGCGACGATTCCCCACAGCGTTTTCATGATTTTTCAGTGCATGTTCGCCGTCATCACACCTGCATTGATTGTGGGCGCCTTTGCGGAGCGGATTAAATTTTCCGCCTTCCTTCTTTTTACGATTCTCTGGGCGACCTTTGTCTACGATCCCTTAGGCCACTGGGTCTGGGGAACGGGCGGCTGGCTGAAGAATCTTGGCGCCCTCGATTTCGCGGGCGGCATCGTCGTCCATACCAGTTCCGGCGTATCTGCGCTGGTTATGGCCATACTGATCGGTAAGAGAATAGGCTATCAGGAACAGCCTTTCCGGCCGCATAATCTTCCCTTTACAGTATTGGGGGCGGCACTACTCTGGTTTGGCTGGTTCGGCTTCAACGCCGGGAGCGCCCTGGCGGCAAACGAACTGGCGGCAAATGCCTTTATCACAACCAACACGGCAACTGCTGCGGCGGGATTGACCTGGGCGCTTATTGAATGGCAGCAGCATGGCGCCCCGACTGTCCTGGGGGCGGCAACGGGCGCGGTTGCCGGCCTCGTCGCCATTACGCCGGCCTGCGGATTTGTGAATCCTATGAACGCAATATTCATCGGTATTCTCGTCAGTATTTTCTGCTACATCGCCATTGCCAAGGTAAAGGCGGTATTCAGATATGATGATGCCCTCGATGTCTTTGGCGTGCACGGTGTTGGCGGGATGTGGGGAACGATCGCAACAGGCCTCTTTGCCGAGAAAGCAGTGAATGAAGCGGGTGGGAACGGTTTGTTCTTCGGTGACGTCCATCAGTTTCTGGTTCAGATTCTTCTTATTATCGTGGCTCCGGTTTTTGCAGCCGTGATGACTTGGATACTCTTCAAATTTGTAGATGCTTTAGTAGGCATTAGGGTAGAAAAGAAAGATGAAATTATCGGCCTTGATCTTACCCAGCAGAGTGAAGCCGCTTACACCGTTGTGGAATAAGGAGGTTAACGCACATGAAATATATAGTGGCCATAATACAGCCCCACAAACTGGACGAGGTGATGAAAAGCCTGGAGGACGTGGAGGTGAACTTAGTGACCGTA
>JBEKOL010000004.1:0-47500 GCA_049521775.1 Syntrophales bacterium
AATACCATCGATAAGAAATTGAAGATAATCTTCTCCACAAACAGCAAACCCGGGTAACATTCTTTATGAGTCAACGTTACCTTCCAATACACTTCCTCCGGTAACATTTATTTATGAGGCAACTGGCGGGCGCTCATCCTACTCTTTTCGGCGCATTCCGCGCTCGATTTCCCTACGATCGTCCTTGACTCTCAGGCTCTCCCGTTTGTCGTAAAGTTTCTTGCCCCGTCCGACCCCGATTTCCAGCTTTACCTTCCCGCTCTTGAAGTACAATTTCAGCGGAATGAGAGCCAAGCCTCTTTCCCTGGATTTTCCGTAAAGCCTCTTGATTTCCCCCTTGTGGAGCAGAAGTTTTCGCACCCTCAGGGGATCATGATTCTCCCTGTTGCCGAAGGTGTAAGGACTGATGTGTATTTCGTGAACGAAGACTTCGCCGTCTTTTACCAGGGCATAGCTGTCCTTGAGATTCGCCTTCCCTTCCCGGAGCGCCTTTACCTCCGTACCCACAAGGACGATGCCCGCCTCATAGGTGTCTTCTATAAAATAGTTCAGACGCGCCGTCTTATTCTGGGCGATTATTTTTTCTCCTGCCGGTTTCTTTTTCGCCATGTTCCTTCAACCGTAGATGACACTAATAGCTCGGATAAAATTCCTCTTCGCTTCGCTCATCGGAATGACATATAAGACTGATTTGTCTATACCCCGCGCCGCATATCAGATTTCACTTCCTACTTCATATCTTTCATATCTTGCGGCAGGTAATCGCTTTTGATGTGCCTCAATGCCTTGTAGATATTATTACGGATGTTCTTGTTATCACGCTCCATCTTTTTTAAGAGTTCTTTGATGTAGATCCGCCGGGAAATTTTGCTCGTTGGGCATTTATTCATGGCAGACGGCAGACGTTGCTCCTTCGCATATTTTTTTATCATGTCCTCCCCGATATAAGCGAAAGGACGGATGATATGAAGCCTCCCTTGAAAGATCGTCTGTTTCGGCATCATCGTGCTGATCTCCCTCCCAAAGAAGAGGTTAATGAGCAGCGTCTCTATAATATCATCCTTGTGATGAGCGAAGGCGATTTTGGTGCAATCCTTCTCCGCCGCTATTTCGAAGATCCTTCTCCTTCTTAACCGCGAACAGAGAAAACAAGGGGGTTTCTTATTGTAATCACTGTGGGAAAGAGGCCCGATGTCCGTCTTTTCCATGTAATGGTGAACGTTTTTTTGGGTCAAGTATTTCTCAAGATTACCATAGTCAGTATACGTCGGATCAAACCCCTGGTCAATGTTTACGGCGATAATGGAAAAGGGCGGCACGTACACCATGGGGGTATTGAGAAGGTCAAGAAGGGCAAGACTGTCTGCGCCGCCGGAGACACCGACGAGGACACTGTCTCCCTCTTCTATCATGTTATAATCCAGGACGGCCTTTTCCAGCCATTTTTTCAGATGGAGAAATAGTTTTGTCCGTTTTTTGTCTGACACAAGCGACACATCTCCTTTATCTTGTGTTAGTGATGTACACAAGTTTCCATATTTTATCAAGGTCGTTCATATTTGTGACAACGGCCTTGAATTTTTATCCGGATTGGTATATGGAAAAGAACATACCTACATAAACAAGAGGAGGTCATATGACTGAAATCATCAACGTGTACGCAAGGGAAATTCTGGATTCAAGAGGCAACCCAACAGTTGAGGCCGAAGTGACACTCTTTTCGGGAATTACCGGCCGCGCGGCCGTGCCCTCAGGCGCTTCCACGGGAGAGCACGAAATGCTCGAACTCCGTGACGGCGACAAGAAAAGGTTCCTGGGCAAAGGTGTAATGAAGGCTGTCAATAACGTTATCAACAAAATCGGGCCGGAGATCATCGGCATGGACAGCCTCAATCAGAGGGAGGTCGATTACACGATGATCTCTCTGGACGGCACGCCTAATAAGGGCGCCCTCGGCGCCAACGCTATTTTAGGCGTATCAATGGCCTGTGCGAAGGCCGCTGCGGAAGCCATGGAACTGCCCCTTTATAAGTACATCGGCGGCACCATCGCCAAGGATATCCCCGTCCCTATGATGAATATCATTAATGGCGGCCAGCACGCGGACAACAACGTCGATATTCAGGAATTCATGATCATGCCCATCGGCTCGAAGAATTTCAAGGAAGGATTGCGCATGTCCGCTGAGGTTTTTCATACTCTCAAGTCCGTCCTCAAGGGCAAGGGCTATAACACTTCCGTCGGTGATGAAGGTGGATTCGCGCCCAACCTCAAATCCAATGAAGAAGCATTTATAGTGATTGTGGAGGCGATTGAGAAGGCGGGCTATAAGCCGGGAAAGGACATCTGTATCGCCATTGATCCTGCGGCAAGCGCCTTTTTCGAAAACGGGAAATATGTCATGGCCGCGGAAAAGAAGCCTAACAAGACGGCCGCGGATATGGTCAAGTTCTATCAGGACATGGTAAAAAAATACCCCATCGTATCCATTGAAGACGGCCTGGCGGAAGATGACTGGGACGGATGGAAGCTGCTCACCGACGCCCTGGGAAGCAAGATCCAGATTGTGGGTGACGATATTTTTGTGACGAACAAGAAAAGGCTGGAAAAAGGGATCGCCATGGGCGTTGCCAATTCCATTTTGATTAAGCTCAACCAGATCGGTACGCTGACGGAAACCATGGAGACTATTCAAAGGGCGAAAGAGGCAGGATACACGACTGTCATCTCTCACAGGTCCGGCGAAACCGAAGACAGCTACATGGCGGATGTGGCTGTAGCAGCGAACTGCGGACAGATTAAAAGCGGGTCTTTATCAAGGAGCGAGCGGCTGGCAAAATACAACCAGCTCCTGAGGATAGAAGAACAGCTCGGTGATTATGCCGTCTATCCCGGAAAGTCAGCCCTCTACAGTATAAGAAAGAATTAGCAGTCAAGTCCCGCCCGTATTGACTCTGCGCAGGCTCATGAAAAATTAAAGCCGTTGTCAACAACCTTCTCCGGTTCTGACAACGGCTTTTTTGCGATTGTGTAACTATGGAGTCTCTACGTGCTTCACTTGTTTATAAGGGCCGCATGGGCAGCCGCCAGTCTCGCAATAGGCACGCGGAACGGTGAGCAGGAAACATAGTCCATTCCCACGCGGTGGCAGAGATCGATGGACTTCGGATCGCCGCCGTGCTCGCCACAGATACCGACCTTTAGCTTGGGACGCGTAGAACGGCCTTTCTTAGTACCCATCTCAACAAGCTGACCGACTCCCCTCTCATCGAGGCTCTGGAAGGGATCTTCGGGCAGGATTCTCTGTTGAAGATAAATGGGCAGGAATCCGCCGATGTCGTCACGCGAAAAACCGAATGTAGTCTGCGTGAGGTCGTTTGTGCCAAAGGAGAAGAACTCGGCGGTCTTGGCAATGTCGTCCGCCGTCAGCGCTGCTCTCGGCACCTCGATCATCGTCCCGACCATGTATTCGAAGGTCACGCCCTTTTCCTTCATCACCTCCGCTGCCATACGGCGAATGATGGCTTCCTGATGATTATATTCAGAAGCGGTACCCACCAACGGGACCATTACCTCCGGATGAACTTTAATACCCTTCTGGGTCAATTCTGCAGCAGCTTCAAAAATTGCTCGGGCCTGCATCTCCGTAATTTCCGGATAGGCGATACCCAGACGGCAGCCGCGATGACCAAGCATCGGGTTAAGTTCGTGCAGAGACTCGACGCGCGCTTTAAGTTTCTTTACGGTAATGCCGAGATCTTTGGACAGCTCTTTTAGCTGCTCACTGTCGAGGGTCACAAATTCATGCAATGGGGGATCGAGAAGACGAATCGTTACGGGCAGGCCCTGCATGGCCTCGAGGAGACCCATAAAATCCTGCCGCTGAAACGGCAGCAGCTTCATAACCGCCTTGCGGCGATCCACTTCCTTCTCCGCAATGATCATCTCACGCATCGGTGTGATGCGCTCCGGTCCAAAGAACATATGCTCCGTACGGGTAAGCCCGATGCCTTCAGCGCCGAAGGCGCGCGCTTGAGCTGCGTCCTGAGGACGGTCGGCATTGGTGCGTACACCGAGCCTGCGGAATTTGTCCGCCCATCCCATGAGCTCCGTATATTCCTTATTAGCCGCAAGATCAGGCCTTACTGACGGAATTTTTCCCTCATATACCCTGCCTATCGAGCCGTTGAGAGAAATCCAGTCCCCCTCCTTTATTATCGTGCCGTTGACCGTCATCACCTTCTTATTCGCGTCGATATCCAGGGCGGAGCAGCCGACGATACAGCATTTGCCCCATCCGCGAGCCACCAGCGCGGCATGGCTGGTCATACCGCCTTTTGCAGTCAACACAGCCTCGGCAACGTGCATGCCGTGCACGTCTTCGGGCGAGGTCTCATGACGCACAAGAATAATCTTCTTGCCTTCCTTTGTCCATTTAGCCGCATCATCTGCAGTGAAGACGACCTGCCCTGTGGCGCCACCTGGACCTGCGGGCAATCCCCTGGCAAGTACGCGGGCCTTTTGCTCCTCCGCTGGATCAAGCATATTGTGCAGCAGTTCATCAAGCTGCGTCGGCCTCACCCGGAGGACTGCCGTGGCCTCATCGATGAGACCTTCCCGCACCATTTCCACGGCCGCTTTCACAGCTGCCGGTCCGTTGCGTTTGCCGGTGCGTGTCTGGAGCATCCACAGGCGCCCCTCCTGGATGGTGAACTCGATATCCTGCATGTCTGTGTAATGTTTTTCCAGCCTGTTTCTTATATCCGCAAGCTCTTTGTATAACGGCGGCATGGCTTCTTCGAGGCTCTGGACGTCTTTAGTGTCATCCGTCTTGTTTTTCATGTTAAGCGGATTAGGCGTGCGCAAGCCGGCTACGACGTCCTCCCCCTGTGCATTCACCAGCCATTCCCCATAGAATACATTTTCGCCCGTCGCAGGGTTTCTCGTGAAGGCTACACCCGTTGCACTCTTGTCGCCCATGTTTCCGAAAACCATCGACTGGACAGTTACGGCAGTGCCCCATTCATCCGGTATACTCTCGATGCGCCTATATGAAATGGCACGTTTTCCATTCCAGCTCTGGAAGACGGCGCCGATTCCACCCCATAGTTGTTCGTATGGGTCATCGGGGAATTCCTTCCCCAGGATATTTTTGACTTTGGTTTTGAATATTTTGATCAGCTTCTTCAGGTCTGCCGCAGTGAGATCGGTGTCCTGAAGGACATGTAGCTTTTTTTTCATTTTATCCATCGCATGCTCAAGCTGTACGCGGACCCCCCTGCCCTCTTCAGGCTCGACTCCGGCTGCTTTTTCCATGACTACATCCGAGTACATCATTATTAAGCGGCGATATGCATCATAGGCAAAGCGTTCGTTGCCGGTTTTTACAATCAGCCCTTTCATCGTCTTTTCGTTGAGACCGACATTCAAGACGGTCTCCATCATGCCTGGCATGGAGGAGCGAGCACCGGAGCGAATGGAAAGCAACAGTGGGTTCGCAGGGTCACCGAATTTCGCCTGCATAATTGCTTCAACGTTTGCGAGGGCCTGCTTCACTTCAACTTCAAGCTCAGGCGGATAAGATTTATTATGCTGATAATAAAAATTGCAAACTTCGGTCGTAATTGTAAAACCGGGAGGAACAGGTATGCCGAGATTGGCCATTTCCGCCAGATTAGCCCCCTTACCGCCTAAGAGTTCTTTCATTTCCGCCTTGCCGTCTGCCTTGCCGCCTCCAAACTCAAATACATACTTTTTTGACATCTTTCTTTCTCCTGCATCTCATCCAATTTTGATTTTAGAGTTTTCTTTCTTATTCCATGTCAAGTTAATGGTGTAACAATAAGTAGCAATAATCATCTATGATATCATTGTTGTTTATCAGTCTTGCCCTGTGAAGTCAAATGGAAATGTAAGAAGAGTTTGCACATCCCGGAGATGTCCCTCCGGCGCTTTGTTCAGTGCGAATCTATCCGAGTCTGATAACTTTTGTGCAATCGCCGCGATGAAATTGTTTTGTAAATGGACAAATAATTCTTGACAGGATTATTTTTCATGTAGAATATTACATCTATAGATTGTGGAGAAAGCAAGAAGATAAGCTTTTCTCGCGGTTAATCTTATCCGTGAGGAAGACTTGGAGTATCAATTATGAAAGGAGGTGAGTCCGGGACATTTGGAGAGACATGTGACATGTCTCGAGAAACTAACCAAGTAAACAGGAGGAACAAAAATGAGAAAAACTTTAAGTTGTGTTGTTCTGAGCTTGATCCTTGTTATGGCGTTGGCCCCGTTAGCGATGGCCGCCGCTGCGCCTGCTGCCACCCCCGGTGCACCAGTTGATTATACAAAGGCGATCGTGATTGGATGCAGTCTTATAGCAGTAGGCATTGCCATGGGATTCGGCACAATCGGTACGGGCGTTGGCATGGGAAACGGATTGAGCGGCGCCACAAACGCCGTAGGTAGAAATCCCGAAGCACAGGGAAAGATCCTGCTGACCATGATGGTCGGTCTGGCTATGATCGAATCACTCGCGATCTATGCTCTGGTTATTGCATTGATCGTACTCTACGCCAATCCTCTAATAAAGTTCATTGGCATGTAGAAATCCGGTATTATAAGAAATCAGGGAGGGGGAGCGCTACCACGACTTCAACTCCCTTTTTTTGTCCAATACGCTATAATCCTCGCCCCCTTGATTCTCAATATGCCACCAACTTAATTAGAAACTGACACGCAGAGATAACAGATTAGCTGCGGGATGCATAAAGGCGCAGAGGAAAGTGGTCTGTGATTTTAGTGAAGAGAAGAGGCCGGAAGTATGGCTCCCGGCCTCTTGATCTTATTTGTCCTCTTCGTCCTCTTCATCGAGTGCAGCTTCCTGCGCATCCGCAGGGACTTCCGCATCGATTGACCGCGCGATTCCTCGCGAGAGGAGCGCCGATATGAAGAAGAGAAGAATGATTGAAATGATGATGATCAGGACGATTGTCGTGGTCCATGCCTTCACTTCTTTTTCCACGTCCTGAGAAGCTTTCGTAGCCATCTCATTAAACTTTTCCACGTTCACTCCCATTCCGATCCATCCGAATCCACCCGGTTTTGGATAGTCATTGGAGTAGAATTTAATGGGCGCATATGCTACGAATTTCGTCTGACCGGCAAATTTGTACATTTTGATGCCTGTATTTCCGGCAGCCGCATCCTTTGCGACTTCCGGCAGGCCCGGATCCATAAAACCGAGAAGGTTGATGTTCAGTACCTCTTCCCCCTTCTTGGTCATTGCCTCTGCAGTCTTATCGGTAAGAGGAGGAACTGGTGTTCCGTCGCCAGCCAGGCCCGCTATGTGATAATCATTGGGGTGCGCGATGACGAGCCCCCTATTATCCACCATGTAGGCATAGTTTCCTGTCGCTGCGTCCGCCCTGAATACATATCCGGACTGGGTCGGTACAATATGATCGGTGAACCCGGCAACATGCTGAAAATCAAGGGCAAGACTGATAACGCCTGAGAATCCTTCCTTGCCAAAGATCGGCGTAGCCATGCGAATGATTCCCTGAAAACGTTTGCCCTTTTCAAAATCTAATTTATTCACATACCAGCCCGTGACATGGGATATATATATTTCGCCTTTATTCAGTTTCGACGCCTTACTGAAGTAGTCCTCGGATTTGTATTTCGTATTGGACGGATTACTAACATTCACCATGCCCGATTTAGCAGCCCCACCATTCTCAATCTTTATTATCTCATTACCATTCCTATCGATGAGGGCCATCTCTGTATAGAGAGGGGCAAAGACCTGCTGGATTTTATTATCCTCTTTTACCCAGATTGCTTTCTTGTTTTCGTACACAAATTGCTTGTAGCTTGCTTCGGTCGCAGGGATGATGGTTGCAATCAACAGATCCTTCTTTCTTTCCGTGAGAAAGCTGGCAACCTCGTCCGCCGTATTAATGGCACGTATCTTGATTTCTTCCTGAGATTTCTGATCGAGAACGTTGATTGCTCGTTCTTTCGCTGTAATCCCTAATTTGAAAATGCCGTTGGCAATCAGAATAGCCATCAGTGAAAAGGGGATTACGATAAGCAGGAAGAATACTCTCGCTACCGTAAAAAGCTGCTTATCTTTTTTATTTTCTGGCATTGCCTTCTCCCCCTAACTTTTGTCAGATTTAAAGTTAATTTAATTGTTTTCAAATGAATTAACCTAAAAAATAACGCATAAAGGGGTTTGCAAATAGAAGAACAAGCGAAACAACCAGAGCATAAATGGCGATCGATTCTGCCATGGCCATACCGATAAGCATGGTCATCATGATTTTACCCTGAACGCCTGGGTTTCTTCCCACGGCCTGACATGCGCCGTTAGTAGCAGTACCGATTCCCAAACCGGCTCCGACGGCGCCTATACCCATAGCCAAACCTGCCCCCAACATGGCGCCTACTGCGAAGAGGACCTTCGTGTACGATTCACCCGTCGGAATTGCTTCTGCAGCATATACAAGCTGTGAGGACAATAACAGAGCAGCCATTGTTGAAAATAGAGTTAATAAAGTCTTTCCGAATTTCCGTAACATTTTTTTTCTCCTTTCCTGTTAAAAGTTAATCCAAAATTCCCCTTCCCCATAGCATGAAAACATGTCGGGGGAAATAGGAAATATTATAAAAACTGCGTAAAGAGTTGCAACAGGCATGCCATTAACGCGGGTGTAGCGCTTATCCGTGCTAACATCACGCAACGACGATGTTATTGTTATTTGTTCGCTAAATGAAATGTCCGTTTCGAGTACATGGTGTTTTAACGTTTTGTTCAATTGACTCTGCCGTTTGAACGAAAAGTGCAATGCAGTTTGAAATAAGTTAGGATCAAGTTGTCCACGAATTTTTATAATCGACTCTTCTTCCATTTAGCTGCAAATTCGATCACGAAGATGCTGGCAGCCCTCTCGGGAATAATCCGCATATTTCTATTGAAAATTTGCAGTTAGCCAGATATATCATGTAAAAAGTACGATTTTAAGAGGTCTATTATGCAGGAGATATTAACGGCAGTGACGTATCTTGTTGTGTGGCTCATATGTGCGCGGGTAATTGAAATCGAGAGCGGATTGACGAAACTTCTTATCTCCCTCGGTGCGGCCATTGGCGTATATATCGTTATAGGTGTCAAAGAATATAAGGATAGGAAAACCAAAGGAGTGGATGATTGACAGTATCTCTTGCAGATTTCATAAAGAAAAACCGTAGGGTGCCCATCTGGTTCACCACATTGATAGTCATTATCATGATTGTCATGTTTTCTCTGATGATCAATCAGGCGAGAGTGAAGGAGTCGGCAGAGCAGTACGGGAAACAATATATGACTATCGCCAAAAGCACGGCTGCGGGCATCGATGACCTTTTTGATAGTGTGGAAAAAAGTCTAATTATACTTTCCCGGCACCATAACGGAACAATGCGCTCACACCTGCGCGAGACTTATGACGACCTGGAAGGAAAGATAGATTTTTTGGCCATAAGCGACCGTGATGGTAAGGTTATCGAAGCATATCCTAAAACTTTTCACGACGACATCCTGAAGAATATTTCAGTGAGTTCCGCTTTTCTCAAGCTAATCCAGGACATCAAGAAAACCCGCAAGACCAGTGTGAGCAGCCTCATTTCCGTGGATATTAAAGCGGGTAGCAGCCAAGAAAAAAAATACAGGATGGTTATAATCGGTGTCCCGGAATTCGATTTGAATAGGAGATATTCGGGCATGGTCTATGCCGCACTATCCCCTTCTTCAGTTGTCGAGCGCTACATAAAAATTACTAAGACTGATCTGCCATGCGGTGCGATCATTGCCGATGACACGGGAACTGTACTGTTCCATCCGTGGAATGAATACGTCGGCGCCGATATAAGTGCAGTTGTACGCGGCAAGACGGAACAGTCCATGTCTCTGAAAGAAGGGATACTGAAGGACAAGGCAGGTTATGATGACTATGAACTGCTCCAGACGGGAGGAATGTTTGAAAAAAGTATCGTGGGATACGCTGCTACAGACTTGAACGACCGAAAGTGGTTTATCGCTGTCAGCACTCCTTATCATATCGCCATTTCACAGATAAGAAAAACATTCTTCATTGTCATGCTGGAGGCCTTCGTACTTATTGTCACCGTGATTGTCGGTAGCGTGTTGGTCGTATATTCGGGTAAGAAGCGTCTCTTACTTGAGGAAGAGTTGAAGCACTTCAGGGATAGGGACATCTGGAGAGAACAGCTCGCGAGAGAGAAGAAAACTTTAGAGGGGATTATTGAGGGTTCTCCGATACCGACCTTTGTCATTGACGGGGAACACAAGATCATTTTCTGGAATAAGGCATGTTCCGACCTGATGGGCTATAACAGCATAGACATGATAGGCACCGATAAACAGTATAGGCCCTTTTACCACGAGAAGAGGCCGGTTATCGCAGACCTTATTGTCGATAACGATATTGAGGAAATCGAAAAGTATTATGGGGAAAAGAGTCTGCATAAGTCAACCGTTATTGAAGGTGCCTATGAAGCGCGAGATTATTTTGAAAATATGGGGGGCAAGAACAGACACCTTTATTTTCTCGCTGCACCTATTTACGACGAGGGGGGAAAAATTATCGCGGCTATCGAAACTCTACAAGACGTAACTAAGGAAGAGGAGATGGCCACAGATATGAAAGAATATGCAGAATCCCTGTCCAAAGAGAAGAAGACTATTGGGGGCATCATAGAGGGTTCTCCAATACCGACGTTTGTCATTGACAGACAGCACAAAATAATTTTTTGGAACCATGCATGCACGGAATTGACCGGATACGACGGCAGAAACATGATTGGCACTGATAAGCAATTCATGCCCTTTTACCATGATAAAAGGCCGGTTATCGCAGATCTCATTGTGGACAACAATATCGAGGAACTCAAAAAGTATTACGGGGAAAAAAGTGTGCATAAGTCAACTGTCGTGGAAGGTGCTTACGAGGCAAGTGATTATTTTGAGGATCTGGGAGGAAGGAACCGATACCTTTATTTCCTTGCTGCTCCTATTTATGACGAGAGAGGAGAGATTATTGCCGCTATTGAGACGCTCCAGGATGTGACCAAGGAAGAAGAGCTGACCAAAAATATGAAAGAGTACGCGGAAAGCCTTTCCAACGAGATATATGAACTTATCAGGTTGCGGACAAATATACAGGAACTTTACAATTACCTCCAATCTATATTGGACAGTTCTCCGGACCGAATATTCGCCCTTAGCACCGATGGCATTATAAACTATGTGAGCCGCAGTTCGAATATAGATGACGGGTCGATGACTCAGCAGATGGAGGGCAGGCATTTCGTTGAATTTGTTGTTCCTGAGTACAGGGAATTCATGCTCACGAAGTGGGAAGAGGTCAAAAGGGGAATGCACAGGCCTTTCGAGATTGAGGTGACGACAAAGGAAGGCTGGAAGAGAAATTTACTGATTACTACCGGCCCCATAAAAGGAAGTGACAAATATCTCCTGGTGCAACGTGATATAACGGAATTCAAGAATCTCGAGAAGAAATTTTATGACAGTCAAAAGCTTGCCGCTGTCGGTCAGCTCTCCGCGGGCATTGCCCACGAAGTAAGAAATCCGCTCTCATCCATCAAGATGAGCCTCCAGATTCTTGAAAAAAGATTAAATCCTGCCGGGAATGATTTGAAACGGTTCAAGATAGCCGAGAAAGAGGTTGAGCATCTCGAGAAGATAGTCAATGATATCCTGATTTTTGCGAAGCCGGCAGAACCGGAAATGAAGCCTGCAGATATCAGCGCTTTTCTGGAGAGTTCGTTATCGATGGTGGAAAAAGAACTGTATGACAAAAAGATAGATGTGCAGTTTCATAACGATCAGGACATTCCCCCGATAAATATTGACTCATCAATGCTAAAGCAGGCATTCTTGAATATATATCTCAATGCCATAGACGCAATGGAAGAGGGGGGCAGGCTGCGGATAAGCACGAAGCTTGTAACAAACGGGCACAAGCATGTCTCAATTGAAATAGACGATAGCGGTTATGGCATCGAGGAAGAAGACATGCCTCACCTGTTTAATCCGTTCTTTACGAGAAAGAGATACGGCACAGGCCTGGGCTTGACGCAAGTTAAGAAATTTATCGATTTGCATCACGGGTCCATAGAAATATTCAGCAGGAAGGGCGAAGGAACCAAAGTCGTGGTTAATCTGTCTTTGGATGAGAACGAGAAGAATTCTGAAACACCTGTTAACGATACCGAGGGACAAGCGAATGGCTAAAATTCTCATAATCGATGACGACAGTTCTATCTGCGAAACTATCGACCTTTATCTGACCGAAGAGGGACATGAGGTGCACACGGCCATGACAGGCACGGATGGGTTGAATAAGTTTGTGCAAACCTTGCCTGACGTCGTTATTCTCGATATAAGACTTCCGGATATTGACGGATTCACCGTTCTTGAAGATATACGCGAGGATGAAGAGGACGCTAAGGTAATCATGATAACCGCCCATCACGACATGGACACGACGATTAACGCCATGAAAGCAGGCGCTTTTGATTACATCCGTAAACCCATCAACGTTGACGAGCTGGATATAGCTATCCGCAAAGCACTCAAATCCATAGAAATGGAAAAGAAGATAAATGGTCTCCTCATGGAACCGTCCCGGCAGTTCAAGGTTGGGGATATTATCGGCACGGGCAAGGACATGAGCGAGATATTCAAGACCATTGGCGTAGTCTCTCAGAGCAAGACGACTGTATTGATACAGGGTGAGAGCGGAACGGGCAAGGAGCTAATCGCGAAGGTTATTCACAATAACACATCGCCTAATGAGCCTTATATTGGGGTTAACTGCTCCGCCATCGTGGAAACCCTCCTCGAATCCGAACTCTTCGGACATGAGAAGGGTTCCTTTACGGGTGCCTTCGCCCGGAAACTGGGAAAATTCGAGCTTGCCCGCTACGGTACGGTATTTCTGGATGAGATCAGTGAGATGTCCATCAACCTGCAGGCGAAACTCTTGAGAGTGCTTCAGGAGATGGAGTTCGAAAGAGTCGGCGGCAAGGACCGTGTTAAGGTAAACGCACGGATCATTACTGCTACGAATAAGGACCTCAAGACCCTCGTGAAGGATGGGAAATTCCGGGATGATCTTTTTTATCGCCTCAATATCGTATCGATACATATTCCTCCTCTCAGGGAGAGGCGGGAAGATATTGCGCCCCTCGTCGATTATCTGATCACCAAGATTAACCGCGACCTTCATAAGCGCATCTTGGGCGTGTCCGACGAGTTGATGGATACATTTCTTAAATACAGCTGGCCCGGAAATGTCAGAGAATTGGAGAATCTCCTTGTCAGAGCCGTTGTCGTCGCCAAGGGACAGATTCTCGGGAGAGGAGACTTCCCGGAGCTCCTCGATGATCTTGAAACAAAATGCGCGCTTGAAGAAACCGACGGAATTGACGGCATGGAAACGGGGGAATTACTGACGCTCGATGAGATTGAAGAGAGATACATCCGGAAAGTTATCAAGGCAAGCGGCAACAAAACGAAGGGTGAGATATGTGAAATACTGGGCATCTCCCGGCCGACCTTTGAAAGGAAGCTGGAAAAATACGGGATCACTCTTGAAGTTGGCGGATGAAAGCGCATTCCGCGAAGCGTTCTCTCGAAATAGTGCGCGGTTAGAACAGGATTATGAAAATTGTATCGGCCGAATTCGTCAAATCTGCTACTGAACCTTCCCAATATCCCGAAGGGATGCTCCCAGAGATCGCTTTTGCCGGCAGATCCAACGTAGGAAAATCTTCTCTCATCAATACCATTACCCGGAAAAAAAACCTTGCCCGGACAAGCAGCACGCCTGGTTGCACACGTCTCATTAATTTCTTCATAGTGAACAATCAAATCTCTCTGGTAGACCTGCCTGGGTACGGTTATGCAAAAGCGCCGATTGCATCAAGAAGAGAATGGGGACCGATGATCGAGACGTACCTCATGCACAGGGAGTCCTTAGGGTCTGTTATCGTCATCCTCGATGTTAGAAGATACCCTTCTGAGCAGGATCTCACGCTCATCGACTGGCTACGCCATTATGAGATAATTCCCACAATTGTCCTTACAAAGATAGACAAGGTTTCTCAAAGTCAGGCAAAGGTCTGCCAGCGAAAAATAAAGGAACTGCTGGGACTGAACGCAGATCCCATCCTTTTTTCCGCTCGGACCGGCGAAGGGAAAGATGCCATCTGGGGGGCAATAGAGAATTTGTCCACCGCCAATATACCTGCCTGAACCATCAATCCGCTTATATATTCACCCATCTCAAGCGAACACATCTCAGTAAAACTTGCGGTAAAAGTTGAAACGAAACCTCCCTATCAGACGCAATGTCCGCCCTGCGACGATCCTGTGCCGCGGGTGATAATTTCTCGTTTCATTAAAGACGATTTGATGTTTCTTTAAATAGCGGGCCCTATGCAAAGCGTCAAAAGCCGGAGCCTGCAATTGACTCAATGATATATACTTCATATTATCAATATGTTACAAGTATCGCAGGAGGATTATGAAAATTGGCATGAATATTTCATTACTATAAGTCGAAGGAAATAAAGAAATGCAGGAGGAAGGTACATGAAAAAGATATTGGAGACATTGGCTCTCTCAGTATTTGTTGTGCTAGTTACAGCGACCTTCGGAGTCGCTGAGTATGCGGCGACAACTGTGAGGGACTTTCCCTACTTCCAGTTTGGCTGTCTGATTGTCGGCGGGATGACAATTATCTCTCTGAGACACAAATATCAGAAGATGTACACCCGGGAGCTGGTGGCCGTTTTTTGCCTGTATACTATGCTTATCGCTCTCTTCACGGTGCCGGTAATCACCGCCATCAAAACCGTAGTTAGCTGAGGATGGCGGCATATCCGTCTTTCCAGGCGGCGCGTAATTTTGTGAGGAAGGACTCAGAGGCAATCGGTATGGCAGCAATAACAAAAAATCCGCAGCAAAAGAGTTACCGGTCAGTGCTCATAATGAGTGCCTGGGGGCATGTCATCGTGATTCTCTCATTTCTCTTCCTCTATGTGGGGAAATTGTTGGATGAGCTTGCAGGGACCTCTCCCAGCTTCATGTTCGGATTATTTTTCCTGGCACTTTTTGCCGGCATCGGCAGGTTTTATAAAGAGGCGTGGTTGAAGCGCAAGGATGTCTGAGATTCTCTCGGATGTCGAGCAATCGTATATTGTCCCATGATTCTCTCAAGCCTCGTAACGCAACCGATAAGCGTTACGGGGCTTAATTATTGGTGCAGAGCTTTGCTGTTTCTCTCACGTACAGATGGCGTCCGGATGGCCTCTCCCTTTGCGGCCCGGTGTCAGTCCGTCACATTGGTTATTTAATGGAAGATATATTGACTTGACATGCAGTATGCAAATCCATATACTTTCGCAAAGAAAAATAAATCCATAATATCATCTGCCTCGATTGCACAAATCGGGCTTCGTGATCAGAAATGTTGAAAAAGTTGATGTTATGAAACAGGAGAAAGAATAAAAAAATGTGTCTTGGATTTCCGGGAAAAATAATTTCAATAGATGAAAATAAGCTCGCTATTATCGATATCAGCGGTACGCGGCGGGAAGCCCGCCTTGACCTAGTTGATGATGACACGGTGCCCGGTGACTATGTAATCTGCCACGCGGGTTACGCCATTCATAAGATAGATGAGGAACTGGCGCGGGAGATGCTGGATTGCCTGAAAGCGATCTTTGAAAGTGAAACAAATTGACGATCCTTCAACAGAGCAGTTGACGGATCATGAAGATGCCCGTACCCGCCGCGTCTTGCCCTCCAGGGCTTTTATCGGATGCATAGATTTAAATTTGGCCGGGAAAGGTGACTGCCGAGTTTCAATTCAACCTTGCCCGTGTCAGGCACAGGGCAGGCTATGTTTCAATTTATGAGCATACTCCGGGAATTGTGAGACCCGTAATTTATGCTTTTTACAAAGCTATCCTTTTTTATCCAATTCTTAAATCCTTAGAAAATCATCCATAATTTCAGAAAGGTATCTGACGATGCAATATGACAAGATTCTGCTGGATCATGGCGGGGGCGGTTTATTGATGAATGAGCTGATTGCCCATACGTTTCTCCCAAAATTGAAAAATACATATCTGGAACGCATGGAAGACGGCGCCGTCTTTGATATAGGAAATGTCAAGCTCTGTTTTTCCACTGATTCTTATGTGGTAAGTCCTATCTTCTTCCCTGGCGGCGATATCGGCTCCCTATCTGTACACGGCACAGTCAATGATATTGCCATGTGTGGAGGAATTCCCCTTTTTCTCAGCGCCGGCTTCATTCTCGAAGAAGGTTTCAGTATGGATGATTTGGAAAAGATTATTGCATCCATGGCACAGGCAGCTGCAAACGCGGGTGTACAAATTGTTACAGGAGATACCAAGGTTGTGGCGAGGGGGGCGGCCGACGGAATTTTTATCAATGTTTCTGGCATCGGCGTTATCAAGTACAATGGAGTAATCTCTCCCAGAAGTGTGATGCCCGGAGATAAAGTGATCATTAACGGAACTATTGGAGATCATGGAGCCGCCATATTATGTAAGCGGCAGGACTTGGGTTTTAAGTCCGAGATCATATCGGATTCAGCCCCGCTGAATTCGCTCGTGGAAAGTATCCTCTGCGCCAGTCCCAATATTCACTGCATGAGGGATGCAACAAGAGGCGGTCTCGGTGCAATCATGTGCGAAATTGCAACCCAGTCAGAGTGCCAAATCATAATCGAGGAAAGACATATTCCGGTGCAGGAAGAGGTCAGGGGCGTGTGTGAGATTCTCGGTGTCGATCCGCTATTTCTGGCGAATGAGGGAAAGATGGCAGTGCTCTGCCCGCCTGAAGATACTGAGAAAGTCATGAAGGTAATGGCGCAGCACAAGTACGGCAGAGCCGCCGCCATCATAGGAGAAGTTGGTAAAAAAGGCCGCGGGCGCCTCTTGCTGAATACTGTCATCGGTGGGGCAAGGGAAATTGACCTGCCTACGGGTGAACTTGTTCCTCGAATTTGTTAAGCTGAACACACCCGGCCGCAAAAAAAGCAGGCAAGACACCGAGTGTGTCGTCTTGCCCGCTTCATTATTTCGCGCTGAGAATTTGACCTTCAGTCTTTCCCTTTTTCCACACCTTCCTTGGCTTTGTCCGTGCTTTCACGCAGATGCGTGAGACGGCTGGACTTATGCAGCTCGACAGGTTTGTCATAGAGGGAGGGCCGCCATTTATATATCAATTCTATGGCATCAGAGGGGCAGACATGCACGCAAACCTCGCAGACAATGCACCGCAACGGGTAGAATACAAGCTCGTTCTTTTCCTTGTCTGTTGTAATAGCGACTGACGGACAGCGAAGAGCGCATGCCCCGCACATAGTACACTTATCGTCTAAGAATACTACGTGGCCCCGCGCGTTTTCAAAAGGTTCCCGCACCTGAACCGGATACATCCGTGTAGCATATCCGGTGAAAAGGTTTTTCAAGATGATAGGTAACATGAAGGGCATTTATTCACACACTCCTTTCGCCTTTTACCTCTCCATACAGCAGATGCATGGATCAATAGAGAGAACAATCACCGGCACATCCGGCAATTGACTTCCGGGCAACATGACTAACAACGAGGGGAGATTTGCATAAGTCGGCGTTCTGATTTTCATACGCTCGAGATTGCGTGTACCGTTTCCTTTCGCATAATAGAAAAGCTCTCCCCGCGGAGCTTCCGTGCGCATGACTGCCTCGTTGGCTGGGGGGTTTCCCCTCACTTTCGCGGCTATTTCACCTTCGGGCATTTTATTCAGCGCTTCTATCTGCAGATCGATAGACTGGAGGAGTTCTCTCGCCCTTACCAGCGCACGGGCATAGCAATCTCCTGCGGTTTCCACTACAGGCTCAAAATTGAGCTCGCCGTACGCATGGTATTTTGTTAAGCGAACGTCTTCGCTTACACCGCTCGCTCTTAGCACAGGGCCAACACATCCCAACAGGAAGGCCTGCTCCTTCGTTACGACGCCGACACCGATGGTTCTGGACTTAACTGTATAGTCATTGACCACAACCTTTATCAAATCCTCACTCTCTTTTCGGATTGTGGGTAACGCGTCCAAGACAGCCTTTTTCTGTTCCGCATTTATATCCCGGCGCACACCGCCGACTATATTGACTGAGGGAATTACTCTGTGTCCGGCAGTCATCTCTATGAGATCCAGGACCCGCTCCCGTATGCGCCAGAACTGCAGGAACATGCTTTCAAAACCGAAGGCGTCTGCCAATAGCCCTAACCATAGAAGGTGGCTATGCGCGCGCGCCATCTCCGCCCAGATGGTGCGCAGGTATTTTGTCCGGGGTGATAATTCCACCGGCCACAATCTCTCCATCGCTTCGACCACAGACACGCTGTGGATGTAGCTGCAGATCCCTCAAACACGCTCACAGAGATAGATATTCTTGGCGTATTCGTTCAGTTCGCATGCTTTTTCTATTCCCCGATGGGCATAGCCGATTACCGGAACCACTTCTACAACTGTTTCATCTTCATAAGAGATTCTCAATTGTACAGGTTCAGGCAGTACCGGGTGTTGTGGCCCAAAAGGTACTGTTGTACGTGCAACCATTAACTATCTCCTTTCGCAGTAGTCGAAGTAACCTTGTACGTTTTCAAGAGAGGCGTAACAGGACTATCTTGAGCCAAAAGCAGATGTCCGCCGTAATCAATGGCGAGATCCGTCACTTTTAAGCCGAACAATTCCTTCATTTCATTTTCAATAAGTACGGTGGCAAGGGTGACGCCGGAGAAACTCGGGACATCTTCGTCCTTTGCCACTTTATATCGCAGACCGTTCATAACCGTCCCGGCGTTAAGGCTGAAGAAGTAGGTAACTTCCAGATGTTCATCCAGGTCGCTGCATACAGCGGTCACAAACTTTCCACCCGCATCCAAGAATTTCCTGCCTTCCGCTAATAATTCGTCTTTCTTAATCTCCCTTATATTTTCCATCCCCTACTTCCTCAAAGTTTCGCTAATTTCTGCAGGGCCATTACGACGCCGTCTATGATAGCCTCCGGCCGCACTGAGCAGCCGGGAACATATACGTCAACCGGAATAACCTTGTCTACACCGCCCAGAACATTATAACAATTGTGGAATACACCGCCGGTAGAGGCGCATGTTCCGACACAGACGACTACTTTAGGATCGGGAACCTGCTCATACAGATTCTTCAATACCCGGGCCGTGCGTCTGTTAACGGGCCCCGTAATGAGAAGGATGTCAGCATGCTTGGGATTCCCCATATTAACCATACCGAACCGTTCCACATCATAAAGAGGAGTCAGACAGGCGAGTATCTCTATGTCACAACCGTTGCAGGAACTGTTGTCAAAGTGCAGAATCCATGGCGATTTAACGCGAGATCTTTGTATCAATCCCATAGTTCTTAAGACACCCCCTTAGTGTAATAGATATAGGCAATATTAATTATACCCAGGATCAATCCTACTGACCAGCTCAGGCGAACCATCCAGCCGACAGTCATTCTCGCGGTAATATTGTCAATGAAAAGTTCCAGCAAAAATGCAGCCAAAGCAATTAAGATACCCACCCATAGCGGGTTTGTCCAAAAGAGAGAGATTATTCCCAGAAGCAGGATGATCTCGTACCACTCCGCCAGATGATAGAGAGCAAAATAAGGACCTGAGTATTCGGTAGTCACTCCTTTCACAATTTCCTGATGGCCGTGGTGACATGTCGAAATATCAAACGGCGATTTACGCATCTTTATTGTTAATACGTAAAGAACTGCTAAGAACAACGGCCAGAGAGTGAAGAGCAAAGGCTTATCCTGTCTGAATATTTCGCTGATGAGAAAGCTTCCATTCTGAGCGTAAATAGCAATCGCCAGCAGAAGAAGCACGGGTTCATACGCCAGAATCTGCATCAGCTCTCGGTTCGCTCCAAAATGGGCATAGGGGGATTTGGTGCTGAATCCACCCAAAACCAGACAGACACCGGCAAACCCGAGGAGAAACACGAGGAGAAGAAAATCAGATCTCATGACAAGAAAAATCAGACTCGCTATCATAAAAACCAGGTATCCGTAGATCCAGACAAACTGCATTTTGCTTACGGCAATCTGTTCTTTTCCCAAGAGCTTAATGAAATCATAAAATGGCTGAATGACGGGAGGACCATACCGACCCTGCATGCGCGCTGTAATTTTACGGTCTATGCCAAAAAGCAAACCGCCAATGATAGGAGCACCGACTAAAATGACAAGGACAAAAAGAAACTGTTTAATCATCATATAACGATCACCCCGCATCCGAGCATAATGACCAAGATTAAGATGGCTATGGCGTTTGCCCAGGGATTCAGCCTTTTTTCGCCCAATGCACTCTGATAATAATAGCCACCCAGTTGGAATTTAGTTTTGCGATCCGCTTCGGCTAACCACTCATCAGTATCAGTACCGCCGGTCTGTTCACCACACATGTAAACCGGCCTCAGCTCCTTGGGTTTCAGCTTGATTAGCAATAGAGGCAGGAGCAAGGCGACAATCAGAATCAGGTAGAGAGGCCAGACGGGGAAAAGACCCAAAATATCCCTTTGCATAAAAGAGGGCGTTGTCAGTATCAAGTTATCCAAACCGAGGGCAATGATCTGATTCCCGGAAACTACGTCATTCGTCGCAGCAAGAAGGAAATTCTGGTAAATCGGCCCGACCCCTACACCAACGACAAAAATACCGGCGAGCAGAGTCCATAACGGAACAGAGTAGCTGGGCGATAATTTTTCAAAAGGTCTCTCTATATTCGGCAGGACCTGCAGGAGCCGCCCTAGCCATTTTGTCCAGAAAACTATCGTCAGGGTACTCGCCAGGACGAAGAAGACTGCCGCCAGTGGAATAGCGTAGGCAGCTTCCAAGGCGATCCATTTGCCGAGAAGCATGCCGAAGGGAGGGAGGAACATGGACAGCATGCCTACGGCGGTAATCAGTGTGGTAAGAGGCGCCTTGGCGGCAAGGCCTTCCATATCTTCTATATCGCGGCTCCAGATCTGATGCTCAATTGTGCCGGCGCAGAGAAAGAGCAGTCCTTTCGATATGGCGTGGAAAATGATGAGCAGAATTGCTGCAGCAATGGAAAGAGGCGTATTAATCCCCGCGCACGCAATGATCAAACCCAGATTGGCGATTGTTGAGTATGCCAAGACCCTCTTCCCTGTGGACTGGCTGACTGCCAGCGCTGATGTGGCAAAGAAGGTGAACGCTCCGGCAATTGCAATGATGACGCTCAAATATGTCCCTGCATAGGCAGGAGCGAGCCTGAGAACAAGGTAGACCCCGGCCTTGACCATCGTACTCGAATGGAGCAGGGCAGAAACAGGCGTAGGCGCGACCATTGCTCCCAAAAGCCAGCTCTGAAAGGGCATCTGGGCTGCTTTGGTAAAACCGGTATAGCAGAGCAGCGCAATCGGCAGTATGGCAACGGAAGACTGAATACCTCCCCCGATAATGCTCTGCACTGAAAGGGCGGATGATCCTCCCTGCGTGGCGTAAAGATAAATTATGGCCAGAATAAAGGCGGTCCCTCCTGTGGAATTCATCCATACAGCCCGCGCTGCATTGTGTATGGCCTCTTTCGTTCTATCGTGCGAGATCAGCTGGAAACTGCATAAGGTGGTCACTTCCCAGAAAAAGTAGAGCCAGACTAAATTATTCGCAAACACAAGGCCATTCATGGCGCCCAGGAACAGAACGAGCCAGAAAAGGAATCTCGACTGTCTGGATTTCTCAATGTGAGCATGGTGTTCATGGTCATACATGTATCGCAGGGCAAATATGCAGATGAGTGACCCTATTATGGAAATAACCATGGTCATGATAAGGGCCAAATGATCAACGACAAAAGCAGGCGCCACTTCAATATGGGCCTTCATGATAAATTCAAAGTATGCAAGCGGGAGAATCTGTGTCAGGGCGAAGATGAGAACCAGCCAGTTCCGCAATGATATGCCCACGTAAAGATAAAAGATGAGAATTGCATAGTCCAAGACGGTGATAAGTAAGCCCCAGTCAAACCCGCCCGGTGTATATGTGAATGGTCCTCTTAATGAGAGCAGGATGCTGTTAGCAATTAAAACTATCGCTGTTGCAATAACAATGACGTTTCGCGCATAGTAATTGCGGACAACCAGTACGAGAAATC
This sequence comes from Syntrophales bacterium, assembly GCA_049521775.1. GTDB lineage: Bacteria > Desulfobacterota > Syntrophia > Syntrophales > UBA2185 > Fen-1135. Next base: position 22,321 of record JBEKOL010000004.1, read on the forward strand.
CTGCCGCAACAGGCAGCAAGATGGCGATTGCCATCATTTGATCAGCCAATTTTCCGCCTCCTTAAGTTGATGTGCTTATTTTTCACGTGAAGGTCTGCAATTTGCCGCTATTGTCTTTAAAATGCCGCCACATGATCGCAATTCGCCCCATCCGCATATTGAGGTATCTTAAACAAAAAAATGAATGGTTATGGGCAGTCATTTTTCCTGGTTTCCTACTTTATATGTTTTTGTAAGTCAAGTAAAAAACGCCATCCGTCAGTGGAGCTAAAGTGCAATGCATTAATATCATTTGCTTTCCTGTTATGAAAATAGTTGACAACGAATTACGCCTCATTATTTTTGACTTTAACACGAAACTTTCAGAGGCTCCGCTTTCCCCAAACAGGAAATTGTATCTTATGAAAAAATGTTTATTTGCATTCGGAAGCGGATGAGGCTTCTCAGGAAAGAATATTGGGCAACCGAAGATTGGGCATTTTGTAAGCATTCACGTATTATTTTCCCCTTTATACTTTACCTTGCACCATCATCTGTTGCGGTCTTGCATATTCTCGACCCACTTTCGGCTTGACATTATTGGTGAATTCATATAGGGGTCTTTCGTTTTGAGTGACGGATGAAGGAGGTTTACTTTAATCAAATGACAAAAGAACTGCAGGATGTACTTGGAAACTTTGCGCGGGACCGTGACAGCCTCATCCCTGTTCTTCAGGCGGTGCAGGGCAAGTTCGGGTATCTCACCCCGGAAGCTATGGAAGGTATTGCAGACTACCTGGGCATTTCTCAAAGCAGCATTTATGGAGTAGCCACTTTCTACACGCAGTTTAAATTCTCCAGGCCGGGTGAACACACGGTGAAGGTATGTCTTGGGACCGCCTGCCATGTAAGAGGCGGATCGAAGATCATGGGCGAGGTCAGCCATCACCTGAATATACACGCAGGCGAAACCACGCCGGACTACAAGTTCAGCCTTGAGCGCGTCGCCTGTTTCGGCTCCTGTGCGCTGTCCCCGGTGGTGGTTGTGGACCGCAAGGTTTACGGGAGAATGAACCCTAAGAAAGCAAAGAATATTTTAAAGGAATACGCATGAACTTCGAAGCTATCAAGAAAAAAGCTCAACAGGAATGGGAAGCTTTCAACACCTTTGAGAAACCTCGAATCCTCGTGGGAGCTGCAACATGCGGCCGTGCAGCGGGAGCGATGGAAGTCTGGGAGAAATTTAAACAGGAACTGGCAAGCCGGTCTATTGATGCAACCATCATAGAAGTCGGAGACCTTGGACTCTGTTATGCCGAACCGTGCATCGAGATCGCCGTTCCGGACGGGCGACGAGTGCTTTACGGACAAGTCACTGAGAAGACCGTCCCGGAGCTGGTCGAGGACTTCATCCTGAAAGGTAATCCCAGGCCGGATCTGGCACTGTGCACCTTCGGAGAAAAGACGGTCGAGGGTATCCCCACCTTTGAAGAGCTACCCATGGTCAAAAAACAGGTCCGTGTGGTCCTTAGAAACAGCGGTATCATTGATCCGTCCAACATCTATCATTACATTGCGAGAGGCGGGTACTCGGGCCTCAGCAAGGCGCTCCAGATGGACCCGGGAAAGGTGATCGAGGAGATCAAGAGCTCCGGGTTGCGCGGACGAGGGGGAGCCGGATTCCCAACAGGCGTGAAGTGGGGACTGGCAAGGGGAAACAAGAGTGACGTCAAGTACATCATCTGCAACGCAGACGAAGGGGATCCGGGTGCTTTCATGGACAGGGCTGCCCTGGAAAGCGACCCCCATGCGGTTCTCGAAGGTCTCGCCATCGGCGCTTATGCTATCGGCGCCAACTATGCCTATGTATACGCCCGGGCCGAATATCCTCTGGCAATAGAGCGCATTGAGGGGGCGATTCAACAAATGGAGGAACACGGTTTCCTCGGGAAAAATATTCTCGGAGCCGGATTTGATTTGACGATCAAGATCAAAGAAGGAGCTGGCGCTTTTGTGTGCGGCGAAGAAACCGCGCTCATGGCCTCCATCGAGGGGAAAAGCGGAAGGCCGAGGCCAAGACCCCCGTTCCCGGCACAATCAGGTGTGCATGGCAAACCGACCAATATCAACAACGTGGAAACTCTCGCCAATGTATCTGAGATCATGAACCGGGGGGCGTCCTGGTTCGCCTCTTACGGGACGGAAAAGAGCAAAGGCACGAAGACATTTGCCCTTGCTGGGAAGATCAACCGCACAGGCCTGATCGAAGTTCCCATGGGTATTACCCTCGGGGATGTCATTTTTGATGTGGGTGGAGGTATTTTGAACGACAAACGGTTCAAGGCGGTTCAGACCGGTGGACCTTCTGGCGGCTGCCTCTCTGCTGAGTTCCTCGATATGCCTGTGGATTATGACGAACTGGCGAAAGTAGGTTCGATCATGGGTTCCGGCGGAATGATTGTCATGGATGAAGATTCCTGCATAGTGGACATCGCGCGGTACTTTCTCAGTTTCACGGAAAATGAGTCATGCGGCAAGTGCACCCCCTGCAGGATGGGCACCCAGCACCTACTCCGTATTCTCACCGATATCACGCAAGGAAAGGGTAAGATTGAATATTTGGCTCTTATGGAAAGAATAGGCAAGACGTTGAAGAGCGCTTCCTTGTGTGCTCTCGGACAAACAGTCCCGAATCCGATTCTTAGCACCATGCGCTACTTCAGGAATGAATACGAGGAACACATTCTTGATAAGAAATGCAGGGCCGTCGTATGTTCAGCTCTCTTCAAGTCGCCCTGTCAGCATACATGTCCCGCAGGCATGGACGTTCCGGCGTATGTTGCGCTTATCCGCGCGGAACGCTTCACCGATGCGTATAAGACTATGTTAAAAACCAATCCCTTCCCCTCTGTATGCGGGAGGGTGTGTGATCACAAATGCCAGGCAAAGTGCCGCAGAGGTGGTCTTGATGAACCTATTGCCATCAAATTCCTGAAGAGGTTCATCACCGACAATGCACCCAGGCCACAAACGGCTCTGTCGCCAGCTACCAGAAAGGAAAAGATTGCGGTGATCGGCGCGGGGCCCGCAGGTTTAACGGCAGCACGAGATCTCGCGCTTCGAGGATACAAGGTAACTGTATTCGAGGAACTCTCCGAACCCGGCGGAATGCTCCGTTGGGCAATTCCCGCCTACAGACTCCCCAGGAACGTTCTGGCCGATGAAATTAAAGACAATATCGCGTCTCTGGGTGTGGACATCAAATGCAATACCCGTGTGGGTAAAGACCTTTCCTTTGATCAGCTCAACGAACAGTTTGATTACATCTATCTGGCTACAGGCGCCCATAAGAATCAGCCTATGGGCATCCCCGGAGAAGACCTGAAAGGTGTCTTCGGTGGTGTTGAGTTCCTGAGAGATTTCAATGCCAATGAGAAAGCCTGGACAAGTGGCAAGAAAACATTGGGTTCGAAAGTTGCAGTCATTGGTGGCGGTAATTCTGCCATTGACGCGGCGCGCGTCGCATTTCGTCTCGGCGCCGATGTAACGATTCTTTACCGTCGCGAGAGAAAAGATATGCCGGCATCGGAAGAAGAAATCCATGCCGCTGAGGAAGAAGGAATCAAGATCGAATATCTCGTCGTACCTCTCAAGATCGAAGAGAAGAACGGCAAAGTAAGCGGCATTACCTGTCAGCGAACGAAACTGGACAAGTACGACAAGAGCGGGAGAAAGAGACCTGTCGCAATTGCAGGCTCAGAATTTACTCTCAATGTGAATACTGTCATTGCCGCTATCGGTCAGGTACCTGATATGACATTTATCCCCAAAAATAGCGGCGTGAGTGTCAATAAGTGGTCGACATTTGACCTGGCATCCGGAAGCAAATCTCAGACGACCGATCCGAAGTGCTTCGCCGGTGGTGACGCAGTAACAGGACCGGCCACAGTGATCGGTGCTATTGCAGCAGGTCATCAGGCAGCGAGCGATATAGACAGTTATATCAGGAAGCTTAACGGCGAACCGGCATATGTGGAACCGCTGGAAGAAAAGATCGATGTCCCCCTCGTCATCGATGAGGAATCCGAAGAAAAGCCACAGGCGAAGATGCCTGAATTGCACGTTCCGGATAGAAAGTGTAACTTCAAAGAAGTCGAGCTTGGTTACCAGAAAACGATTGCTGTCCTGGAAGCATGCCGCTGCCTGCGTTGCGATGCGGAAATCGCTTATTGAATAAAATATACCTCTTTTCTCAAAGGGGGGATCATTCTCGCCCCTTACCCCGCCTCCCGCATGGGGAGGGGAAATTAAACTCATCGTAGAAAAGGGGAAAGAAAACAACGGAAAGAAGAAAGCCTTTAAAGTAGGAGTAAATTTAAGAATGAGTGAAATAACCCTTACGATTGACGGGATTCAGGTTAAAGCGGAGCCAGGAGACACGGTTCTTCACGCGGCGCAAAAGGCCGGAATCCAGATCCCCACTCTCTGCGATCACCCTGCGCTGGAACCTTACGGTGCCTGCCGACTCTGCATTGTTGAGATTGAAGGCATGAGGGGATACCCGCCATCCTGCACCACGCCTGCGGCGAAAGGTATGGTGGTGAAAACCTCTTCCCCGGATATTATCGATCTCCGCAAAGATGTAATCAAACTCTTGCTGAGCGGCCATACCAGTCCATGCCTTGTCTGCCTCCATCGCGAGCCCTGCGAAAAATACCGGCCACGTCCGTTTAAAAGCGGTAAGGCCACCCGCTGCGTCTTCTGCAGCAACCGGGATCACTGTGAACTTCAGACCCTTGCCACCGAATACAATGTCAACGATCTGGAAGTGCCCATCATCTACAAGCATCTGCCTATTGAACAAATGGACCCCTTCATGGACAGGGATTACAACCTTTGCATTCTGTGCGGAAGATGCGCTCGGATATGCGAAAAAATCCACACCACCGGAACTATTGCTTTCGTGAATCGCGGCAAAGAAACCCAGATTTCAACTGCCTTTCATCGGCCGCATACGAACACAAATTGCCGTTTCTGCGGCTCCTGCGTGGACATCTGCCCGACAGGCGCAATGAGTGATCGGTATGCAAAGTGGTACGGCACGCCGGACCGGGAGCAGGACTCGACATGCATACTTTGCCCCCTGGGGTGCTCCGTTCATCTCAAGATCAAGGATGGAAAAGTGATCAGTTCCGCAATGACGGCGTTCACACGGGAAGCCCGCATCTGCGCTGTGGGCCGCTTTGTGTTGCCCCAGCTTCTCGACAGTCAGTACAGACTTATGTTGCATCAGATCCGGGTGACCGATGGTCTTATAAAGGTCAAATACGAGGACGCCCTTGGTGTGGCAGCGAATAGCCTCAAGTCTTATTCGGGTAGTGAATTTGCAATGATCGTTCCCTCTTCTGCAACACGTGAAGAGCTCTATGTTCTTAAGAAATTCACCAAAGAATTTATGAAGTCGGATAATTTTGTTGTTGACTCCCCTTCGGCTTCTGAAGCCATAACCAAGGGGACCGTGAAGGCCATTTATTCTCTGGGCGATTATCTCGAAGGCACCAGACCCAAAGGACTTGATGTCCTGATTGTTTCCGATATGTACCCGTCCAGGACAGAGAAGTCTGCAGATGTGGTGTTTGCTGCCGCCGGGCTTGTGGAAACCAACGGCACATTCCTCAATCCCGCCGGTCAAATAAAGACAATGTCCGCTGCTGCCAAGGCACCAAATACTCTGCAGCCTGACTGGAAAGTCGTGTGCGATATTGCCAAGAAGATGGGCGCCATCGGCTTTGATTTTCAAACATCCGATGACATCGCCACGGAGATGGCAAATCTTAACATCCCAGAGAAGCCACCAGTCGCTCCGGAGCCATCCCCGCTCGAAGAGGTATCTGCGATCCCCCGCTTTTACAGGGGCCATGCGATGAGCGATATTGTCTGTGCCATGAGCAGCTTATTTGAAACTGGGGAGAAAGAAGCAGCTCCGGTAGAGGTTGAAGAAGGAAAACGTTTCAAGATCGTCGAAAAAATCGAGATCGTGCCGAATACTTATATGGTGACAATTCATGCTCCGGTGATTGCTGAGAAATGTCAGCCAGGCCAGTTCGTAATAGCCATGGTGAAGGAAACCTCTGAGCGCATTCCCTACACCATTTCAGATTTTGACCGGGAAAAAGGAACGGTTACGATGGTTACCCTTGAAACAGGACGATCAAGTCGGGAACTTGCGAACACACATGCCGGTGAATATCTTGCCCATTTTGCAGGTCCTCTGGGTCGCCCGGTAGAGGTGAAGAAATACGGGACAGTGCTCCTGGGAGGCGGCTGTTTTGGGGTGGGGGCCATTCTGCCTATCGCCAGGGTGATGAAAGAAGCTGGGAACAGAGTGATCTGCATTGAAGAAGCTTCGAGCCACTACCTTCTACACTGGCAGGATAAACTCTCCGCAGCCTGCGATGAACTGATTATCGTCACCAAGGATGGCTCCGCGGGTATTAAGGGTGGAGTGCAGGAAGCCATCACAATGCTTGCGGATCGGGGAGAGAAAATTGACCAAGCATATATCATCGGCTGCACCTTCATGATGATGCTTGTCTGTGATGTGAACAAGAATTTAGGCATACCGACCATGACAGCCATGAACCCACTGATGGTGGACGGGACAGGCATGTGCGGTTGCTGCCGTGTGAGTGTGGGAGGGGTTACGAAGTTTGCCTGCGTGGATGGACCGTTCCTCGATGGTCTGCAAATCGACTGGAGCGAATTGATGCAGCGGCAGGCGGCCTTCAAGTTAGAGGAAGTGCAAGCGATACCACAAGATCCCCTTTCCGTGCACGACCTTAAAGCCGGCCATGCGTGTATGAGTGCATGATCTCATCGTCCTTGGCTAATGGACTTTTTATCCCTGGATTAACCTGAGGTTGAGAAAAAATATGGAACCAAAAGAGAAAGAGAAGAAGCCGAAGATTCCCAGGCAGAAAATGCCTGAGCAGGATCCGAGACGACGAAGGGATAACTTCGAAGAAGTGCCTTACGGTTACACAGAAGAGCTTGCGACGGCAGAGGCGAGCCGTTGTCTCAAATGCAAGAAGCCTCTCTGTATGAGCGGCTGTCCGGTGAATATCCGGATACCGGATTTCATCAAGCTCATTGAAGAAGGCAAATTCATTGAAGCCGCATGGAAGCTCAAGGAGCAAAATACTCTTCCCGCGGTGACAGGCCGCGTCTGTCCGCAGGAGACACAATGTGAGATTGTGTGCGTCCTGGGGAAAAAAGGCGATCCGGTGGCTATCGGCCGCTTGGAGAGATTTGCAGCAGACTATGAGAGAAAATTTGGAACAGCCCAACTGCCGGAGCTCCCTCCTCCTACGGGAAAGAAGGTTGCCATCATCGGCGCCGGGCCGGCAGGTCTCACCGTAGCGGGAGATCTCGTGATGCTCGGACACAAGATCACAATTTTTGAAGCTCTCCAGCAGACCGGCGGCGTCCTCGTGTACGGTATCCCCGAATTCCGTCTTCCTAAAGCAATCGTGAAATACGAGGTTGATTACCTGAGAAGACTCGGAGTCGAAATCCTGACGGATTACGTTGTCGGCAAGGCCCGCACCGTGGAAGAACTCTTCAGGGGCGGCTATGACGCCGTATTTATAGGCACGGGTGCAGGACTGCCCATGTTTCTGGGCATACCCGGTGAAAATTTTGTTGGCGTATACTCTGCAAACGAGTATCTTACAAGATCCAATCTTATGAAGGCCTTTCGTTTCCCCGAGTATGGTACAGCGCCGATACGGAGCAAGAAGGTCATTACCGTGGGCGGTGGAAACGTCGCCATGGATTCAGCGCGGACCGCCTTGAGACTCGGAGCGGAGTCCATTATTGTGTATAGGCGCAGCCGTGATGAAATGCCCGCTCGTGCAGAAGAGATCCACCATGCCGAGGAAGAAGGTGTCCAGCTTATGATTCTTAGGAACCCTGTTCGTGTAATCGGCGACGAACAAGGGCGGGTGAAAGCCGTCGAATGCATCAAAATGGAGCTTGGTGAACCGGATGAATCGGGCCGCAGAAGACCGATTCCTGTCAAGGGAAGCGAATTCATCATTGAATGCGATACGGTGATTCCCGCCCTCGGTAACCGGCCCAATCCGCTCATTCCCATGACGACACCCGGGCTTAAAACGACCCGCTGGGGCACACTGGAAGCTGATCCCGACACTATGGAAACGTCCATGAAGGGCGTGTTTGCCGGAGGTGATATCGTCACCGGTGCGGCGACCGTCATTTCAGCCATGGGAGCGGGGAAAAAAGCAGCTGCAAGCATGCACGAATTCCTGATGACAGGAAAAGTGACAAAGCCTGTGAAAGACGAAAATGAGGGAGAAAAGGAAAAGAAGGAATAACTCATCTTTTGATATAGCAAAACCCGCCGCAGAACTCGCGTTCCGGCGGGTTTTTTATTTAAGCCCCAAAGTGTAATGGCTTTCAGATGTGAAGCCACCTCCCCTGCCTTTCCCTTGACATCACATGCATGTTCTCTTATAGTTTCACCCACTGTTCCGGCATTGTTTTTGAGATTTCCGCTTGCGTAAGAATTACACGGTAGGAAAATTTGCCGATTCCGACTCGAAGAGATTGCAGAGATGGCCAAACCAAAAATAGCTTTTATGGGAACGCCGGAATTTGCCGTTCCATCCCTTGAGAGCTTAATCAGGAATGATTACCCGATCGTCGCTGTCGTGACCCAGCCAGACAGACCAAGGGGCAGAGGCAGAATCCCCGCTCCGCCGCCGATAAAAGTCATCGCCGAAAAATACGGCCTATCTGTCATTCAACCCGAACGCCTGAAAAACAAGGAATTCGTAGATTATTTCAGCGGCATCTATCCGGATCTGGCCGTTGTTGCAGCGTTCGGCCAGATACTGCCCCGTGAGATTCTTGAAATCCCCAAAATGGGCTGCATAAATGTACATCCGTCTCTGCTCCCTAAATATAGAGGTGCAGCTCCGATCAACTGGGCTCTCATCAGAGGAGAAGCGAAGACTGGCGTAACCATCATGCTGATGGATGAAGGTATGGATACGGGTGATATTCTCACACTGGAAGAAACTATGATCGAGCCTATGGAAACATTCGGGAAGCTCAATAACAGGCTGGCAGATATGGGGGCTAGGCTCCTCTTGGCGACAATTGATGTGGTTATGAGCGGTAACTCCACACGAAGACCCCAGGATGCATCGCTTGCCACATATGCCCCCCGGCTCACGAAGAAAGATGGCCTGATACGGTGGGACGCCGATGTCCATCAAGTAGTCAACCTCATCAGGGGCCTCTCGCCTGCACCCTGTGCATATACCTTCTACAAGGAAAAAATGCTGAAGATATTCTCTGCTGTGGGAGAAGAAGCTCCCTTTCCGGAATCCCCGGGCAGGATCGGCATAGTGACGGAAAAAGGCCTTCCCGTTGCCGTAAGGAACGGACATGTGCATTTGCAGAAGGTTCAACTGGAAAACAAAAAGAGAATGTCTATCCCGGATTTTCTGAGGGGCTTTCGCATGGTGCCGGGGGACACCCTGGGTTCCGAACAATGATGATAAAGACGCCTCGCCACATGGCCGTTGAAATCTTAGATCGCGTGGAGGAAGAAGGCGCATATGCAGAACCACTCCTGGATGCCTCTCTTTCGGGGCATCCTCAGACGAAACTCGAGGACAGAAGACTAATCACCGAGATTGTCTATGGCACGCTGAGGATGAGGGGACAGCTGGATTGGGTTATCGAGTGCCTCTACAGGGGAAAGTTCAACGCCATGGATGTGAGCATAAGTAATATCCTAAGGACAGGCCTATACCAATTGTTGTTCACCGAAAGGATACCGGATTTCGCCATAGTGGATGAGGCCGTTGAGATAACAAAAAAAATCCACCGTAGAGGATCAGGACTGGTTAACGCCATCCTGAGAAATTTCATCCGGAAGAAAGATCAGATCCAATATCCCGAGATTGAAAAAGACCCAGCACATCATATCTCCATTGTCCATTCCCATCCCTTGTGGATGGTAAAGAAATTGATTGAAATGTTCGGCGTCGAAGAAACAACGGCTTTCTGCAAGGCGAACAATCAAATCCCGCCCATAACAGTGCGGGTGAATACACTGAAGACAACCCGTGAGAGGACAAAGAAAGAACTGTCGCAGCATGGATTTGAAGTTAAGGAGACCGCCTTTTCTCCTGATGGTCTTATTGTATCTAATCGGACTACGTCCGTAAGAGAGACGGATGCTCATACCTCAGGGAGGATTCAGGTTCAGGACGATGCATCTCAGTTGATCGGCCGCCTCGTTTCACCGAAACCCGGGGAAAGAGTCCTTGATCTCTGCGCCGGTATGGGAGGAAAAACTGCCCATCTGGCGGCGATAATGAAGAATCACGGGAGCATTCTGGCCATCGACATTAGTAAGAAACAAATCGACGCCCTGAGCAAGAACCTAAAGAGGCTCGATGTTACCATTGTGGATACACACATGGGAGATGCCAGAGAGAAGCCGGGGAAAGCCTTCGTCGAGAGTTTTGACAGAGTCCTTATTGACGCGCCATGTACGGGACTCGGCACACTGAGGAGGAATCCCGAGATAAAATGGCGTGCCTTACCTGCGGATGCCGATAAATGTTCCGTTCTGCAGAAAGCAATATTGGAAAATGCCGCACCGTACCTGAAAAGAGGCGGTTCTCTCATTTACAGCACCTGCACAATTACAGGGGAGGAAAACGAAGAGGTGATCGAGGATTTTACTAACCGTCATCCTGATTTTATTTGTATTCGTCCGCCGGATACGATAAATCTCAGTCTGGTCGACGACCATGGGTATTTCAGGAGTTATCCCCACCGGCACGGCACGGATGGCTTCTTCGGGGCGGTACTTTGTAAAAGGCATGGAGGGGGGAAACGGAATGACTGATGGAAGATTTCCATGGAGGCCGATGGTGAAAAACAATTTTCTCGTGATCGCCGTTTTGATAGCATCGGGCTGTGCATCACACGGCCCGGTGCTCTACCCTAACGAGCACTTCAAGATGGTCGGGGAAGATCAAGCTTATAAGGATATTGCAGACTGCGATCGTCTCGCTGCTGAATATGTTAAGTCAGATGCCGGCAAGATTATGGCAAAGAACACGGGGGTAGGCGGAGCAGCCGGTACAGTTGTTGGAGGGGCTGCGGGTGCCGTTACGGGAAATTTGGGAAGGGGCGCGGCTGTAGGAGCGGCTGCAGGCGCCGCAGCCGGCTTGGTGAGAGGGGTATCCAAGGCATCCGAACCAAGCCAGATCCATAAAAGGTTTGTGGAGAAATGTCTGAGAGAGCGTGGATATGAGCCTTTAGGATGGGAATAATAGCAGCAGTCATGGATATTGACTGCCATTGACTCTAAGGATACAAACATGTTAGGTGGCGTCTGGAGGAAATATATATGTTTCTAAAGCAGATGCAGGTCGGCCACATGGCAATATTTGCCTACATTGTGGGCGATCCGGAAAGCGGCGAAGGCTTGGTCATAGATCCGGCGGCAAATTGCGGCGGCATCATCAAGGTGGCCCAAGAAAACAACTTAAATATCAAATATATTGTTAATACTCACGGCCATGTGGATCACATATCAGGCAATACGGAGATGAAAAAAAAGACGGGCGCGCAGATCATCATCCACAAAGATGATGCTGATATGCTCGTGTTCACGCCACCCTTGGTCTTTAAGATGTTCGGTGCCGAACAATCCCCGCCTGCCGATATCACTGTTAATGACGGCGATCTTATAACTGTGGGCGGCATTTCACTGAAGGTCATCCATACCCCCGGGCATTCACCCGGCGGTATGTCCCTCTACACAAAAGGGTATGTCTTCACCGGAGATACCCTCTTTGTTGAAGCCGTGGGAAGAACAGACCTCCCCGGAGGCTCATGGCCGGTGATGCACCGCTCTATCACGGAAAGGCTTTGCACGCTGTCTGACGATACAAAGGTGCTGCCGGGACATAACTACGGAAGGATGCCGACTTCCACGATAGGTCACGAAAAAATATACAACCCTTATATAAGATAGACATCGGAAGATTTAAGATGGATAATAAAAGAATGATCTCGACAGATTTCAAAGGACTAAAACTGCAAAGCAGGGGAAAGGTCCGCGACATCTATGAAGTGGATAAATGCCTCCTCGTAGTCGCAACAGACAGGATATCCGCTTTTGACGTCATCATGCCAAATCCTATTCCGGGAAAAGGTAAGATACTCACCGGAATGTCTGTCTTCTGGTTTAACATGATGACAGACATTGTCGAAAACCATCTTTTATCTACAGATCCCTTCGATTTCCCTGCTGAGTGCGGTCCTTACAGGAAGGAGCTTGCAGGAAGAACCATGTTCGTAAAGAAGGCAAAGCCGTTTCCTGTCGAATGCGTTGTCCGTGGATACTTAAGCGGCTCAGGCTGGAAGGATTATCTGGAGAGCGGAATTGTTTCAGGCATCAAACTTCCAACCGGATTAAGAGAATCCGCAAGACTATCGGAACCCCTGTTCACACCTTCCACAAAAGCCCCGGAAGGAAAGCATGACATGCCGATAACAAGAAGAGTGATGGAAGATACCATCGGTGCCAAACAGACGGAGAAGATCATTGAAACAAGCCTTGCGATTTATGCGAGAGCATCAAGGCATGCCGAAGAGACGGGTATTATCATTGCCGACACCAAGATGGAATTTGGCATCATAGAAGACAGGCTGATCCTGATTGATGAACTGCTGACGCCGGATTCATCGAGATTCTGGCCAAAAGAAGACTACGAAGAGGGGAGACCTCAGAAGAGTTTTGACAAACAGTTCTTGAGGGATTATCTCATCTCCATCAAATGGAACCAAAAACCACCCGCCCCGAACCTTCCTGCTGAGATTATCGAACAAACAAGGAAAAAGTATGCGGAAGCCCTGAATAGACTTGTCAGGTGAGCATATCATCTCTCTTGACATGTCCAAAAAGCTTATTAACTTAAGGGATAATTTATACAAGCGCATTAGCCATTAAAAAATGTCGAAAAAGTTGCCCAATTATCAAGAAAAACAGCATACCCTTTACGTAAAACGCTTCTCCGAGAAGGATCTCATAGCATACGGGGATGCCTTTCTTGATGAGGGGAAAATCTCCGATGCCATTGATTTTTACCAGAAGGCAAATTACGTTCAGGGCCTTGAAACAATCAAGGGCATGGCTGAAGGATCGGGGGATGTCATGCTTCTTCAACAGGTCTTGAAGCCTTTGAGACAAACAATCCCGGAGGAAATCTGGAACGCAATAGGACAGCGCGCCCTGGAATTTAAGAAATACTTATTCGCTCTTTATGCCTTTGAAAAAGGCAACAACGATGCTATGGCCGGACAGATAAAGGAAATAATCAAATCGGAGGACGACGGTAAGCACTGATGACCAAACGCTGCTATTATGTATGCCTCGGAGTCGATCGACAAGCTACAGACGAGGAAATCAAAAAAAATTATAGAAAACTGGCTATGCAGTATCATCCGGATAGAAACCCGGGCGATAAAGAAGCCGAGGATAAATTCAAAGAAGCGGCGGAGGCTTACGAGGTATTAAGTGATAGAGAGAAGAGGGATATCTATGACCGTTATGGCCATGAAGGACTCAACGGCATAGGATTCAGAGGCTTCTCAGGTTTTGACGATATATTTTCAAGTTTTGGTGATATCTTCGAGGACATCTTTGGATTTGGCGCCGGACGCGCGGGGTCGAGGACATCGCAGCGTGCCGGGATAGATCTCCGCTATGACCTCAAACTGTCATTTATGGACGCTGCCTTCGGCACCTCCAGAGATATCGAAGTGAAGAAGACCCAGAGATGTTCCGCATGTCATGGCACAGGTGCGGCACCGGGAAGTACGCCGGAAACATGCCGCCAATGCGGCGGAAGAGGCCAAGTAACACAGTCAAGCGGCTTCTTCACGATCAGTACTACATGCCCCCAATGCAGGGGACAGGGCAGGGTCATAACAAAATTGTGCTCGGAATGCATGGGAACGGGCAGGGAGAAAGTTACGAAAACTGTCCATCTGAAGATACCAGCCGGCGTCGAAACAGGGTCGCGGTTGAGGCTCCGCGGGGAAGGCGAAGACGGAGAATATGGCGGACATCAAGGCGATCTCTATGTGTTCATCCAAACGGAGGCCCATGAATTTTTTGAAAGAAGAGATAACAACATATACTGCCAGATCCCTATTTCATTTGTCCAGGCGACTCTGGGAGCCATAATTGAGGTACCGACTCTCAACGGCACGGAGAAGCTCAAGATTGCACGGGGAACCCAAAATGGCACCATATTCCGTCTGAAAGGAAAAGGTATTCCAAACCTGAGGGGATTCGGGCGTGGGGACCAGATTATTGAAACTGTAGTCATGATACCTGTCGATCTGAATAAGAAACAGGAAGATCTTCTCAGGGAATTTGCTAAGTTGAACGGCGAATTATGATCCCCCTGAAACAAGCAAATCGGCGCTTATAAGATCTGCTGCAGAAAGTCTTGCAATACCAACCATCGTTACAGCCCACCTATAGGAAGTTCGGAATAAGAAAAAATGGACAATTGGAAAAACATCATTTATAAGGATACTGGTCGCTGTCTCTATGTGTCGTCATACGAACATGAACAGTATCGTGCAAAACTGATATTTCCGCAGCTCTGTTCACACGGACATGAAACCGGAATCAGCCGCGTTTCATATTGAGGAAGAAAAAACGACAGCAATTGATCTTACATGAAAGGAGGATCTATGAACGTACAAAAAAGCTGGTTAGTATTATTAGTCTTGGGTATTTTCTTCACTTCTGGCTGCCCTGCAGCGGTAGTAGGCGGCGCTGCCGTCGGCGCAGGTTCGGGAACATATTTCTACATCAACGGCGAACTCAAGACGGATTACTACAACTCTTTTGAAAAAGTATGGTCAGCCTGTGAAAAAACTGTGGCAGATATGCGCGGTTTGGATGTTGAACCCCTCAAAGAGATAGGTTCAGGGAAGATTACCGCGATGATTGAGAATGAAAAAGTTCAGATTACCGCAAATTATAAGGCGAAAAATGTCACCACCGTTTCTGTAAGGGTAGGCGTCATGGGTGACAGACTTGCATCACAGCTCCTGCATGATAAAATCAATGACAATCTCACGAAAAAGAAGTGAAAGTAGAATCCATACGGTCTCTATTTATTGACAGGAACATGTGATGAAAAAAAAACTGGCGGTGGGAATTATTCTCGGCGCTATTCTCGTCTATCTATCTATCAGGGGCATCAATTTCCAAGATGTCACTCAAGGTTTTAAAACTATCAGGTATGGATATGTGCTGCCTGTATTGATAATCATGTTTATCATGCAGGCATTAAGGTCCTTGCGATGGGGAGTCATACTCAGTCCCATAGTCAAGGTCGATCAACTTTCCCTTTTCTCCGTCACAAGCGTAGGTTTCTTAGCCATTCTCGCCATCCCGGCACGTCTCGGTGAACTGGCACGTCCCTATCTTATTACAAAGAAATGTCATATCCAGATGAGCGCTGCCGTCGGCACTATTCTTGTGGAGCGCGTCTTTGATTGCTTGACGGTACTCGTGATTTTCCTTCTAGCGTTATTCTTCACACCTTTTCCGCCATGGCTGATCAGATCCGTTATCCTTTTTTCCCTGATCACTCTAATCATATTGATCGGCATGATATTCATGATCTTGAAAAGAGAGGTGTCTCTTAGGGCACTAAATTCGACTTTCAGTATACTCCCAGAAAGATACACTCAGAAACTGAACCATTTGTTCCATCAATTTATCGATGGATTCAAGATCATAACTGATCCCAAGCGTCTCTTCCATGTGATCTCCCTGTCCGCCGTTATATGGCTGATGGAGGTCGCTGCGATATATTTCATGTTTTTGGCCTTCGGCTTTGCCCTGCCGCTTGCCGCTCCCTTTGTCGTGATGATCATACTTATGATCGGAATTAGCATACCCGCGGCGCCGGGTTTCGTCGGTAATTGGCATTATTCCTGTATCGTGGGACTTTCTCTATTCGGAATTCCCAAGGCAGAGGCCTTTACCTTCTCTGTTATATTTCATGTTATATGCGTGGGGATAATTATCATTCTCGGGTTGATGTTTTTGCCCTCAAACAAATTTTCTCTCTCCGATCTGAGCAGGCAGGAAAGTTAACCTTCTATTGTTTCGGTGTATCGTCAAGACCGTATCTCTTGATTTTCCTGTGAAGGTTGCTCCGCTCCAAGCCAATGGCCTCCGCAGTCTTTGAGATATTTCCATCAAACTCCTTTAGTTTCTTTATTATATATTCCTTTTCAAAATCCATTTTTGCCGTTCTGAAAGAGTCTGCCGCAAATAAAGGAAGGCCCGCTTCCGGAATTTCATGGTCTTCTTCTGTCAACAAAGGAATGTCGTTCGCCGTAATCACGTCATGGGGAACCATGATGACGAGTCGCTCAATGAAATTTTTCAACTCCCTCACGTTGCCCGGCCAATTGTGCTCTATAAGTCTGGCCAAGGCATCATTGGCGATTGTCTTTTCCTCCTCATGTTCTTTCAGGCTGAATTCCTTTAGAAACCAGTTAGTCAATAGAAGAATGTCCTCTTTCCGTTCTCTCAAGGGGGGAACTCTCAGAGGTATGACGTTAAGCCTGTAGTATAGATCCTGCCTGAATTTCCCCGCTTCCATCTCCAGTTCAAGGTCTTTGTTTGTGGCAGCAAGCACCCTCACATCCGTAGGTATGAAAGTGTTTCCTCCTACCCTTTCGAATTTCTTCTCCTGAAGAATTCTGAGAATCTTCGCCTGAGCCTTCAGACTCATGTCCGCCACTTCATCCAGGAAGAGAGTCCCTTCATGAGCAAGATCAAATTTCCCTCTCTTTTTCTCAGTCGCACCTGTAAACGCACCCTTTTCATGGCCGAACAATTCACTTTCTATCAGATCCTCCGGAATAGCCGCGCAGTTAACTTCAACAAAAGGCTTATACGCCCTTTTACTCAATCTGTGTATCGATCGGGCTACGAGTTCCTTTCCCGTCCCATTTTCCCCCATGATTAAGATCCATGCATTCGTGGGCGCTACAATGCTGATCATTTCTTTCAATTCGAGTATCGGCGCGCTGTTGCCCGTAAGCTCATAGTCATGGCTGATCTTCTGCTTTAATAATTTATTTTCCTCTTCCAAGTCAATCAACTCAAACACATGATTGACAATGAGTATCACCTTTTCCATGGACAGGGGCTTTTCAAAAAAATCAAAAGCCCCGAGCTTCGTAGCCTTAACCGCCGTTTCAATAGTTCCATGGCCGGATATCATTATAACCCTTATCTGCGGGTATTGTGATTTGATCATCTTAAGGGTCTCGATGCCGTCAATGCCGGGCAGCCATATGTCCAGTATGACAAGACTTGGCAGTTCTTCCTTGACGATTTTAAGGGCTTCTTCGCCGGAGGCTGCTGCCAGGACTTCATATCCCTCGTCTGCTAGGATGGACCCCAGGGATTGGCATATACTCTTTTCATCATCTACAATCAGTATTGTTCTCTGCATAATTCAACAAAAACCTGTTTATCTATTTTACATCGGACAAATTAATAATAACCTTTAGCCTGAATCAGTGCCCTCCGGAATCGGCAATTCGAAAGCTACAATGGTCCCTGTGGGTACATTGTCTCGGACGCTCACATGACCGTGGTGATCCGATATAATCGTGCTCACTATCGCAAGACCCAGCCCCGTGCCGGTTCTTTTCGTGGAAAAGTAGGGCTCGAACATCTTCACCTTATAACTGTAAGGCACACCGTGACCGTCGTCGGCAACCTCAACTTTGGCCCTCCGATGGCTTTTATCAAAGGTCGTTCTGACCACAATATGACCATTATTTTTACTCACGGCGGCGACTGCATTATCCAGAAGATTGACCATGACGCGCTTAATTTGCTCTGAGTCGAGATTCAATTTCGGCATATCCTGATCTGTCTGAAATTCAAAATTGATATCTTTGTGAGCATCCTGAAAAAGAACAACGGAATCACTTATAACCTCATTCAGATCGCTCAGAACAGGGTTGGTGACAGGAAGCTGAGCATAGCGGGAAAAGGCATTGACCAGGTTTTTCAACACGTCAACCTGATCTATTATTGTCTTGGTGCATTCGTGAAATATAGCGCCGTCATCATCCAGCCTTTCAGCGTATTTCTTCTGCAATCGCTGAGCTGAGAGCTGGACAGGCGTCAATGGGTTCTTGATCTCGTGGGCCATTCTCCGGGCAATCTCCCTCCATGCCGCCGCTCGTTCGGCATTACGAATCTGCGTAAGGTCCTCAAAGACTACCACCATGCCCATATAATTCCCGTCATCGTCGCTTATCCGCGTTATTGTCATCAACACTGTCAATACTTTGCCTTTAAGCATCAACTCCAATTGTCTTTCTACGAAATTTGTTCCGTTCTCTTTCAGTTCCTTGGACAATTCATCCACCACAGCCAGATGCTCGGCAATTAACACATCCTGGAATCGTCTGTTGAGGACTTTTTCCGTCTTTATGTCTAGCATTCTTTCGGCGGCTTTGTTGATGATTGTAATGACGTCATTACGATCAATGGAAACAACACCGGCGGATACGTTGCCGAGAACTGTTTCCATATATTTTCTTCGTTGTTCAAGATCTATGTTCGCCTGTTCCAGTCTTTCTTTACTTCTTTTTAAGTCTTTTGTCATTTTATTGAAGGAATCGACCAGAATTCCTATTTCGTCATCTGCCACGATATCGATCTGATGGTCCAGTTCTCCACGGGCTATCTTGTTCGTTGCTTCGGCGAGATCCTGTATGGGTACTGTGATGCCCTTGGCAAGATACAGTCCAAACCATGTGGCGGAAAAAATGACCAAAAACGTTACGATGAAAAGCGTAATAATATAGGTGAATTTTATGGGATTCTTCAGCAGCGTAATCTGTCCATACTGTTCGGACGTCTTAGAAATGATTCCCATACTATTTACAAGTTCTTTGGGGACGTGATAATTGACCGCAACGACACCGATGACCTCCCCCGGACTCACATAGGAATAGATGGGAGCCACACCGCGAATCAAATCTCCAACCTCTGATGATTCCACAACAGACACTTCCTGACCTGTAAAAACGTCTTCGAGCATCTTGGGGCTGAGCGGCTTAGGCTCGATGTTTGGGTTATCGGGATCCCTTACGAGGAGGCTCCTTTCTTGGTTATTAAAATAAACCTCAAGTAACCCCAGCCTATAATTCTTCTGACGCTGTTCAATCAAGGCTTTCAGATATTCTGCCCTCTCCTGATCATAGAGGCGATTCTTCGTGATGTCGGAACTGATCTGCCTGGCATAATATTTCGCTTGATCGCCAGACTGCTGATAATAAAGATGCGCGACCTCGACGGTCTTGTTTAGCGCGTCTCCGATTGTGATGTTAAACCAGTTCTCTATGCTGTATGAAAAGACACTGATGGCTACTAAAAATAGTGTTACCGTAGGAATCAAAGATAAGCCTACGAATGCGGCCACGAGCTTAGTCCGGAGTTTCGATCCTAGGATGCCGCGCTTGCTTTCGAAAAGCAGCTTGACGACATTTCTGACTATTAGAAAGACCAGAAGGAGTATGAGAATTACGAGAATCAGAATGATATTGATATTTAATATCAGGCCAAAGATGAGCACGTTGTTTGATATGGGAAGAATGGCTCCTGCGCGAGAGAGCTGAATTCCCAGCAAGCTCACCATGACAATGAGAAGGATGGTGACAATAATGATTATGCGTTCTCTTTTGCGCCTTCTTAATTCCCGATCATCTTTGATTACATGGTTCTTAAACATGCCTGTTAAACAATCCTCTGTCGATACCAATCCGTTTCAAAATCCCACAGTGAAACAAAGAATAAGACATATTCCATATGCATGGGAAGCCGTATTTTATCAAGTTTTGCCTTGACCATGATGTAGTAAGATTTGTCCTTCTGCAAATCCTTCAGCGAGGCCAATAGAATGCCGTTGAGTTCTGACATGGCCTTCTTGGCTGCATCAAAATCTTGAAATTCCGATTGTTTATTTCCTTCCATTGACGATATGTAAAAAACCTTCTTCACATTATCATACTTAATTGTTTGTTTGACAATCACACTGCATATCTTCTCATCGACCCAGTTCGGCCTTTCCTGATAAAGATCAAGCAGAAAAGTAAACGTCGTAGGAACGCCTGCCAGGATGGCTGACTCCATTCTTTTTGTATAACAGTTAGTCACTTTCGCGTAGACCATCACGTGATCATCACTATCAGTAATGACAATATCCGCTATCCTCGCGTCTCGACGATATGAGCTTAGGGGGAAAACGAGAAAAAAATAGCAGGCAAAGAATACAGCCAAGAGAAGAATTGGTTTACGCATACAAGCGCCCTGCGCCACCGCAAGTCATCATAAAGGCACATAAATATTTTATGAGAAATTTCCTGATCATTACTCAAAGCACACTGCTAAACAGGAACATGCACCTCATGTTCCATCCTCATCAAACTATAGATTTATTTACTGTTTTGATTATTTACAAGGTATACTAAGAAACTGCGCCATAAAAAGCAAGTGTAATTTGTGGAATGTTCAGCGTATAAAAGGCAATAGAGGCGCTTCACGCAACGGGCATCGGAGCATTTACTGTATCGAGGATACTGAAAGACGGAATATTGAGAGACTTGATTTCTTCTTCACCTCTGTCTCTGTCAATATGACTTACCATCTTCCAGCATTCTTGGTGAGTCATCACTTCTTTGAGGAGAAGATTGTTTAACCGGTGTCCAGATTTATAAGCTATAAAATGGCCGATGATCGGCATGCCTAAAAGCGAAAGGTCGCCGATGGCATCCAGAATCTTATGTTTTACAAATTCATCGTGACATCGCAAACCTTCTTTATTGATCACCCTCCGTTCGTCCAATACAACGGCATTCCGGAGAGATCCCCCTAACGCCAAACCTTTTGCCTGAAGATATTCGACATCCTTTAAAAAGCCAAAAGTCCGCGCTTGGCAGATATCCCTTTCGTAAGCGACATCTGAAAAAGTCATATCATAAGACTGCTGACGGATAAGCGGGTGCTCGAAATCAATACCATAGGTAATCTTAAACTCCCGAGACGGCAGCAGCATGGCTGTACCATCTCCTTCAGAGACGGAAATCCTCTTCTGAATCACCAGCAATCTTTTGCATTTATTCTGTATCGTCGTGCCAACGTCCTTTAAGAGGTTAACGAAAGGAAGAGCACTTCCATCCATGATGGGAATCTCAGGAGCATCCACTTCTACAATGGCATTATCAACGCCCATACCGCAAAGTGCAGAGAGCAAATGTTCAACTGTCGAAACCGTAGCACCATTAAGACCTATAGTTGTGGCCAATATGGTATCACGGACATTCTCGAAATCCGCCTTTATCCTTACATCACCAGGTAAATCCTTGCGAATAAAGACAACGCCCTCATCTACTCCGGAAGGCTTTATTGTCATGCTGACTTTTCTTCCCGAGTGAAGACCAATATTCCGGCAGCTGATTTCGTGTTTGATAGTTCTTTGCAGGTGCATATTTCCGGTTGTCTAAGTTAAAGATACTCTTTCAATAGCAATTAATATACCAAGCAGTTTTGAACCAAGTGGGCGTAGTCATAACATATGTAACGAATTAAATATACTGATATTTACTGATAAGCGGTTCACGATCGTGAAGAATACGTACCTACAATTGTGTGTTAGAAAAGACACACTATGTTCACAGCATCACAACACGGACGGTAGCTGAAAGATTCCAACAGTTCATCTTTAACTGCATACCGGGATTTCCGCGGACTTCCCTTTGGATCCTCACTTAGCGGGATAAAATCTCTCCTTTTCACTGTAGATACAACCGCAATAGGGCTGCCTATACATGCCCATTTCCTTAGAAATCTTTATTCCGTCGAGCCAACCCATGCGAAAATCTTGATAGTAGAATTCGATGTTATGC
This sequence comes from Syntrophales bacterium, assembly GCA_049521775.1. Lineage (GTDB taxonomy): Bacteria > Desulfobacterota > Syntrophia > Syntrophales > UBA2185 > Fen-1135. The sequence goes on from JBEKOL010000004.1 coordinate 44,389, forward strand.
TCTGTCGCCAGGCTCTCTCCAATTTTCTTAATAAGCGTGTGATCTTGAAATTTGCTATAGAGCAGGGTCGTGGTAAATCCATCGAACCTTCCTTCCTTTGCTCTATAAACCGTGCGATGCAAACGGTCATAATAACAATAGCGACATCTGTCCTTTTCCCTGAAGGCAATGTTCCTGAGAAACTCCTCCAAATTGTATTCTTCCTGGCATGTCACACTTAAACCACATTTATTGGCATACTCGGTGAGGGTGTCAAGACGCTTCTTGTATTCGCGGTAGGGATGGATATTGGGATTATAAAATAGCCCATGTACATCGTGACCATCAGTTCTCAATTTCTGAAACGGGTATACAGTGCAGGGCGCACAGCATATGTGCATCAATAGCTTCATGACATCTATTTTCCGGTATAAAAAAGTCCAGGCGATTGGGACAATTTGAATAGATATTGTCTAGTATTTTTTTGGTGCTCCGTATAGCTTCAGAAGAGCCCCTTCTGGCCGTTTTCCATCCATTCCCGGCCGAAATGCTCATAGGCCGTCCTTGTAGCGACCCTTCCCCTCGCCGTCCTTTGCAGATAACCTTCCTGCACCAGATAAGGCTCGTAGATGTCCTCAATCGTTGTCCTCTCTTCGCCGATCGCAGACGAAAGACTATCGATCCCTACAGGACCTCCATTAAACTTATCAATGAGTGTCAGCAATATTTTTCTGTCCATCTGATCAAAACCCTTATGATCGACCTCGAACATTTCGAGGGCAGCGATGGCAACCTCTCTGTCAATGAACCCATTTCTCTTAATCTGTGCAAAATCCCTTACCCTTCTAAGCAGGCGATTAGCTATGCGCGGTGTCCCTCGGGAGCGTTTTGCCATTTCTGCTGCGCCTTCAGAGTCTATATTAATGGCCAATATCTCTGCTGATCGCTCTATTATAACAGTGAGTTCTTCAGCGGTATAAAAATCGAGCCTGAAACTCATGCCGAATCGATCCCGCAAAGGCGATGTCAGCAATCCGGCCCTTGTTGTCGCACCCACTAAAGTAAATCTGGGTATCTCAAGTTTCATAGAACGAGCGGACGGCCCCTGGCCGATGAGAATATCAATATGGTAATCTTCCATAGCAGGATATAATATTTCTTCAACGACGTGCGAGAGTCTGTGTATCTCGTCAATAAAGAGAATATCCTGATCATGAAGATTGGTGAGGATTGCCGCCAGGTCTCCCGGCCTTTCCACGACAGGTCCCGAGGTCACCTTGATATCAACCCCCATCTCTCTGGACATGATGTACGCCAGTGTTGTTTTTCCGAGACCCGGAGGCCCGTAAAGGAGGACGTGATCAAGAACATCTTTTCTCCGTTTAGCCGCTTCAATAAAGATGGAGAGATTGGCCTTGATCTTCTCCTGCCCAACGTACTCCGCCAGCATTTTCGGACGCAAAGAACTTTCATATCCCTTTTCACCATTCAGGCTCGCGGGACTTATGAGGGGATTCTTTGTCTCCATCTTAAGATATCCTGTTTTTCAATTATATTTTCCCCACTAATGAAGTCGCCTGAACTTAACCGGCTAAAATCTTCAGGGCTTTCTTCAACAGAACGTCCAGAGTCAGAGATTGGGGAGATTCGTCGATGATCTTGTCCACGACTTCCCTGGCCCTATGACTCTTATAACCGAGATTAATAAGTGCTGACAGGGCATCATCTTTGATAGAATCAAGAATCATTATATCGCCATTGTCTTTGTAGATGACATCACATGCGCTCAGTTTCACCATCTTGTCTTTGAGCTCAAGGATCATTCTTTCTGCCGTTTTCTTGCCCACACCCGGTATGGATACCAAGCGATTCAAATTTCCATGAGACACGGCCTTCATCAGCTCTTCGGCAGAAATTCCTGAAAGTATGTTCATGGCGAGCTTCGGACCTATTCCAGAGACAGAAAGCATCACCTCAAACACATCCTTTTCTCTTCCTGTACCAAACCCGAAAAGACTGATAGCGTCAGGCCGCACGTGTGTGTATACATGGAGTGTCACAGGTTTGTTGGTGTCGGGAAGTGTATAAAAGGTTGTTAGAGGGACAAAGATGCGGTATCCGACGCCATTAGCATCCACGATGACACTGCTCGTGGCCTTGTAAATCAGTAATCCGTTTATCAGAGCAATCATCTTAAATTGATACCACTTTCAAGGAATTGATGTGACAGATGGCGATAGCCAGGGCATCGGCGGCATCGACAGGAGGAAGATCTGTTAGGTTCAGTATAGCTTTGACCATAGTCTGGATCTGGTTTTTCTCTGCCCTTCCGTATCCTACAACGGCCTTCTTGACTTCGAGGGGAGTATATTCATAGACTGGCTTGCAGCTCCGTGCACTGGCAAGGATAACTACGCCCCTCGTCTCTCCCTGTCTGATGAGACTCTTAATATTCTTTCCATAAAAAACGTCTTCTACAACGATGGCATCGGGAGATGACTGATTAATGACCTCCAGTAAATTATCATATATCACTGATAGGCGCGATGACAGGGACGAACCTTTTACCATCTTAATTTCTCCATGCATGACATGTTTAAGGCTGCTTTTTTGTTTTTCAACAACACCGTAACCAGTTATGTGAATGCCTGGATCAATTCCTAAGACTCTCAATGCTCAGACCCTTTCCATCGACTAACTGAATTTTTCCATGATGTCGTCCGGTATATCGAAATTGGCATACGCATGCTGCACGTCATCGTTATCTTCCATTTTTTCCATCAGTTTGAGCATCTGCACTGCCTTGTCTGCCTCCAGCCTGACGGCACTTTGGGGAATCTTGGTAACCTGTGCCTTAATATACTTGATTCCCTTATCATCGATGGCCTTCCTCACCTGCTCAAATATGGTGGGGTCTGTAACGACTTCGAATTCGTTCTCCTCTTCCCTGACGTCTTCGGCACCCGCATCAAGAGCTATTTCCATGAGAGCGTCTTCGCTGACGCTCTTCTTGTCTAATAAGATGCTTCCCTTCTTTTCAAAAATCCATGATACACATCCGTTCTCACCAAGGTTCCCCCCATGTTTTGAAAAAATATGCCGGATTTCTGCAACAGTCCTGTTCCTATTGTCC
>JBEKOL010000004.1:55000-145092 GCA_049521775.1 Syntrophales bacterium
ATAATGACGCCCTGAAGCCGAACATCATCCTTGGCCACATCAAACTTGTTTGGTATCTGCGTCAAAAACCTCTCGAGCACAGCATCCTTTCTTATGCCAATGATCGAGTTGAAAGGACCCGTCATCCCGACATCTGTTATGTAGGCAGTGCCGCCGGGCAGTATACTCTCATCGGCGGTCTGCACATGAGTATGCGTCCCAAGAACAGCACTGACACGACCGTCAAGAAACCATCCCATAGCTTCTTTCTCCGAAGTGGCCTCTGCATGCATATCAATAATGATTGCCTTCGTATACTTTTTCATCTTTTCTATTTCTCTTTCGGCCGCTCTGAAAGGACACTCGATAGTTTTCATAAAGACCCGCCCCATAAGATTAATCACTCCGCAGGATATCCCCGACGAATCAGGCCTGACGACACTTCCCCACCCGGGCGAACCCGCAGGATAATTGGCCGGCCTGAGAAGTGTTTCATAGTCTCCAACGAACTCACTAATCTCTCTCTTATCCCAGATATGATTCCCTGAAGTCAACACGTTGATGTGATTGCTGTAGAGTTCTTCGACGACGTCTCTCGTCACGCCAAATCCTGCAGCTGCATTTTCGCAATTCGCAATGACAAAATCAATCTTGTATTGAAAAATGATTTCGGGTAAAAGCTCACGAACCGCGCGTCTTCCAGGTTTGCCTACTATGTCTCCAATGAACAATATCTTCATCTGCGTTTTCTATCTTGCATAATCTGAAACCCGCGTTTCCCTGATGACAGTTACTTTTATCTGTCCCGGATAAGTCAAATCAGCTTCAATCTTCTTGATAATATCCTTGCAGAGCATAACGGCGTCATCGTCCGAAATCTTTTCATTTTCAACAAGTATGCGTATCTCCCTTCCTGCCTGTATGGCATAGCATTTGTCAACTCCGCTGAAGGAGTTTGCTATACTTTCCAGTTCTTCCAAACGCTTAACGTAGGTTTCGAGCATCTCCCTGCGTGCGCCCGGCCTTGCGGCCGACAGGCTATCAGCCGCCTGAATGAGTACGCCCAGGAGCGTATTGGTTCGACCGTCATCATGGTGTGTCGCAATTGCCTGAACAATCCTGGATGATTCGCCGAACCTCTTTGCGTAATCGGCGCCAATTGCCGCATGTGTGCCTTCAACTTTATGGTCCACCGCTTTTCCTATGTCGTGAAGCAGCCCCGCCCTCTTGGCTTCTTTGACGTTCATTTTCAACTCGGCAGCCATAATGCCTGTAAGGTGAGCAACCTCAACAGAATGCTGAAGGACGTTTTGAGAAAAGCTGGTTCTGAACTTGAGACTTCCTAATAGATTCGTAATTTCGGGATGGAGGTCATGTACTCCCACATCAAAAGATGTACGTTCGCCAGTCTCGCGAATAATAACATCCACCTCCGTTTTAACCTTTTTCACTATATCCTCAATCCTGCCGGGATGGATTCTGCCGTCTGTAATTAATCTCTCAAGAGACATTCTTGCCACTTCCCGTCTGATGGGATCAAAACTCGAAAGGACAACGGCTTCCGGTGTATCATCAACAATTAAGTCTATACCCGTTGCTGCTTCAATAGCCCTAATATTTCTGCCTTCCCTCCCAATAATTCTGCCCTTCATTTCATCGTTGGGAAGATTGACCACTGATACAGTGTTCTCGGCAACGAATTCACTGGCATATCTTTGCACGGCGTACGTAATTATTTCTCGTGCATTCTTGTCAGCGGTCCGTTTGGCTTCCTCCTCTATCTTTCTTATATTAACTGCCGCCTCCCGTTTCGCCTGAGCTTCCATTGACTGCATGAGATAATTTTTCGCCTCCTCGGAGGAAATGCCTGCAATCTTCTCCAGCTTTTCTTTCTGTTCCTCAAGCAAACGGTTTAACCTTTCATGTTTATCATTTATCTGCGTCTCCTTGCTTATCAAGCCCTTCTCCCTGTTCTCAATATTCGTTTCTTTCTGAGACAGCGAGTCTAACCTTCTATCTATATTCTCTTCTTTGGACCGCAGCCTACGTTCAAGAGTGTCGAGTTCAAGCTTCCTCTCTTTCGAATCTTTTTCGAATTCCGTTTTTGTCTTGAGAAGATTTTCTTTAACCTGAAGTAGAGCCTCCTTCTTGATGGTTTCTGCTTCTTTCTTTGCCTCATCTATAATTCTGGCTGAGAGGTTTTCTGATGATTCCAGTTTCTTATCGGAAAGCCTCTGTCTCAACGCATATCCCAACAAGATGCCGAGTGCTATAGAGCCGATTACAATAAACGCGATTAAAGTGTTATATATCAAAGCCTCTTCACCTCCTTAATCTATGATGTTAAACAGAATATCCAGGGCTTATCATGGATAAAATGTTCATTGCACGAATTTACAGCGCAAGATATTTCAACTTGTCTCATTCGCTCTAGGTACATTGACTGACAATTTATCCGCGGCTTCGCCGCGAAAAAGTACAAGTCTCATTGAATTAATGGGGATGTGATGGAAGGGATCGGGTTAACTGCGCCGCTGCGGGAACAAATCCTGATGAAAGCCCTAAATTATAAAATAAAACCCCCGCCAATGCCGTGTTAAACACCTTTTTGAACCTTCCGATAAGGTGGGCACCCTATTGTTGCTTTAGGCTTTCCACCACCGTTTTACGGGATGCTGGCAGACATGCACACCGCTAACAAGGAAAGGCCCCCGGTTCCAAGGTGTTGGCTCAAAAAATGAATGTTAATCACGCACACTGCAGGGGATAATGTTTTCTTACTTCACCTTATCTCATCAATAAGATCTATCAATCTCTCGGATCTACTCTCTAACTGATTACAAATATCTTCTTTCATTCCCTTAAATTTAATATACTCATCTGCAATGTTCAAAGCAGCCAGTATGGCAACATTTAAGGTGTTCGCGTTTGCGGATATATTTCCTGCTTCTTTTATCTTGTCATTTACGTACTTGACAACGCTTGCTACGTGTTCATCCCCCGAATCAGATAAAACTGACAACTCCTGCCCCAGTATATTGATATTAAAACTCTTGTCCAAATACATGACCTCAATATTCATTAATGTACATTGATATCCTGAAGCAAATCAAGTAGTGAGTCCACCTTTGTGCGTATTGAATCCCTTTCCTCGTTTAATCCCCTTATTTTATTGTTCGCCCCCTCTAACTCCAATCCTTTGCTCTTGAGAAGTTCTCCTAATTCATGATTCTTCTTTCTCAGTAAAGCATGTTCTTCGATAAGATTTTTGATCTTGCTTTCCAATTCCTCAAATTTAACAAGTTCCACAATTCATCACATCTTTCGTACGATTTTTGACCGCATTCCCTTCAATCAAACACGCTGAAAACAAGCTGTTAATAGTAAGAGAAGAAACTCCAGCCGATCAATGAACCTCTCGGTAGTTTTACCCAAAGAATTGGTTCGGATTATGCCAATTCGACCCATAAATGTCAAGCGCTTATTTTATTGCTTCAGGGACATGGGAGGACCTTCCACGATAGCACGGAAAAATCCGTGAACTGCATCTAATATATCATTTTTGTCATGTATCCTGCCCACTATCTCCCTAAACAGAGAGCCGCCCCTTATGCCTTTCGTATACCATAGAAGGTGTTTTCGGAAATTTCTGAGACCCAAGCATTCCCCCGAGTAATTGATTTCCATTTCCATATGGTGTTTTATAATCTTCTCCCTCTCGGCTGAAGAGGGTGGCAATACGTTTTTCCGATCTTCAAAATGTCTTATGATTTCATCTAATAACCAGGGATTGCCAAGCGCTGCCCTTCCCACCATTATGCCGTCACAACCAGTAGTTTTTAGCATCCGGCAGGCGTCTTCGAGACTTCTTATATCGCCGCTTCCTATTACAGGGATATGTAATTTTTTTTTCACTTCTTCAATAACGCTCCAATCTGCAGCCCCGCTGTATCCCTGATCAGCGGTACGGGGATGGAGTATTACTGCATCTACTCCGCAATCTTGGGCTATGCCCGCAATCTCAAGTGCCCTCATTTCACCACGATGCCAGCCTGAACGAAGTTTTATAGTCAATGGCAATGATGTCGCCTCCCGGACAGCTTGCAGGATACGGCGCACTCGATCGGGTTCTTTCAAGAGAGCGGCTCCGGCGCCCGTTTTTACTACCTTTCTAACTGGACAGCCCATGTTTATATCTATCAGATCCGCACCGCTATCAGTGGACATTCGCACCGCTTCACAAAGGACATCCGGATCGACTCCAAAGATCTGGACGCCCAAGGGTTTGTCATCAGGTGAGGAGAGAAGGTACCGGTAGCTCTTCTTGGTCTTCCTGACAAGGCCATTGGCGCTGATCATTTCCGTAAATGCTAAGCCACACCCGAATTCTCTGGCGAGGGTCCGAAAGGGCAGATTCGTAATGCCCGCCATAGGCGCCAGAAAAACATTATTCTTGAGGGTCAGATTTCCTATTTTCATTTGCATATTGTCATGCGTTCGGACGCCTTTTCGAGATCATCAGGCGTGTTTATGCCCATGACTTCGATAGAGTTGGCAGCGATAAACGATCTGGTCTTCAAACCCTTCTTCCAGGCTATGCCGACTATATCGGTAAGATAGTATTCTTTCTGGACATTATCATTGCCTACGTCGCCAATGGCTCTAAAGAGGAAATTGCTTTCAACGCAGTATATGCCCGTATTTATTTCTTTTATTTTCTTCTCAGCAAGAGATGCATCTTTTTCCTCCACAATCCTCAATATCTCACCTTCCCCCCCCTCCTTGATTACTCGTCCATAGCCGGAGGGATCGTCTAATATCGTTGTTAGAACCGTAACAGTCGATTTTTCCAGGATATGGACTTCCAGCAGAGCGTTGATAGTTGAAGGCAAAAGCATAGGGACGTCGCCGCACAATATCAGTATCGTACCGTTGTAACCATGGAAAACACCTCTCGCCTGAAGAACTGCATGTCCCGTTCCCAGCTGCTCAAGCTGTTCTACGAAGATCAAGCCCTCATCCTTAAATGCCTCCCTGACGAGACCTGCCTGGTGACCTACGATGACCACAATTTTTTCTACGTTCACTGCCCTAGCTGTGGCCACTGAATATGCCAGCATAGGCTTGCCACAGAGTGGATGAAGGACCTTAGCGATATCCGCCTTCATCCTCTTCCCCTTGCCTGCGGCCAATATGACGGCGCTCACTTTTTGTTTTTCATTTCCGTGCATTCAACGACCTTGCATATCGATTCATAAAGTTATGACTAATGGTGACAAAAAAATGTTTCTTGCCTTCACAGGCGCGGCAAGGGCCGGATTCACCCTCATTATTCCTTTCACAAGTTCCAGGCAAGGCGCGCTCCAGTACGTGCCCCTCATGCGCAAGGTGAGTTTATCCATCTCGCCTGCCGACAGTCACACCTCGCAACTTCTGATTCTTACTTCGCCCCAACTCCCGCATATTAATCTTGACTCTTTATTATAAACCGTCAAGGGCTGATCTTATCTCCTCCGCTGACATCTGCATCAAACGGCATCTCAATTAATATCTCTTTGATGGATCTTGCGTCTGCATCCTCTATGACGAGCAGAGCGTTACCATGTCTTAATGTGTCTCGTCTTTTCGGTATTTTCTCCATCTTGTAAAGCAAGAATCCCCCCAGGGTTTCATAGTCTCCGTCCGGAATGTCCAGCGGAAGCAACTGATTAATCCTCTCTACACTTATTTTGGCATTGACGAGATATTTCCCCGCCCCGATCTTCTTATACATCTTTTCTCCACTGCCATATTCATCGTCAATCTCACCCACAACCTCCTCGAGAATGTCTTCTATCGTCACAATACCTAAAGCACCGCCATATTCATCAACAACGACAGCCATCCTCTCACCTCCGATAAGCAATTCAATGAGGAGTTCTTTGGCAAGTTTTGTCTCCGGAATATAATAGACCACCGGTTTAAGATAGGATTCGATCGTTTCGTTCCTACCAGAAAGAGAAGGATGATTTGAAGCATGTCCGTGCAGGGCCTCTAAGAGGTCGAAGTAATGAAGTATGCCGATGATATTGAATATCTGGTCGCGATAAACGGGGATGCGGAGATATTTCTTTTCAGCTGCAAGTTGAACTGCCTCGCTGAGAGTGGCCGTTACCGGCAGGGACGTCATTGCCGATAGGGGCACCATTATTTTATCTGCGGTTACCTCGAAAAAATCGATGATGTTTCTGATCATTTCCCTTTCCGTGCCCAGGATATCGCTTTCTTCCGATCTGTGCCTCAGGATATATTTCAGACCGTCTTTTGTAATATAAGAAGCGGAGACAACATTTTTTCCTCCCGTTGAAATACGGATAGCCCCCCGCGATATCACAGAAATGATAAACACTATGGGAAACAGTAACCAGGATGATACCCAAATGAACCATGAGAGCCTCATGGCAATGAATTCTGCATGCTGCTGGAATATGCTCTTAGGGATAATCTCTCCCACGATGAGGAGTGTCGGAATCATAACAATAACAGCTAACATTGGGCCTTTGGCCAAACCGAATACGGATATGAACAGAGCGGTAGCTATGGAGGTGCTCGTGACGACACATAACCCAGTCCCGCTTAATGTCGTTGAAAGGAACCAGTCCGGTTTCTCGAGAAGCCTCAGGGTAATCCTGGCAGAACGGGAACCCGTGTTGGCCTTCTGCCTTATCTTGTTGACGTCTGAGGCAACAAAGGCGAGTTCACCTCCGGAGAACAGCCCCTCAAGGCATATACAGGAAAGAATCAACAGGAGGGAAGACAAGCTATCCGTCATCGCTTTTCTCCCGCTTTTCAATCCTTATATTCAAAATCCTCGCCTTGCCCATTTTTTCCACCCTAAAAACGTAATCACCAAAGCTGATCTCTTCCCCTTTTGCAGGCAGTTTCCCGAAAAGATGGAAGACAAAGCCGCCGACGGTGTCAAAACCTTCCTCCGGGATCGAAATGTCCGTCAGATTGTTCAAGTCTTCCGCAGGCATCTTTCCTGATACCAACAATGTTCTGTCATCGATTCGCTGCCAGAGATTATCCCTCAATCCATAGTCATCGTAGATATCCTCAAAGAGGCTCTCGAGAATATCCTCGATTGTTACAATACCGGAGACGCCACCATATTCATCGACAATTATGGCAATTTGAATCTTTCTCGTCTGAAATTCCCTAAGCAGGCTGGCGGCACTTTTTACCTCAGGGACGAACCACGGCTTTTTCAATAATTTATTTATATGAAGGCCACCGCCTTCTCTGGAGATTCCGCTTATGAGGTCCCTTGCAAACAGGATCCCCAGAATGTCGTCCCGATCACTGCCGTAAATGGGTATCCTTGTATGCCGCGCTCTGATGATCTCGGCTTCCATCTCTGCCATGCTAAGAGATATGGGAAGACAAAACATCTCAACGCGGGGAATCATGATCTCTGAAACCGGCTTATCGGCCAGGCCAAATACCTTGTGTATGAGATCCCTCTGTGCTTCTTCCAGTCCTCCTTCCTTCTGATAGACATCAATGAGTATCTTAAATTCATCTTCTGTAAGAGCCTTTTCCCCCGGTGATGTTTCATCCGAGAATAGGGATACAAAAAACCTGGATATTTTCTCCAAGGCCCATACGACAGGGCGTTCAATTCTTGAAATGATAACCAATAGAGGCGATACGAACGACGAAAAAGATATGGGACGAATAACGGCAAAAGTTTTTGGTATTGCTTCCGCAAAGATAAGTAACACCGGAGTTGTAATGGCAACTGCTAACCACTGACCGTCTGCTCCGAAGTAATGAATGCAAAGTGAAGCCACCAAGACGGATATGGTGATGTTGACTGATTCATTACTTACTAAGATCGTAATGAGCAGCCTTCTTGGATGTTCCAAAAGCCTGTTTACATACGACAGAAACTGGGAACGTTCTTCCTTCATTTTGTGGAGGTGGAGGGGGGTAAGCGAAAAAAGAGCAGCCTCTGAACAGGAAAAAAATCCCGACAGGAGAAAAAGAATAACGAGCAGTGCAAATTTGAATGAAATAAAATATTCCAATTTTATATAAAAATGTTCCTCGGTATTAAAGAGATAGTCATGCAGTACGGATATTTATGATATTTGTGGACTAGTTTAGCAAATTTTTTTCATGAAGGACAGACTATTAATACCAGTGTGCGATCAGTTTTGTTTGACGCGGATGATTTTTTCCGATATTTTGAACCCAAAAGGGCGGTAATTTTAAAATTAGGGTCACGTGATATGCATGCGGATATAGTTTGCTGCAAAAAAAAATGTGTGAGGAAAAAGCCATGATTAGCGTACTTTTGATCGGAAACGGTGCCCGTGAACATGCTATCGCCGAGGCGGTCATGAGATCCAAGCATCCGCTAAGACTCTTTTCATTTATGAAGGCCAACAATCCGGGCATTGCATCGATCTCAGAAAAAGTTTCCATTGGAAGCTACAGTGACCTGAAGGCCATCAGCGCCTTTGCAAAAGGGACCTCTGTAGATTTTGCAATTGTCGGACCGGAAGACCCCCTGAACAGCGGAGTTGTTGATGCCTTGAAAGAAATGGGCATTCCAGCGGTAGGCCCCACCAAAAGCTTGGCCCGTCTTGAGACTTCAAAGTCTTTCACGAGAAATCTGCTCCGAAAATACGATATACCGGGGAATCCGAAATTTAGAATATTCACAGGCATGAAAGGAATCAAAGAATTCATAAGCAAACTTGACGGTATAGTTGTTAAGCCTGACGGACTGACCGGAGGCAAAGGCGTAATGGTTCAGGGGGATCATTTTCAGACAGAGGAAGAGGCACTCGCATACTGCGAGCAGGTTCTGGCCGAGCATCAAAGTGTGACTATTGACGAAAGACTGGAGGGTGAGGAATTTTCCCTTCAGTGCCTGTGTGACGGAAAAACCGTTGTCGCAACCCCTCCCGTTCAGGATCACAAAAGGCGGTTCGTCGGCGATAAAGGCCCAAATACAGGGGGAATGGGATCATATTCTTGTGAAGATCACTCTCTTCCTTTCATGGATAAGAAAGACGTCGCAGAGGGTTTTTCAATTACGCAGAAGGTCGCGGAGGCAATTTATAAAGAGACAGGAGAGTATTACAAAGGAGTGATGTACGGTGGATTCATCATAACAAGATCGGGCATCAAGCTCCTGGAATACAATGCCCGCTTCGGTGACCCCGAGGCCATGAATATATTTCCCATCCTGAAAACTGATTTCGTCGATGTCTGCGAAGCAATCATCGAAGGGACCCTCGACAGAATAGACATCGAATTCGAGAAAAAGGCAACAGTGTGCAAGTACGTTGTCCCCTTGGGTTACGGTCTTCCAAAAGACCATCCCCACGCTCAATCGACTTCGGCGAGAATTGAGGTCGGCAATGTGGGATCAGCACGCATATACTATGCTTCTGTTGACAAAAGGGAAGACGGACTTTATATGAGCACATCCCGTGCAATCGGCGTCGTCGGCATAGCAGACAGTCTCCATAAGGCGGAACAGATAGCGGAAAACGCTGCTTCTCAAATCACGGGGCCTGTAGATCACAGACCTGATATTGGTACGGAACCGCTCATTGAAAAAAGAATACGCCACATGCAACAAGTAAGGAGGTAAAGTGGTTTATAGGTATCACCAAGATTCCAGACCATGAAATGAATATGAATACTATCAAAAGGGCGCTGATAAGCGTCACGGACAAGAAAGGACTTATCGAGTTTGCACGGGGACTCAAGAACTTTAATGTAGTAATCGTGTCGACGGGAGGAACGTCGACCCAGTTGCGGGCCAGCGGCATAGATGTGATCGATGTATCCGATTATACCGGGTTCCCAGAAATGATGGATGGCAGGCTGAAGACATTGCATCCGAAGATACACGGCGGTCTTCTGGCATTGCGCGATAATGAGGCCCACATGAAAGCTGCGGCCGAACACAATATCGACATGATCGACATGGTTGTCGTCAATCTCTACCGTTTCGAAGACACTGTGGCAAAAAAAGACTGTACTCTTGATGACGCTATCGAAAACATTGACATCGGCGGCCCGACCATGCTACGGGCCGCAGCGAAGAATTACCGCCATGTAAGCGTAATAACCGATCCCGATGATTACTCCGCCATCTTGGAGGAAATGAAAAACACGGGAGGGAACATTTCGAAAGATACAAACTTTGCTCTCGCCGCCAAGGTCTTTCGACTTACGGCCAGGTACGATGGCGCAATCTCCAACTACCTAAGCAGCATCAGCAAGGATGGACCCCCGAAAACATTCCCCGAAACTTTTACCGTTCAGTTTGTCAAGGCCCAGGATCTTCGCTACGGAGAGAACCCCCATCAGCACGCCGCTTTTTACAGGGAAACGGATCGGCCCCCCTCTGCCATAGCCGGTGCGTGCCAGCTCCAGGGAAAGGAACTGTCGTACAACAATATTATGGACAGCGATGCCGCATGGCAGATGGTGTCTGATTTTGAATTACCGGCTACGGTCATCGTCAAGCACGCCAACCCTTGCGGCGCAGCAACCTCTGGCGGTGACGTCGCCCAAGCTTTCAGGAAGGCCATGGAAACGGACCCCGTTTCCGCCTACGGGGGCATCGTGGCTGTAAACCGGACCATAGATAAAAAAGCAGCCCAGGATATGGCCAAATTTTTCCTTGAAGTCATTATTGCGCCGGGATTTGACAAGGACGCAAGGGTTATATTAAGTGCAAAACAGAACGTACGGCTTCTGGAAATTCCTCTGGCGGGAACTCGTCCCGCCGGCTATGATTTCCGGAGGGTCGTAGGAGGCATTCTCATTCAAGAGAGGGATGTGGATAATTTTGATATCCGGGAAGTACGTGTAGTTACAAAGAGGCCTCCTACGGAGGAAGAATACCAGGCTTTGGACTTTGCCTGGAGGGTTGTGAAATACGTCAAATCAAACGCCATTGTGTACGCCACAAAGGACCAATTGGTCGGTGTGGGCGCAGGACAGATGAGCCGCGTGGACTCCGTAAAGATTGCCACCATGAAAGCCAAGCTGCCGACAGAGGGGTGTGTATTGGCTTCCGATGCCTTCTTCCCATTCAGGGACGGCGTCGATATGGCAGCGGGCGCAGGCATTACTGCCATAATCCAACCCGGCGGTTCAGTCAGAGATGCGGAAGTTATTAAGGCGGCCGATGAGCATGACATGGCCATGATTTTCACGGAGACGAGGCACTTCCGACACTGACAGAGGCATGAAAATCAAGGCGCTGAATTCAAGATGCTTGGCTGCTTCAAAGACCGAATGCACAGGTCGGCCGCCGCCATGCGGTTGAGTATTTATGTCTTGTTTTGTTACATGGGAATCTAGTATTTATTTGAGATTTGGGTATTGTCACTTTGGTGACTTTACAAGATGGAGGATTAATTGATATGAAGGAGAAGAAGACGCCCATAGTCAGCGTGGTTATGGGAAGTGATTCCGACCTCCCCGTGATGGGAGAGACGATGAGGCTCTTAAAGGATTTCGCAGTCCCTCACGAGGTCTTTTTGACTTCCGCCCACCGTTCGCCGGAAAGGACATCCTCATTCGCCAAGAAAGCATCTCAAAGAGGCATCAAGGTTATAGTCGTGGGCGCTGGAGCGGCAGCGCATCTCGCCGGCGTGATTGCCTCCCAGTCTATCCTGCCGGTTATCGGCGTGCCGATTGATGCGACACCACTCGGTGGGATGGATGCATTGCTCTCCACAGCGCAGATGCCCGGAGGCATTCCTGTTGCGGCCATGTCCATAGGCAAGGCAGGTGCAAAAAATGCAGCGCTGCTCGCTGTCAGAATCTTGGCCCTGGAAGATAAGAACCTGAAAACAAAATTGCATGCCTTCATAGAACGTATGGCCAAAGATGTGGAGAAGAAGCAGGAAAGCCTGACATGCGACAAGTCCTGAAAATCGATCGCCAAAGGCCTGATGAATCCGCAATTGCAGAAGCGTCATCGATTCTTGGGGCAGGAGGAGTCGTGGCCTATCCTACGGAGACCTTCTACGGGCTCGGCGCTGATGGACAAATCGAAGATGCGATCAAGAAGATTTTCGTGATCAAGGGAAGGAATTTTAAGAATCCCATATCTATTATCATTGGCAACGCCAAAGATGTGAGAAGTCTTACGGAAGAAATACCGGAATTCGCGCTCCGTCTTATGGAAACATTCTGGCCGGGGGCATTGACCATCATATTCAAAGCCTCCTCGGACGTATCCCCTCTCCTTACGGCTGGCACAGGAAAGATCGGCATCCGCCTCTCCAGCCACCCTGTAGCAACCGCTCTGACAAATAAACTCGGTCACCCGATAACGGCGACAAGTGCGAATCTGTCGGGTAGGCATGAATGTACGCAAGCGGACGAAGTTATCCAAGGCATTGGAGACCAAATAGACGCGGTCATTGACGGCGGGCAAACTCCGGGCGGATCAGGATCTACAATCATAGATGTAACCACTGACCCACCGGTGATTCTGCGAGAGGGGGTCATTCCCAAGCACAAATTAACCTATTCCGCATTTTTATAGCCCTATTGCAGGGCCCGCGAAACTTTCCTACCATTTGTCATGACGGCTCCGAAGACTAATTGACATCGTACCATAGAAAGAATGATGAAATAGACAGGAAACAAGGCAAGCGATTGTTCGAAAAAAATTGCTAAATACACCTCGTATTAGCATCACGGCAACAGGCGCTCTGCGACTACAGGCGTGGCAAATGCCTTCACAACACCAGCCGGTTCCCGCGTAAATACTATCATGTAAGGGATCCGGCCCTGGGGCAAGACCCTGTCATTAGACACATCACTTCCCTGAGGATTGGATAGTTCCTTCTGGATTTGATCCTCGGTCATAGTAGCCAGTTCATCGGCGTTCAGTAGATTGCCGCAATATGATTCCCTCACTCCGAGTACAACAGTGTAGGCATCCGTAATCTCACCTTTAACCTTGATCCTTGTCATAGGAAATGCAGAGCGATTAATTGCAGTGCCCTCCAGAACCCGAATTGTTCCCATAGTCAGGTTACTCACGAGTCGCTGTCTCACATCTGTTAGGTCGACCTGTGCGGGACCCACTTCCTCACTTTTCTTAGACATGCCGAATATTTTTTCAAAGGACGTCTGCCAATCTGTCTCAGCGAAGAAAGTGAAATAAACACCCCCCATGAGGAGCACTATTAATAAATAGACCATCTGTCTTCCCTGGGACGTTACTGTTTTCATTCCGGTCTTTTCCTCAGCAACCTTATCCCGATCCGGTCTATTATCATGTACATTTTCTGTCCCGGCAGACTTATACTTGCCGATGTCACCAACTTCCTTTTCAATATCCCCGACAGTCACAGTTTCCGGCCGCTCCTTATCTTCCTTCTGATCCAACATAATCTGCCCTTGTGCCACGCCCTTGTATAGAGATGCAGATTCTTTCATATCTTCCGTACCCATGTCTTTTTCTCTATTGCTTAAGGATGTCTTTCCCGCCTCTGCCGGATTATCCAGAAAGAAGACATTTTTGCATTGATTACATCTGACCCATATACCCTCCCCTTCGATCAGTGTCTCATCAAACTTGAATTTCGTTTGACAATTCTTACATTGAGCGACCATATGCCCTCCAATTAATCGGAAAGATTCCCCCCTTGAGCAATCCCATCTTGAAGAATGGTTTGATCATCAACTTTTCCCGATGACACACACATCCGGTAAAAAGCGATACATTTCATTAAAATCAAGTCCATATCCCACGACAAAACGGTCCGGAATGTCGAAACCGACATACTCCGCTTCAAACGGCACCTTTCTTCTGTCTTTCTTGTCGAGGAACACGCAAATCTTTAGCGATCTCGGTCCTCTTTTCTTGAGCCTCTCAACCAGAGAAGAGAGGGTCAGGCCAGTATCCAAGATATCTTCCACAATGAGAACTTCCCTTCCCTCTATTGATGTTTCGATATCTTTAGAGATCGTAATATTGCCAGTGCTCATGGTTCCTCCGCCATAACTCGCCAGTTGGACAAAATCGACTTGACAAGGGATACGTAGATAACGTATCAGATCTGCCATAAATACAAACGCACCCTTGAGAATGCCGACAAGAACCAGCTCTTTCCCTTCGTAATCACGTGAGATGACATCAGCTAATTCCTGAACCCTCTTGTCAATATCCGCTTTGGCAATAAGAATCTCTTTTCTCACTTCGCTCATACGATACCCTCATGCCAGCCAGTACAGGAAAAAGTATCTAGTGTAAACGCCGATTGTTCAAGAGCGGCATTCATAATTACTGCAAATAGGCGCGAGCAAATTCATCAATGTTTGTTTCTATTAGTTTCTCCCCTTCCTTTAATTCCTGTATATTCTGAAACTCTGAAGAAAGGCTAAGAAATATACTATTGAATCGGGATCCCTCGCATCCAAGGGCATTGTAGTCAATGCGGTTGATCATATATTCTGAGCCATCGAAATAATACTTGCCGAAACGATTGGTGGCAGACGACCTGAAGGGCCAGGAAATCTTGAAGGAAAAGAAATTAAGGATGATCTCACCAAGATCGCCCTCCTTCAATCTGACGGGTGACGGCACTTCACAAACCCTCTCGCTGATCAGGCGAAAATATGATTTGACCAAATCAATATCAATAACACATAGGCCGTAAAGGTACCAGTCGTTCGCAATATTTGTCAGGGCCGCCTTCTCTTCCCTTGATAGATAATGATAGCTTGGGCACAGATGCCCTTCACATAACTCCCTGCCATAAAAGGAAGCCTCCCTCATGTCCGCGCCGCCGTTCTGGCAGGGATGGAGGAGGCACCCCACTTTTCTCTCCGCCTCATCGAGGAAACCCAAGTATTCACAGCAGTGGATAACTTCGTATATCTTCCTCGTGTCTTCTGACATCTTTGCCTTGCGGGAGAAGCCCGGCAAATCTGCCTGACAGCCGACCGTTTCCCGGAAGCAACTCGTCCTCTCTCTTAATCGTCTGGACAGGGACTCTTTAGTGCTGTCAGCATAATTGTAGAGTCCGCAGCAGGCCCCGCAGGATTTGTTTGCGTCCGGCTGGCAAAGGTGGATGAATGCATCATCTTTCATGCGGCGATAATCGTTTTTAAACCGTGGTTAAGATCCTGTGTTCGCCATCAAGTATCGGCATCCCGGCAAGAACGCTCCTCTCTCCTGAAGCTGAGATCAGGAGGCAGATTTTTGCCCCTTTATATGAGGAATATATTTGCAGGTCAAGTATAAAGATGATAAAAAAGTCCCATATGGCACTGGTAGAAAAAATACCCATGCCAAATGGTCTAACGGTTGAAGTCTGGGACAAATCCGTTTCTATTGCGGCAGACATTACAAAGGTAGCACTCTTAATCAGGATTCGGGTTGAACTTCAGCCATCTTATTTTACTAAACCTGATCACTACGGGATGGTGAGAAGAATTATGGGCCCAGAAATTCTTCTCGAATACAAGAAAGAGCGGACCTTCGTGAGAGACAGAGAAAAAGATGTGGTTTTTCAAGAGCTGCTGGATAATTTCAAGAAGACCTCTCTGCCATATCTTTCCCGACCCTCATTTCCTGCGAGCTTCGCTCTCTCCAAATACTGGTATATCGAGAAAAACAGTTACAAATACAGTTCCTTCCTCGGTGATAAGTCGTCCTGAAGAACCCGCTGGAAAAAGCCCGGCTGTTGCCAAAACATTCTTGGCGGAAGGAGACTAAACTCTATGATCTCGCTAAAAGTTGCGACCTCAGTTAGAAAGAGAACTGCTTCGCCAAATAAATTATGTTGACAAATGGTAATTTTTTTCGATAAAGTGCATCTCAAATTTTTCTAGTGAAGGTTTGATTGTATGTATGCAGTGATAAAAGCAGGCGGCAAGCAGCATAAAGTCTCACAGGGTGACGAGATTTCGATCGAGAAAATAGCTGGCTCAAAAGGCGAAACCGTTGTCTTTAATGAGGTGTTGATGGTATCCAGTGGCGAAGATATCAAAGTGGGTACGCCATTCCTCAAGGGTGCAAGGGTGGAGGGCGAGATTATCGATCAGACGAAGGCAGGCAAGATAAATGTCTTTAAAATGAAAAGAAGAAAGGGCTTTAAGAAAAAAACAGGGCATCGCCAGAAATTGACAAGAATGAAAATTAAGGAAATTTGCATATAGCGGGGGTATCATGGCACATAAGAAAGGACAGGGGAGTTCCCGGAACGGGAGGGACAGCAATGCCCAGAGGCGTGGTATCAAGGCGTTTGGCGGGCAGAAGATTAACGCCGGTACCATCATCGTCCGTCAGGTCGGGACAAAGATCCATCCGGGCAATAACGTCGGTTTGGGCAAAGACTACACCATCTTTTCCAAGATTGACGGCATTGTAATGTATGAAAGGCTGGACAAGAAAAGAAAAAAAGTAAGCGTTTATGCTTCATAGCCAGCTTTCAAATAAAGAGGAGGCTTTTAGGAAAATGGACGAGCGTGAAACCGGCGTTGTTAAATGGTTTAACGACAAAAAGGGGTATGGTTTTATCTCTCGCGAATCGGGAGAAGATGTTTTTGTGCACTACACATCAATCGACGGGGAGGGTTTTCGCAGTTTGGCAGAAGGAGAACGTGTTGAGTTTACGGTAAAGCAAGATCATAAGGGACAGGCAGCCGTGAATGTCCGCAAAATATAAGACGGACTCTACGAGCCATGAGTGAAAATGGCCGGGAATTCTATTTAAAGTATTTAAATTCCTTTGAGGCACTTGTTCAAGTGCCTCTTTTTTTTTAAATATCATCTCCAATGAAATTCATCGACGAAGCAAGAATCTATGTGAAGGCAGGCGACGGAGGCAGAGGTTGTGTAAGTTTCCGGAGGGAAAAGTTCGTTCCCCGCGGCGGACCCGACGGTGGAAACGGCGGCAAAGGCGGCGATATAATTATACGCGCTTCAGAAAATCACAGGACACTGCTTGACTTAAAGTACAAACAGCACCACAGGGTGAAACACGGCGGACATGGAAAAGGGGCCGATAGAACGGGCCGTGATTCTCCCGATATAGAAATCATTGTACCCGTCGGCACGATGATCCGAGATTCGGAAACGGGGGACATCATAGCAGATCTGGCCGTTGATGGAGAGACATCTGTCGTGGCAAAGGGGGGTGCAGGCGGCAAGGGAAATGCGTGGTTCGCCACATCAACAAATCAGGCACCACGTTATGCCCAGGATGGTATAAAGGGTGAGGAACGCTGGATAACTCTTGAACTCAAGCTTCTGGCCGATGTGGGCATCATCGGGCTGCCCAATGTTGGAAAATCGACATTCATTTCTAAGGTGTCCGCGGCAAGGCCCAAAATCGCCGATTATCCTTTCACTACGCTGGTACCACACCTGGGTGTCGTAAGGTATGGAAAGTTAGAGACCTTCGTCATAGCCGACATCCCCGGCTTAATCAAAGGCGCCCACGAGGGGATGGGAATGGGGACCAGGTTTCTCCGTCACATTGAGAGGACATCTGTTCTTCTTCATATACTTGACATATCCCATGAATCGCACAGTGATGCGTGGCATGATTTTGAGACTGTAAACCGCGAACTCACTCTTTTCAGCCCGTCTCTGATAGAAAAACAGCAGGTCGTTGCCATAAATAAAATTGATCTTCCCATAACCAGGGATAGAATCAAAAAAGAATTTGACATATTTAAGAGAAACGGCGTAAAGGTATTAGCATTTTCCGCCATAACCGGGGAAGGAATTGATAGTGTGATAAATGAAATCACGAGAAAACTGCATAAGAATGAGGTGGCCTAAAGAGCTATGACCAGGAAAGAAGCCCTTGCCAATGTTAAACGTGTTCTCATTAAAATCGGCAGCGCCGTATTAACAGGCGAGGATGGCCTTGATCTTCAGATTATCGAGCAACTAGTTGACGAGATGTCACAACTCAGAAAAGCGGGGCGTCAGATCGTAATTGTAACCTCAGGCGCCATTGCATCCGGTAAACACAGAATGGGAATAACGGGCAAGCTGAAGAGTATGCCCCAGAAGCAGGCCGCCGCCGCCGTCGGACAGAGTCGACTCATGCGCGTCTATTCCAATTCGTTTGGAAAATACGGCATTTTTGTGGCCCAGATATTGCTCACTATGAGCGACCTGACGGACAGAAAGAGATATTTGAACGTCCGCAATACATTATCCACTCTCATAGACTGGGAAGTCGTCCCAATTATCAACGAGAACGATTCCGTGGCCGTGGACGAAATAAAATTCGGGGATAATGATCATCTTGCAGCCATGATAACAAATATTATGGATGCCCAGCTTCTCATCAATCTGACCAGTACAGAAGGCCTGTACGACCGGAACCCTACAGGATCTACTAAAGCAAAGCTTATCTCACTGGTAAAAGATTTTACAGAGGAGATAGAAGCAGCGGCGACAGATGATACGACACCTATCGGATTAGGCGGTATGAAGAGCAAGGTCATTGCCGCAAGAGCGGTAACCTCGTCGGGGCTGACATGTATCATAGCACCGGGCAAGAGAAAGGGCGTTCTGCATGATATATTTGCCGGCAAAGAAATAGGAACGCTTTTTTTGCCGACGGGTGATCGCCTGCGCAGCAGGAAACATTGGATAGCTTTTACACTTAAGTCACGGGGTAAACTATTTCTTGATGACGGGGCAAGGGATGCCCTGATTGAGGAAGGAAAAAGCCTGCTGCCATCGGGCGTTGCCAATATAGAAGGCGATTTCTCCATAGGTGACCCGGTTACCTGCGTCGACATGAAAGGGGAACCCCTTGCAAAAGGGCTGGTTAACTACAGCTCCTCTGAAGTGAAAAAAATCATGGGATTGAAAACAACTAAGATCGAACAGGTCTTAGGTTACAAAGATTACGACGAGATTATCCACCGTGATAACCTCGTTGTAATGAGAGAAGCCCGAAAGTCTCAAACTCACATCTGATACCGTTACGGCCATTCAACAGAGGAATTTCGCTAGGACCCGTCCTTTTGCGTCAAATGTGACACCTTCCATGAGGAGGAGGTCTTTTTTCATCTTCAGACCACCCCCAAAACCGCCCAGAGAACCGTCGGAGCGAATCACACGGTGACAAGGTATTATGAGCGGATAAGGATTCATCGCAAGGGCATTTCCCACCGCTCTTGCGCCTTTTGAAGCTCTGCTCTTTTCTGCCAAACGCCCATAAGTACTGACCTTTCCCCGCGGAATCCGAATGACCTGACTTAGCACCCTTCTCTGAAATTCCCCGCATACCTTCATATCAAGAATTTTCTCAGAAAATGTAACATCACGTCCTGCTTCCAAACCCCGGATGCTCCTCATCACCTGCTCCGCCGTTTTGTGAAATCGCCTGACCGCTCCCGGAAAGGAGCATCGGATAAGGTCATCAATCCCCTCATCGCGAGCAGAAAGAAATATCCTCACGACGGTTACACCGCCGTTTTTGCGTCTCCAGGCGATACCCACGTTGCCAAGTTTCGTGGCTGTTGAAGCATAATATATTGATTCCATCATTATCAATAACTCCTTTTATGCCATATGTTCCATTAATATTTTCACGCCGATGCCTATCAGCAGGAGACCGCCAAGCGCTCCCAGTCTTTTGCCGAAAATCACCCCCAGTTTCTCTCCGAATAATATGCCGCACATAGTCATGATGAAAGCAACAATTCCGATAACGATGCTGGGATAGATAACAGGTATCTGCAATAGAGCGAAACTGAAGCCGACGGCAAGGGCATCAATGCTCGTAGCCAGGGAAAGTATCATGACGGTCAGCCCTTTTGTCGGATCCGCAGTGTGGACATTTGCTTCCCCAGTAAATAACTCAATAATCATTTTTCCGCCCACAAGACTAAGAAGTCCAAAAGCGATCCAGCGATCATATCCGGCAATGATATTAGCCACCGGCACTCCCGCAACCCAACCCGCCACGGGCATAAGGAACTGGAACAGTCCGAAACAAAAGGAAAGCCGAAAGACTGCTCCCCATGATACTGTCCCGAGGCTTGCCCCCACACCGACAGCCACGGAGAAGGCATCCATTCCCAAACCTATGGCAATGATCAAGATGGACAGGAAACTCATCAATCACTCGCTCCCCCCTGCCCCTTAAAAAAGGCATGGACCTTTGCGGCAGTCTTTCTGCCAATGCCCTGAACCCCTTGCAGTTCTTGTACAGACGCATCTCTTATGCTCTTGACATCACCAAAGAGTCTAAGCAACGCCTCTTTCTTCCCTGTGCCGATACCCGTAATTTCATCCAGCAGAGAGTGAAAATCTCCCTTCCCTTTCAACTGCCGGTGATAGGCAATAGCAAATCTGTGCGCCTCATCCCTCACCCTCTGGAGCAAGAAAAGCGCTTCAGGCCATTTTGAAACGTATACAGGGTCTTTTTTCCCTATTATGTAAACTCGATCCTCGCCTCTGTCGGCCTGTCTTTGCCTGAGTTCCTTCGCCAGCGCGATAACGTCGACACCT
This sequence comes from Syntrophales bacterium, assembly GCA_049521775.1. GTDB lineage: Bacteria > Desulfobacterota > Syntrophia > Syntrophales > UBA2185 > Fen-1135. Next base: position 75,507 of record JBEKOL010000004.1, read on the forward strand.
TCTATATTTAAGTCTTTCAGAGCAGCGACAGCTACGCCCAATTGTCCTTTTCCTCCATCTACAAGGATAATATCCGGAAGATTGTCTTTTCCCCTATACCTCCTGTTCAGGACTTCGTACATCATGGCATAATCATCGGCCCCATGAATGGTCTTGATCTTGAAGCGCCTGTATCCTGACTTCCTTGCTTTTCCATCAACGAAGGTGACCATTGATCCCACAGCGTACTTCCCGCCAATATTGGAAATATCAAAACAGTCTATCCGCCGCGGTATATTTTTCAACATGAGTTCTCTGGCAAGTAAACTGAGTATTTCTTCCGCAGGGGTTCCATGTTTTTCCATTTCGAATATGCTTCTTGCGTTGTTTGCAGCTATCTTGAGCAGTTTCATCCCACGGCCCCTATTCGGCGCCGCTACGGATACCTTCTTCCCTTTTTTTTCCGAGAGCCATTCCGCCGTGACTGCGCGATCCTCTATATTGAGAGGAATGATTATTTCATCTGGAATATAAGCGCCGCCGTCATAGTATTGTTTTAAGAGAGACGACAGTATTTCGGAAGAAGCGCTTCCGATTCTAAATAGAGGAAATGTCTTTTTTCCGATAATCTTCCCTCTTCTTACATACAGTATACATATTTGTGTCAGGTTTCCTTTGCGATGCAGACCAAATACATCGCGATCTTTTAAAAACCCGGAGACTACCGTCTGTTTCTCCAGAGTTTCCTCGATGGCGGCAATAGTGTCTCTCAGAACCGCCGCCTCTTCAAAGCGCAAGTCTTCAGAAGCAGTGTCCATGCGTTCACAAAGATCAGCCATCAGCTTTTTCCCACGCCCTTCCATAAACGCCACGCTGTCATTTACCAATCCCTCATAAGATGCTCTATCGATCAGTCCGGCACAAGGAGCAAGACATCTCTTGATTTGGTACTCAATACAGGGTCTTTTTCTGGATATCACTTCCCGGTCTGTGCATGTCCGGAGACGGAATATGGACTGAATAAAACGGAGCGTTTCTTTTGCCGCAGCACTCGACGGGTACGGTCCGAAATATCGAGCTCCATCTTTTCTCGGGCGTCTGACGAGTTGGAAGCACGGGAAGACGGCGGCTGGATCCATTCGTATATTGAAGTAAGTCTTATCATCCCTGAAATTGATATTATAGCGAGGCCTGTGCTCCTTAATCAAGTTGTTCTCCAGAATGAGGGCCTCTTTTTCTGTATCTGTTACTATAAATTCTACATCACGGACTTTCGCGATGAGAAAGGAAACCATGGACCGACTGTCCGTCCTTCCAAAATAGTTCCTGATGCGGTTTTTCAGATTGCCGGCCTTACCCACATATATGACTTTACCGTCCTCATCTTTCATGAGGTAGACGCCCGGCGATGCTGGCGCATTCTTTAACCTGGCAATTAATTGATCAGTCATTTAATTTCGCCACGTTGACAGTTACTGAATGTCTTCACAGGAAACGCATGATTTAAGTTCATGCTATGCATAATTCCAGCTCCAGCATTCCCATTATGATGAAAGCCGCAAAAAGTCCCCCATAGATGACTTCGCTGCGACAGATACTGGATTCTTGCTTGAGCTTAACATGATCGGGACAGAAATGGCATAGTCTGAAAGTGTTCCCGGCGCAGGTCACCGTGAGTCACCGGTGATATGCCCTCTCTTAAAGGGCAGGTCATATGATATTTCATCGGCATGATAAATGTCATTGCGGAACTGCAGCACTCCCTCACGGTCCACCCACACAGTCCCGTAGAAAATATGGACATTGATAGGTTCAGGAAGCATCACGACCTGTCGTTTCCCTTTCTTGATTTCCGCCAATATTTTCTTTTGTATCCATGTTTCCTTGTTTCTCAGGAGATAGGTTGCCAGTTCAATAGGCTTTTCCACGCGTATGCAGCCGTGACTGAGATCCCTGCGGGTCCTCCCGAATAGGTGGCGCGCAGGTGTATCGTGGAGGTATATTTCGCACTCGTTGGGAAAAATGAACTTTATCCTTCCTAAGGGATTCAAGGGGCCTGGCTCCTGACGGAATTTATAGCCGAGGTTACTCGCCCTGACACGGGACCAGTTGACCAGCCTCGGATCTATCTCCTTTGCATTCTCGCTCCAGTCCCTAAATACTTTTATGTTTTTTTGCGCCAGGTAACCAGGCACTTTCTTTATTTGAGGCAATATCTCTTTGGTCGCGATACTGTCCGGCACCCTCCAGAACGGGTTCAGCTCCAGGTACGTCATCTTTGCGCTCAGGACACAGCTCCGCTGCTCATCTTTCCCCGCTATGATACGCATAGCCATCACAGGCTGTTCATCTTCCATTACCTCCAAAGAGAAATCAGCTATGTTTACGAAAATATAATTCCACCCCATATCATCGGAAAGCCAGCGCAGGCGATCCATGTTTAGGGCTATCTGGCGTATCCGTGTTTCAACGGGAACGTTTATGTCTTTCAATGTCGATTTGCCGACTCTCCCGTCATCCTTCAAACCATGTCTTTTTTGAAACTTTCGGACCGCCGACTCCAGATCGTGGTCAAAGATGTCGGGTTTTTCCTGTGCCGTCGAAACGAGGTCGCCCGAGACAATGAGCTTCTGCCTCAGTATGGCCACCATCTTGCCTCGCGATCCCCTTTGCAACTTGGGTCCCTCTGGGATCCGAGGCCATCCTCCACTTTCAGCAATTGCCTGATACTCTATCAATTTTTCTTTCAACCTGACGTATCTTGGATAAGGGGGCGCCAGATCTGCTAGTGTCTTTTGCATCTCTTTTGATTCAAGGGCTTCATTAAGGACCGCCACAAAATCAGCAGATCTCTCGTTCACAACCCAATCAGGATAAATTTTTTTGTGATCTACACGTCCATCAACCAGGTGAGACGCATAAAGGAAAAAAGCTTGTGTCAATATTAGATCAAGATCGGCAAGTTTTGCGACATCATACTGTCTCAATCCAATTTGACTTGCATATAATTCGGATAACACGGCTTCGATTTTATCAAGATGATAATCTTTCGGATTTAATCCTTCGCGATAAGCAGAGCGGATCACCTCAAGAAAATCCTCCACATCGGAAGAGAGACCATAATCATCACTCCAGGCGGGCCGAAATCCACGCTCCACATAAAACTGTAAGAGCAGCGGAGAACCGCACGGCAGCCCGGCGTCACATAAGACTTTCGACGGGTCTTCTGCTGCCTTAATCCTATTGCCAATATGACTGTACACCTGATCCGACAGAGTCTCAGCATGTGAGATATCTGAAATTGTCAGGAGCATGATCACGGCGAGTAACGTTATTGTGGAGATGATCTTTTTCATAAACACGAAATCAAACATCTTCTCCCATTTCTAATAATATGCTTGTCAGTTCTTTAATCTGATCCCGGAGTTCCGCCGCCTTCTCAAACTCAAGAGTTTTCGCTGCTTCTTTCATTTCCTCCTTCAATTTTCTGATCATGACGGGCAGTTCTTCCTCCGAGGCAATGACCTCCCTGCCTTTCGAAATAACAGGTACAGTAACATAATCCGCTTCATAGACGGATGCAAGTATATCATGGATACCTTTCTTGATGGATTCGGGAGTAATGTTATGCTCTTCGTTATAGCGCATCTGGATTTTCCTCCGCCTTTGCGTTTCATTGAGGCAGACTTTGATTGAATCCGTTATATTATCGGCATACATTATCACCTGCCCTGATAAATGTCTTGCCGCCCTTCCGCTCGTCTGAATCAGGGACCGCTCAGAGCGAAGAAACCCCTCCTTGTCGGCATCCAAAATGGCAACCAGAGATACCTCCGGTATATCAAGGCCCTCCCTGAGGAGATTAACCCCGACCAGGACATCAAACTCCCCTAAACGCAGGTCCCGGATAATGCTTACCCGCTCGAGGGTGTGAATGTCGGAATGAAGATACTTCACTTTGATGCCCAAAGTCTGGTAGTAGGCTGCAAGATTTTCCGCCATCCTCTTGGTAAGGGTGGTCACCAAGACGCGTTCGCTTTTTCTTACCCTTTCACGGATCTCGGAAAGGAGATCATCCACTTGGTGGCTAACGGGCTTCACAATTATTTCCGGATCCGCGAGCCCCGTGGGCCGTATGATTTGCTCAACAACCCGTCCTCTGGCCTTCTTAAGTTCATACAAAGCAGGCGTCGCCGATACATAGATCCTCTGATTGCCGAAGCCCTCGTATTCTGAAAACATCAACGGCCGGTTATCCAAGGCGGATGGAAGGCGGAAGCCGTAATTGACCAGGGTCTCCTTGCGCGCTCTATCACCTCGGTACATCCCGATCAGCTGCGGGATGGTGGCATGACTCTCATCAATGATGACAAGCGCATTTTCCGGCAGATACTCCATGAGGGTGGGAGGCGGTTCTCCCGGTCTTCTACCAGTAAGATGACGGGAATAATTCTCGATGCCCTGGCAGTAGCCCATCTCCTCCATAATCTCTATATCAAACTTTGTGCGCTGTTCAAGCCTCTGTGCCTCAAGAAGTTTATTCTGCGCACGGAGTTCCCCGAGCCTTTCCTCCAGTTCTTGCCTGATTGCGGATATGGCCCTTTTCGTATTGTCCTTCGTCGTCACATAGTGACTCCCAGGATAGACGGACATCTTCTGCACGGTTTTCAGTTTTTTTCCGCGGAGGGGGTCTACCATAGAAATGGACTCGATAACATCTCCAAAGAATTCTACCCTGATCGCCTTTTCTTCTTCATACGGCGGGAATATCTCCACCACGTCCCCGCGCGCACGGAATGTGCCGCGATGAAAATCGATGTCATTGCGCTCATACTGAATCTCCACCAGCCTTCTTAGCATTTCATCCCGAATAATCTCCATCCCCTCTTCCAGGGAGAGCAGCATGCCATGATAAGCTTCAGGAGATCCGAGACCGTAAATGCAGGAAACGCTGGCAACAATGATGACATCGTTACGTTCCAAAAGGGAATGGGTCGCAGAATGGCGCAGCTTATCGATTTCTTCATTAATTGACGAATCTTTTTCGATATACGTGTCCGTGCTCGGTATATAGGCTTCAGGCTGATAATAGTCGTAATAGCTTACAAAGTATTCGACGGCATTCTCCGGAAACAGGGTCTTGAATTCACCGTAGAGCTGGGCCGCCAGCGTCTTATTGTGTACAATCACCAGAGCAGGCCTCTGAACCGCATGAATGACATTAGCGATAGTAAAGGTTTTACCCGAACCTGTTACACCGAGCAGCACCTGGTGGAGAGCCCCTTTCTCAATATCATCGACAAGCTTCGAGATGGCCTTTGTCTGATCACCCTTCGGTTCAAATTCCTTAACGATCCGGAATTGACTCACCAAAACACCTTTTTCCAACGCATCCCGTAAAAATTTACGTGTCCATAATAGACAGACTTTTTCCATTCCTGCAACAGAGAAATGACCACTTTCATCCGTGCCTTACCGCCGGAAGATCCAGGTGATCACAGATATGGGAACAGCAATCATCCCACAGATAGCACCGCAGAAATGACGACACATGTACAGCGCGTATTACCGACAGAGTCTTGAGATAGGTAAAGATGAATTAGTGAAGGTGAGGATGTCCCTCGATGATTGCAAAAAAGGTCATCGAAGAAACCTCCAATGATGGAAAAATCGCTACCTTCCTGTGAATGTCCCGTATCCCTGTGGCTTGATTTGATGCGGCAATTTTTTGCCATCCCCTCGCCAAAAAATAGGATTTCTTTTCCATACCTCGCGGCAGTACACGGTATGTATCTAAAATTATTTGAAATTATTTTGCCGTGTCGTGGCATGCTTCCTGCTTGCCTTCCTGATAAGCATACGCCACAATTATTCGTAATGACCGGCATGACAAAATAATCTAATTCTTAGAAAAGGAGGGTGGCGAATTTGACTATGGAATTTGAGAGGTACGATATCGAAGTTCCCGCCAGAATTGAGTTTATATCAGCAAATGAGGCGCGGAGTTTTTTTCTTCGGACTACAAGTATTTCCGCAAGAGAAGTATTTTTCCATACGGATGAACCTCTTCCCGAAAATGCGCAGGTAAGCCTTGATCTTATTCTCAACTTTACAAGACCAGGGAAATCGGGCAGAACAATTCTCATAAATGTTACGGGAACGGTTGCAAAATCCGATCTGTCTGGCATGACTATTATTTTGAATGAGGATTACCATATAACAAAACTGCGGGCGCCAGCCGCATTTGAAAGCACCCCATTGGCTGCCGAAAGGGTGTATTAACTTATCGGCTCGGAAGACCGCACTGGATGAGCTCTATCATCTGTTATACATAAACATGGCGGCTCGACTTTAAGAAATAAATGGAAGCAAAGGCAAAAATATAAACTTTCACCTCAAGCCTGTTATCATATTGCCTTTGAGTTCCAAAGCATAGGCACGAATGTTCAGGTAGCGCTATGGGAAAGAAGATTCTTGTTGTCGATGACAATCACGATATTGTTAATGTTGTGGAATCTTGGCTCACAGCAAATGATTACGAGGTATATACCGCATATTCCGGAGGGGAGGGATTGGAAAAGTCTAAATTATTGAAACCTGACGCTGTCATACTGGATATAGTGATGCCCGATATAGACGGATCCAGCGTTGCGGCGGAAATGAAAGAAGATCCGGGCACCCATCAGATCCCCATCATTTTCCTTACGGGTGCCGTTAAGACGAGTGAACTCCCCAAGAATAATATTGTCGGCGGTCAATATTTTCTCGCCAAGCCTTTTAAAGGCATTGATCTGCTCAAGATGCTGCGTCTGGTAATTTTTGGCAGTGTGAAATACTGAAATAACTCCACACCACTAAGAGAGCAAAGGGCTTTTTCACATTGTATACGGTTTGACCGTAAACTCATCCGCCCCAGTTGTAACACTTCGGGAATTCTCTTTCGTTATACTCAGATCTTCGCTATCATTTGTTCAATATTGCGTGGCCTTAAGATCAGGCGTCTGGAACTGCACTTACAAAACACAGTCAACATGCGAGCATATTCGCAAGTGCCCTTGTTCTGCTTCATTTTATTAATCGGATAATATTGAAGAAGGCTCTGGCGCACCGATTACCGCCCAGATGTTTCGGAACGGCCTATAAACGACGTCTCCTAGCAGGCGGGAGGTTCATCCTTCGCAGACTCTTTCGTTGCGATATCTTTCTTCGAAGCAGGAAGGTAGATATGAAAAGTTGTTCCAACACCTACCTCAGATTCTACTGTTATCAGACCATTGTGGTTCTTGACGATGGAATAAGATATGGCAAGTCCGAGTCCTGTCCCCTTTTGAGAGCCCATTTCTTTTGTCGTAAAGAAGGGATCAAATATTCTTGAGATATTTTCCCCAGGTATGCCGGTGCCGCAATCGGAGAGCGTCACCCTTGCGTATTTCCCCTCGCTTAGGGGAAGCTCGTCCGTCACATCGATATTAACATTTTCCACGGCAATCGTGAGTATGCCCCCGCCAGGCATTGCCTCTGTGGCATTGCTGACCATGCTGTGAATTACCTGTCTCATCTGGCCCTCATCGACATCAACAGGTGTTAAGTCAGATTCTATGTAAAGCTTGGCACTAACATTGGAACCGCCGAGAAATAAATGAACGGTATTCTTTATAAATTCTCCTATGTACATCGTCCTTTTTACCGGCGCCCCTCCCTGAGCAAAGGTGATCAATTGCTTTGTTATATCACTCGCACGCATTGATACCTTCTCCGCCGTGTCCAAGAACTTATGAATTTTGTCACCGGGGTCAGCGTGCATTTTTGCAAGAGAGATGCTGCCCAAAATAGCCTGCAGCAGGTTGTTGAAATCGTGGGCTATGCCGCCTGCAAGAGTACCCACTGATTCCAGTTTTTTTGCTTTGAGGATTTCTTCTTCCATTTTCTTGCGCTCGGTAATATTCTCTATCAAACCGTCATAGCGAAGCAATTGACCGTTTTCGCCGCGATAAGGAACCATCGTGTTACGCACCCAGACGACCGCACCATCATGGCGCACCAACCGGTGCTCAATGGGCAAAACATCGTCGCCAGCCATAATTTTACTGACCGCATTTTCCACGAGTGTTCGATCCTCTAAGTGTATCATAGAATACCAGAGATTCTGGTCATTTTCATAATCTTGCTGATCATAGCCGGTAACAGCCATGCAACCTGCGCTATGCCTCGTTGAAACAGCACGTCCTTCTCTTACTTCAACCGAATAAGTATAAGGGGTGACAGCATCTACCATCCGGCGGTAGCGAATTTCGCTTTCAGATAATATCTCATCTGCGAGTTTGTGTTCCGCCTCCAATCTTTCGAATTCCGCGACCCGCTGACTCAACTCAAACAATTCATTAAGAAGCTGATATTTTGTTTTGCTCTCTTTTTTCATATCCTACTCTCCAGCCGTATTATATTAACATTAAAGAGAAATATCAACAGTTATCAATTACACACAACCAATTTAACCTTGACAAACAAATCCGGTTATGGTTAATAAAACGCCTTAACATTTTTCAGTGGGGTCAAGTGAATGAAAAAGAACCTGACAAATTTCAGCAATACGAAGAGGAAAAGAACCCACGGCTTTCTAGTTAGAATGTCCACGCGTGGGGGGAGATTGGTCCTAAGTCGCAGACGAGCTAAAGGCAGAAAGAGGTTGGCCGTTTAACACCCGAAAAAGCGGTCCATGGAAAAACAATCCTTTGGAAAGCACGTAAGAATTAGCAAAAGAAGAGATTATTTGACCGTCTATCAGCAGGGGGTGCGCAGCCATTCGGAACATTTCACCATCGTCATATGCAAGAATAACATAGGCGTTAGCAGACTGGGAATAACGGTCAGTAAAAAGGTGGGGAGCGCTGTTCAGAGAAACAGGATTAGACGTCTCGTAAGAGAGTTTTTTAGATTAAACAGATCAAGGCTTTCTACTCCACAAGACATCGTGATAATTGCGAAAAGAAATATAACAACATTGGCATATCAAGATGTATACACAGAGTTAGAAAGTCACTTAATCAAGAAATCAGATGCATGAGCTAACGTTTGCGCAGATTCTGGAAGAAATTTTTGTTGTCTTTGTCCGAATATACCAGATTTGCATATCTCCTCTTTTTACCCCATGTTGCCGTTATTACCCATCTTGTTCCGAATATGCCATAGACGCAATCCGGCGATATGGCCCCGTCAGAGGACCATATATTGCCCTGATGCGGCTGTTTCGGTGTCATCCTCTTCACCCCGGCGGTTACGATCCAGTTAAGTAAAACAAGCTAAAGTACGGAGGTATTGAATGGACAAGAAGGCCTTTCTTGCCATAATCCTGTCAGTTGCGGTTATTCTCACGTGGCAGGCATTTTTTGTAAAAAAACCGCCCCACCAACAGCCGGAATCCGCGCAACCAGAGACGGCAGTTAAAGAAAAGCCCGCCGGTAAAGTGGCTACCCCGGAACTTGTGACGCCGCTTAAGACCGGAACCATTCTGTCAAAGCCGGTCATGGGAACCGAGAAGGATATTCCCGTGGAGACTTCTCTTTATAGCGCTGTTTTCTCCACTAAGGGCGGCAACCTGAAATCTTACAAACTGAAGAATTACCGCAGATCTCTCGATAGGGACTCGGAACCTATTGAACTCGTCCACCTTATGGACGGCATGCCGAGACCTCTCACAATGACTTTTCCCGAATCAAGCGTCGGAATTCACCCTGAAAGTATATTCACATCGGATACAGTATCAATCGATATGACGCAAAGCCCTGAGAGCCACATACTCACCTTCACGCAGACATACGCCAACGAGATGAAAGAAGAAAAGATATTTACCTTCTATCCTGGTAAATATGCCTTTGATTTAGAAGTGAGAATACATAACGTATCAAGAGCGGCTCTTAGTGAAACTGCGTTTCTTTCCTGGCATCAGTATGTCGATCCCAAATCAGAATCAGACAGTTACGGGCACGATGGGCCTATTTCTTTCATTGCCAATAGCATAGACCGTTACGAAGTCAAAAAAATTGAATCAGGGAAATTAGTCGGCCCTGATATTGCATGGGCAGGGTTTGAAAGCAAATATTTTATTGCCGCGATGGTGCCTCAAAACCCAACACTGACCAGTCTTTCTCTTTCCATAGATCCCCGGAATATGGTTTCTGTGGGTTTGAAAAGCACACCCACCATTATTCCACCCGGACAGGTCGCGTCGTTTGGCTGCTCGTTATACCTCGGACCTAAGGAAATTGACATTCTTAAAACTCAGGGGGTCGGCCTCGAGAATGCCATAGATTTCGGCTCATGGATGAAGTGGCTCGCTATGCCCCTCTTGATCTCCATCAAATTTCTCAACAGTTATGTTCACAATTACGGCATCGCCATTATTATCCTGACTATCCTGATAAAGATAATCTTTTGGCCCTTGGGCAATAAGAGTTACAAATCCATGAAGGAGATGCAGAAACTGCAACCGAAGATAACCGAACTTCGCGAGAAATATAAAAATGACAAGGCAAAGCTAAGTCAGGAAACAATGGCCTTGTACAAGACGCACAAGGTAAACCCCCTGGGGGGATGTCTGCCCATGGTCATTCAGATACCTGTCTTCTTTGGCCTCTATAAGGCCCTCATGTATTCCATTGAACTCCGCCATGCCCCTTTCTACTGGTGGATACAGGATCTGTCGGCAAAGGACCCTTACTACATTACGCCGATTATTATGGGCGCGACCATGCTCATTCAGCAAAAAATGTCTCCTTCCATGGGAGACCCTATGCAGCAAAAGATTATGATGCTGATGCCTGTGGTTTTCACATTTCTGTTTGTAAACTTTCCGTCGGGTCTGGTTATTTACTGGCTCTTTCAAAACGTCCTGAGTATCGGTCAGCAATACTACATTAATAAGCGCAGATAGTGAGTTGAGGTAGTGACTATGGATTCTATAGAGATTGAAGGGAAGACAATAGACGAGGCCATTGAGAAGGCCTGCAGTAAATTCGACGTTCCGAGAGAAAAACTTAATATAGAGATCATTTCAGACGGTGCGACGGGATTCCTCGGCCTCGGTTCAAAAAAGGCAAAAATAAAGGCAAGTATCGTGTCCATTGATATGGCCATAGATGCGCCGGCTGCACAACCCAGAAAAGATGCACAAAGGAAATTATCTGTTATTTCAGCTTCAATGGAATCGGCGGGACCCGAAGCTTCCGCAGAGAGCCCAGCAATGAGGGCAAAAAGAATCCTGGAAGGCATCTTGCAGAGAATGAACCTCGATTGCCCGTTAGCCGTTGAAGAAACTGCTGATACGATTCTGCTGAATATCAAGGGTGATGGTAGTGGCTTACTTATAGGCAAGAGAGGGCAGAACTTAGATGCCATACAGTACATTGTGAACAAGTCCGTAAGCAAGAATACAAATAACCGTAAAATGATCGTTGTGGATACGGAATCCTACAGAAAAAAAAGGGAAGAGGCACTTATTGCCCTGGCAGCAAAGCTGGCAGAAAAAGTAAAACAATCAAAGAAGGCCTTGACTGTCGGACACATGAACGCCCATGACCGCCGCGTCATCCATCTTGCCTTGCAAAATGACGAGTCATTGACTACAAAAAGCCGGGGCGAAGGGGAATTCAGAAAGATTGTTATCATGCCGGCCAAGAAGGGTTAGGTTTGTCGGCGCACTATATATGCCCGGAAGTGTAATTCTACTTCTGCATCCCTTCCTTCACGAGCTCAGGGCAAGCTATTCTGCGCACCTTTGTATATCTCACGCTTTAGGCGAGTTCTAATCTGGGCTTGTCAGAGAACAGGCCTTGTAACTTTCGCCCTTATCATCTCTCTATTCTACACTTAATATTTAGCTTTCACGGGGTTATTAGACTTGGAAGACACGATAGCGGCCATAGCCACTCCTCCGGGTACGGGGGCGATCGGCATCATACGCGTCAGCGGCCCCAGGTCCAGAGATATTGCCTCCCTCATTTTTAGACCATCAAACAAGACTGACGGCTTCAATAGCCATCGACTCTATCACGGAGACATCATTTCATCTGACACGGGCAGAATCATCGATGAAGTTCTCATTTCCTTCATGATGAAACCTCACTCTTATACGGGAGAGGACATACTGGAGATCAACTGCCACGGCAGCGCTTTTATTCTTCAGTCCGTACTTTCTCTGGTGATCAAAGCAGGTGCACGTCTGGCAAAACCTGGTGAATTCACCAAACGCGCCTTTCTCAACAACCGAATCGATCTTTCGCAGGCGGAGGCAGTTGCGGAAACGATCATGGCACAAACTAACCGGGCGCTTGAACTGGCCGTCTCCCGCCTCAAAGGTGACTTGGCCGACAAAATTGAAACAGTCCGCAGAGCGATCATTGACATACTCGCCGTCCTCGAGACGTCTATCGACTTCTCGGACGAAGACGTAGAACTCGGTAATCCTCTAAGTGCCGCCAAAGATATCGCGGTCATAGTCGACGAACTCAGTGGACTTGCCCTGACATACGTGGAAGGGAAAATGTACAGGGATGGCGTCAATGCCGTAATTGCGGGAAGGCCGAATGTGGGAAAGTCGAGTCTCTTGAACAGGCTCCTTGGTGAAGAAAGAGCAATTGTGACAGCCATGCCGGGGACAACGCGTGATTTCATAGAGGAATTCATATCCATCAAGGAGATTCCTGTGAAACTCACGGATACGGCAGGACTGAGAGAGCCGCAGAATATCGTCGAAAAAGAAGGCGTCACTCTAGCATGGGAAAAACTTTCACAGGCGGATGTGGTGATAGTCGTAGTCGATGGCAGCGAACAGTTAACAAAAGAGGATATCGAGATCATCGAGAAATGCAAGTCAAGGAAATTCTGTCTGGTCATCAACAAGACCGATCTTCCTCATGTCCTTGATGGAAAGGAGTTAGCAGGTATCACTCCTGATGCCATGCCGCCCATCTGGATTTCAGCAAAACACGGCGAGGGCATACCCGCATTGAAAGATGCAATCCACAGTCTCGCTCTAAATGGTGCAGACTGTGGCCACACGCTGACCGTCGTCTCCAACATCCGCCATAAAATGGCCATCGAAAAAACGAGGGACCTCCTGTTAAAGGCCAAGGACAGCATCCTGCAAGGACTTTCTCCTGAATTCTCTGCTTTTGATATCCGTCAAGCTCTTGAAGGCCTTGGCGAAATATCCGGAGAAACGGTTACTGAAGAGGTGCTGGACAGAATATTCTCTACCTTCTGCATAGGCAAGTGAGTGCGATACCTGGAAGACAGTGCTCTTATGACATACAAAAACATAATGTACTTTACAAACCATACCCTTTTAGTATAGTTTTTAATAGTTCTTATGATCCTACATCGGAGGTATCGGTAAGATGCACAAAATAAGTATCATTATTGCTTTACTGTTACTGAGCTTCGTTTCCGTGTCAGTGGGCCTGTGTCAAGAAAAGTGCGTGAATGCCCAGGGAGAAGCAGCTATCATCAATAGTGATCTCCCTTCGGCGAAAACGGAAGCCATTGCCAGAGCGAAGTGGGCAGCCATCGAGCAGACCGTCGGGACGGAAGTCAAGGCACAAAGTTTCGTTCAGAACTTCACACTTGTCGAAGACGTAATAAAGACGCAGGTCGGAGGGGTTGTCAAGAGTTACAAGGTCCTGGACCAGGCCACTAAAGAAGACATGCTCACCGTAAAAATCACGGCCTGCGTTGAGCCTGCTAAGGCAAGAGAAGCCGTTTCCTCCCTTGCCCTGAACAACTCCCTTGCTGTCTTTATCCCGGCACGGAAACCAGGCAAGAGTGGAGATGAATTTGAGGAAACAAATATCCTTTCAGAGACCCTTATCGGAAAACTCACCGATCAAAATTACAAGGTCATCGATGTGGCTCCGACACATGCTTTGGATGCCCTGGAAATGGAAAAGGCGGTGAAAAGCGGCAGCACCCTTGCCGTCAGAAGCCTGATGTATAAATTTCTCTCCAATATCATCATCATAGGTAAAGTCGATTACACCATATCAACAAAAAAGGGAGAGGATATTGGATACGGACTCTCTATGCCATTCAATAATGTTACAGTAAGGCTGACCTATCGCATCGTTGCCAAGAACAATAAGACAGGCAGTATGGAGATTCTTACGGCGGATACGGCACAGGGCAAAGGTCTGGCCAATAACGTTGAGGATGCCGCCGCAGAAGGTCTTAAAGACCTGGCAGAAAAGCTGACTCCCAAAATACTTGATAAAGTTGCATCCTACGTCCAGGGCAATGTCAAAAAGGTAAGTATAAAGGTCAACGGGGTAACCGATCTTGATACGAACATGGAAATCAAGAATCTTCTGCAGAATATTGTTTGGGTAACTGGTGTGGAGGATAAACAGATGGGGGAATTTATAGTCAGCTATCCTGAAAACTCAATCTACCTGGCCAACAGCATAAAGCAGAAAGGTAATTTTAACGTCGTAAATTTCTCACCCTATTCCTTGATATTGGATTACCAGAAATAAGGAGGACAGATATATGTTTAAGAGATTCGCACTATTGTTTCTTGCAACATTCTTCTTGACTGCCTGCGCAGCTGTGCCAAAGATCGATCCGACGGCATATCCTATTGATAAAGGACCTAAAGAGAGTCCCCCAATAATATGCAAAGCAGCTTACGGTTCCGCTTTGCCAAAAGTAGCTGTTGTCAATTTCACAAATAACTCTACCTTTGACTATGCCAACGTGGTTCAGTCACATGTTCAGGGCTCCGGCCAAAGAACTGCCGTAGGGGGGGCTGCCGTCGGTGTTGTTCCAGGAGCTGCCGGTGTTGTCTGGGGTACAAAGGAAAGACAACAGTTTCAGCGAGATTCCCAGACAACACAAAGACAGGTCAATGCAAAACTCTCCGAAAGTGTGGAAGACGGCGTGATGAACGAAATCGTTAACATGGGGGGAGCAACGGTCTTTACAAGAAATGATATGGAAAAAATCATATCAGAACAAAAGTTTCAGCGTTCTGGACTTGTGGATGAATCAACGCTGGTCAGACTTGGAAAATTCGCTGGCGTCAAATACATCATCACAGGTTCCGTCAATAATATAGATCTCACTTACAAGTCCTATGAGTCTGCACGGAGAGGGGCTCAAGATGCGGGCAGGACAGTGGCCAACCGAAGTGAAGACACCGGTACAGCGCTCGTGGGCTTGCTTATAGGTACGGCCACAGCAGCAACTCTGGAGGCAATGGAAGGCTGGAATATCGGCACGGAAATAACCCTCAGAATTCTTGATGTGGAAACAGGTGAAGTTCTGTTATCAGATAAGGTCATCGGGAAAGTCAATATCGGCAAAATCCCCTATCCTAACTACGATGCCTTGGTCGGCGGCATTAAAAAGGCGGCATCCAAAGGAATAGAAAACATAAAACCAAAATTCTCCAAATGGTTCACAGTCAAAGGTTATATAAGGCAATTGCGAACCAGCCCTGATGAAAAAGAAAGGTATGCAAATATAAACATCGGCGAAAAAGTTGGGCTAAAGCCGGGTTCAAAGATGGTTGTTTACACATTTGAAGAAATGGAGGATGAAGATCCTGTGAGTGGAAACAAGAAGCTAACGTGCAATATTGTGAAATTGCCTGTTCAGCTGACAGTAACAGACCAACTCCAGGCGGAAAGCGCGTGGACCACAGTAGAAGGCAAACCGCAAGATTTAAGAAGGGTAAAAGTTGGTCAGTTGGTGGAGAGACAACCCTTGGAAGGGCAGGGTTTCATGAAGAAAATGGGATACTGAAAATGATCTACGCGGAATAATCGGCAATTAAACCAGGCACCAGAGGCAGGGATGGCTTTGAACCATCCCTGCTTTTTTTTACTTCCCTTCCATGCCCTCGATGAAGGCCATTACATTCTGTCCCAGTACGGAGTGATTATACCCGCCTTCCAGAATGGCAAAATATCCTCCACCGTTTTTCTTGCTGGCCTCCCTGACCATTTTTCCGATTGCCGTGTAATCAGATGTGGAAAGCAGTCCCCCCCAATCCTGTTCATGATTGTCAAAGCCCGCAGATACTCCTATTATATCGACCTTCTCTTCAGAGAGGCGGCTCTTCACACTTTTCAGATATTCTTCCGGGTAGGATGCCGAAGGGTTACATATCGACACATAACCAGTCCCTTCTAAGATATTCATCGTTCCATCGCCGAAATGTAGATCGATATCCAGCACTAAGGCCTTCTTAATCCGGTTTTCCCGCTTTAACTTTTCAAGGGCAATCGCCATATTGTTAAAATAGCAGAATCCCCATGCGTTATTGGCCGAGGCATGATGTCCGGGCGGCCTGATTACGGCGAAACATGGCTCCAGTAAGCCAATCTCGGCAGCCTGTATGGCGCCCCCGGCTGCCAGCGCAGCAACATCATAGATACCTTCTCTCGCTACTCTTTCCATGTGGGATGGCGTATGGCAAGCGGCAATGTCTTCTTTCCGGGCGGAAACAGCATCGACAAAAGTCACTTTGTCACGTATTGCTTTGACGACTACCTCTATACGGCCCGGCGCAGCGGCGGGATCAGAACAGTATGATTGATTAAAATCTTTGTGATAGATGACCTTCATAACTATACCTCCTCGCGAAAGTGACTTTTCAGGAAATCCAGAATTCTCAGAGTATTTCTTGAGACGTGCATTTGTCTTAGCTCTGCTGGTGAAACCCACCTGGCTTCGAGGGCATCATCAGCACCCTTCGCCTCGCCGCACACATATTGCGCGATCACGTCAACAATTACATAGTGAAAACGAATCCGCCCTTCACTATCCTTTTCGAAAAAATCGAAAGAGTAGACGGGCGCTCCGGCCTTGATGGTAACACCCGTTTCTTCCAGAATCTCCCTTTCGGCGCCCTCCTGGAGTGTTTCACCTAATTCTAGAGAGCCTCCGGGAATCGCCCAAAGTCCTTTATTCGGATCGATGCCACGTTTCACGAGGAGCACTTTCCCTTTTTCAATTACCACCGCTCCGACTCCGCAGATCGGGCGGTCTGGATATTCGCGTTTTGACATCTTGCTATCTGCACTCCTCACTTTGACTTCACTCAATTATCATGAAGCCGGAAGTCAAACTTTGCCGCCATCCACGGTTCGGGATGGCCGTCAAAAACCCTCTCTATAAACATCACATGGTTCTTCCTGTCAATCATAATAACCGAAGAGGACCGGGTGCCATATATGGGGCTCGTTATGAATATGGATGAAAGTATCCGTTCCCATTCAAGCCCAACTCCCGTGTCAGGAAGCTCATTGTCATCCGGTTTTGACCGGTCTTTCAGTATTGCGAAAATATCTTCCGGCCCGGGATCGTCCTTGCGCGTGAGTAACAACTTCATCGCCTTTTTCCCCCGCTCGGTCTTGGGCCAGGGCGTATCCAGAACACGGTTGCTCAAACCGTACAAGCCCGGTGACAGTTCGCGCATTTCACCACGGTTAGAGAAATAGAACAGGCGATTCAGGTCTCCGATGATCATACTGAACCCGTTATATTGATCTTTCTTGGCCGTAATAGTTCCGATATACGATTCAGGATCCTCTTCGCCCACGAGAAAATCCCTCACAAGCCATCCCCGAGAAGGGGCGTTCCGCCCGAAATGCGTCGGTTCACGATAGTTGGTAAGCATGGCGAGACATCCCGTTTTCCTGATACCCAGCCAGGTTCCACCCCTCTGCAAGTCCTTCCCTGCGATCACGCCCACGGCATCCTCCCATAAAGATACTGGGGCCGAAGGTCTTTCATAAAACTCATCCCTGTTTGCCGCAAGAATGAGAGGATATCTATCATGGACTTTGTAAGATAAGATAATCAGGCACATCTCTCGATCCTCCACCAGAGGCCATTATCCGTTTCTCTATATACGACCATGCCGACCTTTTCCAGTACCCTGTGCGACGGCAGATTAGACCTCGTAGTTTCTGCGAGCAAGGCCGATATATCAGGGCGCTGAAATATCCATGAGATTCCCCTTTTCAGAGCCTCCGTCATATATCCCTCTCTCTGATACTCTGGTCTGATCATATAGCCGATTTGAACCGTACCGTATTCATCAGGATATCTCTGGAAACAAAATCCTCCTATGATCGCATTTTCCTCCTTCAGTATGATCAGGACGCTTTGCCAGTCGGCATACCATTGATCCTGTTTTTTATTTCTTATTACATCTTCCAGGGAAGCTCTCATGGCCGCTTTTATTTCCCTGTCGATTTGCTCGCCCAGGATCATGCTGGCCAACTGCAAGCCCAGTTTCTGTTCAATTTTCTGATGGTCGTCCGGATTAATACTCTCCAGATCCAAGGGTACCAGCTTCAGTCTTTCCGTTTCTATGGGAATAATATTCGGCATCTTCTCAATCAGATTCTCCTCCTGACATTTTCCATTATCCTCTCCATTATCAGTCCGGCAGAATGCTGGATTACAATATCCGCAACATCATCGCAGGATGTAGGCGTATTATTGATGATCACCAGTTTGGCTCCGGATTCCTTGGCATACATGGGCATGTAGGCCGCCGGGTACACAACAAGAGATGAGCCTATGACAATCATGAGCTCACATCTGGTCGCGCAAGCAGTCGCATTTTTCAATGTCCACTCGGGCAGGCTCTCTCCAAAGAAAACTACATCGGGCTTTAAAATCCCCTGGCAGCGCTGGCAGTCGGGGACTTCCCCCTTTGCACGGAACCTCTCTACGACTTCACCGACAGGATAGCGCTCATCACAGCTCATGCATTTTAGCCATCTCATATTGCCGTGCAGCTCATAGACCTTCTCCGGAGAGTTTCCGGCCTTCTGATGAAGGTTGTCAACATTCTGCGTGATTATACAGTTCAGTTTGCCAATCTCCTCCAGCTCGGCAACGGCAAGGTGGGCCCTGTTCGGTTCCGCATTCGCAAACAAGCCGCCGTCGAGAAGGATCTGCCACTGTTTTTTCCTCGTCTCCGGGCTTGAAAGGAATTTTTGAATGGTAAAATCTTCCGGATCGAATCTTGTCCATATCCCACCGGGGCTGCGAAAATCAGGAATGCCTGATTCCGTGCTAACCCCGGCCCCTGTAAACACGACTACATTCCGGGTATGCACTATCAGATCCGCGACTTGTATAACTTTTCCGTCTAAGTGATAAACGCCCATACGTGTTCCTCAATTGATTATATGCATGTGAAGTATTTTGTCTATCATGATTTCGAGAAGTGTATCCACGCTAATCCATACTGACGCCTCTAATACACCATCTGCCTGAAAAAGACAAAACGAAAAGGAGATGTTGACACTTTGGCACATATCTCCTACAATCGGCCTTCAAAGTTTGTACTAGTGTAATGCGTCTAACACTTCTTTACATAAGATTCGTGTTGCATTTCAGCTGGAACTGCCTTCCAGCTTGCGTCGGATGAATTCAACTATGAAATCCCATGTTAAGGGACTTCTGACGCGCTACACTAGTATCTTTCAAACCACAGATACGCACGGATGCTAAGTAACTCGAAGGAGGAGACAATATGCCGCGAAAGAATTGGAAAATAGGAGTAACCCTTTTTATATTTCTGTTCTTTTTCATTGGGCTAATGGAACTTGATGCGTTTGCCAGAGCGGGAGGCGGCATGTCTTTTGGCAGCCGCGGTTCGCGGTCATTCAGCTCTCCCAGCCGACCATACTCGGCGCCAGCTCCGTCTCAACCAATGACTCCTCAACTGCCAACTCAACAGCCCAGCATGTGGAGAAGTCTCGCCATGGGCGTAGCAGGCGGTTTTCTGGGCAGCCTCCTTTTTAGCGGACTCAGCCATGGCATGGGTTATGGCGGTTTTGGCGAAAGCGGCATCGGGCTGTTAGATATTGTCCTCATTGGCGGTCTGCTTTACATCTTGTATATGCGCATCAAGAAGCGCAAGGAAGGGGCATCTACATCTGCTTACTCTTACCAAACGGGCGTTTCCCCATCAACAGGACAACAGACAGGATTTACAGATTCTCCCCGGGATCAGGGCTATACTGAAGGTGACGTCCAAACGGGACTGCGCCACATTCGACAGATGGACCCCTCTTTTGATGAAGCAAGGTTTTCAGATCTATGCATGGATAACTTCTTTAAGATTCAGGGTGCGTGGATTAACCGCGACATGACGCTTATCAGGAATATTCTTACACAGGAGATGGTCGGCATTTTGCAGAGGGATGCAGATAAATTGAAGGCGGAAAAGAAGATCAACAAACTCGACAATATTGCCGTCAGATCCGTGGAGATCACGGAAGCATGGGAGGAAGGAGGAACGGACTTTATTACTGTCAGGATAGTGGCCAGCATTCTTGATTATACAGAGAGCGAAAGCGGCGACTTGCTTTCAGGCAGCAAGACCGAACCTATAAAATTTGAAGAATACTGGACTTTTGCAAGATCTATAGGAAGCAACAACTGGCAGCTATCTGCCATTAATCAGGCCAACTAGAGATTATCCTGCGAGTCTCTGGCAAGACGCCCCACCTCCCCTTTGGCAGGTCGGGCGTCCTGATCGCCAGTACCTGTGTTTGTGCAAATCAGGAGGTTTAGACGGGCGGACGATTAATTTCCTCGAGAGTACCTCTTTTAAATGAAGAATAAGGTTGAAATAAAAAACCCTTCCACTCGTCTTAGTTGCTCAGGGACAATTCGCACAGCTCTTTTTCTGCGGTGCTGCCCGGAAAAAGGCCAAGTCTCAGTGATAAAGGGCCTCTTCGTGGGAAACGGAATAATTTCTCCTATCAGATAGCGCAGGTCGAAAGTTTCTTACCGAGAAATAGAGAACCGATTTCATAAACACTGCCGTTCGCATTTCCGCTGGAGGGCACCGCCATGTCCCAGACAAATATTATTAACTTGCTCAACTACTTGAGCCTAGGATCAAGAGAATCCCGTATGCCTTCCCCCAGCAGGTTATAGCCTAAAACGGTAATAAGAATCGCCAAACCGGGATACAGGGAGAGCCACCAGGCGATATCAATATTGTCTTTGCCGGCGGTCAGTATATTCCCCCAGCTTGGTGTCGGCGGCTGCACACCAATACCTAAAAAACTGAGGGCTGACTCGGTGAGAATAGCCCCGGCTACGCCCAGTGTCGCGGCAACCAAGACAGATGCCATGGCATTGGGCAAGATATGGATAAATATAATCCTCAAATCGCTGGCGCCTATTGCCCTGGCAGCGAGTACAAAATCCCTCTCCTTCAGGGATGTAAAGTCAGCGCGTACAAGCCGCGTGATACCCATCCAGCCTGTTAAGCCGATGATGATCATTATGTTCCAGATAGAAGGTTCAAGCAATGCAATCACAGCGAGGATGAGAAAGAAAGTCGGGAAACAGAGCATTATGTCGACGAATCTCATGATCACGGCATCTGTCCACCTTCCATAATACCCTGCTACAGCACCCAGGACTGCCCCGATGAGAATGGCAATACCCGTTGCGACGAAACCCACCTTCAATGATATCCTGGCGCCCCAGACCATCCGCGAAAACACATCCCGGCCCAGCTGATCCGTACCGCAGAGGTGGCTGCCCGACGGTGGCGAAAGTACCAGCTTGAGATTAATCTCATGGGGATCGTAGGGAGCGATCACAGTTGCAAGGATGGATACTACAAACAGCAGGATGACAACACAACTCCCGGCAAGAGCTATTTTGTTTTTCAAAAACCTCTTCCAGAAATCCGTTCCCATATTCTGCACCCCTAAGAAACCCTGATCCGCGGATCCGCTAGGGCATAGGAAACGTCGGCAATCAGATTCCCCAGCAGGGTCAATACGGCTCCGATAATAAGAATTCCCATCACAACCGGGTAATCCCTGGCCATGACAGACATATAAAAAAGCTGCCCCATACCCGGTATGGCGAAAATGCTTTCGAAGATAACGCTCCCTCCTATAAGACCGGGCACGGATAATCCCAAGATGGTTATAATGGGAAGGAGTGCGTTCCGGAGGGCATGCTTATAGATGACTTTACGTTCACTCAAACCTTTTGCTCTGGCCGTCATGATGTAATCCTGCCTGATCACCTCCAGCATATTGGACCTCATATAACGGGAAAGGCCTGCCAGTCCGCCAAAGGCGGAGAGAGTAACGGGCAGGATAAGGTGCTTCACCACATCCAGAAAGACCATCCCGGGAGGAAAATAGTCGTAATTCAAAGACCGGATACCTGATATAGGCAACCAGCCCAGGTCAATCCCAAATAAGATCATTAAAAGCAGGGCCAGCCAGAAGGTGGGTATGGCAAATCCTACGAAAACGAAGACGCTGGTAACCTTGTCAAAAAGGGAATCCCTGTATACGGCGGAAAGAACGCCGATGGGAATAGCGATAATAAAAATCAGGACCATGGAAAGCACATTTATGAGGATTGTGATGGGCAGGCGTTCGATGATCTTCTTGGCAACGGGCCTGCGGTCCGGGGAGAATGACTTCCCTAGATCCAGGACGGCAATCTTTCCGACCCAAGATAAATACTGCTGGTAAAGCGGTTTATCAAGATCGTACATCGCATTTAGACGCTCCCTGTAATCGGCGGATGCCCTGGGGTTCATCTGCGTCTCCATATCGGTGGGGGAGCCAGGGGCCAGATGCATGACGACGAAGCAGACGATCGTTATGCCGATCAGAAGGGGCACCATGGATATCAATCTCTTAACAATGTATCTAAGCAAATGATGCCTCCACGCCATCCTTTGTAGTCAAAAATTAAACTATTGCTCAAACAGGTTTTGTGCCTTGATATTCTCCAACATGCGCCAGAGCTGTTTTTCCGAATGAGACTCAAGAGTTATAACAGGCTTAAGCTTCCTTTGACGGATCATTTCAAAAAATTCATGAAAAGGAAAGTTCCCGTCCCCGACCGGTAGATGTTCATCCAAGAGCCCGTTATTGTCATGGATATGGACCTGGCCGATGCGGGCCCTTAAGCCATTTATCCATTCTTCTAGGGGTGTAGTAGAGTATACGTTGAAATGGCCGGTATCGAAGCAAGAACATATATGAGGTGAGGTAAATGCATTGAGGAGCAGAGCTAAATAATGACAGTCCGTTTCATAGACATTTTCAAGGGCAATCACGGTATCCATATCAATGGCCTGTGCCAAGAATTGCTTCCAAGTCGCAATGCTGTTCTCCAGCCACTCATGCTCGTTTGATACGTAGTATCTCTTATCGAATGAGGCATGGCATACAACGGAGATGGGTCGAAAATAAGGCACAAGATCAAAGACCTGCTGCAGGCGGCCTGTGGTAGCCTTACGGATTTCAGGATCTATGGCTCCTGGTCTCAAATCCATGAACGGTGCGTGGAAGCTGATCGTCAATCCTGCTTCCAAGAGCTGATCGGCAACATTCATAAAGTCATCTTTCCTGAAATGGTCGAGCGTGAAATGATTGAAGCTGATCTCAGGATTTATTCTTTCTCTTATGACCAAAGGAAGGAACTGATTGCGGAGAAAATGGAACGGCATATGAACTTGAACCAATTTCAATACACCATGCATGATAGATTCCATCCCAGTAAAGAATGATCTAATATCTTGCTCCACTTATCATACGGAAAATTATTTAACAACCGCATTCTCGGCAGAAACCCTTCGTCGGCAAGGCATCAGATTTTTGTTGCTAAAAACAAGCGGACGATTGTAGAATAACACAAAAGCGTTGAGGTCGTTCCCAGAATCGTCACATATATTTTTAGGAGGTGTTATTGGTAAAAGAAAGCAAAGATGGAAAAGAACGGTTACTCCTGTGCATTAATGCTTCTCTTAAAAGAAAAGCCAAGAACTTAACCATACTAAACGTCAAAGAAATATCTTCCTTCGCAGATTACTTTATTATCTGCAGCGGAACATCTGACCGACAGGTCCAGTCCATAGCAGCATCGATTCGAGAAAATCTTAAAGAATATGGTATTATACCCCTCGGTATAGAGGGCGAAAGTCTCGGAAAATGGGTCCTTATGGACTATGAAGATGTAATCATCCACGTTTTTTACGAACCTATCAGAGATTTTTATGATCTTGAGAGGCTGTGGCCGGATGCGCCGCGAATGGAGGTCGGAGATGAGGTGACCGAAATGACGGCTCTCGGCAAAGGGATTTAATATTGAAACGTATCCTTGCGGGTCTTTCAGACATCATATTCCCATCCAGAAGTTTGACATGCGACGCCATCCTGGAACATCATGAGAAGCTCCCCCTCTGTAGCGCCCGTTATTCAAAAATACATTTCATACAAGCATCGATCTGTCCATGTTGCGGCATTCCACTTGCCGGAGCTGACGGAGGCAGTCACCTGTGCGGTGATTGCATAGTTTCGAAATCAGCCTTTTTGCCGCCTGAGCAGTCGGACGTTACGAAACTACCTTCCTCGAAGCGATCCACCGGTTCAAATACAACGGGAGAATATATATAGGCGAAATCATCGGGAAATTAATGGCGGAATTCGCATATCCAACATTCAATCTCAGAGATTATTCTTTGATCATGCCCGCCCCTCTTCATCCCAAGAGGTTGAGGGAAAGGAAATTCAACCAGTCCGTCGTCTTGTCCAGGGAAATATCCAGGAGATTCCATATATCATTGGACTTCATGACGCTCAGAAGGCACGTGTATACGGAGTCGCAGATCAGCCTGGGGAGGAAGGAACGGGAAGCGAATGTTCACGGTGGTTTTTCCGTCACAGATTCAGTTAACGTTAAAGGAGCAGAGATCATCCTCGTGGATGATGTGTATACATCCGGAAGTACGGTAAAAGAATGTGCACGGGTGCTCGTGAAGAACAAGGCTAATCGAGTGGCGGTTCTGACACTGGCCAGAGCGGTCTAGTACAATGAGTCCTTAGAACAATTCTTTTCTTGTTATTAACACCATCGCCATTGTAAACTTATATAAGTATCTCTGAATAAAACAGCGGTCTTCCGCCTGGACATGTTTTCGATCGTCTCTACGGGGGCCCGGAATGATATCTTAAAATGCCATTTGCCGCAGAAATAGCAGAAAAAATTTTCATTGAAAAGACAGAGCCCTGAAAATATGACTGGAGAGAGAACAAATGAACAAAATTTACTCCCGGGAAAAACTGAAGAGAAAAATTGACGCCCTTCGTGATGAAGGGAAAAAAATTGTCTTCACAAACGGCTGTTTCGATATCCTTCACGTTGGGCATACGCGATATCTTCAAGATGCTAAGAAGCAAGGCGATGTACTTGTACTAGGCCTCAACAGTGACGAATCAGTCAGATCCCTGAAAGGTGACAAACGGCCACTGATGCCGGAAAATGAGCGGGCAGATGTTGTCGCCTCCCTTGAATCGGTAGATTATGTTACTATTTTCCACGAGCTGACCCCCCTTGAGTTAATTGAATGTCTACGGCCCCACGTGCTTGTGAAGGGAGGCGATTGGAAAGAGGGTGAAGTGGTGGGACGGGAGTCGGTGGAAAAGTGGGGTGGCAGGGTAGTTATCATTCCCGAAATCAAGGGATCGTCGACAACAAATATCATTGAAAAAATAAAAAAAGCCTATGGTCAACCATGAACGGATACATAAGTTATTGTAATATTGGCAACAAATTCATTTCCCCTATGAACGATTTTTTCCTTTACAAGAAGGCGTTCTTTGTGTATTAACCACTGTTCAAATAAAGACTTCAGGTCAAGTGTTCTACAGGGTGATGGAGATGGCCACGAAACCAGAAAAATTGCAAAACATGAAACCGGAGAAGCGGCAATTTTATAGATACCTGCTTACCCAAAAAATGAATGAGCTCCTCGACGACGCGGAAAAAACAGTCTCCGACATGACAACAGGAAAAGAAAATTTTCCCGATCCCAATGACAGGGCAACTCTCGAGTCGGACAGAAACTTTGAACTCCGCATCAGAGATAGGGAGAGAAAGTTGCTCGCCAAGATCCAAGAGGCGATAAAGCGAATCGACGATGGTGTCTTTGGTATATGTGAGGTGTGTGGCGGCCCCATCTCTGAGAAGAGGCTGATGGCAAGACCGGTAACGACTCTCTGCATCGATTGCAAGACCAAACAGGAAAAGATAGAACGGCTCAAAGGGGAATAAGCATCCTGATTGATATCCTGAATACACATAGTCTTTAAACACGACCTCACATTACAACAAGATAGAACAACCCCACAGAACAACAATAATACATTTTCCCCGCCCTTGTCCAAACAGGTAACAGACCCAATGTTTGTAACGGTTGCCGTCAATATCCCTTCGGAGAAGACATTCTCATATTCCGTTCCCGAGGCTCTGCAACAAGAAATCTCCATTGGAAAACGGGTTCTCGTCCCTTTCGGTAAAAGAAGGTTCACGGGTTATATTATCAATGTATCTCACCTTGCATATTACGAAGACGTTAAAGAAATTATAGAAATATTAGACTCCGAACCTCTCTTCAATGAAGAAGATTTAAAATTCTATCGGTGGGCATCACAATACTATATCTATCCGCTTGGCAAGGAACTCGCCGAGATCATGCCGGGAGGAATAGATCCGAAAAGCGACCGGTGGATCTCTATGACAAGAGAAAGACTGGAAAGAACCGACATGCAGATTTCTGCGGGTCAGAAGTGCATAATCGATACCGTCGGTCATTTCCCTGGTGGCCTGCCTCTCGATCGACTAAAAACATTACTTGGAAAGAAGGACATCTCCAGAGACATCAATGCCCTCGTCGGTGCAGGATTTATCGCTGCAGAGATAAGAACGGGGAAACCGCAAGTGAGCCCTAAAAAAGAGAAGCTCGTCCATCTCAATCGCTACGATACAGACATTACAAAACTGACAAGAAAACAAATCTTGCTAACCGAATTACTCAGTACGCATGGCTCTTGCTCCGTGGCTGTTCTCTCGAAAAGATTCAAGAATCTTCTACCCACGCTAAGAAGATTGGAACAACGGGGGATTATCCGCATAAGCGAAGAAGAAGTCTCCCGTGGGCACGGTCAGAATCCTGATATCGGCGGCGGCGAAAGTCTAATTACACCGAATGAGGATCAGAAAGATGCTCTTTGCGAAATTGTGAAAGGCCTGGAGAGTGACAGCTTCTCGCCCTACCTCCTCCACGGTGTAACGGGGAGCGGCAAGACGGAAGTGTACCTCAACGCCATTGTAGAAACTCTCAGGATGAGGGGAGGCGTAATTTTTCTCATCCCGGAAATAGCCCTGACACCGCAACTTCTCACCCGCTTCAACAAAAGATTTAAAGACCAGGAAATAGCTGTGCTTCACAGCGGTATCTCAAAATCTGCGAGGTACGATCAATGGAGGCGGATACAACGGGGTGACATCAATGTAGTCATCGGTGCGCGCTCGGCTGTGTTCGCACCTGTAAGAAATCTTAAGCTGATTATCGTGGATGAGGAACATGACACCTCTTACAAGCAGGACGACCGGATGAGATACAGTGCCCGCGATCTCGCAATTATGAAGGCTAATCTCAGTTCAGCAACGGTTATCTTAGGCTCCGCCACACCTGCCGTTCAGACGTATTTCAATACGATGAAGGGTAAATACAAGTACCTCGTCCTGCCCAGCAGAGTGGAAGACAGACCACTGCCGAAAGTCGAAATCATCGATATGAAACTGGAGGCGGAAGGCAGTGGACACACTTCATCGCATGTTCTGTCCCATGCATTGAAAGAAGCGATTGATGATACCCTTAAAAAAAGACAGCAGACTCTCCTTTTCTTGAACAGGCGAGGCTCTTACACCTTCACATTCTGTTTTGACTGCGGGTATGTGTTTAAATGCCTGAACTGCGCTGTATCCATGACGTATCACGCTAGTGATAGCACTCTGAAGTGTCACTATTGCGACTATACCATAAGACCCTCTATGTCGTGTCCCGCATGCCACGGAAAACGTATTCGCCCCTATGGCGTAGGAACGGAAAGACTGGAGGAGGAAGTCAAAAAGCTCTTTCCGCATGCCAGAATCGAAAGAATGGACAGTGACACAACTTCCAGGAAAGGGGCTTACGAAAAGATATTAAAGGCCCTTGACCAGCGTGATATTGATATCCTCGTCGGAACCCAGATGATCACCAAAGGACACGACTTTCCTTACGTCACGCTGGTTGGCGTAATTTCAGCCGATACATCCCTTAATATACCCGATTTCCGAGCGGCGGAAAGGACATTTCAGCTCCTGACCCAGGTTTCTGGAAGGGGAGGCAGGGGCACCTCTCCCGGAAGGGTCATTGTCCAGACCTTTAATCCCGGGCACTATGCCATAACCAGGGCGAAGGATCATGATTACATGGGTTTTTATGACGATGAGCTTGCCCTGCGAAGTGCGCTGTCCTATCCCCCTCTCACTCGCATTGTGAATCTTCAACTGTCGAGCGTGTCAATAGAGAAGGGCATGGAAGGGCTTAAAGGACTGAGACATTTTATTGCAAACTCGTTCATAATGAATAAGTTAAAAGACGAGGTGGAAGTCATTGGCCCAGCAGAGTCCCCCATTGCCAGAATCAAGGCCAGGCACCGCTGGCAACTGCTCTTGAAGGGTAAGGATGCCCGCGCAGTTCATGATCTGGCCAAAGATATCCTCTCAAAAGCTTCCGTAACCGCTTTAGATATAAGAGTAGATGTAGATCCGCTGAACTTTATGTAACTGTGGAGGGTAAACAATTTCCTCAGGATGTCTGCTTCACCACTTGCTCAATTCTGGAAAGCAGTTTGTCCATGGCCCCGTTGATAATACGGAAGGCAGTTGTATGAGCCTTCAATTGCGATGGGGCCTGAATATAGCCGCTATTGGCCAATTCCCCTGAACAGTCCTGAATGAGTGACTCAACGCCTTCCTCAGTAGACTCCAGGTGGAATTGCAACCAGATCACCCGCTCGTTGTACACAAAAGCCTGGTGAATGCGTGCTTCACTACGCGCTATATCTATCGCCTCCGCCAGCAAATCAAACGTGTCGCCGCGCGGGCAGGAAACCGAACAAAGGAGAGCGTTGCCCCGCCTCCGTCAGCCCAATCGGAAACCAGCCAATTTCCTTGTACCGATTATGATACACTCTGGCCCCAAGAACATCTGCTATCAGTTGCGCCCCGAGACACATTCCCAGGACAGCCTTCCCCTTGCTCAGGGCTTTCTCAATAAGGCGCTTCTCCATCACCAGCCAGAGCAATCTGTCTTCATCGTTGACTCCCATCGGACATCCCATGATAACAACCAAGTCAACTCCTTCCATCTCCGGCATCGGGTCATTTTGATAAAGTTTTGTTGCTGTCAGATGATATCCACGGGCACGTATCCATTGTTCAATGCTCTCTAATTCCTCAAATCGCACGCGCTGGAAATAATGAATTCGCATGTTCTTGATTTCCTGGTTGACGGCGGCTATGTCCATATTGCTAAACTGCAGCTGATCATAGCCAGTTTGAGCCTACAGGCATTTTAATGGCTCTGTTCAGCCGCCGTTATGCGTTTGTGGCAACTTCCGTTTGCGGTTCTTCTTCAATAATTGACGTTGCCAATCTTGTGGCTTCTCCGGTACAGCCTCTACATCGCTCAAGCATATTCGCCGCAAAGTATCTCTTCCTACCTTCTTCTATTCCCAGATCGCACCCTGTTAACTCTCTGCAATTTGTCGAACCAAATTTGTTTTCAAATATTTCTATTATTTTTTTTACAGGGACGTAGCTCTTATCAATTGGCTCATCCGGCAAGCCCCTTCTATAAAATATGCTTATTGCCATAACAGCGCCGCTGACCGCTCCACAAATTCCGCCCTTCCTTGCAATGCCGCCACAGAAGCCGCTGGCGATTTTCGGGATTAATTCCGATTTAATATTTTTGCTCTCTGTCACGGAAAGCAAAACGCTTTCGGCTCAGCGATATCCAGACTTGAAAAGTTCTCCACTTCGTCGAAGTGTCTTATCAATCATTTTATATTCGCCTTTACTAATGTCAAAAATGTATTTTCTCGCGGCATCCACATCGGATAAATTTGTGAATCTCATTCACATATTACAATCGCATCTCTTGCCATTGCGCTACATTCCCGGACTGTCACAAATATCTTTCATAATTCTTATTGTCCTGTTCCATTCTATTCCTTATAATGTAGGCTAACACAAACATGAGGCAGTGATCCCATGAACAAGTTCTGGTTATGCTTCTTCCCCATATTTATGGCGGTGAATGTCATCGGCGTCCTGCCCATGTTCATGAGCCTTACAGAGGGGCTGGATCAGCCGAAAATCAACCGGATTATTGTACAGTCCGTTGTTACGGCTGCCATTGTGGCCGCGATCTTTTTGGCCATAGGAAAAGTCATCTTGGATCTCTTAGGTATTACCGTCTCCGATTTCATGATCGCCGGCGGGACACTCCTCTTCATTATCTCCCTAGATGATTTAATGTCCATGGAAAGGCGATGGAGTCAGATCGATCCGGAGAGTCTTGGCGCGGTGCCTTTGGGCGTACCCCTGATCGTCGGTCCCGCTGTCCTCACTACGATATTAATCCTCGTCCAGCAGTATGGACCGTTAGCTACGGTTGCGGCCTTGATTGTGAACATACTGATTGCCGGCTTCACATTCTGGCTCTATGCGCCGATCATACGTCTTTTGGGCAAGTCCGGAGCCAGAACGGTATCCAAGCTCGCCGCTCTCCTGCTCGCTGCCATTGCCGTTATGATGGTGAGAAAGGGGGTTATGCTTCTTCTGGCCGGCGGTCTAAAAATCAGCTAATAT
The DNA here is from genome assembly GCA_049521775.1 of Syntrophales bacterium. Lineage (GTDB taxonomy): Bacteria > Desulfobacterota > Syntrophia > Syntrophales > UBA2185 > Fen-1135. Next base: position 106,266 of record JBEKOL010000004.1, read on the forward strand.
AAATACACTGTTTATCACAATTGTTCCACGGAATAGCCCTTATCCTTCAATAGTTGGATGATCCCTTTATCGCCCAAGAGATGGGCTGCCCCAACAACAACAAAATAAGTGCCGTTTGTTTTCAAGTAGCCTTCGATTTTTTGTGCCATGTTTCTGTTTCTCCTATAGATCAGATTGTCATAAATAGCGTAGAATCGTCTATCTTCAGCCAGGCTTTTTGTCATTGTCGCCTCCATCTTCTCCACGGCACCGGATTTCCATGCGGCTACAAGTTTATCAACTTCATGCACAAGTATTTTTAATTCCCTCAAAGTATATAATAGAAACAGTTCCTGTTCCTCATCGTTTAAGCCAGCAAGAAGATTAACCTGATAGTCAAGACTCTCCAGTTCCGATATCTTTTTCCTGCCTTCAGCTTTTGAAAGAAAATGCTTGTCTATCCCATAATTGGGATCATAGCCTGATTTCATAAGTTCTGTCGATTCCAGTGTCAATCCCAGGAACCACGGCCGCTGGTTGTAGACTAACTCCATGGGCAAACCGGCCTTTGCTGTTTCCTCCTTGATGAGGTCGAAAGTTTTCCCAGAGACATGCTTTTCAAGGTTGTCATTGCCCGGATAGAAAGCACTTTCCATCAATTTCTGCAGGTCCAGCCGGCTTGTGTCATTTACATCTGCCTCGACTGCCAGAACATCGGATTTCTCAAAAGCGCTTTCTATTGTTCTGCTGAGGGGATAGACATCCTTCTTCAAAAGATGGATAGAACCAAGCAGATAGACTGTGGTTCCTTTTGACTGAACGCGCCACAAGAAGTTCTTCTCTGCGTATGATAAAGAATAACCGGTGCAGATGAATATGACAGTCAAGAAAATGCTGCAAATAATTCTATTCAGTTTAGCAGCTTCACTTTTCAAATACATCTCCAGCATTGCCCTCTTATTTCATCTATAGGGACTCTCGCTGAGACCGGGCCGGCAAAATTCCTGCCGTGACAGCCTTGAGGTTCGTCACGGTTCGCATGCGCATTGACCCGGCAGGCAGTGAATAACTGTCAGTAACCGCAAAATAGATTATATCTTCGGATGTGATCGTGCTGAACTGGCAAGATTTAATACCCATAGGGCTATACCCTCTCCGGGTGTGTGGAATAGAGGAAGGGCCAAAACAATTCAAGTTTCGGCCCTTCTTTTTAACCATGTAGATTGGCGTACTTCAGTGTGCTTCCTCCATGGCGCCGGCAATGTACATCATTGAGAGCAACATGAAGACGAGGGTCTGGATCACGGATATGAAAATCTTCAGAAAGAGAATCGGTATGGGTACGAGGAAAGGAGCCAACAGGAATAGTACGGCCACAACGATATGCCCGCCTTCTATATTACCGAATAATCGCACTGTGAGCGATACGGGGCGAACCAGGTGACTGACCAGTTCGATGAGGACCATCAGAGGTGTCAGCCACCACACCGGTCCCATGAATTGCTTAACGTATTTATACCCATGAACCTTGACTCCCATAATGTGCGTCAGGCAAAAAACTACAAGTGCCATGGAAAGGTTCGTGTTCAGATTGGCCGTGGGGGCTTCAAAACCGGGGACTAGTCCCAGGAGATTGGATGTAAGAATAAAGAGACCTATAGTAGCAATTAGAGGAAAAAATTTCCTTCCGTCATGACCCATCGTATCAGTTATTAAGGTATCCAAACCACTGACCACAACCTCCATCACATTTTGAGATCTAGTCGGATAGATGTCCAACCGGCGTGTTGCCAGAAAAGAACAAAGAGCAAGCAAGGCCATGACAAACCAAGTATACATTATATGCTCCGGGATAAAGTGGTTTTCCAAGAATGACAGGGAATGCATTTCTTATCTAGCCTCCTCAACACAATTTTTTTTTGAATATAACGTGACTGTGGTAATTACTATGGCAATCACTACTGTTGAAAGCCCGATCAATAAGCCTATTATATCAACAATATCTCCGGTAATAATAAAATATAGAGCTATCGCCGTAACGGCAAATCTTATGTAATACTTAAACATGACGACAGAATTTGACTTTTCCGAAAGACTTCTGAACGCCTTTCGCAGATCGCGGACGAGCCAGTGAAAATTTACTATGCTTATGAAGCCTCCCAACAACATGCCCAAGGCGAACTTGCGAGGCATGAAGGTAAAACTGATCACAGTCAATATTCCTAGGATGATCCAGTTTGTAAGCTCAAGCCTCTTTTGCAGGGGGTCTTTTTCTGTGCGGTTCACTTTTCAGATACTTAATTAACGGCTTTTCATCCGGTATTTTCTTTATTAAGATATATATATTTCTGAATCCGGCGATAATTGCCGCCACCAGAAGGAAAATTGTAAAAATGTAGCCGGTATCGAATTTCCGGTCCAGAAAAACGCCGAGATAAAGACCGCCGAAGATCAGCACAACCATGAAAATTCCTATGCTGCTTGCATACGCCATTTGGATGGCCGTCTTCTTCGTATCCTCGTCCATTTTCGCTGCGCTCCTTAGCACGAACGGCCGGGCATGTCAAACAAAAACTACTCAGCGGATCCGCAACACAGGAATTGATCATGTCGTAAAACTTTGAAAAGACTGTTATATTAGATGAGTTGGCCCTGATGCTGTAAGTGGTGATGGATTGATTCCTTCGCAAATCCTTTATCATAAGAATTCGAACAGCCGACGACGCAGGGAATCCATTTCCGCCTTGTTTCCGGCAAGCGCAAATATTTTCACTTCCTTCTTGTCTCCTCTATCGCTGGCTTCGGAAACATGCACGATGTCTGCATCCTGGAGGAATTGCATGGCACTTTGATAATTCGACTGCGACATGGCTTCCGCTCTCCGGATCTCCCCTTTCTTGTACATTTTGGCACCAAGCTGTTGGATTTTTCTCATCCAGTCTTTTTCCAACATGGCATCCTTTCTGAGATACATGCAACCCCTAATCACTACCCAGTACGATTCCATATAGTTGCTTATTAAACCGGCGAAAGGCATTAGATTTGTCTTTCCCTTGCCTTTCACCTCGACCAGGGCCTGCCCATCATGTTCCAAAGCAGAGATCATGCCCCTGCTGTTCAAATAAGAAAGGACATCGTTTACCTCATCCAAATCGTCCCTCCGGTCATCAAAAATAAATTCCTGCCAGAAGAGTCTCTTAAGGAACTGGAAATCTTTTACAAGCCGGTTTAAAGGTATCATGTCTTCATGGCTTGAAAGCAATGACGTGGCTACAAAGCTGATGGGGACGAAAAAGTGAAGGATATTATTTTTGTAGTACTCTAAATTCAAACGGTTGTCATCTTCCAAGGAGTAGACAATTTCTTCCATTTCATCCGGCTCTTCTTCTTCTGCCCCCATCTTCGATATAATGCCTGACTCATCAAACAGATTGAGGGCATCCACAAAGGCTTTTTCCTTGTGGAGCAAAGTGGCAGCAAAGTTCACTTTTTTGTAGCTGAGATAATCATAGAATGACTTCAGCACAGCTGTCAGATCATCATGGGATATGCCCCTTCTGTCATGGCACAGCAAGACGGATGCAACGAGCGAAAATGGGGTAACAACGGATACCCGATTGATTTCCAATGTTATTTCATAACTGATCTTTCTGTATAGGCTCTGCCTTTCTTCCATGCCCATACCGTCAAATGGTTTTTCCTGTGAAGAGAGATACGATTTGAGAAATGTGGGCTCACCGATATTTACGTAGACACGCCCATAACGTTTCCTAAGGAATTTGCGGCTCTTGATGACATCAGACGGCTTTTCCCTCTCTTTAGGAACTCCACCAATCTCCTTTAAGTAGGATTCTTCTTCGATGACGCGATCGTAACCGATATAAACCGGGATCATTGCCAGATCATCACCAGCCCGCTTTCTGTAAGCTTGAATAAGCATTGAAAGGAGGCCGAACTTGGGCATTACCATCTTGCCGCTACGGCTCCTGCCCCCTTCAATGAAAAACTCCAGGGGAAGCCCCTCTTTTAGAATTACCTCCAGATACTTGGCAAAGACTTCGCCGTAAAGTTTATTCCCTTTAAAGGTACGTCTAATAAAGAAGGCTCCCGATTTTCGGAAGATGTATCCTAATGGCCAGAATGACAAATTGGTACCGGCGGCCACAAAGGGCATCTGTATATTATGTTTGAAGAAAACATAGGAAAGGAGAAGATAATCAATATGGCTTCTATGACAGGGTATAATAACGAAGGGCATTTTTTTTGATAAATTTCTTATTTTAGCAAGTCCCGGTTTGTCTACTACCACGCCATCATAGATGTTGTTCCACAACCAAGTCAAAATTTTCTCCCAGAGCTCGATAAACATATCATTATAGTCAGCAGCAATTTCCCGGATATATTTTTCTGCTTCCTTGATTAGGGAATTATGGTTTTTTGCCCCGTGTGCAGCCATATCTTCTATGAAATGTTCAAGGTTACCATCATTAAGAACCATACTGATGATTTCTTCCCTCGACTTCAAAACGGGACCAACGATACTCATCTTTTCTTCGTCAATCCGTTCGATCAGTTCTCGTCTCAAATCATGATACAAGGCATCTATTTTCATGCCTGCATTTTTACAGACAAAGTCTTGGAGGTCAACGGGTTCTGCAGATATCACTGTAGCCTTATTAGAATACCGTAGAAAGGTGATGATCTGGCGAAGCGCACCCGTCTCTTCGGTCTGGCCGAACAATATATTGAGAAAGCTTTCTTTCTCCTTCTCCCTTCTTCGACCGTAAGTAATCATCACCGGGACAATATAGATGGGGACATTTACGTTATTTTGAGCAGATATCAATTGGGCAAATCCATCCTGGGTAACGCGGCTCTCAAAGAATTCCGAACCTCCGAGGTGGATTATCGCACTTTTACCTTCCGCAATGATTCGCTTCAGATAATCCTTTTTGTGGGCATCGGGGATGGATTTTCTCAAAATTAAGCGACATATACTGGAGAAAACAACCTTGGCAGCGGCAGGGAAAGGCTGCCAGAATATCATATTAAAGCCGTGGCAATAAACCGGTCTGGGGATACCCCTTCTTGCGGAAAGCTCCCGAATGATGAGGCTGTTTAGCTGACTCTTATTCTTTATGGCATAGACGACTATGCCTTTTTCAGACAGATTTTTTAGCGCTTCGACATACTCATCGGCAAGTTCTACTTTCGACAACACCTTCTTGATAAGCCAGAAAAGGGGGAAATTGTCCTCCCGGTAAAGGTGCCCCGCATAAAAATCTCCATTCTCTACCATCCACGCTCTAATTTTTGACAGGAAGGACATGATGATCTCTTACGATAATGAAGTTCCCGGCCGTAAATTGTCTCAATATGTGCGGCCGCGGGAGGCATAATTTACTTGATACCGACGAGAATGCTTTCTTCTCCACTTAATCTCAAGAGTCGTTTGCCTGGAATTCTTCCGGGAAACGTTCACGCATGTAATTGTAGACAAATTCTCGAATCACAGCAGCTGACGAAAAAGTCATAACTTTCTCTAACAGCGCTTTGGATTCCTGCAGGGTTGATTCCTGAATAACCTTTTTCACCCTCGGTATTGCCAGGGGATTCATGCTCAGCTCGTCAATCTCAAGCCCTAAGAGAATCATGATATATGCCGGTTCACCTGCCATTTCCCCGCACATGGCAACCCGAACGCCCGCGTCATGACCGACGTCAATCACTCGCTTGATGAGTCTCAGAACGGCGGGGTGGAGCGGTTCATATAAATAGGTCACCCTTTCGTTTATTCTGTCAATGGCTAAGGCATATTGGATGAGATCGTTCGTACCTATGCTGAAAAAATCAACTTCTTTTGCCAGTTCGTCGGCAATAATCACGGCAGACGGAACTTCTATCATGACGCCGATTTCAATGTCATCACCTACCGGTATACCTTTGGCTACAAGATCATCCTTAACCTCGAAAAAGATTCTCTTGGCTTCTCGTATTTCCTCAATCCCCGAAATCATCGGAAACATGATCCTCGTTTTTCCGAAAGCGCTGGCACGGGCAATCGCCCGCAACTGCACCTTAAACATATCGACTTCTTTCAAACAGAAGCGGATGGCTCGCAGACCCATTTGAGGATTCATTTCTTTGGCCAACTTTGGATCCGAGTAAAACTTGTCACCGCCAAGGTCAAAGGTTCTGATGGTTGCCCATTTCAAACCCTTAACACCGACGATGCTTCTGTAGTTTGAAAAGTGTTCTTCCTCCGTGGGCAGTTGCCCTCTATTTATGTAGATAAATTCCGTTCTGTAAAGACCAATGCCCTCAGCGCCATGGGATATGGCGGAGGGAATCTCCTCTATAAACTCGATATTCCCTCCGATATCCACTTTATAATTATCTCTCGTTACAGCCGGGAGCCTAGCATATTTCAGAAAATTTTCCTGCGCTATTTCAAAATATCTCCGCTTATCGTCATATACCTTAATCATTTCCGGATCGGGATTCACAAGAACAAGACCCGCCGAGCCGTCGATAATAATGTCATCGTTGGTTCTTACCATTTTAGTGATAGACTCCAAACCAACTACGGCGGGAATTTCAACAGCCCTTGCCACAATAGCTGTATGAGATGTTTTTCCTCCCATATCTGTTGCAAATCCCTGCACCTTATTTATCATCATCTGCGCAGTATCTGCAGGCGACAGGTCTACGGCAATGATTATCCCCTTGCCGCCAATGTCCGGAACGATGTCCTTCTTACCCCCCGCAAGATTCCTCGTAATCATCTGCCCGACGTATCGAATATCGCTGATCCGTCCTTTGAGATATTCATCTTCCACTTTATCAAAGATATCTCGATACCTGTCGATAGTCATCTTGATGGCCCATTCCGCATTGATGCACAAGTCTTCGATATACTTAATGGTATGATTGATGAACATCTTGTCTCTGAGTATCAATAAGTGAACATCAATGATATATAGGGGCTCCCGTCCCGCCAGTTCGCGGAGTCTTTTTTTTACCTCCATGAGCTGTTTTTCCGATTCCTTCAGAGCTGCCCTAAACCTCTTAGTTTCTTGCGATACGAGGTCCTTGTCCCGCAACCTGTAGAAGGAAACCCGGGCATCAAAACGATCAAATAGGTACGCCTTCCCGATCACTATACCTTGCGAGACACCTATGCCCTTGAGAACAAAAGACCTCTTCCCTGCATCATCGACCATCAATCTTCTCCGAATTTATGCTCTATCAGCCTAGCAAGATCCTCAACAGCCTCTCGCGCGTCCATCCCCTCTGCTCTTATCGTCAGTCGACTTCCCAAAGGACAGGCCAACGTCAAGATACTAAGGAGACTTTTTCCGTTTGCAACTTTACCATCTCTCTCAAAAAATATCTTCGCTTTAAATCGCGTCGATACACTGATGAGCTTAGCTGCAACCCTTGCGTGAAGGCCAAGCTTATTTTTTATCTCGAACGTTCTTATTACTACCATGTCAGTCTCAAATAACCGCAACAGACCGATGATTATTTCTCCGCATTTTCATACGCACCTCCATCGGAGGTGTTTGCCTAACATGATTGTAGTACGAAGTCAATTCATTCAATATGGCATTGACACTGTTATCATTCCAATATCCGCCAAGTTAAGTTCGTGCACTTTTTTCTTGACATATAGTTCAATATTTTGTTACGAAAGAAAGATTTTTGTTAAGCAGATATTATCTGCGATTAAGCAAATCAAGAAAAATAAGAAAGGGGGTGATTCCAATGGTCTGTCAAACCGTCAAGATTGGGTCCGAGTGTGCCTTCATGACTAAGAGAGGTTGTGGATTTAATGGGGGTAATTGCTACACGATAATAGAGAGGTGTGAGGGTTGCATCAAGATTATAGATTGCCCGACCGGTCAGTACTGCAAGGTCTATCCTGAACCTTCCAGCAAATGGCTTTCTGGAAACTGTCCGACAGCATCGCACATCAAGAAAGAGATCAAAGAAGCCACGCAGAAAATCAATCCGCTCAAGGCATCCAAGAGATCGACCAAACATTAAGAACGGTGGGGCAGGTAACTTTTTTCATTGAGAAGAAATGCCTGTCCCTTTTTCCTCTTAACTTATCATTTTTCTTATCTGCAATAATCTTTTTTTAATTTCCGCAAACTTTTCTTGGGCGTCATCTCGATCCGCCTGTGTTCCCCCTCTTTTCATTTTCAGCAACTGTTTCTTGGCACCACTTATGGTAAACTTATCATCATAAAGGAGATTCTTAATAATCAGCAGTTCCTCTAAATCTTTTCTCCTATATAGACGTTGATACGATTTGGTGCGAATTGGTTTTATTGATTTGAATTCAGATTCCCAAAACCTGACGACATACGGGTCTACATCGAGGATCTTACTGACCTCTCCGATACGGAAGTATTCCTTGTCCGGAATTGTCGTATTCATTAAGAAATTCCAAATCCTGACGTAACAAAAAAGCGAAACCCATATTTTGAAACCTTTCGTATGCGCTTGGAATTGCCATAGTCGCACGCAGCGAAAGGGCATTATAGATCACTCTTATGATGGATTCGTTTAGTACGCAGAATTGATGACCCTGTAAAAAGTCCAAAAGTCCGGGGCCACCGTACCCCCTCCCCAAGCGTACGGCAAGTTCCTCGGTGCACGTGTCCGATCAGTTCATTTCTCGGCACCCGAGCGACTTGATACATGCATTTCTCTCGAATGCGGCCAGCTCTAACAAAGATTTTTGACTTTTTACCAAATCATCCGGATTTGATGATCAGAGTTTTCTTATTTATCCAATTAACTATTCAGCGCTTTGCGCAACACTTGACTTGACTTAAATGTAAGTACCTTCCTTGCAGATATTTCTATTTCACTTCCGGTCTGCGGGTTTCTGCCTCTGCGAGATTTCTTGTCCTTTACAGAAAAGTTGCCGAAACCGGAAATCTTTATCTTCTCACCGCGAGCAAGGCTGTCTTTCATGATCTCAAAAACCGACTCAACAATTTTCGCTGCATCCTTCTTGGAAAATCCCAGCTTTTCATACACATCCTGAATAATATCAATCTTTGTCATTTCTAACCTCCCCCAATCTTACGGACGCCTAAATTTCTTCTCCTCTTATCCTCGCCCCAGTCAAGTCAACAATTTTTCTTACGATCTCACCGTGCAGCTGATTCACTTCATCATCCGTCAGAGTCCTGTCAGAAGCGCGATATAGAAACCTTATCCCCAGACTCTTTTTGCCTTGCGGAATATTCATGGCGGAATATACATCAAAAACACTCACCTTTTCAAGTAATTCTTTATCCATTTCGACGGCAAGTTTAAGCATTTTATCCGCTTCCGTCTCCCGACCGATTACGAATGCCACGTCTCTTACGACTGATGGAAATCTCGGTAGGTCTTTATACAACACTTCCCCTGAATACATATTTGAGACAATATCCAAATCTATTTCAGCTACATAAGCTCGATTCTTCAAATCCATATTCAGAAGAGTATCCGGATGCACTTCCCCTAAAAATCCGATAGACCGGTCTTTATTATATATCCCACATGACTTGCCCGGATGGAGGAAGGCTTCCCCGTAATCAGACCTGAATTCCAGACCCGCAATCTTGAGACCATCAAATATGTTCTCTATACAGCCCTTTAAGTCATAAAAATCCGCATCTATTGTTGAACACCATAGGTCACCGTAAAACATGCCTGTGATGAGACAGCCCATCCTTCTCTTCTCAATGGGAAGTTCTCCTTCCTTTCGGCGAAAAAAGACCGTGCCGATCTCAAATATCTTGAGATCAAGACATCCGTTATGGGCATTTTTTTTCATTGTCTCCAGCAGGCTGCTCACAAGCGTAGTCCGCATCACTGATTGATCGTCCGTTAGAGGATTCCTTATTTTGACCATATTCCGGAGATCGTCATCCTCTCTGATTCCCAGACGCTTTACCGATTCAGGGGAAATAAAACTGTACGTAATTATCTCGGAGTAACCCGATCCCCTCATGAGGTTCCGTATTCTATCGGCGACGATCTGCTGGTGATCCCTCGTTACAGCCGTGACAGGCACGGGAGGCAACGTCGCAGGAATACGGTCATAGCCGTACAGTCTGGCTACCTCTTCGATAAGATCTATCTCCCTTGCAATATCCACCCTATACGTGGGCGGAGTTACCCGGTAGACGCCGTCCTTTTCTGCGCTAATCGTCATCTCCAAACTTTCCAGTATTTTAACGATTTCCGGGGCATCAATGTCTGTACTCAGTATTTCATTGACCCTTTCTCTGCGGAGCACTATATTCCCGGCCGATTCAACCTTTTGGGGATATCGGTCAATGTAGCCTCCACAAACCCGCCCACCGGAAATTTCAGCCATAATTCGAGCCGCTCTATTTAGAGCCCTGATCACACCTTCGGGATCTATGCCGCGACCGAACCTGAATGCGGCATCCGTACTCATCCCCAGCGACTTCACCGATTTTCTAATGGAGGTGGGAGTAAAATAGGCGCTTTCCAGAAGTATCATTTCCGTATCTTCTTTGACTTCAGAATTAAGACCGCCCATTATGCCGCCAATAGCTACGGGCTTCTTGCCATCACAGATCATCAGCGTATCCGTTTCCAGAATGCGTTCCTTCTCATCCAGAGAGGTGAATGTTTCTCCTCCGTGGGATCTTCTGACCACAATGCGTCCCTCTTCAAGAAACCGGAAATCAAATGCATGAAGCGGTTGCCCCAATTCCATCATCACATAATTGGTGACATCAACGATATTGTTAATCGCACGCAAGCCTACTGCTTCAAGTCTCCGGCGCATCCAGAGCGGGGAAGATTTTATGGTAATGTCCTTTATAATTCTGGCGCTATAGCGGGGGCACAAATCAGGATCAAGTATATCAACCGATGTGATACTTCTTATATCCTGCTCATCTTCGGAAACGGCAGTATCCGGGTACTTAAGCATGGACCCTGTGATAGCAACAATTTCGCGGGCAATTCCTATGATGCTTAAACAGTCAGACCTGTTGGGAGTAATCCCTATATCGAGGACCATGTCCTTGAGATCTAATGCTTCTGCCAAGTCAAGGCCTATAGTGAGGTCGCCAGGAAGAATCATTATCCCCGACGCATCATCACCTATGCCCAGCTCTTGTTCGGAACAGAGCATCCCTTCCGATATGGCGCCTCTGATTTTGGAACTCTTGATTGTGTAGCCGCCCGGTAATGTTGCTCCGATTCTTGCTAGGGGAACCACATCACCTGCCTTGATGTTGCGCGCACCACAGACTACAGGATAAGCGCCCTCACCTGCAGCCACTTCGCAGAAGAAATATTTGTCTGTTTCAGGATGGGGCTTTACAGAAAGGAGCTTTGCGACAACTACATTGGTAAATGCAGGACCGATCTCCTTTATCTCTTCAACTTCAAGACCAGCCATTGTCAAACGGTCGATAAGTTCTCCAAGCGTAATCCTTATATCGACATAATCTCTAAGCCATCTGAGACTTACTAGCATAAATGCAAATCCTAAATCTTAGCCGGGATTATTTAAAATTCATGAGGCGCATCTTATATTCGAACTACGAATTATGGATATTCTGAACAAATTCAAATATCGATATACTAAATTTACTAATTCGATAATGTGGTCTTCTACATTCATGCTTGTTTAGGATTTCATTATTCGAAGTCGTGTTTTTATCCAACTCGACCTTTTTTCATAATTGTTTGAAGAAAAATTGCAGTTCTTGCTCTTAGTAATTAAGACCCTTAATATCAGAATTGTTCCAGAAACCTCCAGTCATTCTCGAAGAACAGCCGGATATCTGATATTCCGTACTTCAACATCGCAATTCTTTCAAGACCCAAGCCAAAAGCGAAGCCGGAGAATTCCTCTGGGTCGTAATTTACATTCTTGAAGACCTCCGGATCAACCATCCCGGAACCGAGTATTTCGAGCCAGCCGCTCTGAGAACAAACTCGACAACCAGTACCTCTGCACATGACGCACTTTATATCGACCTCAGCACTCGGCTCGGTAAAAGGAAAGAAACTGGGACGAAATCTGAGCGCCGTATCCCCACCAAACATCTGTTTAAGAAATAACGTAAGAACACCTTTCAAATCTCCGAAGGTGATGCCTTTATCAACTAAGAGACCTTCAATCTGATGAAACATGGGAGTATGAGAGATGTCGGAATCGGGTCGATATACCCTTCCGGGTGAAAGAATTCTGACTGGTGGTCGCTGCTTTTCCATAACTCTTATTTGGACAGGCGAGGTATGAGTACGCAGCACGATGTTATCTTCCACATAGAATGTATCTTGCATGTCCCGCGCAGGATGGTCTTTAGGAATATTCAAAGCCTCAAAGTTGTAATAGTCCAGCTCAATTTCCGGGCCCTGGACGACTGAGAACCCGAGTCCAGCAAATATATCGCAAATATCCTCACAAACCAAGGCTACGGGATGTTCCTTGCCAAAACGAACTTTTCTGCCTGGGAGTGTCACATCGATTCTATCGCGGAGGAGCTCCCCCCCCTTCTTGAGGGCGGTTCGAGCTTTAAGAGCATTCTCTATTGCGACAGTTAGCGCAACTTTGATTTCATTACAGCGATTCCCAACTTGCGGCCTTACTTCCGGTTCTATATTTCCTAAGCCTCGGAGAAGCTTTGTTAGTATACCCTTTCTGCCCAAATACTTGGTTTTTACTGCGCGGAGTTCCTCTTCGGTATTTGACTTCCTTAACTCGGATTCTGCCTGCCTTTGAAGCTCCTCAAGTTCTTTCAGCATGCCGCCAGTTTACCTTTTGCGATACTGACTATCTCAGAAAATCCTCGCGGGTCATGAACGGCAAGCTCGGCCAGGATTTTTCTATCAATTTCCACGCCTGCTTTCTTCATGCCGTATACTAACCGGCTATATGATATTTCATTAATTCGCGCAGCTGCATTTATCCTCGCAATCCACAGTTTTCTAAAATCTCTCTTCCGCGTTCTTCTATCCCTGTAGGCGTACTTCATCGCCCTTTCAACGGCTTCCATCGCCGTCTTCAACAAACGGCTTCGCGCACCAAAATAGCCCTTCGCCATTTTCAGGATTTTTCGTCTTTTTTTCTTAGCGGTGATACTTCTTTTTACTCTCGGCATATCTCTCTATCTCCCAGTTTCTTATCCAAATAACTATTGGATTCTACGATCAATACAGAAAATGTTTTATTTAAATGTCGTATTCTCTTGCCTACATATAGGGAATTAACATCTTAATTCCACGTGTGTCCCTTTTGTCAAGAATAGCAGACTTCCGCAAATTCCTCTTTCTCTTAGTCGTTTTTTTTGTGAGAATGTGGCTGCCGTATGCCTTACTCCTCTTTACCTTGCCAGTTCCTGTCAGGCTAAACCGTTTGGCCGCACCCCTGTGTGTTTTTATCTTTGGCATTAAATCACCCCTTTTGTATGAAAAATTATAATTTCTAATTTCTAAATCCTAGACAAAGTCAAAATACGACTGCCCGGATTCTAGAGATTCCTCACAATCTGATTTCAATATTGTTTAGGATTTCGGTTTCAGAATCAAGTTCCTTGTAAATCCCTATTTCTTGGGAGATACCATCATAATCATATTTCTGCCCTCCAGCTTAGGATGCTGATCAACAACGCTCACATCTGCCAGCGCCCTTTGCACGTCCCCCATAATCTTTCTGCCCAGATCGGTATAAGCCATTTCACGCCCCCTGAACATCATGGTTATCTTCACCTTGTCGTTCTGGCCGAGAAATTTCTTAATATGCTTAATCTTTACCTGCAGGTCATGTTCGTCGGTCTTCGGTCTTATCCTTATTTCTTTTACCTGAATGGTGCTCTGACTTTTCTTCGCGACCTGTTGTTTCTTGCTTTGCTGGTATCTGAATTTTCCATAATCCATGATCCGGCACACTGGCGGCGAAGAATTGGGTGCGACTTCAACCAAATCCAGTCCTGCCTTGGCGGCCACCTCCAGTGCCTCCATCAGAGACATAATTCCCAGCTGTTTGCCTTCATCAATTACTCTGACGTCAGCTGCCTTGATCTCTTCATTTATGTTCAAATCTTTAGCTATGCGACACCTCCTGGATAATATTAAAGTCGAATATCAATATCCTAAATACTTTCTAATGTCAAAGAATCCAGACGTTCCGAACTTTCGGCTCTTACGATTGTATTAAAGGTGATTTCCGCGTTCAATTCCCTTCTTATACCATCTACTGGTACTGCGCAGATTTTCCCCTTACCAATTCAATAAACTCATTAACGCCGGTGGCGCCAAGGTCTTTACCGCTTCGCTCGCGAGGCGAAACCCTATTTGATTCCATCTCCCTATCACCTATTACGAGCATAAAGGGTACTTTCTGCATCTGTGCTTCTCTGATCTTATAGCCCAGTTTCTCATTCCTGAAGTCCCTCTCCACTCGAATTCCCGCTTCAATTAGCTCAATGTAAACCTTTTCACCATAAGGGATATGCTTATCCGTAACAGTCATCAGCACTGCCTGGACCGGTGAGAGCCAGACTGGAAAGGCGCCGGCATAATGTTCAATCAACACGCCCATAAACCGCTCTATTGCACCTAATATCACCCTGTGCAACATTACAGGTCGATGCTTTTCTCCGTCTGCACCGATGTAGCTGAGATCAAATCGATCCGGAAGTGTAAAATCGCACTGAATCGTCGCACATTGCCACTTCCTCTTCAGGGCATCTTTTAACTTGAAATCGATCTTGGGGCCATAAAAGGCGCCATCTCCTTCATTAACTTCATATTCAATCTTGTTTATTTTAAGGGCTCCCTCCAATGCCGCTGTTGCCATTTCCCATTCCTCATCTGAGCCTATAGATTTTTCCGGCCTCGTGCTGAGCTCCACGTCGTAGTCAAAACCGAAAACTTTCATCGCATAGCTTACGAAATCTGCAATGGCGGTGATTTCACCATTTAATTGGTCCGGTGTGCACAGGATATGTGCGTCATCCTGGGTAAACTGGCGCACTCTCATGAGGCCGTGCAGAACCCCTGTTTTTTCATGTCTGTGAACCGTACCGAGTTCGAAATACCGGAGCGGCAGGTCACGGTAGCTGCGAATTTTCGATTTATATATCAGCATGTGCGCGAGACAGTTCATGGGCTTTATACCATAGGTCTGATTTTCCACCTCCGTGAAATACATGTTTTCCCTGTAATGGTCGAAGTGCCCGGATCTTTTCCACAGATCGGCTTTTAGTAACTGGGGTCCCATGACCATTTCATAACCCCGTTTCAGGTGCTCTTTCTTCTCCCAGTCCTCGATAATGTTTCTAAGTCTGGTTCCTTTAGGGTGAAAGATGATGAGACCGGGACCCGCTTCATCATTCATCTGGAACAGGTCTAATTCTCTTCCCAGTTTTCGGTGATCCCTTTTCTTCGCCTCCTCAACAATATGCAGATATTCCACAAGTGCTTTTTCCGTCGCAAAACCTGTCCCATATATGCGCTGGAGCATCTTATTTCTCTCGTCGCCGCGCCAGTATGCCCCCGCCACATTTAACAACTTAAATGCCCTGATCATCCCCGTAGATGGGATGTGGGGTCCGCGACATAGATCTACATACCCCCCTTGACTGTACAAACTTATTGTTATTACATCCTCCGGGAGTTCATTGAGAAGCTCGACTTTATACGTCTCACCCTTTCCTCTAAAGAAAGAGATAGCCTCTTGCCTCGACATCTCCTCGCGAACGAAAGGATAGTCAGCGTCTATGATCTCCCGCATGCGCTCTTCAATTTTTGCGAGGTCTTCAGGAGCAAAGTTCTCTCCATAATCAAAGTCATAGTAAAAACCTTCTTCGATAGAGGGTCCAATAGTAATCTGAACCCCGTCAAATAAATCCTTTACCGCCTGTGCCATGACATGCGATATGCTGTGGCGCAGAATTTCCAGACCTTCCTTTGCTTCAATATTGATTAACGAAATCGTGGCGGGTTCTCCGATCGGATGGCTTAAATCAACAGGTTTATTATTCAGCTTCGCCGCAACTATTGAAGGAAGCATTTCCTTCTTCCAAGATGCAATAATCTCTCTAATCGTTATACCTTGATTACACTGACTGACAGAACCATCCGGTAATACAATCCTTATTTCATTCATAGACCAAAATCCGAAATCTTAAGCTTTAAACCAATTTGAGACGCTGCCAATTTTGCTTCTATAAGAAAGGGCATCACCGCATATCCCCTGCTGATGCCCTCACCAACAATTAAATAGTCACATTTAGTTTTTATTTTTAACTGATAAAAATGGTAGGCACGCAGGGATTTGAACCCTGGACATCCACCGCGTCAGGATGGCGCTCTCCCCCTGAGCTACGTGCCTACATCAGGGCTCTCCAAAAGAAGGGAGTGGTTTTTAACAGTAAAACTGCGTTATGTCAAGCAAATATTGCGATTTACGTATTATTGAAGGTATGCCTTATACACATCTAAGCCGCGTGACTGTTTAGTTTAATGCCCCTGAACATATAATTCAGCCCGGAAATTACGGTGAACGCTATTGTGGCCCACTGCAAAATCATAAGCCATGCATAATCGATCGTTCCCGGAAGAATACGGGAGACGAGAAAAAACACCAGAGTGAGCAATTGCAGGGTTGTTGTCAGCTTGCCGATGAACGAGGGGCGGATCTCATACGGGATGGACATGATTGACAGTATGGCAATGCCAACAAGGATGATAAAATCCCTGCTAATGACGATAACTGTAAACCATCCCGGAATTACTCCTTTTATAGATAGAGTCACAAAACAGCTTGCGAAGAGGGTCTTATCGGCTATCGGATCCAGATATGAACCGAGCACTGTCTGCTGGTTCAATATGCGGGCAAAAAAGCCATCAAGGGCATCTGTAATCCCTGAAATAACCAACAATATGAGTGCCTTCGAAAACGCCCCCTGCATGAGAAAGATCACCGTAATGGGCACGAGAAGTATCCTCACCAGTGTCAATAGATTGGGCACATTCATTGGTTGCTATATCCGTTTTGCACTTTAGGATTTATTATATGCTCTTAGTCCGATCCCAATTCCTGGTCTCTCGCCTTATTCCAGTCCACCCACTCGTCGCGATCTTCCTTTTCAGTAAAGTCTCGCGGTTTTTCCGCAGTTCCATCAGCGGCAATGTTAACCTGCTGCATAGATTTAATAATAAAGACCCATTCCTCCATTTTAACTTTCTTCGGACCGGGAATCGGAGTGGGACCCGCGATTTTTTGGGGAGGACCGATCATCTTCGGCGGCTCCATGGCCGGACCGCCTCCTGATACGTGCACCGTCCCATCATACACCCTCACCAGGGCCGACTTGTCTTTCTCCACATTCATACGATAAATAGTACCCCTGACACCGGCTACGGCATTTTCGGACCTCAGTTCAAACTGTCCCTTCTTCCCTACCGCCTTGCTGACATTGGCCCAGGTCCTTCCAATGGCTATATGAAACTTCATATTCCTCGGTGCAGCATCGCCACCGGCTTCAACTTGAAGAACCTTAAAATGGGAGCTGCCGGCAAAACGAACGGCAGAATAGTCTGGCAAGATTAGCTCCAGTCTTGCTTTCGGTCCCGTATTAACTTCGTCGCCGCCCCTGAGAGTCTCTCCCAAATTCAAAGTATGCCATGTCTTCTTTCCGGCCTGAAGAATCTGGGCCGATCCCTCCATAACGTTGACTCTGGCCTCACCTCTGCCAATCTTCAGCTCCATAATCCTCTTTGCCGCCATCACTTGAGAACCAATCAACACAAATGACATTACTAACAAAATAGATATTATTTTTTTCATCTGCGTCTCCTTATTCATAGTCAAACATACATACCCAGAAACCTGGGTCCGGGAAAAATCATAGAGAGCTTTTCTCGACTTTATCCATTCCCAAGAGGCTGCAGAGCGTCCGTCATCCTGCTGAATCAGGACCGTCGGGGAGAGTCCGCATGGCTTTATCTACGACTTCCTGCATAGCCGGTTCATAGACCTGGCAAGATTCCATCTCAAGCTCTTCCCGTGAAATTCCGTAAATTCTCTTAACGGTTCTATTGCGGTAACTCCAGAGCGTTTCCCCCGTCTTTGCACTTCGTAGTTCGAAGAACACAGAAACGCGTGTCAGCGCGTAAACAAATGAAAAGTCAGTGGAACACTCTTCTAAAAAAGCATACAGGACAGCATCGACACCGAGCAGATCTCCTATAGCCTTAGGAGGTATATTCTCTCTCTTGAAATCCATATTGCCCTTATATATCTTGGCGAGTTTTTCATCTATGCTCTGTAACGGAACTTTAGGATAGCCTTTGAAATAAAGTTCATGAAGAACCATTTCCCTCAGCATTTGGCCGACTCTAGCATCACCTGATTTGATATTCACAGGCAATATGGCAATAAGTCTTGTGCCTTTCTTACTGTAATCGGGATTCACACTGTAAGGTTGTTTCCCTGCGCAGCCCTGCACGACGATTAGTGCGCTTATCATCACAAGTATTCGATTGAACCTACCCATCAATATCTAAGCCTCACTCTAATACGCTCAGGGCCTCCATGGATGGGACCACATCAGCCTCATTTCTATTTCAAGAAAGTGACCTCAAAATAATCCTGATCTATGAGACCAATTATAAGGGAAAAATGCCCCGTCTTTGTCAGTTCATCCGGGAATGACTGGACGGTTCCTTGAAAATCCAAGGCCAGCCTAGCCGTACCCCAAGAGATCTGGCGCTGATAAACATTCCTGACGCCCTTAACCTTTGTCTTCAGCAGTTCTTTGGCGCTTATATAGTCGGCGCAGCTCGTCAGTCCTTTTACCGTAACCGCCACCTCTGTTGACGGAACACTATTCTTTTCCATCTTGAGAAGTCCGAGGGTCTGAAGATCATCTCTTATACTATCTATAAATACCGCTGATCTGACATTAACCGCATAGACCTTTTGGACTTGTCTCTCGCTGCTAATTTTGTAATCGTGGATATATTGGTCACTCTTTGCATATATCCTGTTTCTGATCGCCTGAGATCTCTTATCAAGCGTCTGGGGAGGAATCAACTTTGCCACTGCCTGTTCTACAGCGTTTCGCAAGGCATCATTGATGGCATTATTTCGTGCACTGGCTAAATCATTGTTTGTTATGAGTCCCGTACCCTCTGTCTCTACCGTCCAGACATTGCCATCATCCTGTGAAAATCCCTCAGGGGTTAAAAGGAAAGTACAAGCTGCAAATACTAATACAATAATAAGCCGATTCATCTCTTTAACTTGTTAATCTCTTCCCTGATAACCCTCTCTGCAATCTCAGGAACTAGTTCTTTCGCAATCCTTTCAGCAATTTCACTGACCCTTTTCATTATTTCATCATTCAGACCCGGATCATGAACATGTCCGCCGGAACCCTGTTCAACAGCGTCCACGAGATCATGGGCTTCATCGCCCTGTTTCGATACCCTTTCATATACCCGACCATCAATGACAATGATTTCTCGTTCCTGTTTGGTTTCAGCGCCGGCGTTATCATCTATAACATCAACGAGGTCGTGAACCTTGTCATCTGGCTTCAATAAACGGCCATCCACAAGGACAGCTTCAGTTCTCGCATCTGGAACGTTTTCCTTACTGCCTTCCCGTAACACCCCAACCAAATGTTTGGATATTGCATCCATATACACTCCCATCTTGCATACGGTATTCGAACCTTCGCAACTTTGTATAAAAATTCCATGGGCTGGGCGGCAGTGAGCACTTCCACCGTGCCAGCTTTATCGCTCACACTCTTTACGAAGCCCGCACCATTTAACTCACTTCATGGCTTTTCTAAAAAGATCATGCTGCCTTATATAGGCCAGAATGTTAGTGAGTTATCATACCTGCGGGAACTGTTCAAGGAAATAGTGGGACCGCTTCATCTCTATCAAATATGGTTCGCCACCAGTCGGTAGACTCTTTTTTTGGGGATTCCCAATTCTCTGGCAAGTTTTTCGATGATGTCTCGCCGCGAGGAGCCGGAGATCCTCCATAACTCTTCAAATTTCGCCAAAATTTCATCATCGGAAAACGAATAAGAAATCTTTTCCCTTCCCCCTATGACCAGCGTCACTTCACCTTTGACAACCCTTCCCTGCAGCTGATTGATCACTTCTCCCACCAGTCCCCGCACGATTTCTTCAAAGACTTTCGTCATTTCCCTCAATACGACAACCTTCCGGTTTCCGAGGACTTCTCCAATATCATGAAGTGACTCTATGAGTCTCTTAGGGGATTCATAGAACACCAGGGTCTTCGCTTCGTCGATGATAGTGGACAAAAACTGCTTTCTTTTGCCGGATCTTGACGGCAAAAAGCCGTAAAAAGCAAAAACATCCGTCGGCAGACCGGATACGGAGAGTGCCGTGACTACAGCAGACACCCCGGGAATAGGAACAACTTCAATTCCCTCGGCAATTGCCTTAGTGACAAGAACATACCCGGGATCAGATATGCCCGGTGTTCCGGCATCTGATACTACTGCCACATCCATGCCCTCATTCATTTTAGAAATCAGAACG
Source organism: Syntrophales bacterium (assembly GCA_049521775.1). Lineage (GTDB taxonomy): Bacteria > Desulfobacterota > Syntrophia > Syntrophales > UBA2185 > Fen-1135. Next base: position 126,837 of record JBEKOL010000004.1, read on the forward strand.
CTGCTCTTCCTATCCTCAATATGATCGTAGAGACTCGTCATGGGGGTGCTAATCTGATAAGCTCCCAAGAGTTTTCTTGTCCTTCTCGTATCCTCGGCCGCTATAATCTCCACTTCCTTGAGTACCCGTATGGCCCGGAGGGTTATATCCTCGAGGTTCCCAATAGGGGTTGCCACGATGTAAAGTGCGCCTTTTTTGATGTTATTGCCCATATGGAAGTAAAATTAAATCAGACACAATGAACAATTTAAATGGCCCTGAGCACGTTTTCTTATTGACATATCGAAACGGTTTACGTTTAATACCAAACCTGACAGAAAAAAACCATCAAAACAAAAAATCCTAGCTGCTGTGAAGAGCGGGAGAAATGGATTCTGAACAAACATCCCGGAGATATTGAAATATCCCCATCATAAACGACATGAAGCGCATACTGATTACAGGCGGTGCAGGATTCTTAGGTTCTCACCTCTGCGATAGACTCATCGAGCAGGGCAACGAGGTCCTGTGCCTGGATAATTTTTTTACTGGGAGCAAGGACAATATAATACATCTCCTTGCAAACCCTCGTTTTGAATTAATCAGACACGACATCATCAACCCGATATTCCTCGAGATGGATCAAGTCTATAACCTCGCCTGCCCGGCTTCACCCGTGCACTACCAGTACAACCCTATTAAGACGATTAAAACCAATGTGATGGGAACAATCAATGCCCTCGGCATGGCAAAGCGTCTCAATGCGAAGATTCTCCAGGCATCGACCTCAGAGGTATACGGAGACCCGGACGTGCATCCCCAGAAGGAAGGATACTGGGGAAGGGTCAACCCTATAGGACCGAGAAGCTGCTACGACGAGGGGAAAAGAGCGGCAGAATGCCTTATGATGGATTACCACCGCCAGAACGATGTTCGAGTGAAGATTGTCAGAATATTCAATACCTATGGTCCACGGATGGCTTTGAATGACGGACGCGTAGTCAGCAATTTTGTGGTACAGGCATTGAAAGGCGAAGACATCACGGTATATGGCGATGGCTCTCAGACCAGATCGTTCTGCTACGTTGATGATATGGTAGATGGTCTGATCTTGATGATGGAAAGCGACGATAGTTTTCTCGGTCCCGTAAATCTGGGCAACCCGTACGAATTCAGAATCATGGATTTAGCGAAGACCGTAATAGGCATGACGGGAAACCACTCGAAGATTGTTCATAGGCCCCTGCCCCAAGATGACCCCATGCAGCGCAACCCCGACATTTCGTTAGCTAGGAAAATACTGGGCTGGCAACCGCATGTGAATTTGGAGAAAGGCCTGGAACGGACAATTGAATATTTTCGCAAAGCAATCTAAAGATTAGAGGTTCCCATGAAATTCAAAAAAAATATCCTGTGTATCGGCGCTGGATACGTAGGCGGTCCAACAATGGCTATGATAGCATATAAATGCCCCCAGTACAGGGTCACAGTCGTCGACATCAATCCGATCCGCATTGCGGAATGGAACTCCGACAACATCCCCATTTATGAACCGGGACTTGGCGAAATAGTTAAGGCAACGAGAGGCAGGAACCTCTTTTTCAGTACCGATATCGAAGGCGGCATCAGGGACAACGACATCATCTTCGTCAGTGTAAATACGCCAACCAAGACATTCGGAGCGGGGGCAGGCATGGCGGCAGACCTCCAGTACTGGGAAAAAACGGCCAGACAGATACTCCAGTATTCCGTATCATCAAAGATAGTCATAGAAAAGAGCACCCTTCCCGTAAAAACCGCTCTGGCTATGGAAAAAATACTGAATTATACGAAAAACTCTGTTTCTTTCGATGTCCTTTCCAACCCTGAATTTCTGGCCGAAGGTTCGGCTATAAGGGATCTCGAAAATCCTGATCGCATCCTCATAGGATGCCAGGATACAAAAAGCGGATTGGCAGCCAGGGAGGCCCTTCTAGAGATATATGCCAACTGGGTACCCCGGGAAAAAATTGTCACTTCCAATATTTGGAGCAGTGAACTTTCCAAGATTGTATCGAACGCCTTTCTGGCGCAGAGAATATCATCCATCAATGCCATCTCGGCGCTCTGCGAGAAGACGGACGCCGATATCACCGAAGTATCAAAGGCCGTCGGTATGGACAGCCGGATCGGCAGCAAGTACCTCAGTGCCAGTGTAGGCTTCGGCGGTTCCTGCTTCAAGAAGGACATCCTTAACCTGGTCTATCTCTGCCGGCACTATGGTCTTGATGACGTCGCCGATTACTGGGAAAGTGTCGTCAGAATAAACCAGTATCAGCAGGAGCGCTTCACACTGAATATGCTGACTGCCATGTTCAATACCCTTACCGATAAGAAGATATGCCTTTTCGGTTTTGCATTCAAAGCAAACACAGGTGACACAAGAGAAAGCCCTGCCATTTACATTACGAGAAGGCTGCTTGAAGAGAAGGCGGAGATCGTCATTACCGACCCGAAAGCACTGAGAAACGCAAAGGCGGACCTGACAGACATGGAAGGGAAAGTTAGCTTCGTTGAAGATCCCTACCAGGCAGCCGAGGGATGCCACGCTATCGCGATACTGACAGAGTGGGACGTGTACAGGAATCTCGACTTTCAGAAAATATATGATACCATGACCAAACCGGCCTCTATCTTTGACGGGAGGAACATCATTGACCACAAGCGATGCTTTGATATAGGCTTCAATGTCTATCCCACCGGTAAACCGGCATTAACCCATTCTTAAAGTCAATGACCCCCATCGACTCCTTCAATATTACTATCATCGGCGCCGGAGTAGTAGGCCTGTCCATTGCAGAAGAGCTTTCGGTAAAGTATAAGCGGGTATTGCTTATTGAAAAAAACGACGGCTTCGGCCAGGAGACAAGCAGCCGCAACAGTGAGGTCATACACGCCGGTATTTACTATCCCCACGGTTTCCTGAAAGCTACCTTGTGTACAGAGGGAAACCGCCTCCTCTATGATCTATGCAGGGAAAGAAACATTCCTCATAAGCGCATCGGCAAACTGATTGTCGCTATCAACAACGAAGAATGTGAACAGCTCGAGAACATAAAGAAGCACGCCGAGGAAAATGGCGTATCCGATCTCACTCTGTTGGGGAAGAAGCAAGCGTTGACCCTCGAACCGGAGGTCAGCGCAAAGGCGGCGATCTATTCCCCGTCCACCGGGATCATCGATAGCCACAGCCTGATGCGCTCTTTCTGCATAAATGCCGAAATGAACGGCGCCGTGATCGCCATCCGATCGAAAGTGACGGCCATACATGCCAAAGATGGCATCTATGAACTGGAAACAAACGGGGGAGAATACCGATTTCAAGCAAGGGTCATAATCAATAGCGCCGGTCTCTATTCCGACAGTATCGCCGCTATGGCCGGCATTGACATCGAACGGTATGGATACCGCCTGAAATACTGCAAGGGAAATTATTTTTTTGCCTCCCCTGCTCCGAAACTGAATCATTTAGTTTATCCCGTACCCCCGGAAAATACGGAAAGCCTCGGCATCCATGCCACGCTGGATCTGAGCAAACGTGTCAAGTTCGGCCCGGACAGCCAGTACACAGATGAAATCGAATACAGCATAGATGAAGGAGGAAGGGAAGCGTTTTATCAATCCATCATAAATTACCTGCCGGGGTTCAAACCGGAATACCTCCATCCGGACATGTGTGGCATCCGTCCGAAATTGCAGGGCCCTGGTGAAGCCTACCGCGACTTCATCATCAAGGATGAGCGCGATATAGGATATCCCGGACTGATAAATCTCATCGGCATTGAATCTCCCGGGCTGACCTCGTGTATTGCCATTGCACGGTACGTAAAGGACCTCGTGGTCCCCTACCTTTAAGAGGTAAGCTTCGAGAAGCGAGTCTCAAAGCGCAAGGTATACACTGAATTAAATATGGGGTGGAATTAAACGGCAAGTTCGAACGTATTTTGTGTAAGCTCTGCAGTGCTCCCGTCAGGCAGCATCTTGATCGCCACGACGTCGAATCTCGCGTTGCAGGGATAGAGGTGTTTCTCTTTCAAATACGTGAGGTAAATTTTTGAAATCTCCTTCTGCTTTTCCAATCCTACGGCACGCTGGGGATCACCAAACTCTTCCGATTTCCTGCTCTCAACTTCCACAAAGACAATCACATCCCCGTCTTTTGCCACGATGTCAATCTCTCCCAAAGGGCACCTGTAATTGCGTTCGACGATCCGATAGCCTTTACCATTTCAAATGGGCAACAGCGATATCCTCTCCCTTCTTGCCGGTCCGCATCCTGTCAGAACCCTTCGTTATCATTCCCGGTGCTGCAAAATGTTTTCAAAATTCCATTTCGGCATTTACGTGAAGGAGACTCTTGTCTTTAACTACGAAAGACCTTCTATGAATCTTGCAATGTCCATACTTCTTGATCGCTTCTCTATGTTCCTCTGTAGCATAGCCTTTGTTCCTGAAAAAATTATACTGGGGGAACTGGCGATCGTAGATCTCCATGATCCTGTCTCTGTAGACTTTGGCAATGATGGAGGCAGAAGCTACAGAGACGCTCCGCGTGTCGCCTTTGACAATGGTTTCCTGGGGTATGGAGACAAAAATGCGATGTAATCCGTCAATGAGCAGATAGTCAGGCGTTAGGGAAAGATTCAATGTGGCCTCCTTCATGGCCACCAGTGTCGCCTGAAAGATATTCACTTCGTCAATAAACGAAGCCTCGACAACACCGAGACCAATGGAAAGGGCGTCTTGCCTTATGATTTCGGAAAGGCTGTCTCTCTTCTTAGCCGGAAGCTGCTTCGAATCTTTGATATCCCTGTTCTTATAATCGGGGGGGAGTATCACGGCGGCGGCAACAACGGGACCCGCAAGGGGACCTCTGCCAACCTCATCAATGCCAGCTATCGATCTATAACCAAGTTGATGGGCTCGCCGTTCGAATCTGTTCATAGTTGGGATTAGAAACTTGCAAGCGTGGTTTTGAGGGTCTGACCAAAGAAGAGGAAGTTCCCCGCATCCCTGAATTAGAGATGCGCGGAACTTCCTCTCTACAGGGCTTTGTTTAATGCCTATTTTCCCATTTCTTTGATTCTTGCTTTTTTCCCTCTAAGACCGCGCAAGTAGTACAGCCGGGAACGGCGCACTTTGCCGCGATTGACCACTTCGATCCTATCTACAACCGGTGAATGAAGGGGAAATGTCCGTTCAACTCCTACACCGTAAGAAACCTTTCTCACTGTGAAACTAGAGCGGCAATCACCTCGTTTTCTGCGGATGACAACGCCTTCAAAGGCCTGTATTCGCTGCTTCTGTCCCTCCACAATTCTCACGTACACCCTGATGGTATCGCCGGGCTTGAAATTGGGAATGTCCCCTCTCATCTGTTCTTTTTCAAGCATTTCCATAGCATTCATATCGCAAACTCCTCCATATCGCGTCACTTACAATTCTTCTTTATGTCTTCGAGTGTTTTTCCGTCCTCATCGGACAGCTCTATTTTTTCCAGCAAGTCCGGCCGCCTCAAATATGTTCTTCTCAGCGATTCCTTCCTCCGCCATGACTCAATTTCCCGGTGATTGCCTGAAAGCAGTACCTCGGGAACCCGCCAGTCCCGGTAGCTACCGGGACGTGTATAATGGGGATACTCCAACAAACCGGTAGAAAACGAATCATAAGATGCGGAGTCATAATTACCCAGAACACCTGGGATCAGACGGGTAACAGCGTCAACGATGACCATAGCCGAAAGCTCCCCACCCGTCAAAACAAAATCGCCTATCGAGATTTCTCTGTCAACCAAATGGTCCCTTACCCTTTCGTCCACACCCTCGTAGTGACCACATACGAGAACAATGCGAAAATAGCGAGACATTTCCTCCGCTATTTTCTGGTTGAAGGTTTCTCCCTGCGGGGTCAGGAGAGCTATCAGGGCATTATCTCTTGAGGGAACGATTGACGCCAAGGCCCTATCGATTGGTTCCACCTTCATGACCATGCCGCCTCCTCCTCCGTAAGGGGCATCATCTGTCATCCTGTGCTTGTCCTCGGCATAGTCGCGGATGTCGTGGAGATGGATTTCCGCCATCCCCTTCTCCTGCGCTCTTTTCAGGATACTGTGACTAAGCGGGGATTCAAACATCTCGGGGAAGACGGATAGGATGTCAAACCTGATCATGGCCTTCTATAAACCTTCAAGCAGTCTTACAACCATCATCCTCCGATCGATATCGATCTTTCGTATCACATCGGCAATGCCTGGCAGCAAAACCTCCCTTTCTCCCCCGCTGCATACGTAGACGTCATTACTGCCCGTCGGGAAAATAGTCTCAATCACGCCTAAAAAGCGGCCCTCTTCCGTAACTACTTTAAGGCCTATCATGTCCCGCCAGTAATATTCGTCTTCGGGCAATTCTTCCAGTTTCCCCGCGGGAATCAGTAACCGGCAACCAACAAGGGCATTCGCACTTTGAAGATTTCCGACGCCTTCTATTTCGAGGAAGAAACTCTTCCCTTTGCTCCGGATGCCCTGCAATTTGAAGGGCCCCTTCTTATCTTCTCCTTGTCCTATATAGAGCTCGTCAAGGTTTTGAAGCTTGTCATTTGACTCAAGGTACGACACCGCTTTCATACGGCCATTGAGACCGCAGGACTTAACGATCTTGCCAATTTCAAAGAACTGAGTCGGATTCATTCAATAATTTCTAAGACTGCCCTCTTGCGAAGCTTCGTCGATGCAGCACTTAAAATGGTCCTCATGGCTTTTGCGGTTCTTCCCTGCTTGCCGATAACCTTACCCAGGTCTTCCTTCGCAACTCTCAGTTCGATCACAGAAGTCTGCTCACCAAGCACCTCGGATACTTCCACCGAATCAGGATTATCCACCAAAGACTGAGCTATGTACTTGATCAACTCTTTCATCGTCACAACCTCCACGGATTACTTATTCAATAAATCCATTAGCAATAGACTTCAACCGCAAAGCATTCAATTTCGAAGTTCAAGACATGGCCCCATTTGTTTCAGCTACGTTCACTTCGTGATTCCCTTCTTTGCAAACAACTGGGAAACCGTCAAAGTGGGTATGGCTCCTTTTGAAAGCCAATCAACAACACGTTCTTTTTTCAGGACAACCTCCGCCGGATTTTTTTGAGGATTATAGCTTCCCAGGATCTCGAGAAATCTGCCATCCCTCGGAGATTCGGAATCGGCTACCACAATCCTGTAATAGGGCCTGCCTTTTCCACCAAGCCGCGCCAACCTTATCTTAACTGCCATTCCTGTTATCTATCACCTCCTGAAAATTATTGTAATTTGCTATATATACGTTTGATCATAAAGGAAGAATTTTCATTATAATCCATTTTTCATTTAATTAAAAGGGTAAATTACCCCTGCGAATCGATTTCATCCCTTCCCTTGACGTGAGCTTTTTCATAATCTTTCTCATCTCACCATAATTTTTCAACAGCCTGTTGACGTCCTGGACCGTAGTTCCGCTTCCCCTCGCTATCCTTTTTCTCCTCTGGCCATCAATTAAGAGATAGTTCGAACGTTCCTTCCTTGTCATGGAATCGATTATCGCCATGGTTCTTATCATTTCCTTCTCATCGGGTGTCGCTTGCGCCAGAGCTTTGAGCTTTCCCAACCCGGGAATCATCCCCATGATGTCGTCGATAGACCCCATCGACTTGATCTGCTTCAATTGGTCCCGAAAATCTTCAAGGGTAAATTCATTCTTCCTGATTTTCTTCTCGAGCTCTCGCGCCTGTTTTTCATCGACTGCAGACTGCGCCTTTTCGACAAAGGTCAGGATATCACCCATACCTAAGATCCGTGAAGCCAGGCGTTCGGGATGACAAACCTCTAAAGCATCGATCTTTTCACCGACACCGATGAACTTTATAGGCTTGCCGATAACCGCCTTCAGCGAGAGCGCTGCGCCGCCCCTCGCATCTCCATCCATCTTGGTCATGACAACGCCATCAATGCCGAGAAGCTCATTAAATTTTCCCGCCACATTCACAGCATCCTGGCCTGTCATGGCATCTGCGACAAGGAGAATCTCCGCGGGATTAATTGCATCCTTTATCCTTTTGAGTTCATCCATCATTTCGTTGTCTATATGAAGCCGGCCGGCCGTATCAATGATAATCACCTCATAGCCGTTGCTCCTGGCCTCATCGACGGCCTGTAGGCACATCCTTACTGGATCATGAATATCTGCGGAAGCATAAATCCCCACACCGTCAACCTTCTCCCCTAAAACCCGTAACTGCTCGATGGCTGCCGGCCTGTATACGTCTGCCGAAACGAGATATACCCTTTTGCCCTGATTGACCAGATGCTGTGCAAGCTTGACCGCTGTCGTAGTCTTGCCGCATCCCTGAAGGCCGACCATCATTACCGGAGCAGGAAAGCGATTGGAAAGCCTCATCTGGCTGCTTTTCCCTCCCAACAGCTCCACGAGCCTGTCATGGACAATCTTCACGACCTGTTGGCCCGGCGTAATACTGTCCAGAACCTCTTGCCCCACAGCCCTTGACCTGATGTCATCTATGAAGTCTTTTACCACTTTAAAATTGACATCCGCCTCAAGAAGGGCCATGCGTATCTCTCTCAAGGCGGAGACAATGTTGTCTTCATCAAGGCGACCTCTCCGTTTGAGTTTCTTGAATACATCTTCCAATTTTTCCGTAAGCGTCTCAAACATTACTCACCGGCTCATATCTGCTGATCCTAGTTATTCTTCGCTCCCATTCTAAGAACGACACACTTGAGTCCCTTGATTTTTCCTGCCACACGATCCGCCGCTTTCTGGGCATCTTCCCGACTTTCAAACCCCTCAAGCGTTATGCGCATCCACTTCCCCTTCTTCGCCACCTGCATTTCTGCAACTTTGGGGGAGTATCCCAGGCCTGTAAGTTTTTTGCATAGCCGGTCCGCTTTTTCCTTTTCCTTGAAAGAACCAACCTGTATCTGATATTTCTCCTGCTCGCCAGGCGGCTTTATTCCCGTTTGAGTGGCGGCAGGAACTGAAGGCTGCTTTTCATCCGACACCGCGCCTGCTGCTACAGGCGACTTTTTTTCTTCCGGAATAATTTCTTCCCCACCTGTCTTGGCGCTTTCCGTCGCTGTTTCGCCCACGGAAGCTGCACTCTCCGACCTATTCGGCGACCAGCCAAGCTTTTCCATTATCGTGCCCCGAAAACCGTGTGAATACCTTTCCGGGTAGGTATCTATATTCTTGCCAACTGTCACACCGAACAGAAAAATAACAAAAAGTAAACAGGACATTCCTGCGATAAATAGAATCAACGCTCGTTTACCTAGTTTCAGTTCAAATACACGAATATTTTTGGATCGCATTTCGCTCTTCTACTGTCTTCACATTTTTTCCGGTGCTGAAACTCCCAATATCCTTAAGGCATTGCTGAGCACGATCAGAATTGATTTTGTCAGGAAAAGTCTCGCCCTGCTGAGGCCTTCTTCATCAGAAAGGATCTTGTGCTTGTTATAATAGCTATGGAAGAGCGCTGCAAGATCATTAAGGTAAAACGTCAAACGGTGCGGCTCGAGGGACAGCGCAGCGCCTTCAATCACCTCAGGAAGATGGGTAATTGCCTTAATTAAGTTAATCTCCTCAGGAAGAGTCAGGAAGCTCAAATCCACTTCATCATATGCCGGAATTTTGTATCCCCGCTCATCGGCATTTCTCATGATGCTGCAAATTCTCGCATGGGCATACTGCACATAGTAGACGGGATTCTCGCTGGATTGCCTCTTCGCCAGTTCCAGATCGAAATCCAGGTGACTGTCCGAGCGTCTCATCAGGAAATTATACCTTGCTGCGTCTTTCCCTACCTCGTCTACGACTTCCTTCAGCGTTACGAACTCACCGGCCCGAGTGGACATGGGGACAGGCTTCCCATCCCGCAAGAGATTCACAAGCTGCACCAGAACAATCTTAAGCGAATCCCTTTCGTGGCCAAGAGCCTCGATACAGGCAGCCATCCGGGGAATATATCCATGATGATCGGCCCCCCAAACATCAATAATTTTATCGAAGCTGCGCTGGTACTTATTCTGATGGTATGCTATGTCGGCGGCAAAGTAGGTGGGCTCTCCGCTCTTTCTTATGACTACCCTGTCTTTCTCATCTCCAAAAGCGGTGGTCTTGAACCAAACCGTTTCCCCATCGTTGTAAATGAATTTGCTCTTCTCAAGTTCGGAAAGCAGCTTTGCCACTCCATCATCTTTGTAAAGATCCTTCTCACTGAAGTAATTGTCAAAAACTACGCCGAAGGCCTTTAAATCGTCCTTTATGCCCTTCAATATTTCACTTGCAGCATAATCGGTGAACATGCGGATGGTCTCTTCCTGATTTCTGTTACGGTAGCCGTCACCTTCTTTTGCAATAATTTCTTTGGCTAGATCTCTGATATAGTCCCCCTGATAGCAACCTTCAGGAAACTCTATATCCTCGCCCAGAAGCTCGAGATAACGAAAGAGAACAGACTTCCCTAGGTTGTTCATCTGGTTGCCCGTATCATTAATGTAATACTCGCGAAAAACCGAACACCGTGATGCCTCAAGGATATTCGCAATGACGTCGCCAACAACAGCGCCCCTCGCATGTCCTATGTGAAGAGGCCCCGTGGGATTGGCGCTGACAAATTCTAAATGTATTTTATTCCCTTTGCCGCAGTCAGAGGCTCCATACCGATCACCAAGTCTATCGACATCGTGAAGCAGGGTAGACCATAGGCCCTCCCTTATAAAGAAGTTCATAAAACCGGGGCCTGCGATATCGACCCTTGCCAGCAAATCATCGCCGCTGCTGATATGTTTTGAGATGATCTCTGCAATCCGGCGGGGCGGCAGTTTACCCTTCGCACGGGATGCCAGTACCATGGCCACATTGGAGGCATAGTCACCGTGACCGGCATCCTTCGGTGTATCGATTTCAATATAGGGAATAGCCTCTGCTTCTATTAACTTTTTATCGATACAGGCCTTAACGGCGTTTCCCAGCAATGTTTGCAATTTGCGCTTCATTCAACCTCACATTTTCTGCTTTCGCAGAATCTCTGCTCTCCAACATTCTCCCGATCCCAAGGAGTCGGAATGGACAAGAAACCATTATTATCCATACTAAAAAAGTTGGCCATGCGGCCAACCTCTTACTTGCATAACAGGATTCAAAAGCCAAACGCAGCAGGTTACGAATCACCCCTATCAGTCACACCATTCGCTTCCCCGTTTTCTATTGTCCTAACCGTCTAGTAAGCTATATTTATACTACATCTAAGTCAAGAAATTTTGACAAGAACGTCAGTAGTAAAAGAAGAGAAATTTCATCACGTCCGCGCCCACAAAGAGATAGGCAACAGCAGCAATAGAAAGGAAAGGACCGAACGGCACGGCATATTTCATGTCCTGCCCCTTCATAATCATAGCCGATATACCGACAACGGCGCCGAGCAAGGAGCTGATAAGGAGGATAAAAAACAGTGATTTCCAGCCTAAGAAAGCGCCAAGCATGGCAAGCAGTTTGATATCCCCTCCCCCCATACCCTCTCGTTTCGTAATGATTTCATATAGGAAAGCAATGGCAAAAAGACACCCTCCACCTATTAGTATCCCGAGGAGCGATTCCCATGCAGTCAGGTTCATAAAGAAGACGGCAAGCAGAAAAAAGACCGGTATCCCCGGCAGACTGATGGCATCGGGGATTATCTGGTGACGGATGTCAATAAGTGTGATGACGATCAACGCACAGGTGAATATGAAAGAAGAGAGGTATTTGAAACTCAGACCGAATTTCAAAAATAGGAGCAGCGACATAAGCGCCGTAATAGCTTCCACGATGGGGTATTGCAAAGAGATCTTCTCATGGCAGTCCCTGCATTTACCCCGCAGAATAAGATAGCTGACGATGGGGATGTTATCGTAAACCCTTATGGCATGTCCGCACTTCGGGCAATGGGAAGATGGAAGAACTATTGATTGCCCTTCAGGAATCCTGAAGATCAGGACATTGAGAAAGCTCCCAACGGCTGCACCCACGCACGTGAGAAAGATATGCAGAAATGCGCCCATATAAACCTTGTCAATGCCTTTCGCCTAATGTTCGTAAGAACGTGCCCTATGCCTTCAGTCGTTTCACTCTCTGCAACAAAAATCATCTGCTGATTCTTTTTTAAAGGTCTACTGATTATCGGTATCAGCCGTCTTTCCGGTCCCACTCATAAGGAATATCATTATCATGGGGATGCACTCTGAATTCATCTGGCTCCCTGTAATCGTATGCCTCTGTGGGCGTATTAACCACCACGGCTTCTTCCTGGGAAATACATTTGAATCCGTGATAAACGAAAGGCGGGATATGAATCAGAACAGGATCATGTTCGCCCGCAAAGAACTCGTTTATCTCACCGTATGTCGAAGAATCCAGTCTGCCGTCATAAAGAACAATTTTCATCATGCCTTTTACAACGGCCATATTATCATACTGCTTTTTATGATAATGCCATCCTTTTACAACTCCCGGGTAGGCGGTTGTCATATATACCTGGCCGAACTTCACAAACATCTCATCATCTATACGCAGGATCTCCATCAATCTGCCCCGCTCATCCGGTATGACCTTCAGCTTTTTAATCATGACACCTTCGATCATATTCGATGCCCTCACATTTTGTTTGCCCCTGTCTTCGCCACCATATTCCCGGCATATTGCAGGGATTCAAAGGTCCCCGCATCGCTCCACCAGCCATCAAGAATATCCCACTCCATTTTCCCTTCGTTAATATAGAAATTATTGACGTCTGTAATCTCCAGTTCCCCTCGTTGTGATGGCTTCAAAGTCTTGATGAAATCAAAAACTCTCCTGTCATACATATAAATGCCGATGACGGCATACTGCGATTTCGGCGCTGCCGGCTTTTCTTCAACAGAGACGATGCGCTTGCCCTCGAAAACAGGGACGCCGAACCTCTTGGGGTCAGGCACCTCTTTCAGCATAATCCGGGCCCCGTCTTTCTGCTTTTTAAAAGATTCAACCGCCTTTCTGACATTCTTCTCAATGATATTATCCCCTAAGACAACAGCAATTTTTCCTTCATCGGCAAAAAACTCCGCAAGGCTCAGGGCTGCCGCAATTCCCCCCTCTCCCTCCTGATATGTATAATTGAGATGCCTGAGGCCGAAGTCCGCCCCGTTTCCCAGGAGCTTCAGAAATTCGCCGGCATTGTTTCCGCCTGTAACAATCATGATGTCATCAATACCGGCATTCACCAGTATCTTTATGGGATAATAAATCATTGGTTCATCGTAAACGGGAAGGAGATGTTTATTAGTGACCTTTGTAAGAGGGTACATGCGACTGCCCAAACCTCCTGCTAAGACAACACCCTTCATAATCGTTTCTCCTTTTCACCAGGACGGGCGTCACCCCTGTCCTCCGTACAAACCCAAGAATAGCATATTGACCCGAAGTCAATCTCATGACCGATAATTGTGCATCCCTATATCACATTAAATCCCACTCAACAACAGAAACATTCGTTTATTATTCGCCCTTTACATCCGTGACAGGCGTGATATAAGATGCAGCAAACACAGGGAGGAAGACGCATCGTGACTGATGAATTTTATATGAAACGGGCCATCAGGCTTGCCCGAAGAGGAGAGGCATGGGTGAGTCCCAACCCCATGGTGGGTGCTGTCATTGTACAGAAGGGCCAGATTATCGGAGAGGGGTATCATCAGAAATTCGGGGGTAATCACGCCGAAATCAATGCGATTAATGACGTCACCAAACCCACCAAGGGCGCAACCATCTATATTAACCTCGAACCCTGTACTCATTACGGGAAAACACCTCCCTGCATAGAAAGCGTTATCGCCGCTAAACCCGCGAGAGTAGTCATCGGCACCCCTGATCCCAATCCTACAGTCACAGGCAAGGGCATCGAAGCATTGAAACGCCACGGCATAAAGACGACTGTGGGCGTCCTGGAAGAATCTTGCAAAGAGCTCAATGAAAGGTTCTTTAAATTTATGCGGACGGGAATTCCCTTCGTAACCCTCAAATTCGCCCAGAGCATCGATGGAAGAATTGCCACTGCCTCGGGACATTCCCGTTGGATCAGTTCTGAGCAGTCACTAAAGTTTGCTCATGCATTGAGGAGTCATCATGATGCTGTGCTCGTTGGTTCAGGCACCTTGTCGAAGGATGATCCGGAACTGACTGTCCGCCTGAGCAGCGGCAGAAGCCCTCTCAGGATCGTTGTCGACTCCCATTTGCGTATATCTCCTGATGCACGAATTCTGAAATATCAGGACAAGGCCAAGACTATAGTCGCAACCACTAATAATGCGGACCGCGAAAAACGCGCCCGACTTACGGATCTCGGCATTGAGGTGCTGGTAGTAGACACCGACAAGGATCGCCGTGTTGATTTGATGAGGCTTCTTATGGAACTGGGAAAGAGGAATATGTCATCTGTCCTCGTCGAAGGTGGAGCGGACATCATCACATCTATGTTGGTGGAACAACTGCCCGATAGAATAGTCTTAATTATTGCTCCGAAGATCGTAGGGAAAGGGCTTGAGGCGATCGGCGATCTTGGAATCAAGAGCATAAATGAATCCCTCAGACTCGCCTACAGAAAAGTCCGAAGACTTGGCGACGACCTAATTATTGATGGTAGAATAGAAAAAAGGATTCCGCAATAAAAAGCGGGACTTGTGTGGCAAATCACAATTTATCTTCTCTCTCAGGAATGTTAAAGGAGGAAATCTTGGCTGATAAATTCGTTAGTGAAAGAAATCTCAGATTTTTGCTCTACGAGGTCTTCGATGCATCCTCCCTTCTCAAATATCCCCGCTATGCCGATCATAGCCGCGAGGCCTTCGACATGATCCTTGAAACAGCCCTGAAACTGGGCAGGGATCTCTTCAAACCCATCTTGCAGGAAATGGACAAGAACCAGCCGGAATTTGCCGATGGCCGGGTGAAGGTTCATCCGAAGGTGAAAGAGATCATGCAGATTTGCGGCTCAGGCGGCTGGATATCTGCCACAGCCCCTCAAGAACTGGGCGGGCAACAGCTCCCGGTGATTTTGGGATTCGTCCCCATGTTCATCTTCTCCGCAGCGAATTATGCGGGGAGCGTCTATCCCTATCTCACCGATGGCGCCGCCCATCTCATATATTCCTTTGGCACTGAAGAACTGATCAATACCTATATCCCCAGGATGTACGCCGGCGACTGGCAGGGGACTATGGCCCTCACGGAACCCCAAGCTGGAAGTTCCTTATCTGATATAACGACCCTTGCTGAACCCAGTGACCACGATTACTACCGTATACGGGGACAGAAAATATTTATCTCCACAGGGGATCATGATGGTGTGCAAAACGTCGTGCATCTTCTTCTTGCGCGGATTGCTGGCGCTCCTGCTGGCGTGAAAGGCATTTCTCTATTTATCGTCCCAAAGATGCGACCCGATGACAATGGCGCACTGGTCTTTAACGATGTCCACGTCGCGGGTATCTACCATAAGATGGGCTACCGCGGGGCGCCGATCACCCAATTGAGCTTCGGCGAGAACGATGATTGCAGGGGCTATCTCGTCGGACAGCCTAACAGGGGGCTCTCCCACATGTTTCAGTTGATGAACGAGGCACGTATCGCAGTGGGAATCGCAGCCGCCGGCATCGCCTCAGCTGCCTATTATGCAGCGCTGGAATATTCGCGGGAACGGCCTCAGGGACGGCCGCTCGCCGCCAAAGATCCTTCGTCCCCTCAAGTTCCTATCATCGAGCACCATGACGTGAAGAGGATGCTTCTCTTCCAGCGTGCCATCGTCGAAGGCTCCCTTTCACTCCTCATGCAATGCGGCAAATATGTCGATCTGGAGAAGGTCCTCGAAGGAAAGGAAAAAGAGAAATACAACCTTCTCCTGGAGATTCTCACGCCTGTGGCCAAGAGCTATCCTGCAGAGATGGGAATCCTCGCTGTAAGCCAGGCACTGCAATGTCTCGGAGGGTATGGATACTGCGATGAGTTTCCCATAGAACAACTCTACCGTGACGCGCGCATCCATCCTATCCACGAGGGAACCACAGGTATTCAAGGGCTCGACCTTCTGGGTCGCAAGGTGCCCATGAAGAACGGAGAGGCCGCCAGGTTGCTCATCCAGGAGATCGAAGAAACCATCGCTCTTGCCAAAGAAGAGACGCAGTTGCAGTCTTACGCCAGGGAACTCGAAGAGGCCGCTGATAAACTGAAGAAGGTCACGGCGCATCTGGTCAGCCTTGCCATGCAGGGAAAGATAGACCTCTTTCTGGCGGATGCCACGCTTTATCTGGAATTCTTCGGCATTATAACTATCGGCTGGCAGTGGCTCCTCCAGGCCTTAGCCGCAGAGAAGGCCTTGCGGAAAAATCCCACCGGAACGGAGATGAGTTTCTATCAGGGGAAGCTGTATACCTTCCAGTATTTTTTCCAATACGAACTTCCCAAAATTGAGGGTCTGGCCAAAAGCCTGCTCGCGAGTAACCGGATAACAGTGGAGATGAAAAAAGATTTTTTCTGAGAGAATCACGTGAGAGGTTATATCCGCGTAGGATTCGCATTACTTCCTTGTTATCAATAAGAGATGCTGACAGAGTGCGATAAACCCTTCAAATACAAGTTGCAGGTCGTTTTATAAGAGCAGCTCTTGAATGCGAGATGAAGAACTAAACCGCTGCGCGGTTATACAAAATATGATAAATGTGTAGAGCAACCACCTACAAGCATCTCGACATATTTCAGGGTAAGCGCTGCATCAGGTGAAGTGTAAATTATGCGAAGAGGAATGCGTTATGGAAGGCAAACCATATTCTAAGGGCCTCGAAGGCATAGTAGCTGACGAAACTCGCATTTGCAAAGTTGATGGCATCAATGGAAAGCTTTATTACCGGGGTTACTCCATAGAGGATCTTGCTGCCTACTCAAACTATGAGGAAGTTTGCTATCTGCTTCTCTATGAGCAACTTCCGACTGCTGCTGAACTAAAGGATTTTTCGGAACGGATGCGGAAAAGCCGTACCCTCGTTGAACCCGTTCTGGATATGATACGATCTTTCCCTGCCTCCGCGCATCCCATGGAATTATTACAATCATCGGTCTCCTACTTGAGCGGGTATGTGAAACATCGCATTGAACATTCTGCCACTTGCAACTGCCGCGACACGCTTTATCAGGTGTCACAGCTTGCCAGCGTTGTTGCCATGTACGGTCGCTATCGGGGGAAAAAGGAACATGTAACGCCACGCATGAACCTCTCGCATGGGGCCAATTTCCTGTATATGCTCAATGGAACCGACCCGGACAGCCTCGAAGGCGAAATAATGGATAAGTGCCTGCTAATACACGCTGAACACGATTTTAACGCATCCACATTTGCGGCACGGGTTGTCGCTTCAACCCTTTCAACCTGCTACTGCAGCATATCGAGTGCAATAGGTGCGCTGTATGGCTCGCTTCATGGAGGGGCAAACCAGCGAGTTATAGAAATGGTCGAGGAAATCGGAGATAAAAATAATGTGGCCGTCTGGATGGAAAGAGCCTTTGCCCAAAAGAGGAAAGTAATGGGGATGGGTCACCGTGAGTATAAGGCGAAAGATCCGCGGGCAAATATCATACAAGAATTTCTTATACAACTTTCTGAAAAAAAGAAGGATTTTCGGTACTATGAGATTTTGCAGGAAGTTGAAAAGGTATTCCGCAGTAAAATGGAAACTGTGGGTAAACCCATCTATCCAAATGTTGATTTTTACTCCGGCGCCGTCTACCGCCTTCTGGGTATTCCATCTATTCTCTTTACCCCGATTTTTGCCATGGGGAGAGTTGCCGGATGGCTCGCTCATATTCTTGAACAAAGGAGCGACAATCGCATCTATCGTCCGGAGAGCCTGTGGACCGGGCCTGAACCCCGCAGCTATATTCACATTGAGAAACGATAAAGTTCGATGGTAGTAAAACCTTATTCCGTTTTATAACGTTTCTAAACCCATCTAAACCGCTTAAGACCGGTTAAGTCCCGACCAGGCTCACGACTAATTTAACTTCCTCCTATGTAAAAAAGCAAGTCTCTTGTTTACTCATATGGTGATGGAAGTTTTTGTTCTTTATTTTATGTGTATCATCACAATCTTAAAAATCAATCTCCTATCAGCAGACAGATCAAGG